>NZ_JBIWPG010000006.1:263719-475954 GCF_044768135.1 Streptomyces sp. NPDC101165 | reverse complement strand
AGCTTCCTGGCTCCCTGCGGCTTCCGGTCTCCTCGGACCTCGAAGTCCATCGCACCCCTTGAACTGGGATGTTGCGACGACCGCTAGAACTCAAGACGGATCCGGGCGGGCCCTCGCGTCGTGCCACCGCCTAGGCGAGCAGCGCCTCGATCGTGCCCTCGTGCGCCTCGCGCAGCTCGGCCAGGGTCAGCGCGAACTCGCCCTGGATCTCGACCACCGCATCCGCGTCGGACGCAGTGCCGTCCACGACACCGATGCGGGCGACCGGGAGACCCCGGGCACCGCACATGTCGTTGAAGCGGACCTCCTCCGAGCGCGGCACCGCGACGATCGCACGCCCGGCCGACTCGGAGAACAGGAAGGTGAAGGCGTCGAGCCCGTCCGGTACGACCAGACGCGCGCCCTTGCCACCGAGCAGCGCCGACTCCACGACCGCCTGGACCAGACCGCCGTCGGACAGGTCGTGCGCGGAGTCGATCATGCCGTCGCGGGAGGCGGAGATCAGGATCTCGGCCAGCAGGCGCTCACGCTCCAGGTCGACCTTCGGAGGCAGTCCGCCGAGGTGGTCGTGGACCACCTGGGACCAGGCCGAGCCGCCGAACTCCTCCCGGGTGTCGCCGAGGAGGTAGATGAGCTGGCCCTCCTCCTGGAAGGCGACCGGCGTGCGGCGGGCGACGTCGTCGATGACGCCCAGCACGGCCACCACCGGGGTCGGGTGGATGGCCGCCTCGCCCGTCTGGTTGTAGAGGGAGACGTTGCCGCCGGTCACCGGGGTGCCCAGCTGCTGGCAGGCGTCGGCGAGACCGCGCACGGCCTCCGCGAACTGCCACATGACCGCCGGGTCCTCGGGCGAGCCGAAGTTCAGGCAGTCCGAGACGGCGAGCGGCTTGGCACCGGTCGTCGCCACGTTCCGGTAGGCCTCCGCCAGCGCCAGCTGGGCACCCGTGTACGGGTCGAGCTTGGCGTAGCGGCCGTTGCCGTCCGTCGCGATGGCGACACCGAGGCCGGTCTCCTCGTCGACGCGGATCATGCCCGAGTCCTCGGGCTGGGCCAGCACCGTGTTGCCCTGCACGAAGTGGTCGTACTGCGAGGTGATCCACTTCTTGGACGCCTGGTTGGGCGAGCCGACCAGCTTCAGGACCTGGTCCTTCAGCTCCTCGGCGGTCTGCGGCCGCGCGAGCTTGTTCGCGTCGTCCGCCTGCAGCTCGTCCTGCCAGGACGGGCGGGCGTACGGGCGCTCGTACACCGGGCCCTCGTGGGCCACGGTCCGCGGGTCGACGTCGACGATCTTGCCGCCGTGCCAGTAGATCTCAAGACGGTCGCCGTCGGTCACCTCACCGATGACGGTGGCGATGACGTCCCACTTGGCGCAGATCTCCAGGAAGCGGTCGACCTTCTCCGGCTCGACCACCGCGCACATGCGCTCCTGCGACTCGCTCATGAGGATCTCCTCGGGCGAGAGAGTCGAGTCACGCAGCGGTACGTCGTCCAGGGTCACGCGCATGCCGCCGGAGCCGTTGGAGGCCAGCTCGGAGGTGGCGCAGGACAGGCCCGCCGCACCGAGGTCCTGGATGCCGACGACCAGCTTCTCCCGGAAGGCCTCCAGGGTGCACTCGATGAGGAGCTTCTCCTGGAAGGGGTCACCGACCTGGACCGCCGGGCGCTTCGAGGGCTTGGCGTCGTCGAAGGTCTCGGAGGCCAGGATCGAGGCGCCGCCGATGCCGTCGCCGCCGGTCCGGGCCCCGTACAGGATGACCTTGTTGCCCTCGCCGGAAGCCTTGGCGAGGTGGATGTCCTCGTGCCGCATCACACCGATGGCACCGGCGTTGACCAGCGGGTTGCCCTGGTAGCAGGCGTCGAAGACGACCTCGCCGCCGATGTTGGGCAGGCCCAGGCAGTTGCCGTAGCCGCCGATGCCGGCGACGACGCCCGGCAGGACACGCTTGGTGTCGGGGTGGTCGGCCGCGCCGAAGCGCAGCGGGTCGACCACGGCCACCGGCCGCGCGCCCATCGCGATGATGTCGCGCACGATGCCACCGACACCCGTGGCCGCGCCCTGGTAGGGCTCGACGTAGGACGGGTGGTTGTGCGACTCGACCTTGAAGGTGACCGCGTAGCCCTGGCCGACGTCCACCACACCGGCGTTCTCGCCGATGCCGACGAGCAGCGCGTCCGACTGGGGCGCCTTCTCGCCGAACTGGCGCAGGTGGACCTTGGAGGACTTGTACGAGCAGTGCTCGGACCACATGACCGAGTACATGGCGAGCTCGGCACCGGTGGGCCGGCGGCCGAGGATCTCCACGACCCGCTCGTACTCGTCCTTCTTCAGGCCGAGTTCGGCCCAGGGCAGCTCGACGTCGGGGGTCGCGGCCGCGTGCTCGACCGTGTCCAGAGGCGTCCGGCTCATGCGTTGACCAGCTTCTTGAGGATCGAGGTGAAGAACGGGAGGCCGTCGGTACGGCCCGTACCGATCAGCGGCTCGACGGCGTGCTCGGGGTGCGGCATGAGGCCGACGACATTCCCGGCCTCGTTGGTGATGCCGGCGATGTCCCGCAGCGAGCCGTTCGGGTTGAAGTCGAGGTACCGGAAGACGACCCGGCCCTCCGCCTCCAGCTTGTCGAGCGTGTACTCGTCGGCGACGTACCGGCCGTCCATGTTCTTCAGCGGGATGTGGATCTCCTGGCCCTCGCGGTAGTCGCCGGTCCAGGCCGTCCCCGCGTTCTCCACCCGCAGCTTCTGGTCGCGGCAGATGAAGTGGAGGTGGTTGTTGCCGAGCATCGCGCCCGGAAGAAGGTGGGCCTCCGTGAGGACCTGGAAGCCGTTGCAGATGCCGAGGACCGGAAGTCCGGCCTTCGCCTGCTCGATGACGGACTCCATCACCGGCGAGAACCGGGAGATGGCACCGGCCCGCAGATAGTCGCCGTAGGAGAAACCGCCGGGCAGCACCACGGCGTCGACCTGCTTGAGGTCCTTGTCCTTGTGCCAGAGAGCAACCGGTTCGGCGCCCGCGAGGCGGATCGCGCGCTGGGTGTCCCGGTCGTCGAGACTCCCCGGGAAAGTGACGACGCCAATACGAGCGGTCACTTCGCTGCCTCCGCGACTTCCTCCACCTTGACGGTGAAGTCCTCGATCACGGTGTTGGCGAGGAAGGATTCCGCAAGATCGTGGATGCGGGCGAGCGCGGCTTCGTCAACCGGCCCGTCAACTTCCAGTTCGAAACGCTTTCCCTGACGTACGTCCGAGATCCCCTCGAAACCCAGGCGCGGCAGCGCACGCTGGACCGCCTGGCCCTGGGGGTCGAGGATCTCCGGCTTGAGCATGACGTCGACTACGACGCGTGCCACTGGCACTCCCGGTGTGTGGTGCTGAGCAGGTTCCTTCAGACTACCCGCACAAAATTTCTACGCGAGTAGAGTTGTAGGAAACTACGTGAGGCGCATCACGATCGGGTGACAGGCAGGCACCCTCACGAAAAGTTCTGGGAAAGTTCCACGGGTCCGCCCACGACGCCTATTGCACTGGGACACGCTGACGGATTTAGTCGGGCTTCACTTTGCATTGCCGGGCACTGTACAAATGAATTGGCAATAGCCGATACTCGGCACGTCATCGCCGATGAGCTGTATCGACGTGCCGCACGAAGGGACCGATATTCGTGGCGCAAAAGGTCGTGGTCACTCTCTTTGACGACATCGACGGCTCGGAAGCGGCGGAAACGATCGCCTTCGGACTCGACGGCAAGTCGTACGAGATCGACCTGAACGAAGCCAACGCCAAGAAACTGCGCAAGGCGCTCGCGCCCTACGTGGACGCCGGCCGCAAGCGCTCGCGCTCCGGCAAGGCGTACAAGCAGACGGAGGTCGCTCCCGACCCGGCGGCCGTCCGGGCCTGGGCCCAGGCGAACAAGATGGACGTGCCGGCGCGCGGACGCATCCCGAAGAAGGTCTACGAGGCGTTCAGCGCCGCGCAGTGAAGCCCGCGAAGGGGCGGTCCTCAGGGTTCGTCAGCGGACCCTGAGGACCGTGCACTTGGCCACGCCGGGAACCGACTTGCGCTACCCCCCTGCTGATCAGCTAATGTCTGGGACACGCCGAGGGGCGAGGCCGAAAGGCCGGATCCCACGGACCGTGCGGGTGTAGTTCAGTAGTAGAACATCCCCCTTCCAGGGGGAAGGCGCAGTGTGCGATTCCTGTCACCCGCTCTGGCACCGGTCGTCACGACCACTCCTGTGGATCAGGTAGGCTGGTGCTCGCACCGATCGGTGGGAGCCGGTCGGGAGCAGTGCGGACGTAGCTCAGTTGGTAGAGCGCAACCTTGCCAAGGTTGAGGTCGCGAGTTCGAGCCTCGTCGTCCGCTCGGGAATGAGACCCCGGTCCAATGGACCGGGGTCTTTTCGTGTGTCTTGCACCGTCTGACATTTGTCATGCCGGGTGATGACACCGCGCACTGCTCTTCCGGCCCGCGCGCCGGGACGCTGAAGGCATGAACACCAACGAACACGAGCACGTGATCGAGGTCACCGGCCTCAGGCGTGTCTACGGGGGCGGGTTCGAGGCCGTACGCGGAATCACCTTCTCCGTGACACGCGGGGAGATCTTCGCCCTGCTGGGCACCAACGGCGCGGGCAAGACGTCCACGGTCGAACTTCTGGAGGGCCTCGCGGCACCGGCCGGGGGCCAGGTCCGCGTCCTCGGCCACGACCCCTACCGCGAGCGGGCCACCGTACGCCCCCGGACCGGGGTGATGCTCCAGGAGGGCGGCTTCCCCTCCGACCTGACGATCGCCGAGACCGCCCGGATGTGGGCGGGCTGCACCAGCGGCGCCCGAACGAGCCATAAGGCGGCGGAGGTGCTGGAGCTGGTCGGGCTGGCCCGGAAGGCCGACGTACGGGTCAAGCAGCTGTCCGGTGGCGAGCGGCGGCGCCTGGACCTGGCGCTCGCCCTGCTCGGCGACCCCGAAGTGCTGTTCCTGGACGAGCCGACGACCGGGCTCGACGCCGAAGGCCGCCGGGACACCTGGGAGTTGGTGCGCGGCCTGCGGGCGGCGGGCACGACGGTGCTGCTCACCACGCACTACCTGGAGGAGGCGGAAGGCCTCGCCGACCGGCTCGCCATCCTGCACGAGGGGTGCATCGCCGCCTCCGGAACCCCGGCCGAGGTCACCGCGGGCCGGCCCTCCCGGATGTCCTTCGAGCTGCCCGACGGCTACTTCCTCGGCGATCTGCCGCCCCTCGCCGACCTCGGCGTCTGCGGGCACGAGAGCGACGGCCGCCTGGTACGGCTGCGCACCCGGGAGCTGCAGCGGACCGCCGCCGGGGTGCTGGCCTGGGCCGAGCGGACCGGCGTCGAGCTGCGCCGGCTCGATGTGCGCTCGGCCTCGCTGGAGGAGGCCTTCCTCGGGATCGCGCGGGAGCAGGAGGTCATGGCATGAGCACTCTCGCCTGGGCACCGACGGGCCGACGGCTGCGCGCACTGGCCCGCGCCGAACTCGCCCTCCTCGGCCGCAACCGCAGCGTCGTCCTCACCGCGCTCGTCATGCCGCTCGCCCTGCCGTTCAGCGTGCGGCCGGCCCTCGACCAGATAGACCTGAAGAAGGAAGGGCTCTCCGCCGGCGCGGTGATGATGACGGCCGCCATCGGCTTCTCCTTCCTCTTCGCCGTCTACACCTCCCTGGTCAACGCCTACGTCGCCCGGCGCGAGGAACTCGTCCTCAAACGGCTGCGCACGGGCGAACTCTCCGACGCCGAGATCCTCACCGGCACGGCCCTGCCGGCCGTCGGCCTCGGCCTCGCCCAGGCCCTGCTCCTGTGCGCGGGCTGCGCGGTACTGCTGCACACCGGGGCGCCCAAGGCGCCGTACCTGACCCTGCTGGGGCTGGTGGCGGGGCTCGTGCTGAGCGCCGCGCTGGCCGCGCTCACCGCGTCCTTCACCCGAAGCGTGGAGAGCGGTCAGATCACCGCGCTGCCGCTGGTGTTCTTCTCGATGATCGGCTCCGGCATCGCGATCCCGACCGAGGTCCTGCCCGACCGGCTCGCCTCCGTCTGCGAACTCCTTCCGCTGTCCCCCGCGATCCGGCTGGTACGCGCGGGCTGGACCGGCCAGTTGAGCACGTACGAGGTGCTGGGCGCCGTGGCGACCGCCCTGGCCTGGACCGTCGTGGCGGTGTTTGCTGTACGGCGGTGGTTCCGGTGGGAGCCGCGGCGCTGAGCACGGGGGCACACATGGTGGGGCGGATACAGCGGTGGCACCAGCGGCACTGGGGGGAGCGCAGCAAGGCCGAGCGGGTCGAGCTGTTCAGCGTCCTCACCTGGTGCTGCACGGTCTGGTTCGTCATGTTCTGCTGGCTGCTGCTGCCGCTGGTCGGCAGCGGTCTCGCCCACCGGCCCGTGGCGGTCGTCCTCGGCGCCCTGGTCGCCCTCTCGGGGATCCTGCAGTGCGCCTTCTCGAACAAGCTGACCAGGACCGCGCTCGACCACTACCTCGGGCGCGCCGAGCTGCCGGCCGGCACGTATCGCACCCCGGCCGTCCTGCTGGGGCTGGCCCTGGCGCTGCTCGTGGCGCTCGCCGGGCTGGACGCGGCCACCCCGATGGCGGTCCGGTTCTCGATCGGCGGCCTGCTGCTGCCGTTCGCGCTGCTCTACGGGCTCACGGTCCCGGTCGGGGTGTTCCTGCGCCGGTCGGCGGTGTTGACGGTCCTGCTCACGGCTGTCGTCTGGCTCGCCGATCACGACGGCGTGGGCTTGGTGGCGACCGCCGCGATGACCGTCAGCCAGGTGGTCTTCGCGCTGCTCGCGGGCCGCTGCGGCGCTTGGACCCTCGCCGTGCTGTGGGAGGCGGAGCGCGGCCGCGAGATCGAGGCCCGGCTCGCCGTCGCCGAGGAGCGGCTGCGGTTCGGCCGCGATCTGCACGACGTGCTGGGGCGGAACCTCTCCGTCATCTCCCTGAAGAGCGAGCTGGCCGTGCAACTCGCCCGGCGCGGGCGGCCGGAGGCCGTGGAGCAGATGATCGAGGTGCAGCGCATCGCCCAGGAGTCGCAGCGGGAGGTGCGGGACGTCGTACGCGGCTACCGGGAAGCCGATCTCCTGGTCGAACTCGCGGGTGCACAAGGCGTGTTGACGGCCGCCGGGATCGTCTGCGAGGTCCGCGCCGAGGCCGACGGACTGGACCCCGAGGTGCAGTCCGCGCTCGGCTGGGTGGTGCGCGAGGCAGCCACCAACGTGCTGCGGCACGGGGACGCGGGGCGGTGTGCGCTGAGGCTGCGGGTGCGGGAGGGGCGTGTGGTGCTGACGGTGGAGAACGACGGGGCGGCGGACCCAACTGACAGCGGCGGCTCGGGACTCGCCGGGCTGCGGGAACGGCTGGCCGCCGTGGACGGGACGCTGGAGGCCGGGCTCGTCGGCAAGGGCCGGTTCCGGCTGGTGGCCGAGGTGCCGGTGAAACAGGAAGTGAGCGGAGTCACCTCATGAGCAGCCCGGTACGGCTGTTGCTCGCCGACGACGAGCATCTGATCCGGGGCGCGCTGGCCGCCCTGCTCTCCCTGGAGGACGACCTGATCGTCGTCGCGGAGGCGGCGAGCGGGCCGGAGGCGCTGGCGATGGCGCGGGCGCACGAACCCGACGTGGCCGTGCTCGATCTTCAGATGCCGGGCGCCGACGGTGTGAGGGTCGCCACATCTCTGCGCGCCGAACTGCCCGGCTGCCAGGTGCTGATCGTCACCGGTCACGGTCGGCCCGGGCATCTGAAGCGGGCGCTCGCGGCCGGTGTGCGGGGGTTCGTCCCGAAGACGGTCAGCGCCCAGCGGCTCGCCGAGATCATCCGGACCGTGCACGCGGGAAACCGTTACGTCGACCCCGAGTTGGCCGCCGACGCGATCTCCGCCGGGGACTCCCCGCTGACCGCGCGGGAGGCCGAGGTGCTGGAGCTGGCGGCCGACGGCGCGCCGGTCACCGAGATCGCCGCGCGGGCCGCGCTGTCGCCGGGAACCGTGCGGAACTACCTCTCCTCGGCCGTCACGAAGCTCGGTGCGGAGAACCGTCATGCGGCAGTGCGTCTCGCCCGCGACCGAGGTTGGGTATAGTTGGCCTCGCGCCACGGCGCAATGCGGACGTAGCTCAGTTGGTAGAGCGCAACCTTGCCAAGGTTGAGGTCGCGAGTTCGAGCCTCGTCGTCCGCTCCATAGCAAAGGCCCCCGGTTCTCACCGGGGGCCTTTCGCGTCAGGCCCTACGCCCAGCTCATACCCGTCAGGCGCTCGTACGCCTCCACGTACTTCGCCCGGGTCGCGTCCACGACATGCTGCGGCAGCGGCGGCGGGGGCTGCTCGCTCCTGCGGTCCCAGCCGGACTCGGCCGAGGTCAGCCAGTCACGGACGAACTGCTTGTCGTACGACGGCTGCGCGCGGCCCGGCTGCCACTGGTCGGCCGGCCAGAAACGGGACGAGTCCGGGGTGAGCACCTCGTCGGCGAGGACGAGCGTGTCGCCCTCGAAGCCGAACTCGAACTTGGTGTCCGCCAGGATGATCCCCCGGTCGCGGGCGATGTCCCGGGCGCGGGAGTACACGGCGAGGGTGGCCTGGCGCAGCTGGGCCGCGGTCTCGGCGCCGACCTGGCGGGCGACCTCCTCGTAGGAGACGTTCTCGTCGTGCTCGCCGACCTCGGCCTTGGTGGCCGGCGTGAAGATCGGGCCGGGCAGTTCCGAGCCGTCGACCAGGCCTTCGGGGAGGGCGAGGCCGCAGACGGTCCGGGACTCGTCGTACTCGACCAGGCCCGAGCCGGTGAGGTAGCCGCGGGCCACGCACTCCACCGGGACCATCTTCAGGGACTTGCAGACCAGCGTGCGGCCCGCCCAGTCGGCGGGGGCGCCCTCGGGGAGCTCGGTGCTCAGCACGTGGTTGGGGGCCAGGTCGCGCAGCTGGTCGAACCACCACAGGGAGAGCTGGGTGAGGACGCGGCCCTTGTCGGGGATCTCCGTGGGCAGCACCCAGTCGTACGCGGACATACGGTCGCTGGCGACCATCACGAGGTCGCCCGCCTCGTTCTGGTACAGCTCGCGCACCTTTCCGGTGTGCAGGTGCACCAGGCCCGGAACCTGGATCGGCTCGGGCTTTTCTACGAATCCGGACACGGTTCCTCCCCGTGGTTCTGTCCAAGTGCCTCGATTCTCCCTTATGAGGGTGATCGGTTTCGGCCAGGGGGGCGGTGGGGGTCCGCCGGGGTCAGTCCCGTTTGCAGATGCGGTCCAGCAGGTTCGCCGTGGCCCGCTGGATGCGGGGGTCCACATGGCCCGGCCGGTCCAAGGACGGGGACCAGGCGAAGGTGCCGGCGGCGAAGACCCAGGCGCCGGAGGGAGCGCGGTAGAGGGAGGTCTCCTGATGGCGCAGGACGCCGTCGTTGTCGGTGTACGGGGAGTGCGCGAGCAGGATGCGCTCCTCGTGCTCGGGCAGCGGGGTGCGCGGAAAGTAGCGGTCGGCCTCCCCGGCGACCAGGCCCTCGATCTCGTCGCCCTCGTGCGCGCCGGTCGCCTCCCACAGCCAGTGGCCCGCGTTGCGGACGATCAGCGGGTACGGCTCGGGAACCCGGCCCGCGTACTGGATGCCGACCAGCTGCTGCTCGGGCCGGTCGATCTCGCGCCACAGCACCGGCTTTCCGGGGCCCTTGCGCTTGCGGCAGGTCAGCAGCCGGTCGGGGACGCCGGACGGGGAGGGGCCCAACTCCACCTGCCAGTACATGGTGTTGGCGGAGAGGAAGACCAGTGAGGTGCCGCGGTCGCGGGCGCCCTCGACGGCGCGGCGCATCGGCACCGACCAGTACTCGTCGTGGCCGGGAAAGACCAGGCCCCGGTACCGGCTGGGGTCGACGCGGCCGGCGTGCAGGTCGCGGGCGTCGGCGTAGGCGAGGTCGTAGCCGTAGCGCTCGGCCCAGCGGATGAAGTCGTAGGCGTGGCCGACGTGCAGGGGCAGGCCCGCGCCCGCGTACGGGCGGTCGAAGGAGACCGTGGTGGCCGCGTCCGCCTCGCCGAGCAGACGGCCCTTCTCGTCCCAGGCGTGGTAGAGGCTGGCACCGGTGTGGCCGTCCTCCGGGTAGAGGTTGTACGCCTGCCACGTGATGTCCGGCAGCAGCAGGAGCAGGTCGGCGGGGTGGTCGTCGCGGACCGTGAACGGCACGTGGGAGCGGTAGCCGTCGGCGGTGGTCAGGACGGCCACATAGGCGCCGATGCTCCAGTGGGAGGGCACCTGGAGGCGCCAGGACAGCCACCAGTGGTGGCAGGAGACCGTGCGGTCGGCGGCCAGTGGTGCGGGCTGGACGATGCCGGAGAGCCGGGGGCTCGTGGTGATCTTGGCGGCGCCGTCGCCGCCGTAGTGGCCGATGCGGTAGATGTCCACGCTGAACTGCTGGGGCGGGTCGACCGTGATGTGGAAGTCGATCGCACCACCGGGCGTGACCGCGCCGGTGGAGGTGAAGCCCTTGATCTGCCGGTGCACGTCGTCGGCCGAGCGGGGGCCGGAGCCGGCCGTGCGCGGCGCGGGGACGCGCGGCCGCTCCCCGGCCGGCTGCTGCGGGCTCGGGTCGACGTACCAGGGCACGACGTGTCCCGTGTCGTCGAAGTAGGTCTCACTGCCGCGCAGCCAGGGGACCGGGCCCTGGCCGAAGGGGTCCGTGACAGCGTGCGCGAGTGCTCCGGACTCCCAGCGGCGGATGTGGTCCGAGGCCATGGTCGCTCCCCTCCCTCATGCCCCCGTGTCGCTCTGACGGTGGTGCGGTGTGGTGCTCGGTCCTGCTGTCGTATGTCGCATGCGCTTGCCATGTGCGAGGTCGGTCCCCAGCACATCACATAACGCATGGGTCTGGTCACTATTCGTTGCGAATTGACCTGAAGTGGAAGGCGCTTCTCCGTTACAACGCCCAGGCCGCCGGGTAGACGACGGCATTCGGATCTGGCCGGATTCAGACGAGCCGCACCGGCTTCTCCGGGCGTATCCCGGACGCGGCCAGCCAGTCGCGCAGCGGGCCCGGGTCTCCCTCCTCGATCAGGCTGAGCACCTTGGGCGCGAGGTCACCGGCCCGCTCACCGCCCAGCAGCAGGGACGGGCCGTCGAGCCAGTCGAGACCGGGGACCGCCCCGGCCGTGTCGACGGCGGCGCAGCACACCATCGCCGTGACGTGATCGGCGAGCAGGTCACGGGCGGTACGCGGGGGCTGCAACGGGAACAGGGGGAGCGCGTCGTCGTCCCACAGGGCGCTGTCGGGGCCCTGGCCGGCGGCGGTCGCGCCTCTCGGCACGGCGGCCTCCTCGCGGGCCAGCGCGGCGGTCAGGACTGCGGCCAGGGCGGCGCTGCGTTCCGTGCCGGGGTCGGCGTCGTCGGGCGGGTCCGCCTCGTCCTCGCTCTCGGCGGGCATCTGCTTCCCGCTCGCGCCACCCGTGCAGCCTTCGTCGTCGGGTGCGGCCGGCCCCTGCGGGGGGTGCTCGCCGTCGGCGGCCCGCGGGGTGTCGTGGGTGCCCGGCTCGGTCAGGTGGTCCAGGACTCGGGCCAGGGTGGGGCCGGCGGGCTCGGGGGCCGCGGGGTCGGCGGTGGGGCGGACGCCCAGGGAGTCCAGGACGCGGTGCAGGCGGGCAGCGTCGGCGCGCCAGGTGCGGTCGACGACCTCCTCCGGGTACGCCTGCCAGTCCACCGGGGCCCAGTCCGGGCCGCACTCGGCCGGGCCACCGTGGAAGAGACGGGCGGCCAGCAGGGAGGCGGCCTCGTCCACCGCGCCCGGCTCCTCCAGGAGATCGCAGGCGGGACGCTCGCCGAGACGGGAGGCGAAGCCCTCGGCCAGCCGGTCGCGCCGGGACAGTTCGGTGAGCGCGGCCACGACGCCCGCGTCCAGCCGGGCGGGCCAGCGGCCCATGCGCCAGGCGGGCAGCGCCACCCGGGTCAGCAGCCGGTCCCAGCCCGCGTAGGCGAGACCGACCTGTTCCTGGGCGACGATCCGCAGTCCGTAGTCCACGGCCTGCGCGCGCTCGGCCGCCGCCGCCGCGACCCCGCGCTCCATCAGGGCCGCGTGCTCGCGGCAGCCGCGCAGCAGCAGCCGGGCGACCCAGCCGACGGCCGCGCACACGGCCCGGGTGAGCGGGCAGCGGCCGGGCGTCGAGGCCACGCCGACCGCCGCGTCCAGACCGCGCACGAAGCGGCGGGCGGCGGCTATGTCCGGGTGCGCGGAGGGACCCGTACCGGCGACGACCGGGGCGAGGACGGCGCGCAGCTCGCCGACGCGCATCCACCACAGGAACGGGGAGCCGATGACGAGGACCGGGGCGGTGACGGCTCGGCGGTGGGCGCCGAAACCGGATCCCTGGCCGGGGCCCGCCAGCTCGTCGTGCGCCGGTCGCGGCGGCGGGCCGTGGGCCGGGTGGGTGCGGTCCTCCAGCCAGCTGTCGCAGTCCGGGGTGAGCGCTATGGCCGAGGGCGCGGGGACTTCGAGCCGGTCGGCGAGGTCGCGCACCAGCCGGTACAGGTCCGGGGCGGAGTCCTCCGGAATCGGGACCGTGGGAGTCACCGCGGGGCGGGCACGGGCCACGACCAGGGCGATACCGGCGGCGGCCAGCAGCACGACCACGGCCAGCACGCCCACGACCCAGCGGGCGGCGGACCAGACCGGGCCGACGAAATGGCCGGTGGAACCGCCGGTCAGCAGGATCACCTCGGCGGCCGCCGGCAGCACGGCCACGGCCAGTGCCCGGCCACGGATGCGCAGCACGGCGAGGGCCCGCGAGCGCGCGGCCTGCGCACCCACCTCCACACCGATTCCGGTCACGAGCGGACCTCACCCCCTCCCTGCGGATCCGACGCTGTCCTGGCGTTGCTCACTCCCCCACTGTGGCACCCGCCACCGACATCGCAATGCCGGTGGGCCAAGTGCCGGAACGCTTGCGCCGCACCCTAGTTGGGGCCTCGGCCCCCGTCAGCCGGATGGGCGATTGCTCACTCGATGGAATGGCTTTGGTCAGAGGTGGATGACAGACAGCAAAGATCAGGCCCCGGATTTTCGTCCGGGGCCTGAGTGGGTACGGGATGCGTCTGACCGGCGGCTTTACGCCTCCGCCGACTCCCCGGCGGGCTCGGCTTCCTTTGCGCCCGCAGCCTTCGCCGCGATGTCCGTGCGGTGCTGCGAACCGTCCAGGCGGACGCGGGCCACCGCCCGGTAGGCCCGCTCGCGGGCCTCGGCGAGGTCCTCGCCGGTCGCCGTGACGGACAGCACCCGGCCGCCCGCGCTGACGATCGCGTCACCGTCCCGCTTCGTCCCGGCGTGCAGGACGTAGGCGTGCGGGGCGTCCTCGGCGGCCACCTCGTCCAGGCCGGTGATCGGGTCGCCGGTGCGCGGGGTGCCGGGGTAGTTGTGCGAGGCGATGACCACCGTGACGGCCGCGTCCTCGTTCCAGCGCAGGGGCTCCAGGTCGTCGAGGGTGCCGTTCGCGGCGGCCAGCAGGACACCGGCCAGCGGGGTCTTGAGGCGGGCCAGCACGACCTGGGTCTCGGGGTCGCCGAAGCGGGCGTTGAACTCGATGACCCGGACGCCGCGCGAGGTGATCGCGAGCCCGGCGTAGAGCAGACCCGAGAAGGGCGTGCCACGGCGGCGCAGTTCGTCCACCGTCGGCTGCAGCACCGTCTCCAGCACCTCTTCGACCAGCTTCGGGTCCGCCCACGGCAGCGGCGAGTACGCGCCCATGCCACCGGTGTTCGGGCCCTCGTCGCCGTCCAGGGCGCGCTTGAAGTCCTGCGCGGGCTGGAGCGGCACGACGGTACGGCCGTCGGTGATGGCGAACAGGGACACCTCGGGCCCGTCGAGGAAGTCCTCGATGACGACGCGCTCGCACCCGGCGGCGTGGGCCTTGGCGGCCTCGAGGTCGTCCGTGACGACGACACCCTTGCCGGCGGCCAGCCCGTCGTCCTTGACGACGTAGGGGGCACCGAACGCGTCGAGGGCCTCGGCGACCTCCTCCGCCGTGGTGCAGACGTACGACCGGGCCGTGGGCACCCCGGCCTCCGCCATCACGTCCTTGGCGAAGGCCTTGGACCCCTCGAGCTGCGCGGCCTCCCCGGAGGGGCCGAACACCGGGATGCCCGCCTCGCGCACGGCGTCGGCGACACCGGCGACCAGCGGGGCCTCCGGGCCGACGACGACGAGGTCGGCTTCGAGCCGCCCGGCCAGCGCGGCCACGGCCTTGCCGTCGAGCGCGTCGACCTGGTGCAGCTCGGCGACCTCGGCGATGCCGGCGTTGCCGGGAGCGCAGTGGAGCGCGGTGACGTCGGGGTCGAGGGACAGGGAGCGGCACAGGGCGTGTTCGCGGGCGCCGGTACCGATGACGAGGACCTTCACGGGGGTCAGCCTAATGGCAAGGTTGCCGAAGGTCGGGGGGCGGGGATCCTGTGCGTTCCTACGAACGGGGTGGTGAGGGCGTGGGCCTCTGTCTGGAGGCTGTCACCCCCGGACCCTCATGCACCTACTCGTTCGAGAACTCCTCCACCACCGTCGCCCCCAGCTCCCGCACGATCAGTTCGTGGCCGGACATGGCCGACTCGTTGAGGTCGGGGTCGTCGTCCTCGGGGATGTCGTCCTCGGGAGCGACGGGGGGCGGCTCGGGGGCCGGGGCGGGCTGCCGGGCAGCGGGTGCCTGGTACTGCGGCTGCGCCGAGCCGGGTCCCTGGGGTGCGGCGGGCGCGGGGGCCGCCGGCTGGGGTGCCGCGGGGCGCGTTGCGGCGGGGGCGCCGTAGCCACCACCGGCGGGCGCGCCGCCGTAGCCGCCGCCACCGCCGAAGCCCGGCGAGCCGCCGGACGGCGGGGGCGCCGAGCCGCCCGAGGGGTCGACGACCGCCTCGATCTTCCACTGCACGTTGAACTGCTCGGCCAGCGCCTGCCGCAGCACGTCCTCGCTGCCGCTGCTCGCGAAGTTGTCGCGGGCGCCGGCGTTGACGAAGCCGAGCTGGAGGGTGGTGCCGTCGAAGCCGACCACCTGGGCGTTCTGGCTGAGCAGGATCCAGGTGAAGCGGCGGCGGTTCTTGACGGCCTCCAGGATGTTCGGCCAGAGCATGCGGGGGTCGAGGCCTCCGGTGGGGGCGACCGACGGAGCCGCAGCCGGAGGTGCCGCCGGGGCAGCGGGTGCCTGGTACTGGGGCGGGGCCGGCGCGGGGCTCTGCGGGGCGCCGCCCGCGGGAGCGGCCGTGGGCCAGCCGCCGGGGCGTCGGCCGCTGCCGGCCTGGGCGGCGGTGGGCCAGGCACCGGGCGCGGGAGCGGCGGGAGGAGCCGGGGCCGCCGTCGGGGCAGGGGTGGCCGGGGCAGGGGCAGGCGGTGTCGGGGCAGGGGCGGCCGGGGCAACGGCCGCCGGAGCGGGCGCCTGGGGTGCCGGGGGTTCCGGAGTCGGTGCCTGGGCAGGCGCAGGGGCCGTGGGCGCCCCTGCAGCCGGGCCCCCGGAGTCACCCGGGCCGACTGGTCCACCCTGCGCACCCGAGGCCCGTACGGCCGCACGAGCGGCGGCGGGCCCGCCGCCGGGCGGCACCGGCGCACCGCCCTGGGCCATGCCCGCGTGGGCCTCGGGCCCGGGGACGTACCCCATGGCGGGTGCGGCGCCCGCGCCCACGAAGTTGACGCCGCGCTCGAGTCGGTCGAGGCGGGCCATCACGGACCGCTCGTCCCCATAGGCGGCGGGGAGCAGGACGCGGGCGCAGATGAGTTCGAGCTGGAGGCGGGGCGAGGTGGCGCCGCGCATCTCGGTGAGGCCCCCGTTGACGAGGTCCGCGGCGCGGCTCAGCTCGGCGGCGCCGAAGGTGCCGGCCTGGGCCTGCATGCGCTCCAGGACGTCGGCCGGGGCGTCGATGAGCCCCTTCTCCACCGCGTCCGGCACGGCGGCGAGGATCACCAGGTCCCGCAGCCGCTCCAGCAGGTCGGCGACGAAACGACGGGGGTCGTTGCCGCCCTCGATGATCCGGTCCACGACCTCGAAGGCGGCGGCGCCGTCACCGGTGGCGAAGGCCTCGACGACGGAGTCGAGGAGCGAGCCGTCGGTGTAGCCGAGGAGGGAGGTGGCCATGGCATAGGTCACACCCTCTTCCCGCGCACCGGCGAGGAGCTGGTCCATGACGGACATGGAGTCACGCACGGAGCCGGCGCCGGCCCGCACGACGAGCGGCAGCACCCCCTCCTCGACGGGGATGTTCTCCCGCCGGCACACCTCGGCGAGGTACTCCCGCAGCGTCCCCGGGGGCACGAGCCGGAACGGGTAGTGATGCGTACGCGACCGGATCGTCCCGATGACCTTCTCGGGCTCGGTGGTGGCGAAGATGAACTTGAGGTGCTCCGGCGGCTCCTCGACGACCTTCAGCAGCGCGTTGAAGCCGGCCGACGTGACCATGTGGGCCTCGTCGATGATGTAGATCTTGTACCGGCTGGAGGCGGGCCCGAAGAAGGCCTTCTCGCGCAGCTCACGGGCGTCGTCCACACCTCCGTGCGACGCTGCGTCGATCTCGATGACGTCGATGGACCCGGGCCCGTTCCTCGCCAGGTCGCGGCACGACTGGCACTCCCCGCACGGGGTGGGCGTGGGACCTTGCTCACAGTTCAGGCAGCGCGCCAGGATCCGCGCGCTGGTCGTCTTGCCACAGCCACGCGGTCCGCTGAACAGGTACGCGTGATTGACCCGGTTGTTCCGCAGCGCCTGCTGCAGCGGGTCGGTGACATGCTCCTGCCCGATGACCTCGGCAAAGGTCTCCGGGCGATAGCGGCGGTACAGCGCGAGAGACGACACGCATACGAGGTTATAGGCGCCCACTGACAACCCACCCCGCCGAAGGCTCTTGCCCGGCAGACGCAAGCGCCCCCCACGCACCCGCCAGAGCCGACCTACCCTTGCTGCCTTCCGGCCCTGGGGGAGTTCAGTCAGATAGCGCCGCGTGAGGGGCTGCGCCCAACAGTACCCGATCGCGGCCCAGGCGCTGCACCCGATGACGGCCTGCGGGAACGAGTTCGCGAGCACTCCCCTCGGTCATGTAATGTTTCCGGCGGAGGATTCGCCTAGAGGCCTAGGGCGCACGCTTGGAAAGCGTGTTGGGGGCAACCCCTCACGAGTTCGAATCTCGTATCCTCCGCCAGTGCCTCACCGGGCACGATGTCGAAGGGCCCCACTGTTCGCAGTGGGGCCCTTCGACGTTGTCCGTCCCGGGCTCACCGCCCATGATCGCGTCGATCGCAACGTGATCTGTGCCGACGGCCACAGCGAACGGGACACACGTAGGCGCATACTGAGCCATGACAAAACCTGCTGCGCCTAAGCGTCATCTGCCCACCAGCCCCTTCAAGGCCCCGGTCACACCGGCTCCCAAGCACTTCGCCGTGGGCGACCAGGTCACACACGACGTGTACGGCCTCGGCCGAGTAGTCGGCATCGAGGACGGAATCGCGGCGCTCGTGGATTTCGGCTCGGCGCAAATGCGGATCTTGAGCCCGTACGCCAAGATGACCAAGCTGTAGGACCGCTGTGCCCGGTCACGGCACACCAGGCCCCTTCAGGGACCTGTAGCGAAAGAGAGTCCCCTCATCGATCTGACCTCGCTGTTTTCCGCCCTGGAAGGGCAGCCCCGCTGCTCCGCTGCAGCGTCGCCGCCTCCGGCGACCAACCCCTTCCAGGCCCCCGACTTCGGGGAAGAAGAGACCTTGTCGTTCGAGGACGCACAGGAGCCCGCCCCGGGCATACGTGCGGCTCGACCCAAGGCGACTTAGCTCCGCGCATGACTGCGACTGGTCACTCGCCGATCGCGGCTTTGTAGCCGGCGGCGTCGAGGAGGCGCTCGAACTCCGACCGGTCGGACGGCTTGAGCTTGAAGATCCAGCTGTCGTAGGGCTCCTCGTTGAGGAGCTCTGGGGTCTCGGACAGTTCCTCGTTGACCGCGATCACCTCGCCGCCGACCGGCGTGTAGACGTCCGTCGCGGCCTTCACCGATTCCACGACACCGGCCGCCTCGCCCGCCTCGAAGACCTTGCCGACGTTGACCAGTTCCACGAACACGACGTCGCCGAGTGCCTTCTGGGCATGGTCGCTGATGCCCACCGTGATCGTGCCGTCCGATTCCCTGCGCGCCCACTCGTGCGTATCGGCGTACCGAAGCTCAGCCGGAATGTGCGACATACGTGCTCCCCTGAAGCCGTAGGTGATCAACACGGCCATCCATGCCCGGGACCGAAGGGTGCGGGACCTGGTTTCCCTCGCATGGCTCACAAAGCTCCGGGCGCCGAGGGCGGAACGGAGGGGATCGGCTCGGCTCGGCTCGGACTCAGTCGCCCCGGTCGGCCCGGTCGGTCCTGTGCCACGGTGCGTCCGGGCGGGTGGCCCGGGCGGCGGCGGTGAGGCGGAGGGCGTAGGTCGGCCGGGGGGCGGGGACCGGGCCGAGGTAGGTGTGGCCGGTCAGGTGGCACCAGGCGGGGAGGTCGAGCGGGGCTGCCGGGTCGGTGGCGACGACGTGGACCACGGTGCCCGGGCCGGCCCCGTCGATCGCCCTGCGGAGGCGGAGCAGCAGGGTGACGCAGAGGAGGCCGGTGCCGTCGACCGTGAGGGCCGGGGCGGGCTGCACGTCGGCCACCATCGGCGGTACGCGGTCGCCGCGACGGCGGGCAGGACTGCCAGGGCCAGGACGCCCGCGGTGAGGGCGAGGGTGGGATAGCCGGCCGCGGTGGCGATGACACCGGAGCTGATGCCGCCGGTGGCGCCGGCGATCGCTATGGAGACGTCCACCATGCCCTGGGTCCGGGCGCGGGTGGCGAGGGGCACCGTGTCGGTGATGATCGCCGTGCCCGACACCAGGCCGAGGTTCCAGCCGAGTCCCAGGAGGGCCAGCGCGAGGGCCAGCAGCGCGACGGAGTCGGCCGGGGCCAGGGCGGCGAGGATGCCGGCGGCCAGGAGTGTGAGACCGGAGGCGGCGGCGATCTTCATGCGGCCGTAGCGGTCCACGAGGCGTCCCGTGAGCGGTGACGGCAGGTACATGGCGCCGATGTGGATGGCGATGACGAGGCCCGAGGCGGCGGTGCCGTGGCCGTGGTCGTGCATGTGGACGGGCGTCATCGTCATGATCGCCACCATGACGAGCTGGGTGAGCACCATGACCAGTGCGCCCAGGACCACACCGCCGCGGCCCTCATGTGCGGAGGCCGCGGACGCCTTCGACCGGTCGGCCTGCTCGGTGTCGGCGAGGGCGCGGGCCGTGAGCAGCGGGTCGGGGCGCAGGCTGGTGGCCAGGACCACGGCAGCGAGAGCGTAGGCCGCTCCGGACAGCAGGAAGGGGCCGGCCAGGTTCGGGATGCCCAGGGTTTCGGCGAAGTCGCCGGTGGGCGCGGCGAGGTTGGGGCCGGCGACGCCGCCGAGGGTGGTGGCGACCAGGACCGTGGAGACGGCGCGGCCGCGGTGGGCGGGGTCGGCCAGGTCGGCTCCGGCGTAGCGGGCCTGGAGGTTGGTGGCGGTGCCGGCGCCGTAGACGAACAGTGCGAGGAACAGCAGGACGGGACTGTCGAGTACGGCGGCTGTGATGACGCCGGCGCTGCCGACGGCTCCGGTGAGGTAGCCGATGGCCAGTCCGGGGCGGCGGCCGCGGGCCTGGGAGATACGGCCCACGGCGACGGCGGTGAGCGCGGATCCGGCGGTGAACAGGGCGCTGGGCAGTCCGGCGAGGCTGGTGGTGCCGAGCATGTCCTGGGCGAGCAGGGCGCCGACGGTGACACCGGCGGCGAGACCGGCACCGCTGAGGATCTGGGAGGCGACCAGGACGCGCAGGATGCGGCGCTGTGCCTGGGCGGCGTCGGGTATGCCGGACAAGGAGGCAGAGGCGGCGGGTTCGGCTCGGGTCATGTCTCTCTTCCGGTGGAAGCGGGTGACGTCAGGGGGCCGTGGTGGCGCTGCAGTCCGGGTGGACCGGCCTGCCGGCCGGCCCCGGGTGTACGGCGGTCATGCCGGGTCCCCGGCGTCGGCGGGCCGGGGCAGCCGGTGGCAGATGCACGGCCGTCGCCATCCCAAGTACCTGGCGTCGGCAGGAGCGTGGGGCCGGTGCCGGGCACACGACAGCCGTCATTCGGCAGGAGCGAGGGGCCTGCCCCTGGCGCACG
This sequence comes from Streptomyces sp. NPDC101165, assembly GCF_044768135.1. Classification (NCBI taxonomy): domain Bacteria; kingdom Bacillati; phylum Actinomycetota; class Actinomycetes; order Kitasatosporales; family Streptomycetaceae; genus Streptomyces; species Streptomyces sp. NPDC101165. The sequence continues at coordinate 455,837 of NZ_JBIWPG010000006.1, read as the reverse complement.
GCAGCCGTCATCCCAAGTCCCCGGCATCGACCGGCAGTTCGGCCAGGCGCCACTCCAACATCCCGTCGTCGAGGCGGATTGCGCGGCGGCCGCGGTCGGTCAGGAGCCGTACCGCGTCGTAGGCGAGGACGCAATACTCGCCGCGGCAGTACACGACGATCTCCGTCCCCTCGGGCAACTCGTTGATCCGGTCGGCCAGTTCGTCGACCGGGATGGAGCGCGCGCCGGGGATGTGTCCGGCCTGGTACTCCTCCACCGGCCGTACGTCCAGCACCACCACGTCGCCCGCCGCGACGCGGGCGCGCAGCTCCTCGCGGCTGACCTGTGCCGCGCCGTCCTCGCCGAGGTAGGCGTCGCGGGCCGCGGGGACGGCGGCCTGGTGGGCCTCGGCGACCTTGCGCAGCAGTGCGAACAGCTGGGCCACGTCGTCGCCGGCGAGCCGGTAGTGGATGCGCACGCCTTCGCGGCGGGTGGCGACGAAACCGGCCTGTTTGAGGGTCTGCAGGTGCGCCGAGGCCGTCGTCAGGTTGAGCCCCGCCGCCTTGGCCAGGGCGTCGACGGTGCGCTCGCCCTGGGCGAGCAGGTCGAGCAGTTCCAGTCGCTTTCCGCTGGCCAGCGCCTTGCCGCTGGCTGCGAACGCGTCGTACAGCTGCGCCTTCGCACCGGTCGTCGTCTTTCCCATCCCAGCATCCTCCATAAATCCATGGAATAGTGTAGATGAAGCCGGGAGCCGTGACCACACGCGTGACCACACGTCCGCCGGCATCCGCACCCTGGAGGACCTGATGGGCTTCGCCGACGACCACCTGATACCCCTCGTCGACACCGGGCTCGGCAACAGCGCCTACCTCGTCGACCTCGGCGACGGCCGTGCCCTGGCCGTGGACGCGAGCCGCGACCTGCGTGCGCTGCGGGCGGCCGCCGAGCGACGCGGCCTGGCCGTGGCGTACGCGGCGGACACGCACCTGCACGCGGACTTCCTGTCCGGTGCCGTCCAGCTCGGTCACGACGCCGGGGCCACCGTGCTGGCCTCCGCCGCCGGACACCGCGCGTTCGCGCACCGCGGCCTGGCCGACGGCGACGAGGTCGGCCTGGGCGGCCTGACCCTGCGGGCCCTGGCCACCCCCGGCCACACGGACGAGCACCTGTCCTTCCTGCTCCTGGACGGCGACCGTGCGCTCGGTGTCTTCACCGGCGGCTCGCTGATCGTGGACTCCGCCGCCCGCACCGACCTCCTCGGCGCCGAGCGCACCGAGGAACTCGCCCGCGCCCAGTACCGCTCGCTCGGGCGCCTCGCCACGCTGCCGGACGAGGTCGCGGTCTGGCCCACGCACGGCGCCGGGTCCTTCTGCTCGGCCCCGCCCGGCGCCGAACGCACCTCCACCATCGGCGCGCAGAAGCGGACCAACCCGCTGCTGACGGCCCCGGACGAGGACACCTTCGTACGACGGCTCGTGGCCGGCCTGGGCAGCTACCCGGCCTACTTCGACCGGCTCGCCGAGGCCAACCGGCGCGGCCCCGCCGTCCTCCCCTCCGCACCGCCGCTGCCCGCCCTCGACGCCGGACAGGTCAGGTCCCTGCTCGCGGAGGGCGGTCAGGTGGTCGACGTGCGCCCGGCCGCCGACTACGCGGCCGGTCACATCCCCGGCGCGCTGTCCATCCCGTTGCGCGGCCAGTTCGCGACCTGGCTGGGCTGGCTGCTGCCCGACACCGCCCCGCTCGTCTTCGTCACGGGCGACGACCAGGATCTGGACGAGATCGTCTGGCAGGCGGCCAAGATCGGTTACGAGCGCCTCGCCGGACGCCTCGACGGTGGCATGCCCGCCTGGCCTGCCGCCGGCCACCGGCAGGCCACCACCGCGTTCGTCACCGCCGACCGCGCGGGCGACCGCCCCTACGTCGACGTACGGCAGGAAGCGGAGTTCGCCGCCGGGCACGTGCCCGGAGCCGTGCACATCGAGCTGGGCGGCCTCGCCGCCCACACCGGGGACGCCCCCGAGGGACCGGTCGTGGCCTGCGGCCACGGCGAGCGCGCCATGACCGCCGCGAGCCTGCTCGAACGCGCGGGCCGCACCGACATCGCCGTCCTCGACGGCGGACCGGCCGAGTACGCGGCGGCCCACGGCCGGCAGCTCACCGAAGGCGGCACCAGGTGAGCGTCGCAACCGGGGCCGCGGCCCGGCCCGTCCGCCTGGGCCTGCGGGAGAACTGGCTGCAGTTCACCCTGCTGGTGATCGTCAACGTCTGTGTCGGCGGCCTGGTCGGCCTGGAACGCACCACGGTCCCGCTCATCGGCACCCACGTCTTCGGCCTGACCGACGACCTGGCCGTCTTCGCCTTCATCATCGCCTTCGGCGTCACGAAGGCGCTGACCAACCTCGCCGCGGGCGCGCTGACCGCCCGCTTCCGCCGCAAGCACCTCCTCGTCGCCGGCTGGCTGATCGGCGTGCCCGTGCCCTTCGCACTGGCCTGGGCGCCGTCCTGGGGCTGGATCGTCGCCGCGAACGTCCTGCTCGGCCTCAACCAGGGTCTGACCTGGTCGATGACCGTCAACATGAAGATCGACCTGGTCGGCCCGGCCCGCCGCGGTCTGGCCACCGGCCTCAACGAAGCCGCCGGTTACACCGCCGTCGGCGCCACCGCCCTGCTCACCGGCTACCTCGCCACCACCCACGGCCTGCGCCCCGTACCCGAGCTCATCGGGGTCGTCTTCGTCGCCGCCGGCCTCGCGCTGTCCCTCGTCGTCCACGACACCGCCGACCACGTCGCCCTCGAACTCGCCCAGCACCCCAGGCCGTTGCCCTCCGGCGCGGACACGACCCTGGCCGCCACCTTCGCCCGCACCTCCTGGCACGACCGCTCCCTGCGCGGCGCCAGCCAGGCCGGCCTGGTCAACAACCTCAACGACGGCCTGACCTGGGGCGTCTTCCCCCTGCTCTTCACCGACCACGGACTCGGCCTGGCCGCCGTCGGCCTGATCAAGGGCCTCTACCCGATCCTGTGGGGCCTCGGCCAGATCCCCACCGGCCACCTCTCCGACCGCATCGGCCGCAAACCCCTCATCGTCCACGGCATGCTCGTCCAGTCCGCCGGTTTCGTCCTCGCCCTCGCCCTGCTCGACCGCCCGCTGCTGGCCGGGCTCCTCTCCGCGGTGTTCCTCGGCCTCGGCACGGCCATGGTCTACCCGGCCCTGATCGCCTCGGTCTCCGACCACGCCCACCCCGCCTGGCGGGTGGGCGCCCTCGGCGCCTACCGCTTCTGGCGCGACATCGGCTACGCGGCCGGCGCCCTGGTGGCCGGCGTCCTCGCCGACGCCCTCGGCCTGAACGCCACGGTCATCGCGGCCGCCGTCCTCACCGCGGCGTCCGGATTGCTCGCGGCCCGCTGGATCACCGAACACCCCGCCGAGGACCGGCCGAAGTCTCCCTCAGCCGCTGCACCCCGGCCGTGAGCGCCGCCGTCACCGTCGGCGGCGGCACGTCCGAGGCTCCGAGGGTCCTCCGGGGCCCCTGGGTCCGGGCGCTCAGGGGGAGTTCGACCTGGACTCCGCCGGACGGGGTCAGGTTCACCGGGTTGTGGGGGCCCAGGCCGCGCAGGCCGGGTGGGATGTGGTTCAGGTCGGTGACGGGCTCGAAGGCCGGGGCGAGGAGGGTGAGGCTGTGGGCCAGGGTGTCGGCCGCTGCGCGGTTGGCGCCGCCCAGGAAGATCGCGCGGGGGGTCTCGGGCCTCAGGTGGCCGTGCAGGGAGACCGTCAGGGTCACGTGGGACAGGAACTGCTGCAGGGCCGCGCAGGTGGGGACGGACATGCGGTGCGAGGGGATGTGCACCGGGTCACCGGCGGGCTGGGTGAAGACCAGGCAGGTGGCGCCCGTGCGGGCCGCGACCTCGTGGGCCAGTTCCGCCGTGCCGCCCTCCCTGCTGCCGTGCAGGGCCAGCAGGCCGATGTCCGACCGGACGGTCAGGGCGGCGGCGAACTCCACGCCCTCGATCAGCACACGCTCGGTCGCCACCGCTAGCGCACCACCCGCACGGCCTTCGACACCGTCACCTGGTCCACCTCCGACACCCGCACCGTCACCTTCATCGTCCACGTTCCCGGGATCGGCAGGCTGAAGGCGTCGGCGGCCCAGTAGCCGCCCCGGTCGGTGACCTGGGTGTCCAGGGGGCCGATCCGCTGGGCCGGGAGGGTGAAGGTGATGCGCAGTTCGGGGACCGCGGAGAGACCGCCGTCGGGGCCGTAGACCACCGCCTGGACGGAGCTCGTGCCGACCCGGCCGGGGTCCAGGGTGATCTGCACCCTGCCGTGGCCACCGGGGGTGCCGACGTCGAAGGGGATCGTGGTGACCGAGGCCGCCCGGATGCCGGCCGGCGCCGGTGCCGACTCCGCCGCCTCGGCCGCCGCCCGGCCCGGCAGTGTGCTCGTGAGGAGGGTCGTCAGGACGAGGACCAGGGTGCCCACCGCCATCTCGGTCAGCACCCAGCGGCGGAGGTTGTGGGGGTGGTGCGGGGAGGGGGCGGGGGCGGGGTTCGGCTCCGGGGGGAGCGGGGGGCCGCCGGCCGGTTGCGGGACCCGGGCCTGTTCACGTGCCGCAGGCCGGGTCGCCAGGCGGGTCGTCCAGCGGCGGGAGCGGGACGCCGCCGCGAGCAGGAGGGTGACCGCTGCCAGCTTCGCCAGCAGCAGGCGGCCGTACGTCGTGTCGGTGAGCGCCTGCCAGGAGCCGAGGCCGCGCCAGGATTGGTAGACACCGGTCGCCACCAGGACCGTCACCGAGGCGAAGGCCAGGCGGGAGAAGCGGGTGACGGCCCGGACCAGTGGTGCGGCCGGGTCCGGCGAGGCGCGGCGCAGCGTCAGCGCCAGGGCCGTCAGGCCGCCCAGCCAGGCCGCCGTCGCCAGCAGGTGGAGCGTGGCGGAGGTGATCGCCAGGGGGACCTGGAGGCCCGCCGAGGCGTGCTCCGAGGCCGCCCAGGTCAGGACTAGGGCGACGGAGAGGGCCGCGGCGGTCGCGAGGGCGGCTCGGCGCGGGATCCGGCGGCGCCATCTGCGCAGGGCCAGTGCACAGGCTCCGGCGAGGAGCAGCAGGGCCAGGCGGGTGAGGAGGAGTTCGCCGGGGCGGGTCGAGGCCGTACGGGTGAGGGAGGAGAGGGCGAACGCCGTCGTCGGGGCGGTGCCCTCCTCGTACGGGGCCCTCAGGAGGAAGAGGGCGATCGTCGAGACGAACAGGGTGCCCCAGGCGGCCGCCACCGGTGTGCGCAGATGGGCCGGCCGCGGCGGGCGGCAGTACGCGACGAACGCCGCCGGGCCCAGCAGGAGCGCCACGGCGAGGTAGGCGACGTAGCGCGCGATGTTGTAGAGGCTGGTCGTCGCCGGGTTCTCCGCACGGTCCGGGAGCACGCTCGTCGCCGTCGCCGAGCGTTTGCCGACCGAGAAGGTGAGCGCGCCGGACACCGGGTGGCTGTCCGCCGACACCACCCGCCAGGCCACCGTGTACGTGCCGGTGCCCAGCTCGGCGGGCAGCGAGACCCGGACGGTGTCGGAGCGGCCGGCCGCGTGGTCCGCCTCGCCGGTGCGGACGCGATGGTTCTCGGGGTCGTAGACGCGCAGGGAGTCGGTCAGCAGGCCGACCGACTCCGTGAAGGCCAGGGTGACCTCACGGGGCGCCGACTTGAGGACGGTCCCGTCGGCGGGGTCCGTCCCGCGCAGGGCCGCGTGGGCCGAGGCGGGGGCGGTCGCGCCGAGGAGGAGCAGGAGCAGGCCCGCGCCGAGGACGGTCAGCCGTCGCAGCCACCGGTGTTCGTCGCGCACCTCACCCCTCCGTCCCACTGGCCCTCCGTACAGGTACGGAAGGATCGGCCGCCGCACTCACCACGTGGGCCGCGCCGACACCCCGCCGTCCACCACCAGATCGTGGCCGGTGATCCAGGAGGCGAGGGGCGAGGCGAGGAACACGCAGGCGTCGGCCACGTCCCGCGCGCGGCCCAGGCGGCCGGTGGGGACGGCGTCGAGCCAGCGGCGTACGCCGTCCGGCCAGGCCTGGGCCAGGCCCTCCCGGTCGATGAGACCCGGCGAGACCGAGTTGACGCGGACGCCGTGCGAACCGTACTCCAGTGCGGCGGAGCGGGCGTGCATGACGACGGCGGCCTTGGCGGCGCTGTAGTGGGCGTGGCCGGGGGCGGGCCGGTCGGCCTCGACGGAGGCGATGTGGGTGATGGTGCCGCCGCCGTGCTCGCCCATGTGGGCGACGGCGGCCTGGCTGCAGGCGAAGACGCTGCCGAGGTTGGTGTCGACCACCGTGCGCCACTGCGCCGCCGTCATCCCGGCCAGGGGCTGCACGGGCTGGACGGCCGCGTTGTTGACGAGGGCCGTGAGGCGGCCGCCGGACCAGTCGGTCGTCTCGCGGACCAGCCGGTGGCACGCCGCCTCGTCCGTCAGGTCCGCCCGCAGGACGACCGCCTCGCCGCCCAGCTCCCGGATGCGTGCGGCGACTTCACCGGCCGCCCGCACCGACGTACGGCAGTGCAGGGCCACCGCCGCGCCCTCCTCCGCGAAGCGCAGGGCGAGGGCGGAGCCGATACCGCCGCCCGCGCCGGTCACCAGGGCGGTCTGTCCGTCGAGAAGGCTCATGGGCGGCACAGTTCCGCGATCCGGGCGGCCTGGGCCGGGTAACGCGCCGTGAGGTCCTCCGGGTCGCCGTGTTCGTACCCCTCGTAGGTGAATCCGGGTGCCATCGTGCAGCCGAAGAAGGTCCAGGTGCCGCCGGGGGCCACCCGGGCGCCCATCCAGGTGCCGGCGGGCACGGTGAGCTGGAGGTGCTGGCCGTCCCGCAGTCCGGGGCCCAGGACGGTGGTACGGGTCGTGCCGTCGGGGGCGAGGAGCAGCAGGTGGAGCGGGTCGCCCAGGTAGTGGTGCCAGACCTCGTCGCTGGGGAGGCGGTGCAGGGCGCAGAAGTCGTCCGCGGTGAGCAGGGCCACTATGGCGGAGCCCTCGGGGCGGCCGTCCGGACGGTCGGGCCCGGCCCAGGTGCGCCGGAACAGGCCACCCTCGCGGGGGATCGGCTCCAGGCCGTAGTGGGCGATCAGCTCGTCAGGCGTGGTCACCCGGGAAGGCTACCTCCCGCTCCAGAAAGGCCAGTTGGGCGCGCTTCTCGGGCAGGTACACGTCCGGGACGTCGATCTCGGGGAGGACCACCTCGGGGCCGCGCCTGAATCCCTGGCGTTCGAAGCGGGCGATCGCCTTGGTGTTGCGCACGTCCGGGTCGACCACGACCCGGCGGCGGTCCAGGTCCAGCAGGACGTACGACGTCATCGCGGTCAGCAGGGCCGCGGTCCAGCCGGGGCGCGGGCCGCCGGCTGCGGCGGGCGCGAGGAGGAGGTGGACGCCGATGTCGCCGGGGCGGACCTCGTAGCACTCGCCGACCCGGTCGGCCTCGGGCTCGTAGGTCTGGAGCAGGGCGGCCGGTTCGCCGTCCTTGGAGACGAGAAGGGCGTGGTGGGTGTCGAGGCCGGCCAGGTGGGCGTAGATCTCGACCACTTGGTCCCGGGTGAGGCCGGTCATGCCCCAGAACACGGCGCGCTCGTCGCTCACCCAGGCGTGGACCACCTCCGCGTCGGCCGCCGGGTCGAGGGGGCGGATGCGGACGGTGCCGTAGCCGTCGATCACCTGTTCATGGACGCGCGGGTCAGACATCGGTCTCCTTCTCGAGGCGGTCCCAGTCGGTGACGACGGGAACGAGCTCTCCCCCGAGCCACAGGGGGAGTTGGTCACGGTGGTGCGGTGAGCCGGGGACTCCGGACGCACCGAACGGCACCACCCACCGGCTGTCCTCACGACGGGCCAGGTCCCAGACGTAACGGGCCGCCGGGCAGCGGGCGGCGAGGTCGGTCACGCCGGGCACGGCGGAGGTGCACAGCACGCAGTCGTGGTCGCCGGACAGGCCTGGCTCGTCGTACGACTCGTCGGGCAGCGCCCGCCAGGGGGCGAGGCGGTGGGTGGCGCCCCACAGGCCCGTCGGCGTCCCTGCGGCGACCTCCTCGACGGCGGCGCGTACGGCGGCGGGCCGGTCGACGGCGTACAACTCCTCGGCGCTCAGCAGGTGTTCGAGGGCGAATCCGATGCGCGGCAGGAGGGCGAGCCAGGGGAGGAGGACCTCCGGGTAGGCGGGCACCTCGGTCAGCGCGGCGAACGCCGGGTGTGCGGCGAGCTGTCGTACGACCGCGCCGCGCACCGCCGCGTACGCCGCCGCGTCGGCGCTGTCCGCGTCCATGCGGCGGTCCCAGGACAGGAGGCGGTCTCTGAGCCGGGCGGCCTCCGGGGTGAGGTCGTCGAGCCCGGCCAGGTGGTCCAGGAGAGGCGCGGCGGAGGCGAGGTGGGTGTCCGTGTGGATCGCGGGCAGGTCGGCGGCGGACCAGGCGGGGCGCTCGTCGAGGAGGGTGCGGATGCGGGTGGCGCGGTGCGGTGGGGCGAACTCCGTGCCGAGGTGGGCGGCCGGGCCGCGCTGGTTGGCCATCACCGCGATGCCGTCGGTGAGGCCGGCCCGGGGCATCTCGTGCCAGCCGAGCCACTCGTGGCCGGGCTGCCAGGCGGGGACCAGGCGGGTGCGGTTGGCCTCCGAGCGGACGGGTACGCGGCCCGCGACCCGGTGCAGGGTGGCGCCCTCGGTGTCGGCTGCCTGTACGACGTTGACGGGCTCGGCCCAGGTGTCGAAGGCGGCGTCGATGTCGGCGACTCGGCGGGCTCGGAGGAGGGGGAGGAGGGCGCTGAAGCCGAGGTCTTCCATGACGCGGGGTGGATGGCGGAGGGCCAGAGCCGCGGTCGCCTCCGGCTGCTGCTGCAAGTCCGCCCCGGCTTCGCCTTCGGCGGCTCGTCGTGGTTCCGTGGTTTCCAAGCCCTCCGGGCCCCCGGCGATCACCGGGCCCCGGTCCGTCTCGATGATCTCGATCTCCAGGGGGGTCTCCCCCGCGATCTCCACGGTCTCCGTGTGGCGTCGGGCGCGGTGCCAGGTGCCGTCGGGGCCGAGGGCCTCGACTCCTGCACCCGTGCGGCGGAGGCGTTCGCGGTAGACGTCCTGGTAGTCGGCCATGGCGTTGGTGATGGACCAGGCGACCGTGCCGGTGTGGCCGAAGTGGGCGATGCCCGGGACTCCGGGGACGGCCAGGCCGATGACGTCGAACTCGGGGCAGGAGAGCCGGATCTGCTGGTAGACGCCAGGGTCCTCGATGAAGCGGTGGGGGTCGCCGGCGAGGAGAGGCAGGCCGGTGACGGTGCGGTCGCCCGAGAGGAGCCAGCCGTTGCTGCCCGCCGTGCCGGGGCCGTCGGTGGCGAACAGGCCGACCGCCTCCGGGCCGAGGTGCCGTATCGCCTCCTCGCGCCACAGCTTGGCCGGGAAGCCCGCGAAGAGGATGTGCGTGCCGAGCCAGATGCCCAGCGGGGTCCACGGCTGCCAGGGGGTGGGGGTGAGGCCGGTCCGGGTGAACTCGGGGGCGCGGCGGGCCCCTTCCGCCAGGCCCTCGTCGACGCCGGCCACGTAGGCCCGGACCCAGTCCGCCGTCTCCGGGTCCCGGCTCTCCAGCGCGGTGAAGCAGCGTCTCGCGGTGTCGTCGAGGCGGGCGCGGCGGGCGAAGACGTCCCAGGGAAGGGCGGCCGCGCCGAGGAAGGCGGCCGACGTGCCCTGGGAGCGGCGCCGTTCGACCTCCAGCTGCCAGGCGCGGTCCAGGGCGGTGACACGGCCCTGGGCGTGGGCGAGGGCACGGACGTCGGAAGCGCGTAGGTGGGGGATGCCCCAGGCGTCGCGGTAGGTCTCGGTGGTCACCCTGGGACAGCCCTTCGCTTTAGGTTAGCCTTGCCTAAGTCTGCGGTGCAGGAATCGTACGCGAGGGGTGGAGACGCGATGAGGCAGGGGCGGGGCTGGGAGGGAGCGGTCCTACGACTGCTGCGCGCCAAGGACTTCGTGTGCACGGTCACCGAAGCCGAGGACGTCACCCCGCACTACCGGCGGCTGCGGCTGACCGACGGCGGGCTGCTCGCCGCGACCGGCGTCCACCCCACGATGTGGATACGCCTGTGGTTCTCCGACGCCGGCCGGCCGCACCAGCGGGCCTACACCCTGGTCGACCCGGACCCCGCGACCGGCACCTTCGGCCTGGAGTTCGCCCTTCATGACGGATGCGCCGCCGACTGGGCGCGAGCCGCACGGCCCGGGGACACCATCGAGGCGACCGTCCAGGGCACCGGGTTCCAACGTCCCGATCCCGCTCCCTCGCACGTCGTCGCCATCGGCGACCCGGCCTCGCTGCCCGCGATCAACTCCCTGCTCGGCGCCCTGCCTTCCGCCCCGGCGACGATCTGGTTCGAGGGCACCCTGGACGGCCTACCCCGCCACGCCGACCCGGCCCGTCACGAGATCCGCGAGGTGCCCCGCCGCGACGCGGGCGCCCACCTCGCCGACCGGGTCCGCGCCGAGCTGCCCGTCGTACTCGACGGCACCCCCGACCCGTACGTCTGGATCGCCTGCGACACGGCCACCACCCGCACGCTGGCCGGCTACGTGCGCAAGGAACTGGGCCTGCCGAAGACCCGGGTGCACGCCCTGGGGTACTGGCGCGCGTCCTGACGCGGCAGGCGCGATCATCGACCCATGGACGTCACTCTGCATCTCGCCCAGGACCCCGAGGCCGACGCGCTGCTCGGGCGCAGTCCGCTCGCCGCGCTGACCGGCATGCTGCTCGACCAGCAGGTTCCGATGGAGTGGGCGTTCAAGGGGCCGGCGACCATCGCCCGGCGGATGGGCGCCGAGGACCTGGACGCGCACGAGATCGCCGTCATGGACCCGGAGGCCTTCGCCGCGCTGCTCTCCGGGAAGCCCGCGGTGCACCGCTACCCGGGCTCGATGGCCAAGCGGATCCAGCAGCTGTGCCAGTACCTCGTCGAGCACTACGACGGAGACGCCGAGCAGGTCTGGAAGGGCGTCGCGGACGCCAAGGAGCTGCTGAAGCGGCTCCAGGACCTGCCCGGGTTCGGCAAGCAGAAGGCGCAGATCTTCCTCGCGCTGCTCGGCAAGCAGCTGGGCGTCGCACCCACGGGGTGGCGGGAGGCCGCCGGGGCCTACGGCGAGGTGAAGTCCTTCCGGTCCGTCGCCGACATCACCGGGCCCGAGTCGCTGGCCAAGGTGCGCGCCCACAAGCAGGAGATGAAGGCCGCGGCCAAGACCGCGAAGGCCGCCGGGAAGTAGAGCTCGGCCGGGCGGCGGCTCAGCCACCTGGCCCACCCGGGTGGCTGGACGAGCGCGGGCGGTCCAAGCATGGAGCATGACCGAGGCACCCAGCGGTGACCCCTCCTGGGGTCGCGAGTACGACGACCGCAACATCCACGCGGGTGGGGCCCCGCAGGCGCACCACGAGCCCGAGCCGCCCCTCGAGGGGCCCCTGCACGCCCTGTCCCGGGCCGCCTGGCAGGTCGTCCTGCTCGCCGGCATCGTCTCGCTGGTCCTGGGCATCCTGGTACTGATCTGGCCGGGCCCCTCCCTGGTCGTCGTGGGTGTCCTGTTCGGCGTCTACCTCCTCGTCAGCGGCATCTTCCAGCTGGTCTCCGCCTTCGGCACCCACAAGACGACCTCGCTGCGCGTGCTCGCCTTCATCAGCGGCGCCCTGTCGATCGTGCTGGGCCTGTTCTGCTTCCGCGGGCCCATGCAGTCGATCCTGCTGCTCGCCCTGTGGATCGGCATCAGCTGGGTGATCCGCGGGATCACCCAGACCGTGGCCGCCGCCTCCGACAAGCGCATGCCCGCCCGGGGCTGGCAGATCTTCCTCGGGATCGTCACGTTCGTCGCCGGGATCGTGCTGATCGACTCGCCGTTCAGGTCGGTCGCCGTGCTGACCCTGGTCGGCGGCTGGTGGCTGGTGGTCGTCGGCGTCGTGGAGACTGTCACCGCGTTCCGCGTCCGCGGCCGCGCCCGGCAGGTTCCGCACACGGTGTGATCCCCGTGGTGCGGCACGGTGTGACCCCCTCGGTACGCCGAGCGGGTGAATCTCGCGGGCCGGGTGCTGCGGTACGGGTGCCCGGCGGGCAGAGAACCCCCGTGAGCAGGACCCCGAGCCCCACCCGGAGCCGTGCCTGGCTGCGGGTGCTCGTGCTGCTCCTCGCCCTGTGGGTGCCCTGCGCCCATCTGCAGGCGCAGGCGGCGCCCGCCCCGGCCGTGTCGGCCGAGACCGCCGAGCACGACGTCCTCGACACGCTGCTACGGCCGCCCGCGCGTGCCCTCCACCAGACCGACGCGCCCGAGCGCACCGCACCGCTGCCCGACCCGCCGGCGCCCGTCCGCCCGGCGCTGCGCCCGTGCCCCGCCGTTCCCCGGCCCCCGTACGCCGTGCCGCTGCTCCGGACGGTGGTCCTGCGCTGCTGACCGTGCCCTGCCCCCCAGGACAGTCAGCTCGACGCAAGGAACCGACCATGCCCACAGACCCGTACGCGGTCCTGCGCGCCCTGCTGCGCGCGGAGGCGGCTCGCAGTGCGCCCAAGCCCCAGACCCAGGAACAGAAACCACAGCAGCCCACGCGGGAGCGGCGGGACAGCTGAAGCGCGTCGGCGGAGGCGGCCCACCGCCTCCGCCCCTGGGCGCCTCATGTCCGCGTCCCTCTTCCCCCTTCCGGGTGAGAATCCTGCGCACCACATCACGGACGACCGCAGCCGCCTCCGGCACGATCACCCGACAGCCGTCTTTCGATCATTCATCGGGGGAATGTGCCAGCAACCAGATCACACCCACCCCCTTTGACCGATATTGGCTACAGTCCGCACGTACTTGGTCTCGCGAGCCGAGCCGGAAGGCTGCGCCCGGAACGTCTTGACCGGTAGGCTTTCCGTGTGATCTTCAAGCGCATCGGAAACGGCCGGCCGTACCCCGACCACGGCCGGGAAAGCACCCGGCAGTGGGCGGACGTCGCGCCGCGCCCGGTCCGCCTCGATCAGCTCGTGACGACCAAGGGGCAACTCGACCTCGAGACCCTGCTGGCCGAGGACTCGACGTTCTACGGCGACCTCTTCGCGCACGTCGTGAAGTGGCAGGGCGACCTGTACCTGGAGGACGGCCTCCACCGCGCGGTCCGCGCCGCTCTCCAGCAGCGCCAGGTGCTGCACGCGCGCGTGCTCGAACTCGACTGACCGCGGCACGACACGGCGTTGACCCTTTCGGGTTCCGCTGAGCGGCGTCTTTGATCATCTAATAGGCATCGCCGCTCAGGCGCACTACGCTGCGCTCATGAGCATGCTGACTCCCCCCGGCATGGGCGGCCAGTACCGGATCACGGGGGACAAATACCCTCGGATGCGCCCTCCCCGGCGACGCGGCAGGCTCGTGTTCGCCGTAGTGGCGTCCGTCGCCGTGCTCGGCCTGGTCGGCTGGGGCACGCTGCAGCTCATCGATGTCTTCACCGGCGGCGACAAGAAGACCGAGGCGTCCGGCGCCACGTCGCACTGCCGCACGAAGGCGAGTACCGCCGCCGCCCAGGTGAAGGCGCTGCCCAAGCCCGGTGAGATCACCGTGAACGTCTACAACGCCACCGCGCGCACCGGGCTCGCCAAGAGCACCGCGGACGAGCTGAAGAAGCGGGGCTTCAAGATCGGTGACGTGGGCAACGCGTCCAAGGAGTTCGACAAGAAGGTCAAGGGCGCCGGGATACTCCTCGGCCCCGCCTCCGCGCTGAACACCTCACTGCCGGTGCTCGCCACCCAGCTGCCCGCCGCCGAGCACCGCACCGACGCGGCCCGCAAGGGCACCGACCTCGACCTGATCATCGGTGACGGCTTCAAGACCCTCACCCAGCGAACGGCCGCCGACCAGGCCCTGGCCGCACTGACCAGCCCCGAGCCGGCGGCCGCGACGAAGAAGAGCTGCTGAGGAACGCCCTGAGGGGCGCGGGGCCGCGTTTCGACATGCGGCCCCGCCACGTGGGCGCGACCGGCCGGACGGACGAGCGGCCGCCGGCACGACCGCACCCCTACGGCGCCCCGTGCGGAGCGCCTACTCGGCCGCGCCGTAGAGCCGGTCCCCCGCGTCCCCGAGCCCGGGCACGATGTACCCGTGCTCGTTGAGGTGGTCGTCGACGGCCGCCGTGACGACCGTCACCGGCGTCCCCGCCAGCTCGCGCTCCATGACCTCGACGCCCTCGGGCGCGGCGAGCAGGACCACCGCGGTCACATCGTCCGCACCGCGCTTGATCAGCTCCTGGATGGCCGCGACCAGCGTGCCGCCGGTGGCCAGCATCGGGTCCAGCACGTACACCTGGCGGCCCGAGAGGTCCTCAGGCATGCGCGAGGCGTACGTGGAGGCCTGCAGCGTCTCCTCGTTGCGGATCATGCCCAGGAAGCCCACCTCGGCGGTCGGCAGCAGCCGGACCATGCCGTCCAGCATGCCGAGACCGGCGCGCAGGATCGGCACGACCAGCGGACGCGGGCGGGCGAGCTTGACGCCGCTGGTCCGGGCGACCGGCGTCTGGAGGTCGACCTGCTCGGTGCGCACGTCCCGCGTGGCCTCGTAGGCGAGCAGGGTGACCAGTTCGTCGGCGAGTCGCCGGAAGGTCGCGGAGTCGGTGCGCTGGTCGCGCAGCGTGGTGAGCTTGTGGGCGACCAGGGGGTGGTCGACGACGTGGAGACGCATGTCCCTAACAGTAACCGCGCTCGGTGGCCCCTCGCTCTGGCATCAAACCGCCCGTCCGAGGGAAAGTGGGAGGGACGGACCGGGGGTGGTGTGACTGTGCCTGACCTGCCTGACCGCAAGACCGACGCCGCCAAGGACGCCGTCGGGCCGGATCAGCCCGAGACCGACACCGAGCGCCGGCGTCGCCGCGCCCAGTTCCTGCGCGAACTCGCCGAGGCCCGCGCGCTGCGCGAACGCGTCCAGCCCCGACGCGCCAAGGCCGCCCGACTGCGCCACGCCATGCGCATGCGGACCTTCCGCTGGTAGGCGGATCCCGGTGAACGGGCGACGTCAAGGTGAGATCCGGGTGAGGAAGATCCGTGCCCGCTCCGGCGATTGGGCGGTGGGCGTGCGTGGGCGCTCGGAAAAGCCGCGTACGATCCGCAGGTGGCGGCAACGAGTGCGCTGGTGAGTCCTTTTCCCCCGGGATGCGGACACACGATCAAAACAGCCAGACACAGGGAGCCGAAGACGTCCCCTGAACGCCTTGTTTCTGCCACGATTCCGAGTGGGCGGGGCTCGGAGCACAGCTCTCTCCGCCCAGAACCTCCGCCGGGGGGACCCCCAACCGGCACGCCTAAGACCAGTGGGAGAGTCACGGTGTACTTCGCCGCACTGCTCGCGCGCACCGAAGACGGGTGGGAAGCGAGCGACACAGAGCTCGACGATGTGGAGACCCTGTCGGATCTGGCCGACCTGGCCCGGGAAGCCACTCCCGACGAGGACACGGTGTTCGTCCTGATCGAACAGGAGGACTCCTGGTTCGGTCTCGTCCGCGTGGACGGCGAGGAGGACCCTCGCATCTTCGTCTCCGACGCGGCCGCCGCCGCCCGCAGCGCCTACGGTGAGCTGCTGCTCACCGACGAGCTGCTCGGCCGGGAGCCCGGCGCCGACGACGGCACCGACCTGGACTCCCTGGACCTCGACGGCACCGAGGACGGCGAGTCCGAGGACGAGGACGACGACGAGGAGACCGCCGCCGCCGGCGCGGTGCCGCACGGCCCGGTGGGCGACGGCAGCATCCTCGACGACCTGGGCGTCAGCGAGAAGGAACTGCGCGGCCTGGACCCGAACGAGGCGCTGGCCGAGATCGCCGAGGCCCTGGGCGCCTCGGAGGTGCTGGAGACCGTCCGCTGACCGCTTCGCACACGGAAGGCGCGCCGGACCCGGTACGCGACCGCTGGCGGGCCGCGATGCGGCTCGCCCTGGACGAGGCCGAGCTGGCCGTCCGGGGCGGGGACGTCCCCGTCGGCGCCGTCGTGCTGTCCCCGGACGGTACGACGGTGCTCGGGGCCGGGCACAACGAGCGCGAGGCCACCGGCGACCCCACGGCCCACGCGGAGGTCCTTGCGATCCGGCAGGCTGCCGCGAGTTTGAGAGATTCTGCGGCGCGAAGCGCCTCCGGCAAGGGTGGTGGTGGGCGACGGGCGGGCGACTGGCGGCTGACCGGCTGCACGCTGGTGGTCACCCTGGAACCCTGCACGATGTGCGCGGGCGCGCTCGTGCAGTCCCGCGTGGACCGGGTGGTCTACGGCGCCCGCGACGACAAGGCCGGGGCGGCCGGCTCCCTCTGGGACGTCGTACGCGACCGGCGGCTCAATCACCGGCCCGAGGTGATCGAGGGCGTCCTGGCCGAGGACTGTGCCCGGATGCTCACGGAGTTTTTCCGGGGCCGCTGAATACCGATTTCAAACCATGCCCCACCTTGCTGTAAGGTCTCCCTCGGTAGCGTGTCCGAGCGGCCGAAGGAGCTCGCCTCGAAAGCGAGTGTGGCGCAAGTCACCGAGGGTTCAAATCCCTCCGCTACCGCTGTAGAAGGGCCCCGTCGCGAGACGGGGCCCTTCGTGCATGACCGGGCAGGGGCCCGGCAATGAACCTCGGCGGGCGGGCCGTTGGTCCCCGACCGGGGCGTGAAGGTTACACTCGCCGCCGGCAACAGGGGTCCCACGGGGCACACAGGCACAGGGGAGGCCGCGGTGACGGTGAACGCCAAGAAGATCGCCGTGTACGTGCTCGTGGTCTTCGCGCTGTACGTGATCATCACGGATCCGGCCAGGGCGGCCGACTACGTCCAGATAGCCTTCGAGGGCATATCGGACGCGGCCAAGGCCATAGGCGACTTCATGACCTGGATCGCCAACGGAGCAAAGAGCTGAGCGGAAAGCCGAGAGAGCTGAGGTACACCCCATGATCCGCCACCTGGTCCTCTTCAAGCTCAACGAGGGCGTCGAGCGCGACGATCCGCGGGTCGTCGAGGGCGTCGCCGCCTTCCGGGCGCTCGGCGGCCGGATCGAGGAGCTGCGCTTCTGGGAGTGCGCCTGGAGCATCAGCGACCGGCCGATCGCCTACGACTTCGCGATCAACTCGGCGGTCGAGGACACGGACGCACTCAAGCGCTACCTGGAGCACCCGGCCCATCAGGCGGGTGTCGCACTGTGGCGGGAGTTCGCCACGTGGGTGATCGCCGACTACGAGTTCTGAGCCCCTCGCTCCGGGAGCCCTCCGCCGGGAACGGCGGGGGGCTTTCGTGCGTCTTGTGACCCAACTTGGCGCTGTCTGACCACAACACGGTGTTATCCGGTGCTTGCACACAGTGCACATGTCTTGTGATGCTATGACCGCTTTTGACGGATGATTGACCGATGAAGAGGTGGCGTTGACCGTGTCGGCCAGTACTGCGCCGCCCCAGGACGAGGCGCCCGCCCCAGCCCCCGCCGCCGCTCCCCCCGGCCCCGCCACAGCCCCTCCCGGCCCCGCCACAGCCCCTCCCGCCCCCGAGAAACGCCGCGGCGCCGACACCCGCGCCCTGACCCAGGTGCTCTTCGGCGAGCTGAAGGACCTCACGCCGGGCACCCCGGAGCACAACCGCGTACGCGGAGCGCTCATCGAGGCGAACCTCCCGCTCGTGCGCTACGCGGCCGCCCGCTTCCGCTCGCGCAACGAGCCGATGGAGGACGTCATCCAGGTCGGCACCATCGGCCTGATCAACGCCATCGACCGCTTCGACCCCGACCGGGGCGTGCAGTTCCCGACCTTCGCGATGCCGACCGTCGTCGGCGAGATCAAGCGGTACTTCCGGGACAACGTCCGCACGGTCCACGTACCGCGCCGGCTGCACGAGCTGTGGGTGCAGGTCAACAGCGCCACCGAGGACCTCACCACGGCCTTCGGACGACAGCCGTCGACCGCCGAGATCGCCGAGCGCCTGCGGATCACCGAGGACGAGGTGCTCTCCTGCATCGAGGCCGGGCGGTCGTACCACGCGACCTCTCTGGAGGCCGCACAGGAGGGCGACGGGATGCCAGGCCTGCTGGACCGCATCGGCTACGAGGACCCGGCCCTGGACGGCGTGGAACACCGCGACCTGGTCCGCCATCTCCTCGTCCAACTCCCCGAACGCGAACAGAGAATCCTTCTTCTGCGCTACTACAGCAATCTCACTCAGTCTCAGATCAGCGCGGAACTCGGTGTGTCCCAGATGCACGTCTCCCGGCTACTCGCGCGTAGCTTCCAGCGGCTGCGTTCCGCGAATCGGATCGAGGCATAACCGGCGCACGGGCGCACGGACCGGAACACACCAGCTCGCACCGGTTCGCAAGCAGGATCGACAGGTAACCGGCGAGAGCGAATCGCTCACCAGGGCGGTTCCCGACAGTTGTGCGCCGAAAATCCGTCAGACCCCTTCTTTCCAGGGCCGATTCACAACTCACATGTCGACATGTCACTACAGCGTGTTGCCGACATGTGACATTCTGCGGGAAGCGCGTTTGCCGGACCTCCGGCTCCGGTATTCAGGTGAAGGCTGCGTTGCTCGAAAGGCATCGCCGCCGCGACCGTCCCGCGACCCAAAGGGGGTGGCATGTCCGCAGACCAGGGCAGCTCGAAGGTGCTCACGCCCACGAGCGAGGCAGCGCCCAAGCAGCTCGACGCCATCGACGTGCTCGACGACGCCACGTCACTCGAGACCGTGCCGGCCCCGCCCGTCCAGGCCCCCGATGCCGCTCCGGCCGTCCCGGCCACGGCGGACATCGATACCCGCACCCTGTCCCGCTCCCTGTTCCTGCGGCTCGCCGCACTCGACGAGAACAGCCCCGAGCGCGCCTACGTCCGGGACACCCTGATCGAGCTGAACCTCCCGCTCGTGCGCTACGCGGCGGCCCGCTTCCGCTCGCGCAACGAACCGATGGAGGACATCGTCCAGGTCGGCACCATCGGCCTGATCAAGGCGATCGACCGCTTCGACTGCGAACGGGGCGTGGAGTTCCCGACGTTCGCGATGCCGACGGTCGTGGGCGAGATCAAGCGCTTCTTCCGCGACACCTCGTGGTCGGTGCGGGTCCCGCGCCGGCTCCAGGAGCTGCGGCTGGCCCTCACCAAGGCCAGCGACGAGCTGTCCCAGAAGCTGGACCGCTCCCCGACGGTGACCGAACTGGCCGCGGTCCTCGGCGTCTCCGAGGAGGACGTGGTCGACGGCCTCGCGGTCGGCAACGCCTACACCGCCTCCTCGCTCGACTCCCCGGCCCCCGAGGACGACGGCGGCGAGGGCTCCCTGGCCGACCGGCTCGGGTACGAGGACACCGCGCTGGAGGGCGTGGAGTACCGCGAGTCCCTCAAGCCCCTGCTGGCCAAGCTGCCGCCCCGGGAGCGCCGGATCATCATGCTGCGCTTCTTCGCCAACATGACCCAGTCCCAGATCGGCGAGGAGGTCGGCATCTCCCAGATGCACGTCTCCCGCCTGCTGACCCGGACCCTGGCCCAGCTGCGCGAGGGGCTCATCTCCGACTGAGGCTTCCTATCTGACGGAGCGTCAGCCACCATGGCCGGATGCTTCGCACCCGGACGCTTCGTACGACGACATGGACACAGGGCCGCCGAGGCGCCGTCACGGCAGCGTCGGCGGCCGTCGTGTGCCTGGGCGTGGCCCTGGCCGCGTGCGGGGGCGGCAGCCGGGACGGATACGTGGCAGTGGGCGGCGTACCGAGCCCGGCAGGTTCGCCGGGGGCGCCGACGGGAGCGGTACGGATGGTCCCGCTGGACGGGCCGGACGCACCCCCCAACTCACCATCGAACGCGGTCCCTTCGGATCCGCCCTCCGATGCGGCCCTGCCGAGCACCCCGTCGGCCGACGAGAGCGCCACACCCGACCCCGCGGACACCTCACCCGGCACCACCGGCAGGGGCACGACCGCCCCGGAGCAGCCGTCGTCCCTCACCCCGGCCCCCAGCCGCACCGAGCCTCCCGCGCCCGCCGACCTCAGCTGGGGCGACCCCTCGCGCAAGGACACGGACCAGCGCTGGTGCGAGAAGGTGACCGTCGGCTTTCACAACTCCGGCGGGACGGCGGTGCGTTCGGGCACGGTGACGTTCGGGACGCACATCATCGGCGCACTCGGCATCGACTGGGGGACGGTCGAGTCGACCGTGGACCTCCCCGTACCGATCGGACCGAGGGCGCGCACGGACCACACCTGGACGGTGTGCGTCGACGCGTGGCGCGTCCCGCTGGGCATGCACATCGAGACGCGGGACGTGTCCGTCCAGTGGCACGAGTGACCCCTGCCCGGGGTCGCGCCCTTACTTGATCGCCAGCCAGGCCACCGCGGCGACGACCGCCACGGCGACGACGACGCCGATGATCAGGCCGATGCGCGGGCCGGAGGAGGTGGCCGCCTGCTGCCGGCCTCCCTGGGGAGCCTCGTCGACGAACGCGCGGAACATCTGGGTGCTGCCGGCGGGGTCGTAGTTGCCCTGGGGGCCCTGGGTGTTAGCCATGGCCCGAGACACTAGCGAATCCAGGTGGCCGGCCCAAGTGCGGGGCCACCAGGACAGAGGGGGGCAGGCCACCCGCCCCCACCTGCGTATTTACGGTTGCAATACTTGTCTTTGCCAAGTTTTTGCGCCAACCCACCCCGATTTGCTTGCCTGCAGCAACCAACAGATCTATGGTTGCCCCAAGCAACGAATACGGGAGGTGTGATGGCCGGGCAGGCGCAGTACGAAGAGCTGGCGCGTCAGCTCAGTGCCGTCGGAGCCGTGAAACGGGACATGGGGCGGATCCTGCCGCCCGAGTGCCCGGCCGGCTCGGCCGCCGTGCTGACCCTGCTCGGTCGCCACGGCGACATGCGCATGAGCAAGCTCGCCGAGCTGCTCGCCGTGGACATGTCGGTCACCAGCCGCCATGTCGCGCACGTCGCCGCACGCGGCTGGATCGAGCGGTCACCGGACCCCGCGGACAAGCGCTCGCGCATCCTGCGCCTGACGCCCACGGGCCTGGAGCAGCTCGACGAGCTGTCCCGGCGGACCACCCATCTGCTCGCCGACCGGCTGAGCGACTGGACCGACGAGGAGGTCGGCCAGCTCATCCGGCTGATGACGCGCCTGCGCGCCAGCTTCGGCGACTGCCGGTCCGCCCCGCCACGGCTGCCCGCACCCGTAGTCGAAGAGATCACCCGTACACCCGCAAGCACGTAAGAGAAGGAAGCCCATGGCAACGACCACACCAGCCGGTGTGCGGGCTCACGCCAAGCACGGGGGAGGCTCCCAAGGCGCCTCCGGGCACGCCCCGATGTCCCACCGGCAGATCATGGAGGCGCTCTCCGGGCTGCTGCTCGGCATGTTCGCCGCCATCCTGTCCTCCACCATCGTCTCCAACGCCCTGCCCGAGATCATCCAGGACCTCGGCGGCGGACAGAGCGCCTACACCTGGGTCGTCACGGCCGCGCTGCTGGCGATGACCGCCTCGACCCCGCTCTGGGGCAAGCTCGCCGACCTGGTCAGCAAGAAGGCGCTCGTCCAGATAGCCCTGGTCATCTACATCGCGGGCTCGATCGTCGCCGGTCTGGCACAGAACCCGGGCATGCTGATCGGCGCCCGGGTCATCCAGGGCCTCGGTGCCGGCGGTCTGACCGCGCTGGCCCAGATCATCATGGCCGCGATGATCTCCCCGCGTGAGCGCGGCCGGTACTCCGGCTACCTCGGCGCGACCTTCGCCGTCGCCACCGTCGGCGGCCCGCTCGTCGGCGGTGTCATCACCGACGCCGACTGGCTCGGCTGGCGCTACTGCCTGTTCGTCGGTATCCCCTTCGCGCTGATCGCGCTGCTCGTGCTGCAGAAGACGCTGCACCTGCCGGAGACCAAGCGCAAGGTCAAGGTCGACTGGACCGGCGCCTTCTTCATCACCGCCGCCGTCAGCCTGCTGCTGGTCTGGGTCACCTTCGCCGACGACAAGTACGACTGGCTGTCCTGGCAGACCTACACGATGGTCGGCGGCGCGCTCCTGCTCGCGCTGATCTTCCTCTTCGTCGAGACGAAGGCCAGCGAGCCGATCATCCCGCTGCGCCTCTTCAAGAACCGCACCATCGCGCTGGCCTCGGTCGCCTCCCTCTTCGTCGGCATCGCGATGTTCGCCGGCACGGTGTTCTTCAGCCAGTACTTCCAGCTGGCCCGCGACAAGTCCCCGACGATGTCCGGTGTCATGACGATCCCGATGATCGCCGGTCTGTTCGTCTCCTCCACCGTCTCCGGCCAGGTCATCACCAAGACCGGCAAGTGGAAGGCCTGGCTGGTCACCGGCGGTGTGCTGCTGACGGCCGGTCTGGGTCTGCTCGGCACCATGCGGTACGACACCGACTACTGGAAGATCGCGATCTTCATGGCGGTCATGGGCCTCGGCATCGGCATGATGATGCAGAACCTGGTCCTGTCCACCCAGAACCAGGTCGCCCCGCACGAACTCGGCGCCGCCAGCTCGGTCGTCACCTTCTTCCGCTCCCTCGGCGGCGCGGTGGGTGTCTCGGCGCTCGGCTCCGTGATGTCGACCCGGATCACCCACTACGCCAAGGACACGATCGGCCGGCTGAGCCCCAAGGAGCAGCTGGCGGCCGCCAAGGCCAGCGGCTCCGGTCAGCTGCCGGACATGGACCTGCTGCCCGCGCACATCCGCGCCTGGCTGGAGGGTGCCTACGGGCACGGCATCGCCGACATCTTCCTGTACGTCGCGCCGATCGCCTTCCTCGCCTTCCTGGTCACCCTGTTCATCAAGGAGGTCCCGCTGCGCACGACGGGCGCCCTGGCCCAGGCCGCCGAGGCCAAGGCCGAGACCCCCGCCGCCGCCGTCGCGCAGACCGCCCCCGCCGAGGAGAAGGTGCCCAGCTGGGCCGCCCCGGTCGTGCACCCGCAGGACGGTACGGAAGCCGCCCCCACCGATCAGTTCACCGCCGTCGCCACCCTGCCCGCCCCCGACGAGCCGGCCTCCGGCGGCACCCCGGTCCACGGCTTCGTCCGCGGCGCCGAGAGCGCCCCGGTCCCGCAGGCCGCGGTCACCCTGATCTCTCTCGGCGGCCGCCAGCTGGGCCGCGCGGTCGCCCGGCCCGACGGTTCGTACGGGCTGAGCGCACCGGGCACGGGCTCGTACGTGCTGATCGCCTCCGCCGACGGCTACCAGCCGCAGGCCTCCACGATCGTGGTGGGCGAGGAGCCGCTGTCGTACGACATCCTGCTCAGCGGCACCAGCGGGCTGAGCGGTGTGGTCCGGGCGGCCGGGAGCGCGCTGCCGGTCAAGGACGCGATGGTGATCGTCACCGATGTGCGCGGGGACCTGCTGGCCACCGCGGCCAGCGGTGAGCAGGGCGAGTTCGCCTTCACCGAGCTGGTGCCGGGCGTGGTGACCGTCGCGGTGAACGCGGCCGGGTTCCGTCCGCGCGCCCTGCCGGTCGAGATCGGCGCCGCCGGCGTCACCCGGATCGAGCTCGCCCTGGACGCCGGCGCCCAGCTGCAGGGTGTCGTGCGGGCCCCGCACGGCCCGCTGGCCGACGCCCGGGTCACCCTCGTGGACGCGGCGGGCAACGTGGTCGGCACCGCCACCACCGGGACGGACGGGGCGTACGCCTTCGCCGACCTGGACAACGGCGAGTACACCGTCATCGCGACGGGCTACCCGCCGGCGGCCACCGCCCTGACCGTCTCCGGCACCGGAGTCGACGGCCACGACATCGAACTCGCCCACCTCGGCGAGTAGTTCGACCCCGGCCCGTGGTGCGCGCACCGCCATGCGCGCGCCACGGGCCGGTTTCATGCGACCAATTTGTAAGCCTTTGTCATTCCTTGCAGGGAGAAAACGGGATGGGACTGACCGCGAGGATCCGCACCCGGGACGGATGGGCCGTGTCGCACGCGGTCGTCACGGTGACCGACATGACCGGTACGCAGGTGCTGCGGGCCGAGGCGGACGCCGAGGGTGCCGTACGGGACGCCAACGGGCTGGCGCCGGGGGCGTACACGGTGATCGTGACCGCCGTCGGGTACGCGCCCGCCGCCTCCAGCGCGATCGTCACCGCGAGCGGCCGGGCCGAGGTCGGCACGGTGACCCTGGCCCGGCAGGGCGGCACCGAACTGCCCCCGCCCGGCCTCTGGACCATCGACCCGGTGCACTCCTCCGTCGCCGCCGTCGCCCAGCACCTGGGCATCTCCAGCGTGCACGGCCGGTTCACGGAGTTCGGCGGATCCATCGAGATCGCCCCCGACGACGTCACCAGGTCCCGCGTGGAAGCGGTGATCCGGGCGGCCTCCGTCGACACGGGCAACGGGATGCGCGACACGCACCTGCGGTCCGCCGACTTCCTCGACGTCGAGCGGCACCCGGAGATCGCCTTCCGCTCCACCGCACTGGCCCAGGCCGGCCCGGACCGCTGGACGGTCCACGGCGAGCTGGCGATGCACGGAGTCGTACGGCCGGTCGATCTGGACCTGGCCTACCTCGGCACCGGCGCCGACCCGTGGGGCGGCACCCGCGCCGCCTTCCGCGCCACCACCGAACTCCACCGCGAGGACTTCGCGATGAACTACAACCAGGTCCTCCAGGCGGGCATCGCCGCCATCGGCACGACCCTCAAGGTCGAGCTGGACATCCAGGCGGTGCAGGGCGACGCACTGCCCGCCGTCTGAGGCGCGCCGGTGAGCCTGAGCCCGGCAGGGTCAGGCTCACCGGGCCCCGGTCGCTCTAGGCTGCGCCCATGGCACCCGACATCGCGACGAACACCCAGGTCTCGCAGGCCGAACTGCTGGACTTCGTACGCCCCCGCCACCGCGCCATCCTGCTCACCCGCCGCACCGACGGCAGCCCCCAGGGCTCCCCGCTGACCTGCGGGGTGGACGACTCGGGCCGGATCGTCGTCTCCACCTACCCCGAGCGCGCCAAGACCCGTAACGCCAGGCGCGACCCTCGGGTCAGCCTGATCGTCCTGAGCGACGAGTGGAACGGCCCCTGGGTCCAGATCGACGGCACCGCCGAGGTCGTCGACGCCCCCGACTCGGTGGAACCCCTGGTCGAGTACTACCGCAACATCGCCGGCGAGCACCCCGACTGGGACGAGTACCGAACGGCCATGATCAAGCAGGGCAAGTCGATCATCCGGGTCACCCCGGAGCGGTGGGGGCCGGTGGCGACCGGTGGGTTCCCTGCGCGGCTGGTCTCGGAGTAGTCAGCCGCGCTCGACCATCGCCTCGATCCCGGCCACCAGCAGGTCCAGGGCGAAGGTGAAGTCACGGTCCATCATCTCGGCGACCGTGTCGCCGCCGCGGGCGTCCATGATCTCCTTGGTCTCCTGGAGGTAGTCCGCGGCCTCGGGGTCCTGCCGGGCCGAGCTCATGGCCTGCTGGAAGTAGTCGTCCGGGGGCAGGCCGGAGTCGGCGATCCGGGACAGGAAGTGGCCCTCCAGCGTGCCGTAGCCGTACACGAACTGGAACACGGCCGAGATGGCGCTCGTCACCCGGTGCGCGGGCAGCCCCGTGCGCCGGACGACCCGCTGCACACTGCGCGAGAAGGCGAGCGACTCGGGGCCGATGTTGAGGTACCGGCCGGCCAGCGGCGACATCCAGGGATGGCGCACCAGCAGCGCCCGGTACTCGGCGGCCAGCGCCCGCAGCTGCTCCCGCCAGCCGGCGGTGTCCTCCGACACGGGCAGCAGCAGCTCGCCGTAGGCCGCGTCCAGGGCGAGTTCGAGCAGATCGTCCTTGGTGTCGACGTACCAGTACAGGGACATCGCGGTGACGTTCAGCTCACCGGCGAGCCGCCGCATGGAGAACTTCGCCAGCCCCTCGGCGTCCAGCAGCCGCACGCTCACGGCGGTGATCCGCTCCCGGTCGAGCCCCGAGGGCTGCGCGCTGCGCCCACCACGCCGCGCCTTCCCCTCCAACCACACGCTGGCCCGCGCCGACCGCGCATCGCCCTTCGCCATCGACGCACCTTTCTCGCACTGCGGCCCCCTTCAAGATGCTAGATGTGCGGCCGGCCCGAGGGGCGAGCCCCGCGACCAGCATCCTTGGGAAACGGACGTGCTGTGCACCGTATGGGCGTCGCCATACGGTGCACAGCACGTTTCCGTCCGCTACCGGCCCGCTCAGTCACCGGCCTTCTGGGTGAGGTCGTAGAAGGTGGCCGAACCGACCGTCACCTTCTTGAAGTTGCTCTCGACCCACGAGGTGATCCGGGACGAGGTACCGCTGTTGCTGCCGCCCATGGCACCGCCCATACCGCCGCCGGCGATGAAGTAGTGGATCTTTCCGTCCGCCACGTACTTCTTGAACTGGGCCGGCGTCGGGGACGGGTCGGTGCCGTTGAAGCCGCCGATCGCCATCACCGGGTCACCGGTGGCCAACTGGTAGCTCGCGGCGTTCTGGGAGCCGATGGAGGCGGCGACCCAGGTGTACTGGTCCGCGTCCTTCTCCAGCACCTTCTTGGCCGCGGAGCTGACGTTCGCGCCGTTCAGCAGGCCGCCGGCGCCACCGCCGGCGCCCATACGGCCGCCTTCGCCCAGCAGGCCGCCGCCCGGGAAGCCGTTGCCGTTCTGCCGGCCCTGGCCCTGACTCTGGCCCTGCCCCTGGCTGTTGCCGTTCCGGCCGGGCATGCCACCGCCGGGGAAGCCCTGGCCCTGGCCGCCCGGCATGCTCCCGTTGCCGTTCTGCTGGCCCTGCTGGCCCTGCTGGCCCTGCCGGCCCGGCATTCCGCCGCCGAAGCCGCCGCCCGTCCCGCCGCCGTTGCCGCCGCCCGGACGTCCGCCGCCGAAGCCCATCATGCTCGCGCCCGCCGGGCCGGCCGTCGGGATGGAGCCGGTGTGCGCGGAGTTCACCGTGCTGAGGGTGTACGCCGTCGGACCGGCCAGCGCGGCCACCAGGCCCACCGCCGCCGCACCGAGGGCGAGCCGGCGCGAGATCCGGCCGGCGAAGACCAGTCCGAGCGCGGCCGCGAGCCCGCCGATCAGGACCAGCCACTTCAGCCAGGGCAGGTAACCGGAGGTGCGGTTGAGCAGGACGTAGCCCCAGGCGGCCGCGGCCACCACGGCGGCGGCGAGCGTGAGCGACGCCCAGGTCTCCTTCCGCTTCTCCCACAGCAGCCCGGCGCCCATGCCGGTGACGGCCGCGATGTAGGGGGCGAGGGCCACCGTGTAGTACTGGTGGAAGATGCCCGCCATGTAGCTGAAGACCACCATGGTGATCAGCAGCGAGCCGCCCCACACCAGGAACGAGGCGCGCGTGGCGGACGTACGGCGTGCCCTGCGGGTCGCCCACAGACCCGCGGCCAGCAGGATGAGCGCGGCCGGGAGCAGCCAGGAGATCTGGCTGCCGATCTCGGAGCTGAACATCCGGTCCCAGCCGGTGGCGCCCCAGCGGCCGGAGCCGTTGCCGCCGCCGACGCTGCCGGTCTCGTCGCCGTTGATCCGGCCGAGGCCGTTGTAGCCGAAGGTCAGCTCCAGGAAGCTGTCGTTCTGCGAACCGCCGATGTAGGGGCGGGAGGAGGCCGGCCACAGCTCGACGATCGCGACCCACCAGCCGCCGGCCACGACGAGCGCGACGGTCGCCAGGCCCAGCTGCACCAGCCGCTTGCGCAGCCTCACCGGACCGCAGACCGCGTACACGACGGCCAGCGGCGGCAGGATCAGGAAGGCCTGCAGGGTCTTGGCGAGGAACGCGAAGCCGATCGCGGCACCCGCCCACACCAGCCACCCGGTCCGCCCGTCCTCGACGGCACGCACGACGAAGTAGCAGGCCAGCGCCATCAGCAGGGCCAGCAGCGCGTCCGGGTTGTTGAACCGGAACATCAGCGCCGCGACGGGGGTGAGCGCGAGCACCGCGCCCGCGATCAGTCCGGCCGCGGGGCTGAACCGGCGCCGTACACCCGCGTACACGACCGCCACCGTGCCGACGCCCATGAGGACCTCGGGGGTGAGGATCGCCCACGAGTTCAGGCCGAAGATCCGCACCGACAGCTCCATCGGCCACATGAAGGCCGAGGGCTTGTCGACGGTGATGGCGTTGCCCGCGTCCAGCGAGCCGAAGAAGAACGCCTTCCAGGACTTGCTGCCCGCCTGGACGGCCGCCGAGTAGAAGGAGTTGGCGTAGCCGGAGGCGCTCAGGTTGTACAGGTAGGTGACCAGGGTGAGGGCGAGCAGGCCGAGGAAAGCCGGGCGTGCCCAGCGCGGGTCCTCGGGGCGGCCGCGCCACAGTCTCCGTACGACGGGCTGCCGCGGCTCACCGGCCTGCGGGGGAGCGGTCGGCGGCGGGCCCCAGTCGCCGGGGCTGTCCTGCTGGGTGGCCGGCCGGTCGTAGTGGGTGGTCATCGGGGCTCCCCCGGGTCGGTGTCGTGAGGGCGCACCGGCTGCAGCCGCATGGTGACGTCCCTCCAGCTGCCGTCCGCGGCTTCACCGGCGCGGACCTGGGTGGTCTGGTACGGCTGCTGGTACGGCACCGGGCGCTGCGGGAGCGGTGCGTACGGAGCCGTCGTGCTGTAGGTGGGCGAGGACGGGTGGTGTGCCGCCACCACCGTCGATTCCCGGCCGGACTCCCGGCGGTCCGGGAACACCCAGGCGCGGAAGAGCAGGAAGCGCAGGACGGTCGCCGCGAGGTTGGCGGCGATGAGCACCGCCAGCTCGGTGGAGTGCGCCGGGTCGCCGGTGGCCGCGTTCAGGGCGGCCAGGGAGCCACTGGTCAGGGCGAGTCCGATACCGAAGACGACCAGGCCCTGCGCCTGGTGCCGGACGGCGCCGCCCCGGCCACGCACCCCGAAGGTCAGCCGGCGGTTGGCGGCCGTGTTGGCGATCGCCGAGACCAGCAGGGCGAGCGCGTTGGCGACCTGCGAGCCGGAGAACTGCCGGAAGACGCTGTAGAGCACGAGGTAGAAGAGCGTCGACAGGCCGCCGACCACACAGAACCCGACGAGCTGGCGGGCCAGGCCCCCCGGCACGTCCTGGATGTCGCGATCGCGCGGGTCGTCGCCGAAGGGCCGGGTGAGCCGGTCCAGCGGCAGCGAACCACCAGCCAGTGCCTTGCCGATGCGCCACACGCCCTTGAGGTCGTCGGTGGCCGTCTTGACGATGTGCACGGTGGAGTCGGGGTCGTCGACCCAGTCGACCGGCACCTCGTGGATCCTGAGCCCCGCCCGCTCGGCGAGCACCAGCATCTCGGTGTCGAAGAACCAGCCGGTGTCCTCCACAAGCGGCAGCAGCACTTGGGCGACATCGCGCCGGATGGCCTTGAAGCCGCACTGCGCGTCCGAGAAGCGGGCCTGCAGCGAGCCGCGCAGGATCATGTTGTAGGCCCGGCTGATGAACTCACGCTTGGGGCCGCGCACGACCCGGGAGGTACGGGCGAGCCGGGAGCCGATCGCGAGGTCCGAGTGGCCCGAGATCAGGGGTGCCACCAGCGGCAGCAGGGCGTTGAGGTCGGTGGACAGGTCGACGTCCATGTACGCGAGGATCGGCGCCTCGGACGCCGACCACACGGTCCGCAGGGCGCGTCCGCGGCCCTTCTGCTCCAGCCGGAAGTTGGCGACCTCGCGGATCTCCGCCTCCAGCCGCGCCGCCACCAGCGGGGTGCCGTCCGTGGACGCGTTGTCCGCGATCGTGATGCGGAAGGCGTACGGGAAGGTGCGCCTGAGGTGATCGTGCAGTCTGAGCACGCACGGCTGGAGGTCCTTCTCCTCGTTGTAGACGGGGATCACTACGTCCAGGACAGGCGTACCGGCGTTTCCGGCCGGGAGGTGCTCCCGCGCCGGCAGGGTGCCGGGAGAAGAGTCGGTTCGCATGGAACCGACTTTCGTCAGGCGCCCTGTTGCACCCATGTGGTGGCACTGTGCTGTGCCTGTGAGTGCTGTTGCCAGCTCATTTCCGGCTGCGGGGCGAGCGCCGGCAGATGCACCGTGAACACGGTGCGTCCGGGCCCGCTGTCCACGGTCACGGCGCCGCCGTGCGCGGCCGCGACGGCCTGCACGATGGCGAGGCCGAGCCCGGTGGAGCCGGTGGTGCGGGAGCGCGCGGAGTCCCCGCGTGCGAACCGCTCGAAGACGTGCGGGAGCAGTTCGGGCGGAATCCCCTGCCCGTTGTCCTCGACGTCGATGCACATCCAGGGACCGCGCCGCTGCACGCGCGCGGTGACGGTCGTACCCGGCGGGGTGTGGTTGCGGGCGTTGCCGAGCAGGTTGACGAGCACCTGCTGCAGCCGGGCCGCGTCCGCGGACACGAGCGCGGGCTCGTCGGGCAGGTCGAGCCGCCAGTTGTGGTCCATGCCGGCCGCGCGGGCGTCGCTGATGGTGTCCACGACGAGCGGGATGAGGTCGCTCTGCTCGAACTGCAGCGGCCGGCCGGCGTCCAGCCGGGCGAGCAGCAGCAGATCCTCCACCAGGAGGGTCATCCGTCCGGCCTCGGACTCGATCCGCCCCAGCGCGTGCCGGGTGTCGGGCCCGACCTGCTCCCGTCCGCGCCGGGTCAGCTCGGCGTAGCCGCGGATGGAGGCGAGCGGAGTCCGCAGCTCGTGACTGGCGTCGGCGACGAACTGCCGTACCCGCGTCTCGCTCTGCTGGCGGGAGTGCAGGGCGCCGTGCACATGGTCGAGCATCCGGTTGAGCGCGGCGCCGACCTGGCCGACCTCGGTGTGCGGGTCGCACTCCGACTCCGGGACCCGCTCGCTGAGGTTCACCTCGCCGGTGTGCAGGGGGAGTTCGGAGACGCGGGTGGCGGTGGCGGCGACCTTGCGCAGGGGGCGGGTGGCCACGCCGACGATGACGAAACCGGCCAGGGAGGCGGCGATCAGTCCCGCCACGGTGACGCAGACCTCGACGACGATCAGGGTGTCGATGTTGTCGTCGACGTCCTTGGTGGGCAGCGCGACGTAGTAGGCGTCGCTGCCGTCGGGGCTCACCTTGAACTCGGCCTGGTAGTCCCCGAGACCGGGGAGCTCCACCGTGTGCGCCTTGCTGTCCTTCGGCACCGTGGCCAGCGCCCGCTTCTGCGCGGCGGTGAGACCGACGACGCTCATCTTGCGGAACCGGTTGTAACTGTCGTTCAGCTGCACGGCCTTGCCGGCGCTGGCGATCGAACCGTTCTGTACGTACGCCGCGACGGTGTTGGGCTGCGTCGGGCCGAAGGTCAGGAGGTGCTCGATCCGTTCGCTCGGCGTGGTGCCGGTCTTGGACGGTGATTCGGGTGCCGTCGGGGCGCCCGGTTCCGTACCGTCCGGCAGCCGGCCGCCCGCCGCACGCCCGGCGATCTCGTCGACCTTGTGGTTCAGCTGGTCGTACAGATGGGTGCGCAGCGCGAGCGTGGTCACGGTGCCGATCACCGCGCAGACCACGGCGATCAGCACCACGGACGCGACGACGAGCCGCGTCCGCAGGGTGCGCGGTTGTCCCGCTCTTCTCTTCTGCGGACGCGGCCGTCGTCGCCCGCTCATGACGCGGCGGGCTTGATCAGGTAACCGGCCCCACGCCGGGTGTGGATCATGGGCTCCCGCCCGGCGTCGATCTTCCGTCGCAGATACGATATGTACAGCTCGACCACGTTGGCCTGCCCGCCGAAGTCGTACGACCACACGCGGTCCAGGATCTGCGCCTTGCTGAGCACGCGCCGCGGATTGCGCATGAGGAAGCGGAGCAGCTCGAACTCGGTGGCGGTGAGGTGGATGGAGTCCCCGGCCCGCGAGACCTCGTGGCTGTCCTCGTCGAGGGTCAGGTCCCCCACGACGAGCACGGAGTCGGACCGCCGGTCGGCGGCCCCGGACCGGCGGATGAGCCCCCGCAGCCGCGCCACGACCTCTTCCAGGCTGAACGGCTTGGTGACGTAGTCGTCGCCGCCGGCGGTGAGGCCGGCGATACGGTCCTCGACGGCGTCCTTGGCGGTGAGGAAGAGGACGGGCACGTCGGGCAGTTCGCGGCGCAGCCGCCCGAGGACGGTCAGCCCGTCCATGTCCGGCAGCATCATGTCCAGCACGACGGCGTCGGGCCGGAACTCACGGGCCGTCTGGACGGCCCCCTGGCCGTCCCCCGCACTCCTGATCTGCCAGCCCTCGTATCGAAGGGCCATGCTCAGCAGTTCGGTGATCGACAGCTCGTCGTCCACCACAAGCACTCGGACGGGGCTCCCGTCCGGCCTCAGCAGTTCGGTGCGCCCCTGGGGCGAGGTCGTGGTCATGGTGGACACCATGTCGGGGTCCTCTGAGAACACGCTTTCACGAATCTGTGATTTCCCTAAGAAACGCACAGGCGCCTCTCAGGGAATGCCTGGGAACCACTCACGCACGCGCGAACCCGTGGCTGCTCTCGACCCGGGCGATGTGGATCACGTACCGCTCGTACCACCGTTCCCGCCCAAGCCGCTTGGCGTCCAGGTGCTCGGGGTGCCGGCGCCACTCCTCGATCCCGGCGAGGTCCCGGAAGTAGGCGACGGAGATCGCGAGTCCGCCGGGGGTGTGGGCGAAGTCCTCACCGAGGAAGCCGGGGATGCTGCGGACGAGGCCGGAGAGGTGGTGGGCGGTGTCGGTGTAGCCGTCGGGGTCGAGGTCGGTGCGGGCGGAGGTGAAAACGACTACGTAGTAAGGGGGTTCGACGGGAGGGGTCGGGGCGGGGGCGGGGACGGGACTGACAGGGGCAAGAGGGTTTTCGCTCATGTCGGCCACGATGCCCGCGGGCGACGGCGGTGGTCCATGGACCTTGCCCAAAGGGATCCGTACGGGATCCAAGTCTTGACCTTCGAGCCGTGGTCAGAAGAGCCCGTCCTGCTCCGTCCTGAACTCCCTTGTGGGGACCGTGAAAGCACTGACCTCCCTCGGCAGTGGCATGAGCTCCCACCCGGTCATGAGCCGCGTGTCGAGGACGACGACCCCACGGTCGCCGACCGCCAGATGCAGATCGGGCCCGGCGGCGGCGACCAGCTCACCGCTGACGGCCCCGCCCGCAACCAGCTCGACGACGTCACCGACGGCGGTCTCCGGGCGGGAGAGACCGAAGTGCCTGACGTGATCGACGGGTCGACACGGCTCGCGGGTCAACGACTCGGGCCACCCGCCGAGTACGACGGCACGCGCGTGCAACTCCCGCACTTCGGCGGCCCTCTCACCCTCGGTCTCCGGCAGCACCGCCCGCACCGCACGCTTCTCGGCGTACGGAATCCGGTCCGGGACCTGGAGGGCGGCGCGCAGCAGCTCCTCGGTGCGCCGGGCCGCCATCAGCGGACCGGAGCCCAGCCAGCTGAAGCAGACGGCACCCTGCTCCAGCAGCCGCGCCGAACCGCGCTCGACGGCGGTGATGCCGACCTTGACCATGCCGGGCCCGAACCAGGCCAGATAGACGTGGTACGGCCGCGGATCATCGGCCATGGTGTCGGCGGCCACGGAGTGCGCCCGGTCCAGCCGGGCACACCCCTCGCACCGGGCCCCCGTGCTCCGCCCCGGCACCACGGCCCCCACCGGACACACATGCCCCCGCGCCCCCACGCACCGCCGCGCCGCGCCCTCGGCGACACCGAACGCGACCCGCTTCCCCCACGGCAGCGCACTGCGCCGCCCGCCGTCCCACACCAGCACGGGGCCGTCCGGCGTCCAGCGCAGTCCGGAGCATTTCCACACGTGTGCCATCGCTCCCGAGCCTAGAAGAGAGCACTGACAGCGCCCTGCGGGCGGCCCGGAGGGGTACTACGATTCGGCGCGAACCTCGCCCTGCGCCACGGGCACCGGCGCCGCGTTCGCCGCGCTCCGCCCCCGCCCCGCCAACCGGCACGCCACGCATCCGGTGTGTCCCTCCCGGGCCCGGGTGTCGCGGACCCGCATCCCCCACTGGTCGCGTGGCCGCACACCCGGCGGCTTGCCCCAGCCGGACAGGTGGAGGAGCCAGGTGACCAGGGCGCTCACGGCCACGATCACCAGTCCGCCCACGACGGCCGGCACGGAGGCCGTGCACACCCCCAACCCCACCCCGCCGCTTCCGACGGCAGCGATGGCGACGCCGGTCCAACCGGCGATCGTGTGACCCTCGTCGTACAGACTCATGGAACCGCCTCCAGGGCAAGATCCCTCACGGGCTAAGACATTTACGACCCGAATATCTCACGAGCTAAGGGATTACGAAAGATGGACGGCACACCCCGACCGCCTGCCACCCCGGGCCAGGCGCTGTCGGCGATGGACCACCTCATCGCCGCCCACCTGATCGGACAACAGGAGCTGGCCCGGCGGCTGGGACTGAACGTCACCGACCTGACCTGCTTCGCCTTCGTCCTGGAGGCCGGCGAGGACCTGCTCACGGCCGGCGACCTCGCGGCCCGCGCCCACGTGACCACGGGCGCGGTGACCGGCATCCTCAACCGCCTCGAACGCGCCGGCTACGTCACCCGCCGCCCCGACCCCGCGGACCGCCGCCGGGTGCGCGTCGCCGCCGTACCGGCCGCCGTGACCCGCGTCGAGGCCGTGTACGCGGGCCACTACAAGCGCCTGACGAGCCTGTTCGCCGACTACTCCCCCGGGGAACTGGCGGTCATCACGGACTGGTTCACCCGGGCGACGGCGCTGGCCCACGACTACCTGGAGAAGCTGAACCGGAACGACCCGGCAGAGGAGTGCTGAGACCCTCCCTCCATATTCCGGCCTTGACTCAAAATCATCTTTAGGTGAGCCTTACCTAAGTCAAGCTGGGAATGTCCAAGGAGTCGTCTGTGTCCGTGCTGCCCTCGGAGCCCTCCGTGTCCTCTCAGGCAGCGCCCCTGCGGCGACTGGGCTTCTACGACACCTGGTGGACGGTCGCGGCCGCCGCACTCGCCGCCTGCCTCGGCCTCTCGGCCTGTGCGTGGATATCCGCGCACCTGCACGTGGACGCCGCCCTGCGCACCGTGGCGCTCTTCGCCCACCTGGCCTCGCTCGCCCTCGGCTTCGGAGCCGTCCTGATGGCCGACTACTGGGCACTGCTGTGGCTGACCGGCCGGTGCACCCTGCACGACGCCCTCACCAGCACGGCCCGCCTCCACGTCCCGATCTGGACCGGCCTGGCGGGGCTCGTGGTCAGCGGCGTGATGCTCCAGCCGGACCTCGGCTCCACCCCCACCCGTATCAAGCTGGGGCTGGTGCTCGCCCTCACCCTCAACGGCCTGCAGGCCGGGCTCCTCGACAGACGCATGGCACAGCGGAGCACCACCGCCCTCACCACGCGCCTCCTGGCTCGGGGAGCCGCGACGGCCCTGGTCTCCCAGGCCTGCTGGTGGGGCGCCGTGCTCATCGGCTTCCGCAACAGCCACTGACGCGCCCCGAACCGCGCAGGACCTAGAACCTGCCCTGGTTCAGCGCGGTCTGCAGCGCCTTCACCGTCGCGGGGCCCCAGGCCCCGTCCACGGTCAGACCGGCGCCGGTCATCTTGTTCAGATGGCTCTGCAGGGCCTTGTACGTGGCCGGCCCGGTGATGCCGTCCTCGGTCAGACTCGCTCCCGCCCACACGTTCAGGTGGTGCTGGAGCGCGCGCTTGGACTCCGTGCCCCACTGGCCGTCCACGGTGACGCCGATCGCGCGCTGCGTGGCCCTGATGGTCGCGGGCCCGAAGCTTCCGTCCACGGTCAGACCGGCGCCGTCGTCGATGTACGCGAAGTAGGCGGACTCGGTGGCAGGACCCCACAGGCCGTCACCGGATGTGCCCACCTTGTCCTGGAGCCAGCGCACACCCGCGTCCGTCTTCGGCCCCCACAGGCCGTCCTCGTCCAACGCCGGGCTGTAGCCGAGGCCGTTGACCGCCCACTGCTGGGACTTCACCGAGCGCACCGACGTCATACCGCCGCCCCCGCCGCCCGAGCCCCCGCCCGTGTAGGCCTTGTACGCCGCCTCGGTCCCCGGACCCCACAGACCGTCGGCGCCCGTGCCGACCTTGTCCTGGAGCCAGCGCACACCCGCGTCCGTCTTCGGCCCCCACAGGCCGTCGACGTCCAACGCCGGGCTGTAGCCGAGGCCGTTGACGGCCTGCTGCTGGGCGGCCACCGAGCGGACCTGGGTCATGCCGCCGCCGGAGGCGCCGCTGGAGTCACCGGTGACCCCCGCCGTCCCGTACTCGATGGAGCGGACCGTCGCCACCATGCCACCTTGCACCCACGCGCGCAGCTGGGCGCCGGGGCAGTCGGTGGAATTGCCGGGCAGGCCGCCGTGATAGGTCTTCTCCAACGTACGGCCGGTCATCAGATTCGCTTCCTCGTAGAGGGCGCGGATGGCGGACAGCGCGTGGTCCGTCGCGTCGCCGCTCTCACCGATGAAGCAGACCCCGATATGGCTGGTGTTGTGTCCGTAGGCGTGCGCACCTTGCACGTACCAGCCCCGGCCTTCGAATATCCGGCCTTCCGTGTCCACCAGGAAGTTGTAGCCGATGTCGGACCAACCGTTGGAATCCATGTGGTAGTTCTGGATCTGCCGGACCGTCTGGGTCGTCGGGCCGTCCGAGTAGTGGACGGTGAATCCCGTTCTGGCGCTCAGATCCACGGGGGTGATGTCCTTCGGCGGCCGTGCGCCCCACTGGCTGCGGGAATAGAGGTAAAGCGTGTCGTCGGGTCCGGCACCGGTACCCGATCCCGGGGTGATGAAGTCGCCGCGCTGGACGTAGGGATAGAGGTTTCCGGGGCAGGCCGTGTAGGTGGTGCGCACGTCCTTGTGGCCCTTGATCTGGAAGCCCGCGTCACGGTCCTGCAGGAATTTGATCATTTCCTTGAACGCCCGGGCCATTTCGGGAGTGACCGGGTCGTCCGCGCCGATCAGGCCCAGGATGGCGTAGTAGTTCTGATTGGAGCCCGGGACCTCCTTGTCGTTCGCCGCGGACCGCCGGTCGAACCCGCGTCCCTCGAAAACGACGCCGTGCTGGCAGATGACGAAGTTGTACGGGATGTCGTCGTACGCCGGTTCCTTCCGGATGATCCCCGTCTTGCTGAGATCCAGCTCGAGCTCGTCGATGAGGTCGTAGTACATCGAGTTCTTCTGGATGTCCCTGACCTGTCCGGCGCATCGGTCGTGCGGGTCAGTGGCGACATTGCCCGCCCCCTCGTGATGGACGACGACTCCGCCCAGCCACGGCATGAAGGAATCCGGGTCGATCTTCTTCGGGGGCAGCGCACCCCATTCGTCGCGGTAAATGATGTCAACCATGTCGTTCTCCTGGGCTCCTGGACTCGTGCTGCGGTGAGTTCTCGTGATCGGCGGTCACACCCCGCCGATCACGCCCCCGTCCACCCGCCGGACCACGACCGTCGCCGAGCGCGGCCGGCCCTGCGGATCGCGGTCGGGCCAGTCGCTGACCGCGCACGGGTCGTCGGGGGTGGGGGCACCCCACGCGGCCGTACGTGAGCCGGGGTGCTGGACGGTGACGAAGAGGGTGCGCCGGTCGGGGGTCGCGGTGACGCCGGTGATCTCCGCTCCGCGCGGGCCGGTCAGGAAGCGGCGGATCTCGCCGGTGGCCGGGTCGGCGACGAGCACCGCATTGTTCCCGAGGCGCTCGTGACCGGTCTCGGCACGGTTCAGGGCGTACGACGAGACGCCGGTCTGGATCCAGAGCCGCCCGTCGGCGTCGAACCACAGGCCCTTGGGCGAGCCGAACACGCTCGTGTCGTCGAGTCCGACGCTCTCGTCGTGGGCCGGGTCCCCGGCGAGCACGAAGACGTCCCAGCGGAACCCGGACACCGTGCCGTCGCCGCTACCGCCGTCGACAGCCTCCTCCCGCCAACGGACGATGTGCCCGTACGGGTTGGAGTCGCGCGGACCGACCGCGGGGCGGCACGCGGTACCCGAGGCGGAGCCGCAGTGCCGGCCGCCGGGGCTGTTGGCGAGGGCGAGGTAGACGGTTCCGTCGGCCGGAACGATCGAGGTCTGCTGGGGCCGGTCCAGCGGGGTCGCCCCGAGCGTGTCCGCGGCCTGCCGGGCCCGCAGCACGACATCGGCCTGGTCCTGCCAGCCGTTGTCCGGGGTGAGCGGGCCCGTGCCGTGCGTCAGCGGCAGCCAGCGGCCCGTGCCGTCGTCCTCGAACCGGGCCACGTACAGGGTGCCGTGGTCCAGCGGGCTGAGGCCACGCGCGCGCAGCCGGCGCCAGGTGTCCCGGCTGACGAACTTGTAGAGGTAGCCGCCGTTCTCGTCGTCGCCGCTGTAGACGACGACCCGGCCGGCGGCCTCGGTGACGGTCGCGCCGACGTGCTGGAAACGGCCCAGTGCGGTGCGCTTGACCGGGGTGGCACGGGGTGCGCGCGGGTCGATCTCCACGACCCAGCCGAACCGGTTCACCTCGCCCGGGTTGACCGCGAGATCGAAGCGCGGGTCGGCCCGGTGCCAGCGGTGGCCGTGGCCGGCCGCGCCGATGCCGTACCGCTTCTGCGCCCGGGTGGGCCGCCAGCCGCGGTCGTCGGTGCCGAAGTAGCCGCTGACGTTCTCTTCACAGCTCAGGTACGTGCCCCAAGGGGTCACGCCGTACGAGCTGTTGCCCAGCGTCCCCACCGGGGCCGCACCGGTGCGCAGCGCGGGATGGTCGGCGCGTACCGGACCCGAGAAGGTGACCGGGGTGGTGCCCGTGACACGTGTGTTGTGCGCGGAGTCGACGACGGTCCAGGTGTCGCCGCTCTCGCGCACCTCCAGCACGCTGAGGCCCTGCGCGGCGAGGGACTTGGCGACCTTCTCCCGCGTCGTCTCGGCACCGCCGTCGCGGTGCAGCAGCGCGGCGTCGGTGGCCTCGTGCCCGATCACGAGCGTCCCACGCCGGTTGCCGCGGGGGCCGTTGTCGTACGGGAAGAAGTGCACCCCACTGTGGTGCGTACCGATCTGCAGGGCCTGCTCGGCGGCGCTGTTGCCGCCGTCGGCGCGCCAGCGCGGGCGGTGTCCGCGCACCGGCTGCCCCCAGGGCGCGAGCGTCTGCACCGAGTAGCCCCCCGGCACGGTCACCGTGTCCGCCGTGCTCGCCCGGACAGCGGCGAAGCCCAGGCGCCCTCTCGCTCCGGCCGGCGGCTCCGGCTGTGGGGCGGCGGAGGCGGGAGCGGAGGCGGAGAGGCCGAGGAAGGCGGCGAGGGCCGCGGTGCCGCCGACCATGACGTGGCGACGTGACACGGAGGCCGCCACGACCTCGTCGAACGAAGGACCTTGCACTGACATGTTCGCCGCCAAAGGGGAGTTGGCCCGCTGAGGCCAGGGGCCGGCCAGGAGTGAGGAACGAGCGGCCCGCGTCGCACGAACGCGGCGGGCGGGCAGCCTGGTCGAACGGCTGCGCGGGGGCTCGCGGCCTCGAATGTAGGTCAGCGGAGGGGAGTTGCCCGGCCGCGAGGCGTCCCGAGACGGCCGACGACGTCCCGCATCTGGGCGGGACGCCCCTGAGACGGCCGGGGAGGGGGTGAGGAGGGACACCGGAAGAGGGGAGAGTCACGCCCGCGCGGCGGACAGTCCCCTTTACCTACGCGCGATAATCTCCCCGCTCAACTGCACTGATAGTGACCGAAAACTGATCGTGACCGAAACAGGGGGGACAGTAGATGTCTGGTGATCAGGGGGGTGGCGGCGAGCCGTCCGGCAGAGAACGGCTCGCCGCCGAGATGCGGCGGCTGAAGCAGGAGTCCGGGCTCAGCTTCGGTCGGCTGGCGGACAGGACCCACTACAGCCGTTCGTCCTGGGAACGCTTCCTGAACGGGAAGCAGTTGCCGACCCCGGTCGCCCTGCAGGAGTTCGCGGCCGTCATGGAGGCGGACGCGGAGTACCTGACGGGGCTGCTGGAACAAGCCACGGGAGCGGGAGACTTCGGCGACGAGACCACGGTGGACGAGAGTCCCCCCGAGGGGATCCCGCCGGCCGGGACACCGGCGACCGCCACCACCACGGACAACGAGACCTCGCCCGCCGGGACCTCCGCCGACAAGGCCCCGGTGGACGACACCACGGTGGACGGTCCGCCACCGGAACCGGTCTCCGCGTCCGAGTCCGCGTCCGCCGACCGGGACGGGAAAACCACCACCCGGACCTGGCGGACCAACCTGCGCCGGGCCGGGCTGGTCGCCACCGGGGCCCTCGCGGGCAGCCTGGTCACGGTGGCCGTGTTCACCGGAGCGCAGGCCACCTCCCGCTCGGACGGCACGGACTCCGCCTCCCGCGGGGAGAACCTCGCCCGGCACAGCCCGAAGCCCCCGAGCGCCGGCTGCTCCCACGACACCTGCCTGCGGCGCGACCCCCAGGCCATGGACTGCCAGTGGGATGCGACGACCGCCCGGGAGACCTGGCTGCGCGGCATGCACATAGAGCTGCGCTACAGCCGGGCCTGCGGTTCGGTCTGGGGGCGCATCGAGAACGGCGCGGTGGGCGACTCCGTCACCATCAAGGACAAGTACGACCTTCAGCAGTCCGCCACGATCCGGGTGGACCGCGACACGTACACGAGCATGCTCGCCGTGGCCGACGGAGCGCCGCCGACCACGATCACCATCTGCGGCACGATCCCGAAGTACCACGCGATGGAGTGCTCACCCGAGGGCTCGATCCAGCCCTGATCGAGCCGTCCTGGGGACAGCGAAGGGCCCGGAGCGAAGTCCCCGGGCCCTTCCTTGGCCGGCGTTCGATCACCACGTCAGGCCATTGGGACACCGGCTCGGCTTCACTGAGGTCGTCGGCCGAGGAGGCAGAACTCGTTGCCTTCGGGGTCTGCCATGACAACCCACGACTGGTCGCCCTGACCGATATCGACACGCTGTGCGCCAAGGGCTTCGAGGCGAGCCACCTCGGCGTCCTGATCATCGGGCACGAAGTCGAGATGCAGTCGGCTCTTGCCCTTCTTGGGCTCGTCGAGGAGGACGAACTCCAACCCCGGCGAGCTGTCCGGCTCCGGGCGGATCGCGAACTCCACATCAGAGGTGTGGACCACCACCCAACCAAGAGCCTCGGCCCACCACTGCCCCAGGGCCGCCGGATCTGCCGCGTGGACGATGACATGGTGCCATTTCAAGGTCATCAGCCGAGCCTACGTCTGCCGAGGCGCGGTTGCTGTAGAGCTGCCGCATGCCTCTGGAACGCCGAAGGCCCCGGATCTCTCCGGGGCCTTCAACCTGTGTGCACTCGGCAGGATTCGAACCTGCAACCTTCTGATCCGTAGTCAGATGCTCTATCCGTTAAGCTACGAGTGCTTGTTTTTCGTCTTCGCTCCCGGCCCTTTCAGCCCGCTCGCGGCGACAGGAAGAACATTACATGACTGCCGCCGTCATGTGAAATCCGATTCACGCACCCCTTGTGACCTGCGAAAACACTGATCTGGCGGGTATGAGGAAGATCCGCGGACGGTCCGGGTTCGTCCGCGGAACACCCCGGGAACACCGAAGCCCCGGTCCTGGGGACCGGGGCTTCGGGATCGGTGCGGAGGCGGAGGGATTTGAACCCTCGATGGGCTTTAAGGCCCAAACCGCATTAGCAGTGCGGCGCCATAGACCGGACTAGGCGACGCCTCCAGCACAACCATTCGCGCGAGCGCGCGATCGGTGCGTGCAGATGATGACACAGTCGAGCGTGGTGTCACCAATCGGCTCCCACGGTACTAGGCGCGGGGGCCGCAGGGCAAAGGGCTTCCCCGGCGGGGCGGCAGGTCCGGGGCCCGGCGCAACGTCCGGGGGGCGCGCGCGTTGGGCAGGGCATGGTCTCTGTCTTGTCGATCGCCCCGCGGGGCGCACTGGCGGTGTCCCGCACCGCCGCCGCCTCGCTCTCGTTCTCGGTCCTGTCACTGGTCGGCCTCGACGCCGTACCCGCCGCCGCTGCCGCGCCCGCCGCTCCCGCCCTGCCCCCGCCCGTGCGGCCCGAGGACCGGGGCGGTGATCACCTCACCGTCGTCGTGGAGCACGCCGGCGCGGAGCGGGACGGGACGTACGAGGTGTCCTGTCATCCCGGGGCCGGGAATCACCCGGACGTGGCGGGGGCCTGCCGGGTGCTCGACTCGAACACTCGCTGGGGGCGCGACACCTTCGCCCCGGTGGCCTCCGGCAGCAGCTGCACCATGCTCTACGGCGGCCCGACCACCGCCCACGTGACCGGCACCTGGGCCGGCCGCCCGGTCGACGCCTCGTACGACCGCAGCAACGGGTGCGAGATCGGGCGGTGGGACCGGATGGTGCCCCTGCTGCCGAGCGTCGGTTCGGCCTCGGGTTCGCCCTCGGATTCGCTTCAGTAGGGGCTTCGGTGCTTCTCATGGTGTTTCTTGGCGGAATCACCGGCCTCGTAAAGGTCCCGCGAAGGTCCTGGGGAGCCGGGGCCGGAACCGGGGCGCCCATCGGGCATACGGTCACATGTTCGCCGTCACTTCCTCGTGCGACCTCCCTCTCATCCGGCGTCGCGAGCGCAACCCGTGCCCTTAGACTCCCTCGCGTGACACGCTGCGGGCCGGTTGGCAAGATGGCCCGAGCGGTCGGAAAGCGGTAACAGGGAGGAAGCGTCTCGTGAGCAGCAGGCCATCCCGAGGCGCTGCTCGCCTCGCAGCCATACTCGACGCGCTGCCCGACGCGTTGGTGCTGGTCAACGCCAACGGAACCGTCGTCAACGCCAACACCATCGCCCTGGAGGCCTTCGAGGCCCCGGGCACCGCCCTGGTCGGGCGCGGGCTGCTCGATCTGCTGCCGCAGTTCGACTCCCGGCTCATCCCCGGCTCCATGCGGCGCCCCGATCACATGGATCCGCAGGGGCGGACCAAGCCCACGCGGATGATCGCGCGGCGGACCGACGGATCCGAGTTCCCGGTCGAGGTCACGAGCGCGAACCTGGAGAACGGGCAGCAGGCGTACGACGGTTACGGCTACACCGGCGACGAGCTGCTCATGATCGTCGTGCGGGACCTGTCCGGGACCGTGGACACCGAGGCCGAGCTGGCCCGCTCGCAGCGGCAGACCGAGATGATCCTGCGGGCCGCGGCCGAGGGTGTCGTGGGCACCGACACCGACGGGCGGATCGTGCTGGTCAACCCGGCCGCCGCCCAGATACTGGGCTACCGGGCCGGTGAGCTGGGCGGCAAGGAGCTGCACACCCTCGTGCTGCACTCCCGTCCCGACGGCTCCCCCTTCCCGTACGAGGAGTCGCCGCTCGCCGACACCCTGCGCTCCGGGCGCAAGCACCGGGTGCGCGGGCAGGTGCTGTGGTCCAAGGGCGAAAAGAAGGTAGCCGTCGACCTGACCACCGCCCCCGTGCGCGATGGCGACCAGCTCGTCGGCGCCGTCATGACCTTCACGGACCGGCGGCCGTACGACGCCCTCGCCGAGGAGAAGGACGCGCAGGAGAAGGCGCACACCGAGGAGCTGGAGCGGCTCTCCGAGGAGCACGCCTCCGACCTGACCGCGCTGCGCCAGAAGCACGTCACCGAGGTCGACGGACTGCGCGAGCAGCACCAGGAGGAGCTGGCGGCCGGCGAGGATCGGTACGCCGCGCTCGCCGAGCGGGAGAAGGACCGGTACGAGGCCCTCTCCGGGCGGCACGAGCAGCTGCTGACACTGCTCGGGCAGTCCCTGCGCGGACCGCTGGACGAGCTGCGGCGCGAGCTGGCCGCCCTGGCCGCGGACGACGCCGGGCAGCTGTGGCCCGAGGCCAACCAGGTGCTGCACCACCTCTCGGCCGGCTACTCCCGCATCACCGCCCTCATCGACAACGTCCTCGGCTACCAGCGGCTGGACGCGGGCACCGAGGACATCACCCGTACGAAGGTGATGCTCGACGCCGTCGTCGCCGCCGGTGTGGACGGGGCCGTCGAGCTGATCGGGCCGGGCCGCGTCCAGTTCGCCGTGCACGCGCCGCCCATCGAGGCCGAGGTCGACCCGCAGCGGCTCGCCACCGCGCTCGCGCATCTCGTCGCGGACGTGGCGGGCGTCGACGCCACCGGCAACACACCCGTGTCCGCGGGCGGTTACCTGGACAACACCGTGGTGGTCGCGGCCGCGCAGCGCGGTGAGGTCGCGCGTATCGAGGTGCGCGGACCCTACGCCGGGGGAGACCCGGTGCACGAGCCGATGGTGCGCGGGATCGTCCGGGCGCACGGCGGTGTGCTGCAGACGCACGAGGTGCCGGGCATGAGCGGCAGCGCGTACGTCCTCGAAGTGCCGCTCGGCGGTGGCGCCGGGGCGGTCGCCGCGCAGGCCACGGCCCCCGAGGACACCGCTGCCGACGTTGCCGCAACCGCCGAGCAGACCACCGGCGGCGGTCGGCGGCGGGCCCGGCGGGCCTCCACGGACGCCTTCCTGGAGAGCGACACCCCCGCTGAGTCCGGTGACGGCGAGGCGGAGGCGTCCGTGCCGACCGGGCGGCGCCGAAGGCGTGCGGCGGCCGCCGTCGAGGCGGCTCCTCCGGTCGCCGTCGAGGCTGCGGAGACCGCGTCCGGCGGGACCGGGCGGCGGCGCGGACGGTCCGCCGAAACCGACGCCGGTGATGAACAGGACGCCGTGTCCGAGGGTGCCGTGGTGACCGCGGCCGAGCATGCCGCAGGCACCGCCGCGACGGGCAACGGACTCGGCGGCACCGTGCCGCCGCAGGGCGTGCCCGCGCCCACGGGCCGCCGGGCCAGGCGGGACTCCGGCGCACCGCAGGCCGCCCTGCCGCCCGCGCTGCCCGCGGCCGGTACCGAGCCCGCGCAGCCCGTTCCGGCCGAGGCGGCCGCGGACGAGCAGCCCACCGGGCGGCGTCGGCGTGCGCTGGCCGCCGCCGCGGAGCGGGCCGCCGCGCAGGAAGCGGGGGCCCGTACGGTCTTCGCGCTGCCCCCGGCCGAGGCCGACCGCTCACCCGAGTCCGCCGACGCGGCGGCCGGTGTGGGGACGGCCGTGGCACCGGGCCCGGATGCCCAGGTCCCGGGTCAGGTGCGGGGGGCCGCTCAGGGAGGTCCCGGCGAGGACGGCCGGCATGACGCCGTACCGCTCGACCA
Organism: Streptomyces sp. NPDC101165; assembly: GCF_044768135.1. Lineage (NCBI taxonomy): Bacteria > Bacillati > Actinomycetota > Actinomycetes > Kitasatosporales > Streptomycetaceae > Streptomyces > Streptomyces sp. NPDC101165. Next base: position 410,981 of record NZ_JBIWPG010000006.1, on the reverse strand, counting down.
GGCCGAGGACCACACCCCGCCCCAGCCGCACCCCACGACCGCACCGACCGGCCGCCGCCGACGGGCCGTGGCCCATCCGGGCGAGCCCACGGAGACGACGGCCCCGGTGGCCGCTGCTGATCCCGGCGCCCCTGGCCAGGCCGTTCCGGCGCTCCCGGCTCAGGCGACTCCCGTACCGGCCGCTCCCGGGCAGCCGGTGCAGCCCGGCCAGGTTCCGCAGGCTGCTCAGGTCGCCGCGGGCCACCCGACCCCGGGGCACGGGATTCCGGCGCAGGGCACGGGCGCGCCGACGGGGGCTGCGGGTCAGTCCGGCGTCGTCGCGCCGGCCGGTGTCACGGCGCCGGCCGGTGTCATGGCTCAGCCCGGTGTCGTAGCTCAGCCCGGTGTGGCAGTCCAGGCCGCCCCCGCGCAGCCGGTTGCCGTGCCCAACGCCGCCGTGCCCGCGCAGGGCACCGTCGGTCAGGGCGTACCGGTTCCGCCGGGCCGGCCGGTTCCGGCGCAGGTGGTGCCGGGCCAGCCCGTGCCCGCTCAGCCCGTACCGGCGAAGGCGCAGGCGCAGACCCCCGCCGCCCCCGCCCCGGCGGCGCAGACCACCCCGCCCGCCGGTACCCCGGCCGCGCCCCAGCCCGGTCAGCCGCTCCCGGCGGAGGCGGCTCCCGTTCAGGTGCCGGCAGGCCAGGGTGCGCCGACGCCGGCCGCAGGCACCCCCGCGGGCGCCGTCCCCCAGCAGTGGCCCGGCGCCGACGGCACCTCCGGTGCGGGCGTCCCGGCACAGCAGACCGCCACCCCGGCACCCGGCACCCCGCTCCCGCCGGAGCACGCCGGTGTCCAGCGGGCGGCGGCTCAGCCGCTGCCCGCCGAGGCCGCGGGGCCCGCGGTCGACCCCAACTCCACCCAGGGCCGGGCGATCAGTGTCCGCACACTGGGCCAGGGCGTGCCGTTCTCGCGGCAGGCCGCGCAGGTGCAGCAGCCGACGGCGACCCCGCCCCCGCACGCGCCGGGCGGTTCCGGCCGCCGGCGGAAGCTGGGCACGCCGCCCGACCCGGCCGCGCGCCAGGAACCGCAGCCGGAGCAGGCGGCCCGCCCGCATCCGCCGGCCGAACCGGTGCCCGCGCAGCCCTCGCTCGCGGGGCAGTCCCGGCTCGCCCCGGCCACCGAGGGTGCCGGTCGGTCGTACGCCATAGGCGCCCCGGACGCGAACGCGGCCGAGGGGCCCGAGCCGCTGGACGGCCCCGGCGGGGCGGTCGAGATCGCGGACATGCCGCGGCCGCAGCCGATGGACGACGAGCTTCCCCCCGAGCCGCTGGACAACCCACGCCGGCTGCTGGTCTGGCCCGCGCCGGACGTGACGACCCAGCAGGCGCTGAGCGACCGCGGCTACCGGCCGGTCATCGTGCACTCCCGCGAGGAGGTCGACGCGCAGATCGCGGCTTTCCCGGCCGCGCTGTTCGTGGACCCGCTGACCGGGCCGATCACCCGTACCGCGCTGCAGTCGCTGCGCCAGGCGGCGGTCGCGGCCGAGGTGCCGGTGCTGGTCACGGCCGGGCTCGGGCAGGCGACGCGCGAGGCGGCGTACGGCGCCGATCCCGCCGTGCTCCTGAAGGCGCTGGCGCCGCGCGACAGCGAGCAGCATCCGCCGCGGGTGCTGTTGATCGAGGAGCACGCGGAGATCGCGCTCGCGCTGACGTCGACGCTGGAGCGGCGTGGGATGCAGGTGGCGCGGGCCGCGAACGACAACGACGCGGTGACGCTGGCCGGGCAGCTCAGGCCGAACCTCGTGGTGATGGACCTGATGCAGGTGCACCGGCGGCAGTCCGGGATCGTCGACTGGCTGCGTGCGAACGGGCAGCTCAACCGCACCCCGCTGGTCGTCTACACCGCCGCCGTCGACCCGGCCGACCTGCCGCGGCTGGCCTCGGGCGAGACGGTGCTGTTCCTCGCGGAGCGGTCCACCAGCAACGAGGTGCAGAGCCGGATCGTGGACCTGCTCGCGCGGATCGGGACCAACTAGCCCGTCTCCTCGGGCGCCGGGGTCAGCGTGCGACCAGCCGCCGGGCCGCCTCTCTGATCGAGGCGCGCAGGCGGTCCCGGTCGGTGTCCTCGGCGCCCGCCACGATGCGGCGCATCTGGGGGACGACGGCGGCCCAGTTGGCCAGGGCGATGAGCAGGAAGAGCAGGTCGCGGGCCGGGATCGCGTCGGTGATCACGCCCCGGTCCTGGCCGTCGCGCAGTGCGTCGATCTTCTTGCGGTAGTGCTCCCGGCGCTCGCTCTCGTCGGGCAGTTCGGCGTTCCCGCCGTACTCCAGGCCCTCCCAGAAGAGCAGGCGGAGCACCTCGGGATGGGCGGAGTGATAGTCGATCACGCGGTCGACCCAGCCCTCGATGTCATCGGGGTCGATGGGGACGGCGACGGCCAGATCGAGCATCGACTTCCCCAGGACCTGCGTGAACAGCTCCGCCTTGTTGCCGAAGTAGGCGTAGATCAGCTGCTTGTTGGCCTTGGCCTCGGCGGCGATGCGGTCGATGCGGGCGCCCGCGATGCCGTGCCGGGCGAACTCGGCGACCGCCGCGTCGAAGATGCGGGCCCTGGTGGCCTCGGGGTCCCTGACTGCTGCCATGCGGCCAGCGTACCCGGCAAGTAACCAACCGTTTGGTTGACAGGGAATTGCGAGAAGGCGCACTCTGTTGAGGCATCCAACCAACCAGTTAGTTGTGAGAGTCGGCTCGAAGGAGTAGCTCCGCCCATGCCGTCAGCAACCAGCACCACCCACCGGGCACCCGAGGTCCGGGTCCCCGCCCGGGAACAGCCCGCCTCCGGGCGGCTCTTCCTCCTGCTCATCGCCGTCTGCACCGCCGTCACGGCCGCCAACATCTACCTCGCGGCCCCGCTGTTCCCCCTGATCGCCCACGACTTCGGCACGGTCCCCTCGGCCGTCACCTGGATCGCCTCGGTCGCCCAGTTCGGCTATGCGGCCGGCCTGCTCTTCTTCGCCCCGCTCGGCGACCGCGTCAACCGGCGCCCGCTGGTCGCCCTGCTCTCGGTGGCCACGGCCGCCGCGCTGGGGCTCGGCGCGGCAGCGCCCGGCACCGCCGCCCTCGCGGTCGCCGTCTTCGTCGCCGCGGCGGCGACCGTCATCCCCCAGCTGCTCGTCCCGCTGGTCGCCGAGCGCGCCCCCGCCCACCACCGTGCCCGCCATGTCGCGGCGGTCATCGCCGGACTGTTCACCGGCATCGTCGGCGCCCGGGTGGTCGGCGGACTCGCCGGGCAGGCCTTCGGCTGGCGCTGGGTGTTCGCCGGGTCCGGCGCGCTGACCCTCGTCCTGGGTCTGGCCACGGCACTGGCCCTGCCGTCGGAGCGGCGCCCCCGCACGGGAGCGCTGTTCGCGGGCATCGCCGAGCTGCCCGGGCTCGTCCGCCGCTCGCCCGACCTGTGGCGGGCGTGCATACGCCAGGCCGGCATGTTCGGCGCCTGGAGCGCCCTGTGGACCTCGCTCGCCCTGCTGCTGACCGGCCCGGCGTACGGCCTGTCCACCGCGACCGCCGGTCTGTTCGGCCTCTTCGGCCTCACGGCCACCGCGGTGGCCCCGCTCGCGGGCGGCCTGGTCGACCGCTTCGGCGCCGCGAAGGTCGTACGGTCCGCGTATCTGCTCGCGGCCGTGTCCGTGCCGCTGTTCTGGCTCGGCGGGCACGTCCTGGCCGCGCTGTTCGTGGCCGCCGTCGCGATCCACGCCGCCCTGGTCGCCTCCCATGTCGCCAACCAGACGCTGGCCCTGACGACCACCTCCGCCCCGGCCACCGCGAACACCGCCTACGTCGTCGCCGGCTTCACCGGAGGCGCCCTCGCCTCGACCCTGGCGGGCCTGGCCTTCAGCCACTGGGGCTGGGGCGGGGTCAGCGCGGTGGCGGGGGTGTGGCTGGCGCTGGGGTGGGCGACCACGGCGGTACGGCGCTGACCCGCACGCCTGCAGTACGGCCGCCCACCCCTCGTCCGGCCAGAGGCCGGTGACGTCCTCGGTCAGAGGCTGGTGACGTCCAGCTCCCCCTCCGCGTACCGCCGGCGCAGCACCTTCTTGTCGAACTTGCCCACGCTCGTCTTCGGCACCGCCTCGACGATCGTCCAGCGCTCGGGGAGCTGCCACCTGGCGATCTTCCCCTCCTCGGCGAGGAAGGTGCGGAGGGCCTCGAAGCCGACGCTGGAGCCCTCCTTGAGGACGACCGTGGCCAGCGGGCGCTCGCCCCACTTCTCGTCGGGTACGGCGACCACAGCGGCCTCGGTGACATCCGGGTGGGCCATCAGCGCGTTCTCCAGCTCGACCGAGGAGATCCACTCGCCGCCGGACTTGATGACGTCCTTGGCGCGGTCGGTGAGCGTCAGGAACCCCTCGGGGGAGATGGTGCCGACGTCGCCGGTCTTCAGCCAGCCGTCCTCGCTGAACTTGTCGGCGGGGCGCAGCGGTTCGGCGTCGGGGCCGTTGTAGTAGGCGCCCGCGATCCAGGGGCCGCGCACCTCCAGCTCGCCCGCCGACTCGCCGTCCCAGGGCAGGCGTTCGCCGCCGGGGCCGGTGAGGCGGCCCTCGACGCTCGCCGGGAAGCGGCCCTGGGTGACGCGGTAGGCGAACTCCTCCTCGGTGCCGACCGCGTGGGCCGGCGGGCGGGCCACCGTGCCGAGCGGGGAGGTCTCCGTCATGCCCCAGGCGTGGCAGACCCGCATGCCGAGCTTGTCGAAGGCCCTCATCAGGGCGGGCGGACAGGCGGCGCCGCCGATGGTGACCTGGCCGAGGGTGGAGACGTCCCGGGGGCGGGCGGTGAGTTCGGCGAGCAGGCCCTGCCAGATGGTGGGGACGGCGGCCGCGTGCGTCGGGCGCTCCCCCTCGATCATCTCGGCGAGCGGAGCGGGCTGCAGGAAGCGGTCGGGCATCAGCAGGTTGACGCCGCTCATGAAGGTGGCGTGCGGCAGGCCCCAGGCGTTGACGTGGAACTGGGGGACCACGACCAGCGAGGTGTCCTGGTCGGTCAGGCCCATCGACTCGGTCATGTTGACCTGCATGGAGTGCAGGTAGATCGAACGGTGGCTGTACACCACGCCCTTGGGGTCGCCGGTCGTGCCGGAGGTGTAGCACATCGCGGCGGCCTGGCGTTCGTCCAGCTCGGGCCAGTCGTAGGCGGTGGGCCGGCCGGCGATCAGCTCCTCGTACTCGTGCACCCGCGCGGCGGCGCCCCGGAGCGGGGAACGGTCACCGGGGCCCGAGACGACGATGTGCTCCACCGTCGGCAGCCCGGCCAGCAGCGGCGCGATCAGCGGGATCAGCGAGCCGTTGACGATGATCACGCGGTCGGCGGCGTGGTTGACGATCCACGTCAGCTGCTCGGCCGGGAGGCGGAGGTTGAGGGTGTGCAGGACCGCGCCCATGGAAGGGATCGCGAAGTAGGCCTCGACATGCTCGGCGTTGTTCCACATCAGCGTCGCGACCCGGTCGTCGCCCCGGACGCCGAGTTCGTCCCGCAGGGCGTGCGCCAGCTGGGCCGCACGAGCGCCGACCTCGGCGTAGGTGCGGCGCTGCGGCTCGCCCTCGCCGGTCCAGGTGCTCACCCGCGACCTTCCGTGGACCGTCGCTCCGTGGGTCAGGATCCTCGAGATCAGCAGCGGTACGTCCTGCATGGTGCTCAGCACGGCGTCCTCCATGGCGACATTGCCTACGCGGGAGTAGAGGTTGCGCTGATTCTGCGCACATACCGCGCGGTATGTCACTAGGGGAAGCGAAACTGAGGCCTAGCGCACCAGTCCGAGCTCGGGATCCTCGCGCAGCTTGCTCAGGGCCCGGGAGACCGCCGACTTCACCGTGCCCACTGAGACCCCGAGCACCTCGGCCGTCTGGGCCTCGCTGAGATCCTCGTAGTACCTGAGGACGACCATCGCCCGCTGCCGCGCGGGCAGCTTGGTGATCGCCCGCCACATGGCGTCGTGCAGCGCCTGCCGTTCGGCCGGGTCGTCCTCGCCGGGTACGGGCTCCGGCTCGGGCAGCTCGTCGCAGACGTACTCGTCCACTCTGCGCTTGCGCCACTGCGAGGTCCGCGTGTTCAGCAGGGCCCGGCGCACATAGCCGTCCAGCGCCCGGTGGTCCTCGATCCGCTCCCACGCCACGTAGGTCTTGGTGAGCGCGGTCTGCAGCAGGTCCTCGGCGTCGCTCGGGTTCGCGGTCAGCGAGCGCGCGGTACGCAGCAGGACCGGCTGGCGGGCCCTCACGTACGAGGAGAACGACGGGTATGCGTGGGTCTGCCGCGCTGGTGCGGCGGCGGCCGAGGCGCTGGTGCAGACGAGTGTGGTCATGGCTCCACGCTAGGAGCGGACCGCACTCCGGCGGATCGGCCCCAGGTCCCGAAGCAGCGTCCCCCTCAGGTTGTACGGGTGGGGTTGCCTACACCTCCTGAAGGTGGACTGCGGGGTGACCGCGTCTGCGGGTTCACCCCTGAGGACGCTCACCCGTCGGCCGCCAGGACCAGCCCCGACGTCGGCACCCCCGTACCGGCCGTCACCAGGGTCCGGGCCGCCCCCGGTATCTGGTTCACCGCCGTGCCCCGCAGCTGGCGCACCGCTTCCGCCACGCCGTTCATCCCGTGCAGGTAGGCCTCCCCGAGCTGGCCCCCGTGCGTGTTGACCGGCAGCCGCTCCTCCGCCACGAGATCAGCCGCCTCGCCCTTCCCGCAGAACCCGAACTCCTCCAGCTGCATCAGCACGAACGGTGTGAAGTGGTCGTACAGGATCCCCACGTCGATGTCGGCCGGGCGCAGTCCCGACGTCCGCCACAGCTGGCGGGCCACCACGCCCATCTCCGGCAGGCCGGTCAGGTCGTCCCGGTAGAAGCTGGTCATCTGCTCCTGTGCCCGGCCGGCGCCCTGCGCGGCCGCCGCGATCACGGCGGGCGGATGCGGCAGGTCCCGGGCCCGTTCGAGGGAGGTCACCACCAGGGCCTGGCCGCCGTCGGTCTCCTGACAGCAGTCCAGCAGCCTGAGCGGCTCCACGATCCAGCGGGAGGCGGTGTGGTCGGCGAGGGTGATGGGGCGGCCGTGGAAGTAGGCCGCCGGGTTCGTCGCCGCGTACTTCCGGTCCACCACGGCCACGTGCCCGAACACCTCGGGGGTCAGCCCGTAGGCGTGCAGATACCGCTGGGCCGCCATCGCCACCCAGGAGGCCGGGGTGAGCAGCCCGAACGGCAGCGCCCAGCCGAGCGCGACGCCCTCCGCCGACGGCTCCCGGTGCTGCACGCCCGCGCCGAATCTGCGGCCCGAGCGCTCGTTGAAGGCCCGGTAGCAGACCACCACCTCGGCCACGCCGGTCGCCACCGCGAGCGCCGCCTGCTGGACGGTCGCGCAGGCCGCCCCGCCGCCGTAGTGGACCCGGGAGAAGAAGGACAGCTCCCCCATCCCGCAGGCCTGGGCCACGGTGATCTCCGGGCTGGTGTCCATCGTGAACGTCACCAGACCGTCCACGTCCGCCGGGGTGAGCCCCGCGTCGTCCAGCGCGGCCCCCACCGCCTCCACCGCCAGCCGCAGCTCACTGCGGCCGGAGTCCTTGGAGAACTCGGTGGCCCCGATGCCGACGATCGCCGCCCGGCCGCCGAGGGAGTCCCGGGTGCGCACGCTCATGACGCGGCCTCCCCGTCCGGCACGAAGGACGATGCGGGGACGCTGACCGTGACCGTGCCGGTCACATGCCGGCCGATGGCGTTGGCCCCGACCACGCGCACCGTCGCCGTGTCGCCGTCGACCTCCTCGACCCGGCCCGTCAGCACCATCGTGTCCCCCGGATAGTTGGGCGCCCCCAGCCTGATGGCGACCTTGCGGAGCACCGCCAAGGGGCCGAAGTGGTCCGTGATGTACCTGCCGACCAGCCCGTTCGTCGTCAGGATGTTCATGAAGACGTCGGGGGAGCCCTTCTGCCGGGCCAGCTCCGCGTCGTGGTGCACGTCCTGGTAGTCCCGGGAGGCGATCGCCCCGGCGACGATCAGCGTGCGGGTGATCGGGATCTCCAGCGGCGGCAGCTCGGCACCCGCCACCGGCCGCTGCGCCCGCGTCTCACTCCCCATGCGCGATCAACTCCCCCAGTTCCTGCAGCACTTCGGCCCCGCATCCCAGGTGGGCGTCCAGCTGCCGCCCCCACAGGAAGTGCCGGTGCACCGGATGGTCCAGGTCGGCCCCGGCCCCGCCGTGCAGATGCTGGCCGATGTGGACGACCCGCTGGCCCGCCTCGGAGGCCCACCAGGCGGCGGTCAGCGCGTGCGTGGCGTACGGCAGCCCCGCGTCCCGCCGCCAGGCTGCCTCGTACGCCGTCACCCGGATCGCCTCGGTGTCCATGTGGGCGTCGGCGGCGCGGAGTTGGACCGCCTGCCGGGTGGCGAGCGGGCGCCCGAACTGTTCTCTGGTGTTCGTGTGCGCCACCGCCCGCGCCAGCGACCCGGCGCACACCCCGGCCTGAAGGCCGGCGAAGGCGGTACGGGCGGTGGCGAGGACGTCGGCACAGGCGTCGGTGCCCGGGCCGCCGAGAGGTTCCGCCGGGGCGCGGTCGAGGGTGAGACGGGCCGCGGACCAGGGCGCCGTCAGCTCCACCGGCGTGATCCCGGTGCCCTCGCCGAGCGGGGCCAGCCACAGGTGCCGGTCGGCGTCGGCGACCAGGACGTGGGTGGCGTCCCGGAGCCAGGGGACGACGGGGACGGAGCCGGTCAGGTCGCCTCGCGCGGCGGCCCGTACACCTCCCTGTGCGGGAAGCGCGCCGGCGACCACCACCGAGCCGTCCTCGATGCCCGGCAGCAGCCGCTCCCGCTGCTCGGGCGTGCCGTGGGAGGCGACCGCCAGGAGGCCGTACACGCATGTCGCCGCATAGGGCACCTGGGCCGTCGTGCGCCCCTGTTCCTCCAGGAGCAGCACGAGCCCGAGCAGGCCCAGTTCCGTCACGGCGCCGACCAGGCCCGCCGTGCACAGGGCCTTGAACAGCTCGGGGTCGCTGCCGGTGCCTGCGGCCTTCAGCCACTCGTGGCCGGCGAGGTCGCCGAAGATCCGCGCGGCCAGGTCACGGGCCTCGGCCTGGGCCTCGGTGGGCGTGAAGTCCATGTCACCCCTCGCCTTCGACGACCCGGAAGACGGGCAGGACCAGTACGCCCTCCGCATCTTCGTAGGGCATGTACTCCACCCGGACCGGCAGGCCGATGCGCACCTTGTCGTACGGCGCCCCCACCACGTTGCTCACCATCCGCACACCCTCGGCGAGTTCGATCAGGCCGACCGCGTAAGGGGGCTCGAAGGCCGGGAAGGGCGGGTGGTGCATCACCACGTACGAGTAGACCGTGCCCTCGCCGCTCGCCTCGACCGTGTCCCAGTCCGGGCAGCCGCAGGCGTTGCAGCCCGGCAGCCAGGGGTGGCGCAGGGTGCCGCAGCCCGTGCAGCGCTGGATCAGGAGCCGGTGCCCGGCCACGCCCTCCCAGAAGCCGGCGTTGTCCCGGTTGACCACCGGGCGGGGGCGCCGGGGACGCTCGGCCGGGGGTGTGCGGCGGGCCGGGGCGTACTTGAGGATGCGGAAGCGGTGGGTGCCGGCGAGTTCGCCGTCCACCCGTACGTCCATGCGGGTCGTGACGAAGTACCCCGTGCCCAGCTTCGTCGTCTTGCGGTCGGAGACCGACTCGATCACCGCGTCGAAGGTGACCTCGTCGCCCGGGCGCAGGGGCCGTAGATACTCCTGCTCGCAGTCGGTGGCCACCACCGACGTACAGCCCGACTCGTCCAGCAGGGCGAGGAGTTCGTCGTAGGCACCGGCGCGGCCCCGGTGGCCGGAGAGGCCGCCCATCGTCCATGCCTGGAGCATGGTGGGCGGGGCCACGGCGTCGGGTCCGCGGTACGCCGGGCCGGTGTCGCCCATCGCCTCGCACCAGTGCCGGATCATCGGCGCGTTCACCGGGTCCCTGCCCACCCCGGCGACGGCGGCGGGCCGGCCCTCGTAGGCCTTGAGCCGCCTGGCCACCTCGTCCATCCGCTCGCTCACCTCCGCCCCCGCGTCATCCCGAGCCGCATCGTCGCGACGATCTCCCGCTGCACCTCGCTCACCCCGCCCCCGAACGTGTTGATCTGTGCCGCCCTGTTCAGCCGCTCCAGTTCGCCGCCCTCGAACGCCCCCGGCGATCCCGAGCGGACGAGTCCCGCATCGCCGACGATCTCCTGACACATGCGATACGTCGCGACAGCCGATTCCGTTCCCGCGACCTTCACCGCGCTGGCGTCGCCCGGGGCCAGTCGGCCCGCCCCCACGTCCCCCACCAAACGCCAGTTGAGCAGGCGCGATGCCGACAGCCGGGCGTGCACCTCGGCCAGTCGGGAACGCACCCACGGCTCGTCGATCCGGCGCCTGCCGGTCACCTGATCGGGGGTACGTGCGGCGGCGAGCGCCGCCGCGTAGAACTCCTCGGCCTGCATGCCGATCGCGGCGAGGGCGACCCGTTCGTGGTTGAGCTGGCTGGTGATCAGCGACCAGCCCTCGTTCTCGGCGCCGACCAGGTTCCGGGCGGGGACGCGGACACCGTCGTAGTACGTGGCCGTCGTCGTCTGCCCGCCCACGGTCTCGATCGGCGTCCAGGAGAAGCCCGGGGCGTCCGTCGGGACGAGGAGGATGGAGATGCCGCGGTGCTTGGGCGCGTCCGGGTCGGTGCGGCAGGCGAGCCAGATCCAGTCGGCGTGCTGGGCGCCCGAGGTGAAGATCTTCTGCCCGTCGATCCGCCAGCCGTCGCCCTCCCGAACGGCCCGGGTCCGCAGCGAGGCGAGGTCGGTACCGGCGGAGGGCTCGGTGTAGCCGATCGCGAAGACCAGGTCACCGGCGAGGATCCGGGGCAGGAAGTGGGCCTTCTGGCGCTCGCTGCCGTACTTCATCAGCGTGGGCCCGACCGTGTTGAGCGTGACCATGGAGACGGGGGCGCCGGCCCGGTAGGCCTCGTCGAAGAACACGAACTGCTCGTCCGCGCCCCGCCCCTGACCGCCGTACTCGACCGGCCAGCCGAGTCCCAGCCGGCCGTCGGCGCCGATGCGGCGCAACAGGGCGCGCCCGTCGACCCGTTCGCCCGCCTCGGGCATCACGGTCCGGAAGTAGGCACGGAGTTCGGCGCGCAGCCGCCGCTGCCGCTCGGTGGGGGCGAGGTGCACGGCGGGCCCTCCCGGCCTCGCTTGCCTGACGGGACGGTTTCTGACTGTCCGTCAGATACTCCGCCCTGTCAAGGTCGTCCACCCGGAACCACGCACCAAAAAACGCCTGCGCGGCGGCACCGAAGCACCGCCGCGCAGACGCGTTACGACCCCGAAGCACACCCCGCGAGGACCCTCAGCGAGAGGGGCCCCGCCCCCGGCTCACCACAGGTTGGTGAAGTGGACGGCGACGTTCTCGTTGCCCTGCTGGAGAGCCGTCCAGGCAGAGCCGTTGACCTGTGCGGTGTTGCTCTGGTTCGACGCGCCGGAGCCGACCGCGTTCTGCTGGGTGGTGGACGAGTTTCCGTGGTTGTCGTGGCCGACACCGCTGCCGATGACGCTCGCCACGCCGGCGTTCGATCCGTTGTCCGCGAAGGCGCCGTTGTCCGCGGCAGCGACACCGGTGAAGAGGGCGGCTGCGAGCGGAAGTGCGGAGACGGCGGCGAGAACGCGGGCGGTACGGATGCTTGCCATGTTTGTTCCTCCAGAACAGAACACTCTCGGCGCCGAGGCCGAGGATGCGTCATTTAAGGCTTGCACCAAGGCAGTTGGCCGACCGCCTCGGGTTTTCGTGAACGACGTCGCGCATCCAGAGTTGCCCACCGAATCCCCGGCGAACCACCTCTGAAGACCTGATTCGCACGCAAGCGTGATGACAAGTCGATAAACCCCTATCGCCATCTTTGGTCATCTCACGTCACAAAACGGCACAGACAAGACCTTCACCCATCAAGGACCACAAGAGGGGAATCGTTCCGGCACGTTTCCGGCCAACCTTCTCGGCCCGGCGCGTCGCCGCAGCCCCCTCTTCCCTTTTTCGAACACGAGTACGAACATGGAGGTATGGCCACCACCGACCGGCAGGCCACGACGCTGGCCCTCGCACACGCCCTGTCAGCCGCCGAACGCGGACTGGCCGTCATCCCCCTGTCCCGGACGAAACTCCCGGCCCTGCGCTCCCCGCACCGCGACGCCCCGGAACCGGTGGAGCCGCCCTGTCACGGCGAGTGCGGCCGCTTCGGTCACGGCGTGTACGACGCCTCCACCGACCCGGTCCGCATCCGCGAGCTGTTCGCCGCCGCGCCCTGGGCCACCGGCTACGGCATCGCCTGCGGGCTGCCCCCGCACCACCTCATCGGCGTCGACCTCGACACCAAGTCCGGCACGGACTCCTCGGCCGCACTGCGCGAACTGGCCCTGCGACACCTGTTCACGATCCCCGAGACGGTCGTCGTCCTCACCCCGAGCGGCGGCCGCCACCTGTGGCTGACCGGCCCGCCGGGCACCGTCGTCCCCAATTCGGCCAGTCGGCTGGCCCCCGGCATCGACATCCGGGGCGCCGGCGGCTATCTCGTGGGCCCCGGCTCCCGCACCGCCCACGGCGTGTACGCCGCCGCGCCCGGCACCGCGCACCTGGCCCCCGCCGCCTGCCCGCCGGCCCTGCTACGACTGCTGCTGCCCCCGCCCCGCGCCATCCACCCGGCGACCACGGCCACCAACGACCACGGCCGCGGCCTGGTCCAGTTCGTCCTGACCGCACACGCGGGCCAGCGCAACACCCGCCTGTTCTGGGCGGCCTGCCGCGCCCACGAGAACGGCCTCGGCCCCGCCCTGCTCGACGCCCTGGTCGAGGCGGCCGTCCACACCGGCCTGTCCGAACGCGAGGCCCGCGCGACGATCGCGTCGGCGGCCCGGATGACGGGGCATCGGGCGTGAGGCAGGGGCACCGGGGCGGGGGCCGCGGCGCCTACGGCGTGTAGACCTGGTCCAACCGGTCGATGGAACCGTCGGCGCCGGTCTCGTACTTGAACACCAGGCCGGAGTCGGGGTGCGCCTTGACCCAGTCCTGCAGCTCCCCCACGCCGATGCGCTGGTTCGTGCTGCTACCGGTGATGGGGTTGGTGGCGGTGACGTACGCGGCCTGGTCCATCGCCCAGCGGGCCTCCTCGCCGCTGACGACGAACGGCTTGCCGTCGCTGTCCTTGCCGGCGCATCCCCAGGCGCCGTGCTGGATGACGAGGTTCACCTTGCCGGTGCTGCCCGGGAGTTCCTCGATGCGGTACAGGGCGAACTCGTCGGGGTCGTAGTGGTCCGGGTCCGGCGCCTTGGTGACGCAGTCGGCGGCCGGTGCCGCGGTCTTGCCCGCTCCGCTGCCCTTGCCGGCGGGCGTCGCGGCCGCGGTGGCGCCCGAACCCGCCGTGCTCCCACCGCTCTTGCCGGTGCCGGTGCCCTTGCCGCTTCCCGTGCCGGTGCCGGTACCGCTGCCCTTGCCGGTGCCACCTGCCGTGCCGGACGTCGCCGAACCGGCCGTGGCCCCGGCCTTCGGCGAGTCGGAGGCCCCCGCAGCGGTGTCGTCCCCCTGGCATCCGGTGAGTACGGCGGCCAGCGCGACGGCCGTGAGCGCGACGACGACGGGTCTGAGGCGATGGGCATTCATCTGGGACGTCCCCCCTGTGCACGGGCGGCCCGACCGGCCGCTCCCGGATCGGGACCGTAATGCCCTGCCCGTGCTCACCGCACCACCGGAACAGCCCGTGTCACGAACTCGGGACAGTGTCGTCACCACGCACGAATCATGTGACGTGCACAGGCCAGGACCGGAATGCCCCGTCCCTGGGGCAACAGCAACGGCCCCGGACCGGTTCGCCCGGTCCAGGGCCGTTCAACCACGCGGTGGGTGTGGGATTTGAACCCACGGTGGCATCGCTGCCACGACGGTTTTCAAGACCGTTCCCTTAGGCCGCTCGGGCAACCCACCTCAGCCTCCGCCCACCCGGGGTCGGAGCGGGTACAGCGTACCGGGAGCGGAGCGGGCCGTGGGGCGTGGTCCGCCCAGGAGACGCCGTCGGCCGATCGTGTGCCGGACCGGCGGGACTTTCCCGAGAGGCCGCGCCCCTGCGCGCGCGTGCGGGTCAGCTGTCGCCCGCCCGGGAGCCGAGGGTGAGGTCCACCGTGTGCTCCTGGCCGCCCCGCGTGTAGGTGACCGTGACCTTGTCGCCGGGCTTGTGGGTCCAGATCTCGCCGATCAGGGTCGGGCCGCTGTCGATCACGTTGTCGTCGAGCTTGGTGATGACGTCCCCGGGCTTGAGGCCGGCCTTGTCGGCCGGGCCGCCCGACTCGACCGCGGCGGCGCCGCCCGCGCCCTGGTCGGTGATCTTCGCGCCGTTGGTGGACTCCTCCAGGGAGACGGAGGCGCCGATCTTGGCGTACACCGGCTTGCCGTTCTTGATCAGCTGCTGGGCGACGTACTTGGCCTGGTTGATCGGGATCGCAAAGCCGAGGCCGATCGAACCGGACTGGCCGGAGCCGAATCCGCCGCTGCCGGTGGACTGGATCGCCGAGTTGATGCCGATGACCGAGCCGGAGGCGTCCAGCAGCGGGCCACCAGAGTTGCCGGGGTTGATCGACGCGTCGGTCTGCAGGGCGCTCATGTAGGACGCCTTGCTGGACGAGCTGCCGTCGCTGGAGGCCACGGGGCGGTTCTTGGCGCTGATGATGCCCGTGGTGACCGTGTTGGACAGCCCGAAGGGGGCGCCGATGGCGATGGTCTCGTCGCCGACGGCCACCCTGTCCGAGTCGCCGAGGGTGAGGGGATTGAGGTCGGAGGGGGCGTTCTTGAGCTTGATGACGGCGACGTCGTAGCCCTGCGCGTGGCCGACGATCTCCGCGTCGTACTTCTTGCCGTTCGGGAAGGTGGCCGTGAGCTTGCCGCCGTCCACCGCTTCCGCCACCACGTGGTTGTTGGTGACGATGTGACCCTGCTTGTCGAAGACGAACCCGGTGCCCGTGCCGCCCTCGCCGCTGGTGCTCTCCGCCTCGATGGTGACCGTGCTCGGCAGCGCCCTGGCGGCCACGTTGGCGATCGTGCCGGGCGCGCGCTTGACCTGGGAGGCGCTGCTGTCGGACGCGGAGACGGTGGTGGAGCCGTTGTCGTTGTCCTTGGCCAGGGTGTAGCCGAGGCCGCCGCCCAGACCGCCCGCGACCAGCGCGGCCACCAGGACCGCGGCGACCAGTCCACCGCGCCCGCTGCGGGGCTTGGGGGCGGGCTGCTGGTACGAGGCACCCCACACGGTGCCGGAGCCACCGGAGCCGGCGTCGCCGTAGGCGGGCGTGGCCGGAGGCGGCCAGGTGCCGTCGGGGGCGGGGCCGGGGTAGCCGGCCGGGGGCTGGTGTCCGTCGGGCGCCGGGCCGGGGTAGCCGGCGGGCGGCTGGTGTCCGTCGGCCGGATTCTCGTGTGCCGGTGCGGCCTGCGCCGTACCCTGCTCGGGCGCGCCCGGAGGCACCGGCGGGAGCTGGGCCGTCGGCGCCCCGTCGGGCACGGGGCCCTGCGGGGAGGCTGCAGGAGATGCCACCGGCACGGGAGGTACGGACGGCGCCGGGGGTACCGCGTTGCCCTCGTTCTCGGTGCTCACAGCTCTTCTCCTCGATCCACGGCTGTTGACATAGGTCGCACTCGGTCACGCTCGTTCATGCTGTCGTCGGTCCGTTGCGAACAGCTGTGCATGGTCCTGCGTCGTGCTTGTATGCAGTCAGCTTTTCCCACGGGCCGTCAGAGCACCATAAGCGGTGGCTGTGGGTCCAGGGTCATCCTTTACATAGGACCTATCCGGCAAAAGTTACATAAAAGGGCATGGCGGGTGCCCCCGTCAGCCGCACGGACGCCCCCGCGCCGCCCCGTGTAGCCCGCGCGGGTGGCACCATGACGCGGTGACCCACGCACCACAGCACCCCATCCAGGTCGTCGCCCACCGGGGGGCCTCCGAGGACGCGCCCGAACACACCCTGGCCGCCTACAAGAAGGCGATCGAGGACGGCGCGGACGCCCTGGAGTGCGACGTACGGCTGACCGCCGACGGCCATCTGGTCTGCGTCCACGACCGTCGGGTGAATCGCACCTCCAACGGCCGCGGGGCCGTCTCCGCCCTGGAGCTGGCCGATCTCGCCGCTCTGGACTTCGGCTCCTGGAAGACGCGCGAGGCCTGGCGCGGACGCGACGAGGAGCCCGACTGGGAGCACCGTCCGGAGGACCCGGCGGACACCTCCGTACTCACCCTGGAGCGACTGCTGGAGCTGGTCTCGGACGCCGGGCGGCGGGTGGAACTGGCCATCGAGACCAAGCACCCCACGCGCTGGGCCGGACAGGTGGAGGAGCGGCTGCTGCACCTGCTGAAGCGGTTCGGGCTGGACGCGCCGGCCTCGGCCGCCGAGTCGCAGGTGCGGATCATGAGCTTCTCGGCGCGCTCGCTGCACCGCGTGCGGTCCGCGGCGCCGACCCTGCCGACGGTCTACCTGGTCCAGTTCCTCTCGCCCCGGCTGCGCGACGGACGGCTGCCGGCGGGCGTGGGGATCGCGGGCCCCTCGATCCGTATCGTGCGCAACCACCCGGCGTACGTGGAGCGGCTGAAGCGCGCCGGCCACCAGGTCCACGTCTGGACCGTGAACGAGCCCGAGGACGTCGACCTCTGTGTCGAGCTGGGCATCGACGCCATCATCACCAACCGCCCGCGCGCGGTGTTGCGGCGACTGGGTCGCTGAGCGGGAAAGCGGGCCTCAAGAGCCGGGTAAGGACCGGTGCACACCCCTTGACCCGGCCGGCCCGGCTCGACCATCCTCCATTCTCGGCCACACCACTGACTTCCAGCCACCACGATGACAGGCCCGTCACAGGGAGTGCTCCGGCGCATTCGCTCCGTATGCGGTCGTTGCGAGTGCGTCACCGGAAGAGGATTGGCCGGTTTCCGGTACAGGCCAATGGGGCATCCACACCGTGGCGTGGGGCAAAGGAGGTCTCGGGGGTGGCGTTGGTGGTGGCACAGGAGGTGCCCACGTCGTCGAGCATGGCCGTACCCCATGGTCCTGCGGGCGTGGGGAAGGCACGACACCGGATGCGTGCGCAGCTGCGCAGCGGCGGGGTGTCGGAATCGGTCATCGACGACGCCGTACTGATCCTTTCGGAGCTGTTGAGCAACGCCTGCAAACACGGGCGGCCCCTCGACGACGCTCCACCCGGGGACGGCGACGTACGTGCCGCCTGGCGGGTGGACACGCGCGGGCGGCTCACCGTGGAGGTGACGGACGGCGGCGGCCCGACCCGCCCGGCTCCGGCCACTCCGTCGGTCACCGCGCACGGCGGCCGCGGGCTGAACATCATCACTGCTCTGGCCGACGACTGGGGTGTCCGGGACGACATCCACGGCGAGGTGACGGTCTGGGTCGTGGTCAACGAGGACGTCCATGATCCGGATGCCGGGTGCCGCCCGGACGGTTTCGCTACGCGCGTCACCTCCCCCGCGGTTCCGGCCATGGCGGAACTGGACTTCGCGGACGCGTTCGACGACCTGGACTGAGCGTCGGGGACCCGCGGACCGGGACCGCCCGAGCCGGGTGGAGGCACGGGAGTTGTCCACGGGTTCACCCCGTCGGAGTCGCCCAAGTGTCCGTTGTCCACAGGTTCCCGTCGGCCGTGGCGCGAACGGCTAGGCTCCCGCCCGTACCAGACGCGCCGTAACCGGGAGACCCCACGATGGCCAAGAAGCGACCCCAGACGAAGGCCAAGCCGCAGATCACGGACGGAGAGATCCCGGTTGTCGGCGCCCGCGAGCCCTGCCCCTGCGGCAGCGGCCGGCGCTACAAGGCGTGCCACGGCCGGGCCGCCGCGCACGCCGCGACCGAGCTGGTGCAGCGTCCGTTCGAGGGACTCCCGGGCGAGTGCGACTGGGTGGCGCTGCGCGAGCTGGTGCCGGCCGCCACGGTGGAGCTGACCCTCATGAGCGGCCTGCCCGAGGGCGTCCCGTCGGTCACGCTCGCCACGGTGCTGCCGATGGCCTGGCCCGCGCTGCGCCGCGACGACGGCTCGGTCCTGCTCGGCCTGCAGAACGACACGCCCTCCGGCGACATCAGCCGCGACCTCGCCGACACGCTCCAGCGTGCGCTGGAGGCCGCGCCCGGCACGCCGGTGGAGGGCCGCCGCGCCCCCGCCGGGGGTCCGCGGCTGCAGGACCTGCTCGACCCGGAAGGCGCGTTCGAGCCAGTTGTGCACAGCGGCTTCGAGTTCTGGGTGCCGGACGCCGAGAACGCCACCCCGGACGTGGCCGCTTCCCTGGAGCGGGCCAACGCCGCGGCCATCCCGACCGTGAAGCTGTCCGGCGTGGACGCCGCCTACTGGTGCGAGACCCCGGAGAAGAACCACCTGCGCTGGGTCATGCCGCACCCGGAGGAGCAGCTTCTGGACGCTCTCGCCCGGCTGCATGCGGCGGGCCGCTCCAGCCTCGGCGAGGGCACCCGGCTGGTGGGCTCCTTCCGTGCTCACGGCATCACGGTGCCGGTCTGGGACCTGCCGAGCGGGGTCACGGCCGAGGACATCGAGAAGCCGGCCGCCGAGTTCGCCGAGCGGCTCGCGGCCGCCCTCGCGGCCACCGAGCCGCTCACGGCCGACGAGCGCCGCGCGCGCGGCGGCCTGACCAACCGGCAGGTCACGCTCAGCTGACCGCCCCGGGGCACGTGTCACAGCTGAACGGTCGGTCAGCCGTGACAGCGGTGCCCGGAACAGGTGACTCCTGTCACAACTCCCCGTCGTGACAGGGAAATCGTTGTCCGAATAGCCGAGATCGAATTTGCGAACCGCCGATCTCTTGTTACCGTTCCAGTAGCCCGGTTGCTGGTGCATCCCCCGTCGCCAGCAACCGGGCCTTTTCATGTCCGCGTCCGGTGTACAGCGCGTCGGGGAGCGTCAACTCCCGTTCGTCTCCTAGGAGTTGCTGCCCGAGTGCAGCAACAGCGGCCCGTCGGCACCGTGCGCGGAGAACTCGGCGACGGCGGTGTAGCCGTCCAGCGAGCCCCGAGTGCGTTCGCGGGGTGTCTCACAGGTGGCGGGCTCGTCGTCGGCGTCCGTGGCGCAGTGCGTCTGCACGGTCCGGCCGCCCGGCTCCATCAGGCTCAGCACGGCGTTCACGGCCTTGCCGGTGGTGTTGCGGTAGTAGGTACGCGCCCAGGTGTCCTCGCCCTGGGTCAGCACACAGGTCTGCGCCTCGACGCCCTCGGGGGAGGAGAGCTCCGGTCCGCAGCGGGCGGCGGTGGCCAGGCCCAGGCCGAGCAGCAGCGGGGAGCGCGTGGGATCGATGGAGGGCATCTTCGCGTCCTCGTCCGAGGACGCGGACTTGGACGACTTCGACGACTTCGACGCCTTGGACGACGGCGCGTGTACGCCGGACCGGCCACCCGGCGCCGGAGGCCCCGCGGCGTCGCCCACCTGCCCCGCGGACGCCACGGCCAGTGGCAGCACGACGGCGGCCACCACGACGCCCGCGAGGGCGAGCAGACGAAGCCTTCGGGGGTCCGGCCCGCCGCGGTGCGGCGAACGAGTGCCCGGGCCCCCAGAAATGCGCAGCATGTAGCGGAAGATAACGACCACGGGCGGACATCGGGCGGCCCCCGCGCCCGACACCCCTACAACTCGGGTGCGCTCACACCCGTACGAGTGAGGGCGTCGACCACCGCGTCCACCACGGCCTCCACGTCGGGCACCCAGGGCGAGGCCGAGCCCGGCAGCGGCGCACGCTCCCAGCGGACGGCGCCGTGGCCGGTCTCGGAGGGGGGCAGGGCGAGGTAGCCGCCCTCGCCGTGGAAGCGCAGCGAGCCGGGCACGAAGTCCTTGGCGTAGAGCAGCTCGCCGAGCTGCTCCATGGAGTACGGCTTGACGAGCACCGACCAGCGGGTCGGTGCGGCGATCACCGGGCCGAGGCGCATGCCCCACCGGTCGAGCAGGTCGAGGGCGCGGGCCGCCGCCGGCGCCGGCAGACTGACCGCGCAGGGCGCGTTGCCGCCGGTGGCGAGGATGATCGGCGCGCCCGGCCGGTTGGTCCACCACCAGCGCACCATGCGCGCGTCGGTGGTGGCGGCGAGCAGGCCGGGGTCGAAGGGGTGCGCACCGGGCACCGTGCACTCCGGGTCGGGGCAGGCGCAACGGGCCCGTCCCTGCGGGTCCGGGGCCACGCCCGGGAGCACGGGCCACTGCCATTCCGTCGCGAAGGTCAGGGCCGCGCTGATCAGCTCAGGCCTCCCGTCTTTCCGCCTGGACAGGAGCCTGCGTCGCCTTCCGAGGATCTCGCGCATGAGCGCTCGTTCCTTTCCGTTGCACCGCTGGCAACACCGTGGACCACATCACACCATGTGTCGATCACTGCACTGTGCGTACCTGTTGGCGCATCACACCCCTGCGCATGGCAAGGGGAACCCCAAGAGGTCGAGCGTTGGCCGCGTCCGTAGTGCGTCTATCAAAAGCACGAGTGCGGCGTAGGGGTGGCGAAGTCTGGCGTTTTGCCGTCGCGCGTATTTCTCTCCGCCTCCGCCAGGGAGGATGGGGCTCGGCCGTCGGTGGCTATGACGCCCGGGTCCGTCGCCAGGTTCCGGGTGGCCCCCAACCACCCCTGGCCTTCACCGAGTACGTACCCATCACGACCGCTGTGACGCTCAGTGGAGCAAGGCCAGTCGACCGCAATGGACCGATACCTAAGGCAGTTTTAAGCCAACTTGGCAGTAAGGCAAGGGTTTCGGAAGAAACCCACATCAGACCCATGGACACCAGGAATCCCTGCAGGACAATGCTGGACATCCCCTCACGAGTGCGTGTACATGTGGAGACACCGCCAGCGGCGCAGAATGACATGGGGGTTTGCGATGCTTCTGAGCAATACGCACCGGTCTGAAAGCCGGACGCCATGAGCGCCCCGCATCCTCCGAAAGTGGCTGGAATCGATTCAGCGGTTCCCCCACCCCCACACACTGTCGCGCCCACACCCGCCGCCCCGGGCGCCGGCGCCTCCCCGGACGCCGCACTTCCGGTCAAGAACACCCCCGCCGCCGCCCCCGGCACCCTGCTCCAGGACCGGCTGGCCGGCTGGGTCTCGGACCTCACGACCCTCCACGAACTCACCGAACGCCTGTCCCGCACGGACGCACTCGAGCCCGCCCTCGAGGAGCTGCTGCGCGCCGGAGCCGCCCTCGTCGGCGCCCGCCGCGGCCTGGTCGTCATGGAACCCGCCGACGGACTCGGCCCCCGCACCACCCTCGGCCTCGGCCTCGGGCGCGCCGACCTCGGCCACCTGGAGACCGTGCCGCGCGGCTCGCAGCCCTACGACCCCCTCCCCGGCACCGGCACCGGCACCGCCGAGATCGTGCACGCAGACCTGTTCGCCGAGGACGGCCTCGACCCCCGCCACCGCGAGGTGGCCGCCCGCCTCGGCTACGCCGCCAGCTACGCGCTGCCCCTGACCGCCGAGTCCGCCGGCCGCCTCGGCGCCGCCGTGTGGCTGTACGACGAGCCCGCCGAGCCGGACGAGCACCACCGCCACCTGATCGGCCTGTACGTCCGCCACGCCGCCGAACACCTCGCCCTGCTGGTGGAAGTGGAGCGCACGCGCGCGTGCGCGGCGACCCTCGCCGAGGAACTGCTCCCCTCCCGGCTGCCGCGGGTGGCCGGCGTCCAGCTCGCCGCCCGGCACCGCACCGGCCCGCGCGGCGGCGGCGACTGGTACGACGCGCTGCCCCTGCCCGACGCCGCCCTCGGCCTCTCCGTCGGCTCGGTCACCGGCTCCGGACCCAGCGCGGTGGCCGCCATGGGCCGACTGCGCGCCTCCCTGCGGGCGTACGCCGTGATGGAGGGCGAGGACCCGGTCGCCGTCCTGTCCGACCTGGAGCTGCTGCTGCGCCTGACCGAGCCCGCCCGCTCGGCCACCGCCCTGTTCGCCTACTGCGAGCCGGCCCTACGCAAGATCACCCTGGCCGGCGCCGGGCACAGCCCGCCCCTGCTGATCGGCGAGCGCCGCACCGAGTTCGCCGAGACCTCCGTCTCCGCGCCGCTCGGCATGCTCGCCTGCTGGGAGGCGCCGAGCGTGGAGATCCAGGCCGAAGCAGGAGAAACCGTCCTGCTCTACACCGACGGGCTGCTGCACCGCACCGGCGACCCCATGGACCGCGCCTTCGCCCGGCTGCACACGGCCGCCGCCAGCATCCCGCGCACCCTGCGCCGGGACCCGGGAGCGGTCGCCGACCATGTGCTGCGCACCGTCCTGCCCGACGGCCTGGACACGGCGGACAGCGAGGAGGACGTGGTCCTGCTGGCGGCCCGCTTCGACTGAGAGCGCTCCCGTACCGCCTGGCATGGGTGGGCATAACAGGTCTTCCGGCCCAGGCCGCTTTGTGTACGACCGTACGATGATGGAGGTCCCCGCTCGGCCACAAGCATGAGCGTCGCGGGCCCGGGGGGAGATCACATGCGTACCGAGGAGGATCACGTGTCCGACGAGCTCAACCCGGCTGTGCCCGATGAAGCTGCTACCGCAGCGGGCCCGGAAGCTGAGTCCGAGGAGCCCATCAAGCAGCGGAAGAACGGCCTGTACCCGGGCGTCTGCGACGAGCTGGCCGAGAACATGAAGTCCGGGTGGGCCGACACCGAGCTGCACGACCTGCAGCCGATCCCGCAGGCCGCCGAGACCGCCCGTCGCCGTGCCGCGCTCTCCGCGCGCTTCCCGGGCGAGCGCCTCGTCATCCCCGCGGGCAACCTGAAGACCCGCTCGAACGACACCGAGTACGCCTTCCGCGCCTCGGTCGAGTACGCGTACCTCACCGGCAACCAGACCGAGGACGGCGTCCTCGTCCTGGAGCCCACCGCCGAGGGCCACAAGGAGACGATCTACCTCCTGCCCCGCTCCGACCGCGAGAACGGCGAGTTCTGGCTCTCCGGCCAGGGCGAGCTGTGGGTCGGCCGCCGCCACTCCCTGACCGAGTCCGAGGCGCTCTACGGCATCCCGGCCTCCGACGTGCGCGAGCTGGCCGACAAGCTGCGCGAGGCCACCGGCCCGGTGCGGGTCGTCCGCGGCCACGACGCCGGTGTCGAGGCCGCCCTGACCGACAAGGTCACCGGCGAGCGCGACGAGGAGCTGCGGGTCTTCCTCTCCGAGGCCCGACTGGTCAAGGACGAGTTCGAGATCGGCGAGCTGCAGAAGGCCGTCGACTCCACCGTGCGCGGCTTCGAGGACGTCGTGAAGGTCCTCGACAAGGCCGAGGCGACCAGCGAGCGCTACATCGAGGGCACGTTCTTCCTCCGCGCGCGCGTGGAGGGCAACGACGTCGGCTACGGCTCCATCTGCGCGGCCGGCCCGCACGCCTGCACGCTGCACTGGGTCCGCAACGACGGCCCGGTCCGCTCCGGCGACCTGCTCCTGCTGGACGCGGGCGTGGAGACGCACACGCTGTACACCGCCGACGTCACGCGCACGCTGCCGATCAACGGCACGTACAGCGAGATCCAGAAGAAGATCTACGACGCGGTGTACGAGTCCCAGGAGGCCGGTATCGCGGCCGTGAAGCCGGGCGCCAAGTACCGCGACTTCCACGACGCCGCCCAGCGCGTGCTCGCCGAGAAGCTCGTCGAGTGGGGTCTGGTCGAGGGCCCGGTCGAGCGCGTCCTGGAGCTGGGCCTGCAGCGCCGCTGGACCCTGCACGGCACCGGCCACATGCTCGGCATGGACGTCCACGACTGCGCGGCCGCACGGACCGAGACGTACGTCGACGGCACGCTGGAGCCGGGCATGGTGCTCACCGTCGAGCCGGGCCTGTACTTCCAGGCCGACGACCTGACGGTCCCCGAGGAGTACCGGGGCATCGGCGTCCGCATCGAGGACGACATCCTCGTCACCGAGGACGGCAACCGGAACCTCTCGGACGGCCTGCCGCGCCGCTCCGACGAGGTGGAAGCCTGGATGGCGTCCCTCAAGGGCTGATATGACACTGATGGCCGGGCACCCGGAAGGTGCCCGGCCATCGGCGTGTCCGTACGCGTGCGCAGGATTCACGTGCCTAGGGGGAGGGTTTTCGTGGACGACTTCTGGTCCGGTGTGGGCGTGGACCTGCATCTGGAACCCGACGCGGCCGACGGCCGCCGGGTCGGTCTGGAACGGGCGCTCAGGGACGCCGTACGCGACGGGCGGCTCGCACCCGGCACCCGGCTGCCGGCCACCCGGCGACTCGCGACGGACCTCGGCATCTCGCGCGGCACGGCGAAGTCGGCGTACGACCAGCTGGTCGCCGAGGGCTATCTCACGGCCCGGCAGGGCTCCGGCACCCGGGTCGCCGAGCTGCCGGCCCTGCGGGAGGAGGCGCCGGGAACGGCGCCACACGCGCGTGCGCCGCGTTTCGACCTCCGGCCGGGCAGTCCCGACGTGGGCGCGTTCCCGGCCGCGGCCTGGCTGCGCGCGCTGCGCCGGGCCATAGCGACGGCGCCCTCACTGGCGTACGACTACGGCGACCCGCGCGGCCGGATCGAACTGCGCACCGCGCTCTCGGGCTATCTGGGGCGGGCGCGCGGGGTGCTCGCACCGCCGGAGCGGATCGTGATCACCTCCGGGTACGTCCAGGGACTCGCGCTCCTCACGCGCGTGCTGGACGGCGCCTCGATCGCGATGGAGGACCCGGGGCTGCCCTTCCACCGGGAGGTGGTGCGGCGCAACGGCGGGACCGTGCTGCCGGTGCGGGTGGACGAGCGCGGGGTCCGTCCCGCGGAACTGGGCGAGGCGGCCGCCGTGGTGGTCACCCCGGCCCACCAGTACCCGACCGGTGTGACCCTGCACCCCGAGCGGCGCCGCGCGCTCACCGACTGGGCACGCGCGCGCGGTGGGCTCATCGTCGAGGACGACTACGACGGCGAGTTCCGCTACGACCGCCAGCCGGTGGGCGCGCTGCAGGGCATGGCCCCGGGCCAGGTCGTCTACCTGGGCACCGCGTCCAAGACCCTCGGCCCCGCGCTGCGGCTCGGCTGGATGGTGCTGCCGCCACAGCTGGTCGACGCGGTCGCCGACGCCAAGCTGCACAGCGACCACCACACCGAGACCATCGGGCAGCTGGCGCTCGCCGAGCTGATCGACAGCCACGCCTACGACCGGCACGTACGCGCGTGCCGGCTGCGCTACCGGCGCCGCCGGGACCAGCTGCTGGACCGGTTGGGGGCGCGGCGGAACGTACGCGGCATCGCGGCCGGGCTGCACGCGCTGATCGACGTCCCCGACGAGGCCGAGGCGCTGGCCCGCGCCGAGGCGGAGGGACTCGCCGTCGGCCATCTGGGCAGCCACTGGCAGACCCCCGCCGAGGGCCGGCCACAGGGCCTGGTCGTCGGCTACGGCACCCCCCGGGAGCGGGCGTACCCGGAGGCGCTGGAGGTGCTGGCGAAGGTCCTGGACGGGGCCTGAGCAGGGCGGTCCGCAACGCCTGCCCGCGCTGGCCCGGTTGACCAGCGCGGTGGGCGACGGCACGTAGCAGGGCCTCTTCGGCACGGGTGTCACGGTGGCCCGCACCCTGGGGCCGCTGGTGGTGACCTCGCTGCTGCTGGGCTGGGGCACCCCGGGCTGGCTGCTGCTGGGCGCGCTGATGCCGGCGGCGGCCTGTGCGATGGGGCCGGCGGCCCGCCGGGCCGCCGGCCGTGCCGAGCGGACGGTCACCGAGCCGGCCCTCGCGGGCTGACCGGCAACGCGTCCAGGAACAACGCCCCCGCGAGCAGACCCGCGCTGCCCCGGGGGCTCCACGCGCGCGCGTGCAGGTCGGCGTCGAGCGCGGCCAGTGCCTCGGCGCCGGCCGCCGTCGCCGTACCGCCCGCCTCCAGGACGGCGCGGGCACCCGCCTGCACCTGCCGCAGGCCGATCGGGCCCGCGGTGTGCAGCAGTTCGGTGTCCTGCAGGGTGGACATCACGGTGAGCAGGGCGTCCAGCCGGGCCCGCGCCTCGTCGGCACCGCCCGCCCGCGCCACGCCCAACGCGTCCCACGCCCGCCGCACATGCGGAAACCCGGCCCGCGCCTCACCCCGCGCACCCGCGGCCCCGAACGTGACGGAGACGGCAGAGCCCCTGGTGGGCCGGGCCGGCGCCCCGCGGTCGGAGTGAGCGGCGATCTGCCGGGCGAGCGCGGTGATGCGGTGGGCGTGGGCGCGGGGGTCTCGGGCGGCCCTGCCGGGCTCGCGGACAGTCCCCGACGCGCCGACGGCCCCGGAGACACCGGCGGTCCCGGACCGGCGGGCGACCCCGGACGCGCGGGCGGCACCGCCGGCCCCACGGCCGGGCCCGCCCGGCACCGATCCACCGGCCCCGGATGCGCGACCGCCCGCACCCGGCGCCGAACCCCCGACGCCGGTCCCGCGACCGTCCCCACCCCTCCCCGACTCCACCGCCACCGCAGCGACCAGCAGGCCCAGGACCCACAGGGCGCCCCGGTGGCCGCCGCCCGCCAGGGTCACGGTGTGTTCGGTGCAGCGGCCGATCGCGCCGAGTTCCGCGCGGAGTGCCGGTGTGGGTTCGGCGGTGCGGCGGGCGGCGGCGGCCATGGCCGCGAGGCCGGGGGTGAGTGCCATGGCGGACCAGCGCAGGGTGCGGTGGTCCGCGTGGACGGTCCGGGCGTTCAGGTCGCGCGGGTCGGGCAGCCCCGGCTTGGGGGTCAGCGCCAGCTGACCGGTGAGCGCGGCCACGGCGGCCCGCGCCAGCGCCTCGTCCTCACGGGTGTTCATCGCCCTCCCCGGAGCCGTCAGGAGGACGCCGAGGGGGAGGGGGTGTCGGTCGGCGGAGCGCCCGTGGGGGCGCCGCTCGGTGGGGTGCCCCCGCCGCCGCTGCCCGCGCCGGTGTTCTCCGCGTCCGGGTCGACGCCCAGCGTCAGGAAGCCCTTGTAGCCCTTGGACGGGTCGCTCTTGTGCACGGGTTTGAGGGTGAGCAGGCCGCTGGAGGCGCCTCCGCCGTCGTAGACCATGTCGTCGGCCAGGGTGGTGTAGCTGCCCGTGTGCTTGGAGTACGGCTCCAGGGCGAAGATCTCCTCGGCGATGTCGTCGTCGAAGAACAGCTGGCCGGTGTGGTTGACCTTGCCGCCCTCGTAGGTGCCGTCCGCCTTCTCGCCGCCGGTGTGCACCTTGACGTGGATGTGGCAGGTGCGCGGGGTGTACCAGCCGGGGAAGATCGTCTCGAACTTCACGACCCCGTTGGCGTTGGCGATCTGATAGCCGCGCAGATACGTGTTGTCGTTCGCGCTGTCGCCCTCCGCGCTCTCGGCCGGGGCCGAGCCGCCCGGGTTGGCGGTGGTGTAGCCGGAGTAGTAACCCCAGGCGTCGCAGTGCCAGATCTCGACGGCCGCGCCGGAGACCGGCGTACAGCCGTCGGTGGCGTCCACGACCGTGAGCCGCAGGGTCAGCGGGACACCGCTCTTGCCCTCGGTGATGTCCTTGCGCACCAAGGCACCATCGAGGTAGTACGGCCCCTCCGTGACGCTCGACATCAGCTGCATGCAGGTGCCGCTGGTCGAGGTCGGCGAGGCCGTCGCGCTCGCCTCGGCGTCCGTGGCCGTGTCGGCGAACGCCGACTGGTAGCCGGCGACCGCGAGGCCGCCGGCCGCCACCGTGCCGCCGGTGACCGCGAGGGCCCGGCGCCGGGTGATCGAGGTGTTTCTGTGTTTTCCCGTCATGGCCGAGGAAGTTAGGAACGCCGCTTGTCAGTCCGATGGGCATGACCTGGGAAAGCGCTGTGAAGGAAGGGAAGTTCGAGAACAAGGCCGAAAAAGCATGCTTGGGCGAGAACGCGCCCTCAGGGGACCGGAGCGTGGTCGTGCAGCACGCGCTGGAAGAGCCGGCAGTCCCGCCATTCCCCGTTGATGTGCAGGTAATCGGGTGCAAGTCCGATCGCCTCGAATCCGCATTTCGTCAGAACCCGCTGCGAACCGGTGTTATCGGTCAGCGTGGACGCCTCGATCCGGTGCAGTCCGACCGTGTCCCGGGCGATCCGGCAGACCTGCTCCACCGCGGAGCTGGCCAGCCCCTTGTTCTGCTGGTCGGCGGCCACCCAGTACCCGAGATAGGAACTGCAGAAAGGGCCGTGCGAAATACCGGACAAGGTGATCGCCCCGACGATCCGGCCGTCCGGAGCCTCGAACAGCCAAGGCACCAAGGTGCCCTCGGCGAACTGCCGCAGCAGCCCGTCGATCCGCTCCGCCTGGCCCTCGGTGGTGAAGAAGGATTCCGGTCTGACCGGCTCCCACGGTTCCAGGTGCTTACGGTTCTCCGTATAGGCGGAGGCGAGCGCGAAAGCGTCGGCCGCGGCGAGCGGGCGCAGGATCACTCCGCCCGCTATTTTCTCGTGCTGCAATTCCATGTGTCTGCCATGCATGCGCGCACCATAGCGGCGCCGACTCTTGAGAGGGACCGTCATGCCGTAAGCAGGGAAGGATCTTTCTTCCACTTGAGCATCTTGTCGAAGCTCACCACCGTCCCGCCCCGGCCCGGCTTGGCGCCGATGTGCACGTGATCGGCGAGTTCCCGGATCAGACAGAGCCCGCGGCCGTGCTCGGCGTCCACGCGGGCGGGTCTGATGTCCTGGGTGCGGGTGAACCCGGGCCCGGAATCGGCCACCTCGATCCGGCACTTCTCGCCGTCGAGGTAGGCGGTCACCCGGTAGGCCTCCGAGGAGCCCTCCCGCGAGCCTCCACCGTGCTCGACCGCGTTGGCGCAGGCCTCGCTGAGGGCGACGGACAGGTCGTAGGAGACGTCCGGGTCGACGCCCGCCGTCTCCATCGTGCCGATCAGCAGCCGCCGGGCGAGCGGGACGCTCGCAGCCTCGCGCCGCAAATGGAGTGACCACCAGATGCTCATGCTCCAGCCTCCTGGCCGCGGCTCGACATACCGTTACCTATTGCCGCCCGTGCACGGCTGTAAGCACACCGTTGACGTGACTCCGCCCATACGGTCGATGCATCCCGGGAGGAATCGGTGTATGAGGGCAGGTCACCGGGCGGAGGATGATCTTCCATTCTTTGTGGTGATCTTTTTCGCCGAGGCCGGATCCCGTGCCCTGCCGTAGGAACCGGGTAAGGCCGGTGCGATGATGAGGCCGCCATGACTGCCCCCCACCCGCGCACGGCGCGCCCCGGAGCCGGACTCCGGTTCCTGCGGGCCGCGGTGTTCGCCGCGGTCTGTGTCGCGCTGGCCGCGGCCGGGCACACACTGGCCTCCTGCGCGCGCGTGCCGCTGTGGACGCTCGGCGCGGGATTCCTGGGCTCCCTGCTGCTGGTGGCACCGCTCGCCGGACGGCAGCGCTCGCTGCCCGGCATCGCCGCGCTCCTCGCGCTCGGCCAGACCGTGCTGCACACGCTGTTCGGGCTGGGGCAGCACGGGACGACCGGTGCGATGTCGATGAGCTCGACGGACGGATCGCCGAGCAGCGGCGCGCTCGTCGAACGGGCCGCCCGGCTCGTGTGCGGGTCCAGCCCCTCGGCGCTCACCCCGGGGCACTCCTACCGGCTGCTGCTCGACGCACACCTCATCGACCCCTCGGGCCGGGCCGTGGGCGCCACGCCGGCCATGCACCACATGGCCGACGCCACCGGTTCCTCGGCGTCGCTGCTGCCCTCCCTGCCGATGCTGCTCGGCCACGTCCTCGCGGCCCTCGTCGCCGGATGGCTGCTGCGCCGCGGCGACCTGGCCGTGCTGCGGCTGATCGAGCTGTCGGCGCACGGAGTCGCGGAGGGGGCGCTCATACGATCCCTGCGCGGGGCGCTTGCGCTGGCACACGCCGTGTGCGCCGGGCTGCTGCCCGCGGCCGAGCCCGGCCCGCGGGGCCGTCGTACCGACCGGGACGAGGAACCCGCCCCGCACACCACCGCACTCCAGCACACGGTGATCCGGCGCGGCCCGCCCGCCGCCGCGTTCCTCCTCGCCGCCTGACGCGACGCGACCATCACTCCACCGGAGCCGGAAACGGAGAACCGGACAGGAGGGCCGCCGTCGCGCGGCACGCGCGCGTGCGCACATCGGCATGTGGCACCACGAGTGGTACCGCCACGCGCACGCGTACTCCTGATCACCACCGGAACTCACTCGGAGTGGAGTGCTCCCCGCCATGAAGGCTTCTCGTATCGCCGCCGCCGCTGCCGTCGCGGGCACGGCCGTTCTCACGCTGTCCGCCCCCGCCTTCGCGCACGTCAGCGTGCAGCCCGAAGGCACCGCGGCCAAGGGCGGCTACGCGGTCGTCGACTTCAAGGTCCCCAACGAGCGGGACGACGCCTCGACCACCAAGCTCGAGGTGTCCTTCCCCACCGACCACCCGCTGGCCTCCGTCATGCCCGAGCCCCTGGCCGGCTGGAACGTCGAGGTCACCAAGTCCAAGCTCGACAAGCCGCTGACCCTGCACGGCGAGAAGATCGACGAGGCCGTCACCAAGGTCACCTGGACCGCCGACGGCAAGGGCATCGAGCCCGGCTACTTCCAGAAGTTCCCGCTCTCCGTCGGCGCCCTGCCCGAGGACGCCGACCAGCTCGTGTTCAAGGCGATCCAGACGTACTCCGACAAGGAGGTCGTGCGCTGGATCGAAGTGCCGCAGGAGGGCCGGGCCGAGCCGGAGAACCCGGCACCGGTGCTGGAGCTGTCCGCCGCCACCGGCGACCACCACGGCACCTCGACCGCCGAGGACGCCTCCGACAAGTCCGAGGGCAAGGCCGACGCCAAGAACGAGACGACGGCCGCCGACGAGGACGCGAAGGGCGGCAGCGACACCACCGCGCGCGTGCTCGGCGTGGTCGGCATCGTCATCGGTGCCGCGGGCGTGGCCTACGGCGTCCTCGCCGGCCGCCGCCGGACCGCCTGACCCACCGTTCGCAGGCGCGCCAGGGGTCGTGCGAGGCTTTCGTACGACCCCGGTGCGCACCGGAGTTCTCACATCTGGGACATTTTTCTATGCGCAAGAAGACCTTCGCCGCGGCCGCGCTGCTCGCCGCCGCCACCCTGACCCTCTCCGCCTGCGGCAGCGGTGACGACGGAAAGTCGCCCGTCGCCGTGGTCTCCGAGGAGACCGACTCGGGCAAGGCCGCGACCGTCCTCGACCAGCCGTTCGAGAAGCCCGACCTGGTCCTCACGGACACGCACGGCAAGAAGTACGACCTGCGTGCCGAGACCAAGGGCCACCCGACCCTGGTCTACTTCGGCTACACGCACTGCCCCGACATCTGCCCGACGACGATGAGCAACATCGCCGTCGCCAAGAAGGCGCTGCCCAAGGCCGAGCAGAACGACCTCAGGGTCGTCTTCGTCACCACCGACCCCGACCGCGACACCCCCGCCGAACTGGGCAAGTGGCTCAAGGGCATCGACACCCAGTTCATCGGCCTGACCGGCGACTTCGCCACCATCCAGGCCGGCGCCCGCTCCCTCGGCATCTCCATCGAGCCGACGAAGAAGGACAAGAACGGCAAGGTCGTCTCGGTGCACGGCACCCAGGTCATCGCGTTCTCGCCGAAGACCGACGGGGGTTACGTCCTCTACGGCGAGGACGCCACGGTCGACGACTACACCAAGGACCTGCCGAAGCTCGTCGAGGGAGCCAAGCCGTGAGGCGTGCCGTCCTGACCGCGGCCGCGCTCGCGGGCGCCCTCGCACTCGCCGGCTGCGGCACCGGCACCGGCTCCGCCGGGGCCGAGCTGTCGGTGCGTTCGTCCTACATGCCCCAGCCGGTCTCCGCCGACATGGCCGCCGGGTTCCTGACGATCACCAACAAGGGCGATGCGAAGGACGAGCTGACCTCGGTCACCAGCGACGTCGCCGGCCAGGTCACCATGCACAGCACCGTCGGCGGGGCCATGGAGGAGAAGACCTCCTTCGCCGTCCCGGCGCATGGTCAACTCGTGTTCAAAAGCGGTGGCAACCACCTGATGTTCGAGAAGCTGAAGCGCAGGCCGGAGCAGGGGCAGAAGGTCACCCTGAAGCTCACCTTCGCCAAGTCCGGACCCCTCACCGTCGAGATGCCGGTGGAGTCCGCCACGTACAACCCGTCGACCGGCCACTGAGGGAGGGACCACCTTGACGCGGACCATCACCCCCCGCCTGCGGACCCTGGTGCTGCTGCTTCTCGCCGTCGCCGGCGCGCTGCTCGCAGGCGCCGGACCGGCCTCCGCACATGCCGCGCTGACCGGCAGCGACCCCGCCCAGGGGGTGGTGGTCGACAAGGCGCCCACCCAGGTGTCGCTCACCTTCTCCGAGAAGGTGGCGATGAACGACGACTCGCTGCAGGTCCTCGACCCCAAGGGCAAGAAGGTCGAGGTGGGATCCCCCGCCAACGTGAGCGGGACGACGTACGCCGTGCAGCTGAAGAGCGGCCTGGCCAAGGGCACCTACACGGTCGCCTACCAGGTCGTCTCGGCGGACAGCCACCCCGTCTCCGGCGCCTTCACCTTCTCCATCGGGGCGCCCTCGCAGACCGTCGTCTCCGGGGTCGGGACCGCGGCGAACGACACGGCCGTCGGCTGGCTCTACGCGTTCGGACGGTACGTCTCGTACGCCGGCTTCATCGTGCTGGCGGGCGGTGCCGCCTTCGTGCTGGCCTGCTGGCAGCGCGGCTCGGGCGTACGGGCCCTGCAGCGACTCGTGGTCGGCGGCTGGCTCACGCTCACCGCGGCCACCCTGTGGCTGCTGGTCCTGCGCGGCTCCTACACCTCGTCCGGGAAGTTCGGGGACGTCTTCGATCTCGACCTGCTCGGCCAGGTGCTGCAGACCAAGACCGGCGCCGCGCTGGTCTCCCGGCTGCTGCTGCTCGCCGCCGCCGCCGCACTGTTCATCGCCGTCCTCTTCGGCGCCTACAACCGCCGGGAGGAGGGCGAGGAGAAGCGCGACCTGACCTTCGGGCTCGCCATCGGCGGTGTGGTCGTGGCCGCCGGGCTCGCGGCGAGCTGGGCCATGGCCGAGCACGCCTCCACCGGGCTCCAGCCGGGCATCGCCATGCCCGTCGACGTCCTCCACCTGCTGGCCGTCGCCGCCTGGCTGGGCGGCCTGACCGCCCTGCTCGTCGCCCTGTACCGGGCACCCGCGGACACACCGGTCGAGGCGGCCGCCGTCCACCGGTTCTCCCGCCTCGCGTTCGGCTCCGTCCTCGCCCTGGTCGCCACCGGCACCTACCAGTCCTGGCGCCAGCTCGGCTCCTGGTCCGCGTTCACCGAGACCCGGTACGGGCAGCTGCTGCTGGTCAAGATCGGACTCGTGGTGCTGCTGGTGGGCATCGCGTGGATCTCGCGGCGCTGGACGGGACGACTGGCGGACGTCACGAACACGGTCACCGCCGCCGAGAAGGCGAGGCAGGCCGAGAAGGAACACGGCAAGGAGCGCGAGAAGGAGCACGTCCCCGCGTCGAAGGCCACCGGCAAGGGCAGCGAGAAGAACACCGGCAAGGATGCCGTCTCCGGTGACGACAAGCGCGCCGCCCAGCTCGCCCGGCAGCGGGCCGCGGTGGACACCGCCCGACAGAAGCGGCTGCGGGACGCCGACGCGAACCGCTTCGGTCTGCGCCGCTCGGTGCTCGCCGAGACGGGCGTCGCGGTCGTGCTGCTCGCCGTCACCACCTGGCTCACCCAGACCGAGCCGGGCCGCACCGAGCTGGAGGCCAAGGCGGCCACGTCGTCCTCGTCCTCCTCCTCGTCGAGTTCCTCCGGCACACTGACCCTGGACATGCCCTTCGACACGGGCGGCACCGACGGCAAGGGCCTCGTGCGGGTCGACCTCGACCCCGCGCGCGTGGGCGGCAACGAGATGCACGTCTACGTCCAGCGGCCCAACGGGCGCGCCTTCGACATTCCCGAGGTGAAGGTCGCCTTCACCCTCACGGCGAAGAAGATCGGCCCGCTGCCGGTGACCCCCGACCACATCACCACCGGCCACTGGTCGGCGAGCAGCGTGCAGATCCCCATGGCGGGCGACTGGAAGATCGCCGTGACCGTGCGGACCTCCGACATCGACCAGGTGACCGTCTCCAAGAACGCGCAGATCGGCTGAACCCCCCATGCCCGACCAGTCCCTTCCCCAGGCCCGTACGCCCGAGTCCGCGGTGCGGGAGCCCGCCGCCGACGGCGGCCGCGGCATCTCCCGGCGCGCGCTGATCGGCACCGCCGGGGCCACCGGGCTCGTGCTCGGCGCGACCGGCGGCGCCGTGGGCTACACGGCCGCGCCCGCCCAGGCCACGCCGCTGACCTCGGTGGGCTCCGATCGGGCGATGTTTCACGGGAAACATCAGCCCGGCATCACCGAGGGACTGCAGGCCCGCGGCCACCTCGTCGCCTTCGACCTGGCGGCGGGCGCGGGCCGCAAGGAGGCGGCGGCCCTGCTGCGCCGCTGGTCGGCGACGGCCGAGCGGCTCATGGCGGGCGAGGCGGCGCCGCACGACGACACCGATGTGGCCCGGGACGCGGGCCCGTCCTCGCTGACGATCACCTTCGGCTTCGGTCACAGCTTCTTCGGCAGGACCGGTCTGGAGAAGCAGCGGCCGGGCGCCCTCGACCCGCTGCCCGACTTCTCCTCCGACCAGCTCGACAAGGCGCGCAGCGACGGCGACCTGTGGGTGCAGATCGGCGCCGACGACGCACTGGTCGCCTTTCACGCGCTGCGCGCGATCCAGAAGGACGCCGGCAGCGCGGCCCGGGTCCGCTGGCAGATGAACGGCTTCAACCGCACCCCCGGCGCCACGGCCCACCCCATGACGGCCCGCAACCTCATGGGCCAGCTCGACGGCACCCGCAACCCCAAGCCGGCCGACGCCGACTTCGACAAGCGGATCTTCGTGCCCGCCTCGGGAGAGCCCACGTGGATGGCGAACGGCTCCTACGCCGTCGTACGCCGTATCCGCATGCTCCTCGACGACTGGGAGAAGCTCTCGCTCACGGGCCAGGAGGCGGTCATCGGGCGCCGGAAGGCCGACGGTGCGCCGCTGTCCGGAGGCGGTGAGACGACCCCGATGGATCTGGAGAAGGCCAACGCCAAGGGCGAGTACGTCGTCCCGATCAACGCCCACGCCCGGATCACCCGGCCCGACCGGAATGGCGGCGCGGCCATGCTGCGGCGCCCGTTCTCCTACCACGACGGCATCGACACGGACGGGACGCCGGACGCCGGGCTGCTGTTCGTCTGCTGGCAGGCGGACCCGCTGCGCGGCTTCGTACCGGTGCAGCGCAAGCTCGACCGAGGGGACGCGCTGTCCCAGTACATCCGGCACGAGTCGAGCGGTCTGTTCGCGGTGCCCGGCGGTGCGGCCCAGGGAGAGTACGTGGGACAGCGGCTGCTGGAGGGGTGATTCCGGGCTTCAAACCACCCGGTCGAGTGGCGTCCGTGAGACGCGAGGGCCGCGTCCGCCAGCGCCCATTAGGGTGAGGACATGCCAGCGAGCTATGCGTATCTCGGTCCCGAAGGCACCTTCACCGAAGTCGCCCTGCGCACGCTTCCGGAGGCGGCCACCCGCGAACTGATCCCGTACGTGTCGGTGCAGTCCGCGCTGGACGCGGTGCGGGCCGGCGAGGCCGAGGCCGCGTTCGTGCCGATCGAGAACTCCGTCGAGGGCGGCATCACCACCACCCTGGACGAGCTGGTCGCGGGCGAACCGCTGATGATCTACCGCGAGGTGCTGCTGTCGATCACCTTCGCGCTGCTGGTCCGCCCGGGCACCGAGCTGTCCGACATCAAGACGGTCTCCGCGCATCCGGCCGCCCAGCCGCAGGTCCGCAACTGGCTCAAGAAGAACCTCCCGGACGTGCACTGGGAGTCGGCCGCCTCCAACGCGGACGCCGCCCGGCTGGTCCAGGAGGGCCAGTACGACGCCGCGTTCGCGGGTGAGTTCGCCGCCGCCCGGTACGGCCTCGAGGCCCTGGAGACCGGGATCCACGACGCGGAGAACGCGCAGACCCGGTTCGTGCTGGTCGGCCGCCCGGCCCGGCCCGCCGCGCCGACCGGTGCCGACAAGACCTCGGTGGTGCTGTGGCAGCGGGACGACCACCCCGGCGCCCTGCGCGACCTGCTCGGCGAGTTCGCCACCCGCGGCATCAACCTCATGCTCCTGCAGTCCCGGCCGACCGGTGCCGGCATCGGCAACTACTGCTTCTGCATCGACGCCGAGGGCCATATCTCCGACCGGAGGGTGGCCGAGGCGCTGATGGGGCTGAAGCGGATCTGTCTGCAGGTTCGTTTCCTCGGTTCCTATCCGCGCGCGGACATCAAGCCGGGCGAGGCCCGGGCCACCCTGCCGGGGACCTCGGACGAGGAGTTCGTGCAGGCCGCGGACTGGGTTGCGCGCTGCCAGGACGGCCGGTTCTAGCCAGTCGTACCTGCATATCTTCGTTATCCACAGAAGTTATCCACAGGTCCGCTTCTCGACCTGGGGACAAGTCGACACAACAGTGCCATGCGGTCGACAAATCGTCCTGGACGTCCCAGATGTGGCCACCGCCCGGCAGGTCACCCTTCGTCCACTCGTTTCCTTTGGTTCATCTTTTGGAGCGACCCCTTTCCACCCGAAAGTGGGTGTCAGCCCTGTTTGAACCGGGAATTCTTCAGTCCGGCCGGAACTTCCGGAGTGATCAATTCCGCAGTCCACAGACTTTCCGCACAGCCTGTGGATAACTCTTCCCGGCGTGTGGATTCCTGTGGACAACCGGCCCGCCAAGTCCCGCTCCCCACAAGGGAATCCGGTCAACCAGGGGTCGGCCGACTGCCTCGTTCCAGGGAATGAGACGGCTTTTATTGACACGCTTCGACACTCTGCGCAATTGCCCCATAACGGCACGTAAGGCGCGAGTCGCAATAGTGGGTCGTGGCCCGGGAGCTCGCACCGGTAGCCTTGGCCTCGTGATTGACCTTCGCCTGCTTCGTGAGGACCCCGACCGTGTGCGCGCGTCCCAGCGCGCCCGTGGAGAGGACGTCGCGCTCGTCGACTCCCTCCTGTCTGCCGACGAGCGGCGCAGGTCCTCCGGCGTCCGCTTCGACGAGCTGCGCGCCGAGCAGAAGCAGCTCGGCAAGCTGATCCCCAAGGCCGGCCCCGACGAGAAGGCCGAGCTGCTGGCGCGTGCCGAGCAGCTGAAGGCCGACGTCAAGGCCGCCGACGCCGAGCGCGACGCGACCGACACCGAGACCCAGCAGCTGCTGCTCCGGCTCGGCAACCTCGTCCACCCCGACGTGCCCGTCGGCGGCGAGGAGGACTTCGTCACGCTGGAGACGCACGGCACGATCCGCGACTTCGGCGCCGAGGGCTTCGAGCCCAAGGACCACCTGGAGCTGGGCCAGCTCCTCGGCGCGATCGACGTCGAGCGCGGCGCCAAGGTCTCCGGCTCCCGCTTCTACTTCCTCACCGGTGTCGGCGCCCTGCTGGAGCTGGCCCTGGTGAACGCGGCGATCGCGCAGGCCACCGAGGCCGGCTTCACGCCGATGCTCACCCCGGCGCTGGTGCGCCCGCAGTCCATGGCCGGCACCGGCTTCCTCGGCCAGGCGGCCCAGGACGTCTACCACCTCGACAAGGACGACCTGTACCTGGTCGGCACCTCCGAGGTCCCGCTGGCGGCGTACCACATGGACGAGATCATCGACGCGGACCGGCTGCCGCTGCGCTACGCGGGCTTCTCCCCGTGCTTCCGCCGCGAGGCCGGCTCGCACGGCAAGGACACGCGAGGCATCTTCCGCGTGCACCAGTTCGACAAGGTCGAGATGTTCTCGTACGTCGCTCCCGAGGACTCGCAGGAGGAGCACAAGCGCCTGCTGGAGTGGGAGAAGCAGTGGCTGACCTCGCTGGAGCTGCCGTTCCGCGTCATCGACGTCGCCTCCGCCGACCTCGGCGCCTCGGCCTCGCGTAAGTACGACTGCGAGGCGTGGGTCCCGACCCAGGGCAAGTACCGCGAGCTGACCTCGACCTCGAACTGCACCGAGTTCCAGTCCCGCCGGCTGCAGATCCGCGTCCGCGACGGCAAGCAGATCAAGCCGCTGGCCACGCTCAACGGCACGCTGTGCGCCGTACCGCGCACGATCGTGGCGATCCTGGAGAACCACCAGCAGGCCGACGGCTCGGTGTACGTGCCCAAGGTGCTGCGTCCGTACCTCGGCGGCCGGGAGGTCCTGGAGCCGGTCGCCAAGTGAGCGCCGGATTCCCGTTCCGACTCATCGCCACCGACCTCGACGGAACGCTCCTGCGCTCCGACGGGTCGGTCTCGCAGCGCACCCGTGAGGCGCTCGCCGCGGCCACCTCGGCGGGCGCGGCGCACATCGTCGTCACCGGCCGCGCGGCCCCCTGGACCCGGCACATCCTCGACGACCTCGGCTACGACGGCCTCGCCGTCTGCGGCCAGGGCGCGCAGGTGTACGACGCCCGGGCGCACCGCCTGCTGACGTCCGTGACCCTGGACCGGCAGCTGGCGGGCGTGGCCCTGGCGAAGATCGAGGCCGAGGTGGGCCCGCTGTACCTGGCGGCGAGCCAGGACGGCCTGGACGGCAAGGTGCTGGTGGGGCCGGGCTACGCGGTCACGGGCGCCCTTCCCGCCACCCCCTTCACGGACGCGTCCGACCTCTGGGCCGCTCCGCTGAACAAGATCTACATCCAGCATCCGACGCTGGGCGACGACGAGCTGGTGGAGGCGGCCCGCCGGGCGGCCGGCGGATTCGTCACGGTCGCCATGGCGGGCAAGGGCATCGTGGAGCTGCTGCCCCTCGGCCTGTCCAAGGCCACGGGGCTGTCCCTGGCGGCCCGCCGCCTGGGCCTGAAGGCCG
This sequence comes from Streptomyces sp. NPDC101165, assembly GCF_044768135.1. Taxonomy (NCBI): domain Bacteria; kingdom Bacillati; phylum Actinomycetota; class Actinomycetes; order Kitasatosporales; family Streptomycetaceae; genus Streptomyces; species Streptomyces sp. NPDC101165. The sequence goes on along the minus strand of NZ_JBIWPG010000006.1, from coordinate 372,199 downwards.
CCGACACCATCGCCTTCGGCGACATGCCCAACGACGTCCCGATGTTCGCCTGGTCGTCCCGGGGCGTGGCGATGGCCAACGCCCACGAGGAGCTGAGGGAAGTGGCGGACGAGGTCACGGCCTCCAACGAGGAGGACGGGATCGCGGTGGTGCTGGAGCGGTTGCTCGGCCAGCGGGCAGCTGCGGAGTCGGCCGAGCCGAAGCGGCAGCGTCGTGCGGAGGATGCACGGATCGAACGTGCGCGGGCTTTCCAGGCCCGACCATGACTCGCTTTTGATTGAACACAGTGCAAGCCAGTGCCTTACCACTCGGCCAATCCTCCGGGTGGGCGGCCCACGCGAGAGACACATCGCGTGCTCGAAGCGGCCGCCCCGGGCAGCTCCCATGAGCTCTACGGAGGGGTAGGGATCACTCCGGAGCCCGGCTCAGGCTGCCCTGAAGGGAGCTGGACGTACTGCCGTGCATGGACATCGCCCAACTCCTCTCCCAGAACGCGGCGCCGGGACACTCCCGGCGGACGGGGCACAACCACTGTGCCCCGCCGCCGGGTTGGACGCCACCGAATTGACCGGGGGCCGCCACTACCGGCGGCGCCACCTGCGCCGGCGCGCCTTGCTGAAGAACCAGCCCGCCGGCGGGTCGTCGGACCGCCACGGCTGCGGCTCCGGCTCCTCGGCACGCCAGCGGGCGGCGAGCATCCGGGCCCGGGCGGACGGCTCGGAGGTCTCGGCGGCCCGCACGAAGTCCTCGTCCAGGACCAGCTCGTCCCAGACGTCACCGCCGGTCCGCCCTCGTCCGTCGTACTGCGGGATCTCCTCTGCCATCTGCGGCCTCCTAGCCGTGTACCGGCCTGCTAGCCGTACATCCGCTCCGCCCAGTGTGCCCGGACCGAGGTGAAGCCCCCGTCAAGGCCGTGACCTGTCACTCCTCGCCCGCGAGCGTCAGCGACCGTAGCTTCTGGCCCGCGTACCAGGTGGCGAGCACGGTGACCACGACCAGCAGGACCGTCGCCGTGGGCAGTCCGACGTCCGAGGTCACCAGGTCCCCGCCGGCCACCTTGTGGGCGACGGCGAGCGACCACTGCTGGACGCTCAGGGTGCGGGCGCCGGACACCAGGGAGCCGAACAGGGCCTCCCAGACGAGGGCGTAGACGAGGCCGAACACCACCGCGTGCCGGGACACCGTGCCGAGCAGCAGGAACATCGCCGCGTAGGCGATCGAGGCGACCAGTGCGGCCACCGTGTAGGCGACGGCGATCTGCTGACCGTTGCCGTTGAGGATGAAGCCCGCGATGAGCGTCGGCAGGGCCGAGAACACCATCGTCACGGCGATCGCCACGATCAGCTTGGTGAAGATGATCGTCGGGCGCTTCACCGGCTTGGCCAGCAGGTAGACGACGGAGCCGTCGTCGATCTCGGGGCCGATCGCGCCGGTGCCCGCGATGACGCCGATGATCGGCACCATCGTGGCGAGCGCGAGGCCGCCCAGCAGGTCGGCGGCCGTCTGGTCGTCGGCACCCGCGAGGCCGCGGACGACGACGGAGATCGCGATCAGCAGGAGCGGCAGGGCGCCCAGGATGAGGGCCCGGCGACGGCCGAGCAGGGCCCGGTAGGTGAGCCGGGCGACTGTGGGGTCGTACATCTTCGGCCTCCTACGCCGCGACCAGGTAAGAGAAGACGGACTCGAGGGACTCGTCGGACGGCGAGACCGTGAGCAGCCGGATGCCGTGGTCGCGGGCGACCTTGGGCAGCAGGGTGGTGAAGCGGCCGAAGTCGACGGCCTGGATGCGCAGGGCGCCCTCGGCGTGGTCGACCTCGATGCCGGACGTCGACGGGTCCGCGATCAGCGCGGCCGCGAGCGCGCGGTCGTCGCTGGAGCGCACCAGGTAGCGGTGCGGGCGGTCGGTCATCAGGCGACGGATCTTGCGGAAGTCGCCGCTGGCCGCGTGCCGCCCGGCGACGACGACCTCGATGTGCCAGGCGAGCTGTTCGACCTCTTCGAGGATGTGGGACGAGAACAGCACCGTGCGGCCCTCGTCGCCCATGCGCCGCAGCAGCTCCATGAGCTGCATGCGCTGGCGCGGGTCCATGCCGTTGAAGGGCTCGTCCAGCAGGAGCAGCGACGGGTCGTGCACCAGGGCGCTCGCCATCTTCACGCGCTGGCGCATGCCCTTGGAGTACGTCGAGATCTTGCGGTCCTGCGCGTACTCCATCTCGACCGTGGCCAGGGCCCGTTGGGCGGCCTTCGCGCCCAGCCCGTGCAACTCGGCGTTGGCGACGACGAATTCGCGGCCGGTGAGGAAGTCGTACATCGCCTCGCGCTCGGGGACGATGCCGATGTGCTTGTAGATGGCCTCGTTGCGCCACACCTGCTGTCCGTCGAGGGTGACGGTGCCGGTGGAGGGGGCCAGGAAGCCGCCCATCATGTTGATGAGGGTGGACTTTCCGGCGCCGTTCGGGCCGAGCAGGCCGGTGACGCCGGGGCCGATGGTCATGGTGACGTCGTTGACGGCGACCACGTTGCCGAACCAGCGGGAGACGTGGTCGATGGAGAGTGTGGTCACAGTCCCACCTTCCGGTAGCGGCGCACGAGGAGGCCGTAGCTGGCGGCGATGAGGCCCAGGACGACGAGGACGTAGACCGCGCCCTCCCCGTTGCCGGGTCCGACCGCTCCGGGGAACGACGAGCTCGCGCCGAGGAACGCGGACTGCACTCCGTCGATCAGCGTGACGGGCGAGAAGAGGCCGATCCAGGGGATGGCACCCGTGCTGTTCTGCGCCTGGGCGATGGCCTGGAGCGTGGAGACCGCGCCGTAGGAGATCGTCATGACGGCGATGACGGCCGCGATGCCGAAGCCGCGCCGCGGGGTCACCGAGGCGATGACCAGACCGATACCGGCGAAGAGCAGCGAGAGCAGTGCCACGGAGACGATTCCCTGCGCGAATCCCTTGGTCTGGTCGGCGAAGTCGAGCTTGGCCAGCAGCGCGCCGATGTAGAGCACGAGCAGCGGCGCTCCGGTGAGGACGAACAGCGCCGAGGCCAGCGCCGCGTACTTCGCGCGCACGTAGTCGGCGGTCTCGATCGGCCGCGAGAAGTACAGCGGCACGGTCTTGAAGCGCAGGTCGCGCGAGACGGACTGGGGCGCCTGCGAGGCGACGTACAGGCTGATGACGGCCTGCATGAGGATCGCGTAGCGCGTGTAGTCGACGGGCAGGTCCTTCGCCTTCGTGGCGACCGCGACGGCGACCATGATGGCCGCGGGCACGCACATCACCACGAACAGCAGCATCGGCAGCACCTTGGACTTGACCGAGCGGCCGAGGCCGTACGCGCCGCGCAGGGACTGCGAGTAGAGCGAGCGGGTCGCGTAGGTTCGGCCGAGGCGCGGGCCGTCGTAGTTGCGGTAGCCGATGTTGTGGATCCGGGTCTGGTCACCCGACGGTGCGACGGATGTCGGCATGGGCTGCTCAACTGCCATGGACGGCCGCCTCCTTCCGCTGCTCTTCCTCGCTCGTGAAGACCTCCGAGATGTGGTGCCGGCGCTGCTCCATGCGCACCAGCCCGAGGCCCAGGTCGGCGACGGTGTCCCGCACCAGGTCGTACGTCTCCTCGCCCTGCGCGGTGAGCAGCAGGATGTGCCCGGCGCCGGGGAGGCCACTGCTGTCGTCGGTGTCCACCCCGCGCGCGTGGAGCGCCTCGCGGACCGCGCGGGTGCCGTCGGGGTGTTCGTCGCTGTCGGTGACCTCGATCGCGAGGGTCGTGGTGATCTGGGTGAAGTCCGTGGTGGAGCTGGAACGCAGCAGCTTGCCGCCGTCGACGACGACGACGTGGTCGCAGGTGCGCTCGAGTTCGCCCAGCAGGTGGGAGGTGACCAGGACCGAGATGCCGAAGTCGGTGTGGATGCGGCGGATCAGGCCGAGCATCTCGTCGCGGCCGACCGGGTCGAGGCCGTTGGTCGGCTCGTCCAGGAAGACCAGCTGCGGGTCGTGCACCAGGGCCTGGGCCAGCTTCACACGCTGCTTCATGCCGGTGGAGTAGCCGCCGATGGGGCGGTAGCGCTCCTCGTACAGGCCGACATGGCGCAGGGTGTCCGCGGTGCGCTCGCGTGCCGCGGTGGGCGGCAGGCCGGACATGCGGGCCATGTGGACGACGAACTCGGTGGCCGAGACGTCGGGCGGCAGGCAGTCGTGCTCCGGCATGTAGCCCACGCGTTCGCGGATGGCGGCGCCCTTGGTGGCCACGTCGAGGCCGAGCACCTCGGCGCGGCCCTCCGTGGCGGGGGACAGACCCAGCAGGATCTTGATCAGGGTGGACTTGCCGGCGCCGTTGGCTCCGACGAGTCCGGTCACACCGGCTCCGATGTCCACGGACAGCCGGTCGAGCGCGGTCACCCGGGGGAACCGCTTGCTCAGGCTTTCGGTCGCGATCACAGTCACGTCATCGAAGGTAGTGATCCGGACCACGCCGGTCGTCAGACCTCAGAGCCGTCTTCGCGTCAGACTCGAGTATTACGGGTCCCTGAGGGATCCCCTGCCTGAGAGTTATCAACAGCAGCTCACCGAGCGTTGTCCACAGCCTTGATCCCGCCTATTGACGCCGCCTCTAACAACTGTCACATTCACCAGTGTCAAGTTACGGACGCGTACCGCAGTCGACGGGACGGGGCGGCATGACGACGGCAGTGAGCAGCGAACTCTCCCTGGAGTTGCAGGGGTTCAGGCGGGTGCAGCGCCTCGCGTACGAGTGCGCGGAGGCGGTCGCGGCACGCCTGGAGCCGGGTGTGACCGAGCGCGAGGCGGCGCGGATGCAGCGCGAGTGGCTGCGCGAGCGGGGGGTGCGGGACTGGTTCCACCTGCCCTTCGCCTGGTTCGGTGACCGCACGGCGTTCGTGAACTTCCGCATCCCGCTGCAGTTCTTCCCGACCGACCGCGCCCTGGAGCCCGGGATGCCGTTCATCCTGGACATGGCCCCGGTCTACGAGGGACACACGGCCGACATCGGCTACTCGGGCTCCCTCGGTGTCAACCCGGTGCAGGACCGGCTGATGGCCGACCTGGAGGGGCACCGGGAGCTGATCCTGCGCGAGGTGCGCGAGCGGCGGCCGCTGCGCGAGATCTACGAGGACGTGGACCGCCTCATGGTCCGCCAGGGCTACGCCAACCGGCACCGGGCGTACCCGTTCGGCGTGATCGCCCACAAGGTGGACCGGGTGAAGCAGCGCCGCTGGTCGCTCCATCTGTTCGGGTTCGGCACACAGTCCCTGAAGGGCCTGGCCGCCGACGCCCTGCACGGCCACCGCGAGGGCTGGTCGCCCCTGTGGTCGCCGTACCGCTTCTCCGACCACCCGCCGCAGCCGGGCCTGTGGGCGGTCGAACCCCACCTCGGCTTCCGGGGTACGGGCGCGAAGTTCGAGGAGATCCTGGTGGTCACCGACTCCCGGGACCCCGAGCAGAGCGCGTTCTGGCTGGACGACGATCTGCCGCACGTGCGGCGCTGGGCGGAGGCGAAGTGACGCTGAAGGGTGCGCGTGAGCGCCGGGTGCACACCGGCGGGGTCGAGCTGTGCGTGGCCGAGCTGGGTGACCCGGAGCAGCCGACGGTGGTGCTGGTGCACGGCTACCCGGACAGCAAGGAGGTCTGGTCGGAGGTCGCCGTCCGCCTCGCCGACCACTTCCACGTCGTCCTGTACGACGTCCGGGGCCACGGCCGCTCCACGGCACCGCAGCCCCTGCGCGGCGGCTTCACCCTGGCGAAGCTCACGGACGACTTCCTGGCGGTCGTGGACGCGGTGAGCCCGGACCGCCCGGTGCACGTCGTCGGGCACGACTGGGGCTCGGTGCAGTCCTGGGAGTTCGTCACGGTGGGCCGCACGGAGGGTCGTATCGCCTCCTTCACGTCGATGTCCGGCCCCTCCCTGGACCACTTCGGGCACTGGATCAACGCGCGCGTGCAGCGTCCCACGCCCCGCCGGGTGGGCCAGCTCCTCGGACAGGGCGCCAAGTCCTGGTACGTCTACATGCTGCACACCCCCGCCCTGCCGGAACTGGCCTGGCGCGGCCCGCTCGGCAGGCGCTGGCCGAAGATCCTCCAGCGGACCGAAGGTGTCCCCGCCGGCGACTACCCGACCCCCTCCCTCCCCTCCGACGCGGCGCACGGCGCCTGGCTGTACCGGGACAACGTCCGCGCCCGGCTGCTCAGGCCCCGCACGGACGCGTTCGCGCACGCGCCCGTGCAGCTCATCACGCCCCAGGGGGACGCGTTCCTGTCGGAGCGCCTGTACGACGACCTGGAGCAGTGGGTGCCGCAGCTGACCCGGCGCACGCTCCCGGCCAAGCACTGGATCCCGCGTACACGTCCCGACCAGGTGGCCGCCTGGATCGAGGAGTTCGTGACGAGCGTCGAGGGCGGCCGGCCGGAGCCCAGGGCCGCCGGCCGCCACGCGGACCGGTTCGGCGGGCAGTTGGTGCTGGTCACCGGAGCGGGCAGCGGCATCGGCCGGGCCACGGCGTTCGCCTTCGCGGAGGCGGGCGCGCGCGTGGTGGCCGTCGACCGCGACGCCGAGGCCGCCGCCCGCACCGCCGAGCTGTCCCGGCTGGTCGGCGCCCCCGAGGCGTGGGCGGAGACGGCGGACGTCTCCGACGAACAGGTCATGGAGAAGCTCGCCGAGAAGGTGCACCGCGAGTACGGCGTGCTGGACGTGCTGGTCAACAACGCGGGGATCGGCCTGTCGGGCTCCTTCTTCACCACCACGACCGAGGACTGGCGCAAGGTCCTGGACGTCAACCTCTGGGGCGTGATCCATGGCTGCCGCCTCTTCGGCGCGCGCATGGCCGAGCGCGGCCAGGGCGGCCACATCGTCAACATCGCCTCGGCGGCCGCCTACCAGCCGTCCCGCGCGCTGCCCGCCTACAGCACCTCCAAGGCGGCGGTCCTGATGCTCTCCGAGTGCCTGCGCGCCGAACTGGCCGGACAGGACATCGGAGTCACGGCGATCTGCCCCGGCTTCGTCAACACCAACATCACCTCCACGGCCCGCTTCACCGGAGTCGACGAGACCGAGGAACGACGCCGCCAGAAGCACTCCGCCCGCCTCTACGGCCTGCGCAACTACCCACCGGAGAAGGTCGCCGAGGCCGTCCTGGACGCGGTGACCCACAACAAGGCGGTGGTACCGGTGACACCCGAGGCGAGGGGCGCGCATCTTCTGTCGCGTTTCATGCCGGGGGTGTTGAGGGGGATCGCGCGGGTGGAGCCGAAGCTGTGAAGCCTCCGGTGTCCCTCCTGGGAACCCCCACATGACCGACCCCCCGGCCCGAAAGAGCTACCGCATCGAAGACCTGGCCCACCGCACCCGCACCACCGTCAGAACCATCCGCGCCTACCAGGACAAAGGCCTCCTCCCCCGTCCCGAGCGCCAGGGCCGGGCCAACCTCTACTCGGACATCCACCTCACCCGTCTCCACCAGATCGCCCACCTCCTCGACCGCGGCTACACCCTCGCCTCGATCAAGGACCTCCTGGACGCCTGGGACACCGGCCGCGACCTGGGCGGCGTCCTCGGCCTGGTCACCGAGGTGGAGGGCCCGTGGACCGACGAGGAGCCGGCCCGCATCACCCGCACCGAGCTCGACGCCCGCTTCGGCGGCGCCCCCGACGAGGACGCCGTCGCCGAGGCGGTCGAACTCGGCGTACTGGAACCGGTGGACGGCGACCCCGACACCTTTCTGGTGCCGAGCCCCCAAGAGCTGTCCGTGGCAGCGGAGTTGCACGCCGCCGGGGTCCCGCTCTCCGCGATCTCGGGCCACCTCAGGGAGTTGAGGGGCCAGGTGGAGCACATAGCCGCCCGCTTCCTGGAGTTCACCACCGAGTACGTCTTCGCCCGCTACCTCGACGACCCCACCCACCGCACGGACGCCCACGCGGCGGAAGCGGCCTCACTGGTGCGCCGCCTCCGCCCCCTCGCCCAGCAGACCGTGGACGCCGAACTGGCCCGGGCCATGCGTGTGTTCGCGATCCGGCACCTGCGAACACGCCTCGGTGCCGAGGATGCGCCCGAGGCGCCCGGTCGAACGCGTTCCGTCGACCTGCCCACCGAGACGATCACCGCTGTGGAGCACCTCGTTGGCCGCGCACACACGGCCGCGTTCATCGCACTCGCCGCCGAACGAGAGGTCAACGCAAGGGCCTTGGACGACCTTGCACCACCGAGGCGCTCCTGCAGCGAACTTGGCGAATCACTCTGAAGTGCCCGTCAGTTGTCCACAATTTCTTCAATTACCCTGTGGATAACTGGACTTGCTTGTGGATCAAACCCCCCAGAGAAAACAACCTGCGTGATCCGCGTCTCTCCAGCACCCTGGAGGCATGGAAGAAAGACGCACCGTGAAGGTGTCGAAGTACCTCTCGAAACACCTCCGCCACCAGCCCGAGCGCATCGGCCTCGCACTCGACCCGGGCGGCTGGGTCGAGATCGACACACTGATCGCCGCGGCCGCCGCGCACGGGTTCCGGTTCACCCGCGAGGAGCTCGACCACGTGGTGGCCGCCAACGACAAGCAGCGCTTCGCGATCGAGGGCACGCGAATCCGTGCCAGCCAGGGCCACAGCATCGAGATCGACCTCGGCCTGCCCCCGGCGACTCCGCCGCCGTACCTCTACCACGGCACCGTGGCCGCCCACCTGGACGCGATCCGTGCCGAGGGCCTCCGGCCCATGAACAGGCACGACGTCCACCTCTCGGCCGACCGCGAGACCGCGACCCGGGTCGGCGCCCGCCGCGGCCGCCCCGTCGTGCTCGCCGTGGACGCCGGCGCCATGCACCGCGACGGCCACGTGTTCCACGTCAGCGCGAACGGAGTGTGGCTCACCAAGGCGGTACCACCCCGCTATCTGCGGTTCTCTTGATCGATTTCGGCCCGTGAGCGTGGGGCCCCGTACCCTCGGACGCATGAGTCTGCGTCTGAGCACCGTGATCCTGCCGTACCGCCGCTGGAGCGAGGGCGGCCGTTCGGCCTGGGTGCGGGCCGAGCAGCTCGGCTTCCACACCGCGTACACCTACGACCACCTGTCCTGGCGCAGCTTCCGCGACGGCCCGTGGTTCGGTGCCGTGCCGACGCTGACCGCCGCCGCTGTCGCCACCGAGCGGCTCCGCCTCGGCACGCTGGTCACCTCGCCGAACTTCCGGCACCCGGTGACCCTCGCCAAGGAACTGATCTCCCTGGACGACATCTCCGGCGGCCGCATCACCCTCGGCATCGGCGCCGGCGGCACCGGCTTCGACGCGACCGCCCTCGGCCAGGAGCCGTGGACGCCGCGCGAGCGCGCCGACCGGTTCGCCGAGTTCGTGCCGCTGCTCGACCGGCTGCTCACCGAGGACGCGGTGACGCACGAGGGCCGCTTCTACTCGGCGCACGAGGCACGCAACATCCCGGGCTGTGTGCAGCGGCCCCGGCTGCCCTTCGCGGTGGCGGCCACCGGCCCGCGCGGACTCGAGCTCGCCGCACGGCACGGCCAGGCGTGGGTGACCACCGGCGACCCGAAGCTCTACGAGAACGGCACGCCGGAGCAGTCGGTCGAGGCGCTGCGCGGACAGCTGGAGAAGCTGTCCGAGACGTGCGCGTCGATCGGCCGGGACGTGACCGAGCTGGAGAAGGTCCTGCTCACCGGCTTCACCCCGGACCGCGGCCGGCCGCTCGAATCCCTGGACGCCTTCGTGGACTTCGCCGGCCGCCACCAGGAGTTGGGCTTCACCGAGATCGTGATCCACTGGCCCATCCCGGACTCGGACTTCGCCGCGGACGAGAAGGTCTTCGAGCGGATCGCCATGGAGGCGCCCGCCCAGCTGGCGTGACCGGGTGACAGACGTCACCTGTCGGCCGTCGCCGATGTGTCTGTGGACTCATCTGTGCGGACTTCCGCACGGGCGTGCTGGCATATGCGCGAGAATGACCCGGTGACCTCAGCGACCAGACAACCCGGGACCCCGGCCGCCGCTCTACCGCCGCGGCTGATCGCCACCGACCTCGACGGCACTCTCCTGCGCGACGACAAGTCGGTCTCTCCGAGGACGGTCGCCGCGCTGGCCGCCGCCGAGGCCGCGGGCATCGAGGTCTTCTTCGTCACCGGCCGCCCGGCCCGCTGGATGAACGTCGTCAGCGACCACGTCCACGGCCACGGCCTGGCGATCTGCGGCAACGGCGCCGCCGTGGTCGACCTGCACGGCGGCCCCGGCGCCCACCGCTTCGTGAAGGTGCGCGAACTGGCCCGGGAGAACGCGCTGGACGCCGTACGGCTGCTGCGTGACGCGGTACCCGGCACAGTGTTCGCGGTCGAGCAGACGTACGGCTTCCACCAGGAACCGGCCTATCCCAAGCTGCACATGGAGATACCGGACAACCTCCTGCCCGCCGAGGTCCTCCTCGCCGCCGACGGCCCGGACGCCGACCAGCCCGTGCTCAAGATCCTCGCCTACCACCCCGACCTCGACCCGGACGCCTTCCTCACCTTCGCCCGCCTCGCGGTCGGCGACCGCGCCAACGTCACCCGTTCCAGCCCCAGCGCCCTGCTGGAACTCAGCGGCCCGGACGTCTCCAAGGCCAGCACGCTCGCCCTGTGCTGCGCCGAGCGCGGCATCACGCCCGAGGAGGTCGTCGCCTTCGGGGACATGCCCAACGACGTCGAGATGCTGACCTGGGCCGGCCAGTCGTACGCGATGGGCAACGCCCACCCGGACGTCGTCGCCGCCGCCTCGGGCCGCACGGTCGCCAACAACGACGACGGCGTCGCGGTCGTGATCGAGCGGATGATCGCCGAGCGCGTCTGACGAAGGCTCGGAGCCTGGTGCGGCGGGCGCGACCCGAGCGTCATCAGTCCCCTGTGTCGCGGACGCTCGGGCAAGGTACTCGTGCGTTCGGGCGAGGCATCCGTGAACGCGGGTGCGTCACCCGTGCGCCCGTCACCGCGCTCCCGCCAGTTCCTCCGCCGCCGTCTCCCGCAGCATCATGTCCCGCAGCGGCCCGTCCACGGCGGCCAGCTCCGCGTACCGCCCTCGCTGCACCACCTGGCCGGCGTCGAGCACGACCACCTCGTCGACCGCACCGAGCCCGGCCAGCCGGTGGGTGATCAGCAGGGTCGTACGGCCCTGCGTGGCGGCGAGCAGATCCGCGGTGAGCGCGTCCGCAGTCGGCAGGTCCAGGTGCTCGGCGGGCTCGTCCAGGACGAGGACCGGGAAGTCGGCGAGGAGTGCGCGGGCCAGCGCGAGGCGCTGCCGCTGCCCGCCGGACAGCCGCGCCCCGTGCTCGCCGACGAGCGTGTCCAGCCCGTCGGGCAGCCCGTCCACCCAGTCCAGCAGCCGGGCCCGGGCCAGCGCGTCGCGCAGGTCGGCCTCGGTGGCGTCCTTCCGGGCGAGCAGCAGGTTCTCGCGCACGCTGCTGTCGAAGAGGTGCGCGTCCTGGGCGCACAGTCCGACGAGCCGTCGCACGTCGTCGTCGGCCAGGGCGTACGCGTCCACACCGGCGAGCGTGTACGAGCCCGCCTGCGGGTCGAGGAACCTGAGGAGCACCTGGGCGAGGGTCGTCTTGCCGGATCCGGAAGGACCGACCACGGCGATCCGGCGGCCCTGCTCCAGCGTGAGGTCGAGTCCGGCGAGTGCGTCCCGGTGCTGCCCCGCGTGCCGGGCGCCCAGGCCCCTGAGCACGACCGGGAAGGGCGAGGCGGGCGCCTGCCGGGGCCGCTCCGGCTCGCGCACGGGCTCCGGGGCGTCCAGCACCTCGAACACGCGCTCCGCGCTCCGGCGCACCCGCTGCCGGTAGCGCACGGCGAGCGGCAGCCCCAGTACGGCCTCGAAGGCCGCCAGCGGGGCGAGGACCACCACGGCCATCGCCACGCCGCCGAGCCGGCCCGCGGCCACCGCCTGGGCGCCGAGCAGGGCGCCGGCCGTGACGGTCAGGCCGGAGAGCAGCGCGGTGAGCCCGTCGCCGAGCGCGGTGACGGCGGCGGAGCGCGAGGCGATCCGGGTGAGCGTGCCGTCGGCCTGCCGGGCCGCGGCCGTACGGGCCGGCAGCGCGCCGGCGACGGTCAGTTCGGCGGTGCCGGTGAGCAGGTCGGTCACCCGGGTCGCGAGTTCTCCGCGGGCGGGCGCCAGCCGCCGCTCGGCCCGCCGGGCCGCGGCCGCGGTGACCAGGGGGACGCCGACACCGGCCGCGAGGAGCCCGGCCGCGAGGGCGGCTCCGGCCTCGGGCAGCAGCCAGGCCGTGAAGGCGACGGAGGCGGTGGAGACGGCGACCGCGACACCGGCGGGCAGCAGCCAGCGCAGCCAGTAGTCCTGGAGCGCGTCCACGTCGGCGACCAGCCGGGTGAGCAGATCGCCGCGACGGGCCGTGCGCAGCCCCGCGGGCGCCAGCCGCTCCAGCCGCCGGTAGACGGCGACCCGGGTGTCGGCCAGCATCCGCAGCACGGCGTCGTGCGACACCAGCCGCTCGGCGTACCGGAAGACGGCCCGCCCGATCCCGAAGGCCCGCGTCGCCGTCACGGCCACCATCAGATACAGCACCGGCGGCTGCTGCGAGGCACGCGAGATCAGCCAGCCGGAGGTGGCCATCAGCCCGACAGCACAGCCGAGCGCGAGACTCCCTAGCAGCAGCGCAAGCAGAAGCCGACCGCGCCGGGGCCCGGCGAGCCCCCGAACCCGGGCAAGCGCACTCCGAGTGCGCTCCGCGGACTGCCTCTTCGGGGCACTTGCCGATTGACCGAGTCCGGTGGCGGTCGGGCCAGGACGGGGATCCAGCGGACTCGGCCCCCGGGGAGGGCAACTCCCGGACCGCTGCGCCAAGGACTCCGAGCCCTCCAGCCGCACGACCCGGTCCGCCACTTCCAGCAGCGCAGGCCGATGCACAACGAGCAGCACCGTGCGCCCCGCCGCAAGCCGCCGTACCGCCGCCACGACGTCCGCCTCGGTCGCCCCGTCCAGCGCGGCCGTCGGCTCGTCCAGCAGCAGCACGGGCCGGTCCGCGAGGAAGGCCCGGGCCAGCGCGAGCCGCTGCCGCTGCCCCGCGGACAGCCCGGCCCCGTCCTCGCCGAGCACCGTGTCGGCCCCCTCGGGCAGCGCGTCCACGAACTCCAGCGCGCCCGCGTCCCGCAGGGCCCGGCGCACGGCGGTGTCGTCCGCGTCGGGCCGGGCCAGCCGGACGTTCTCCGCGATGGTCCCGGCGTACAGATGCGGGCGCTGCGGCACCCATGCGATCCGTGACCGCCACTCCACCAGGTCGACGTCCGCGAGATCGGCGCCCCCGACCCGCACCCGGCCCTCGGCGGGCTGCACGAACCCCATCAGCACGTTCAGCAGCGTCGACTTGCCAGCGCCGCTCGGCCCGACCAGCGCCACGGTCTCGCCGGGCTCGACGGTGAACGACACCTCGCTCACGGCGTCCGCCGACCGCCCCGGGTAGCGGACCGTCACCCCGTCGAAGGTCAGCGGGCTCTCCGGCACCACCGCGGTGCCGGACACCGGTGCCGGCGTCTCCAGTACGGCGAAGATCTCCTCCGCCGCGGCGAGCCCCTCCGCCGCCGCGTGGTACTGGGCGCCCACCTGGCGCAGTGGCAGATACGCCTCGGGCGCCAGCACCAGGATGACCAGACCGATGTACAGGTCCATGTCGCCGTGCACCAGACGCATGCCGATGGTCACGGCCACCAGCGCGACCGACAGTGTGGCCAGCAGCTCCAGTGCGAAGGAGGAGAGGAACGCGATCCGCAGGGTCTGCATCGTCGCCTGGCGGTACTCGCCGGTGATCCGGCGGATGGACTCGGCCTGCGCCTTGGCCCGGCCGAACACCTTCAGCGTGGGCAGCCCGGCGACCACGTCCAGGAAGTGACCCGACAGCCGGGACAACAGCCGCCACTGGCGGTCCATCCGGGACTGCGTGGCCCAGCCGATCAACATCATGAACAGGGGAATCAGCGGCAGGGTGCCGACGATGATCGCCGCCGACACCCAGTCCTCGGTGACGATCCGCGCCAGCACGGCCACCGGCACGACGACCGCGAGACCCAACTGCGGGAGATAGCGCGAGAAGTAGTCGTCGAGGGCATCGACTCCACGGGTGGCCAGGGTGACCAGCGAGCCGGTCCGCTGTCCGCTCAGCCACCCGGGGCCCAGCTGGGCCGCGCGCTCCAGCAGCCGCCCCCGAAGCTCCGACTTCACGGCCGCGCTCGCGCGGTGTGCCGCGAGTTCGGTGAGCCACGCGACAACCGATCGCCCCACGGCCACGCCCGCCAACAGCAGGAGGGGAGTGCACAGTTCAGCAATCGACTGCCCGTGCTGGAAGGCACCGACCACCACCTCGGCGATGAGCATGGCCTGGGCGATGGCCAGCCCGGCCCCGACGGCCCCGAGGCCGACTACCGCCACCAGGAAGAGACGGGTGGCGCGGGCGTAGTGCAGGAGGCGCGGATCGATTGGTTTCACGTGAACCATGCCCTTCGGTCCAGAGGGTGTGTTTCACGTGAAACACACCCTCGGCGGACTCAGTGTGCGGCAGCGTCAGGAGCGATGTGCTGCGTCCCGATCCGCTTGCGGAACACCCAGTAGGTCCAGCTCTGGTAGAGCAGGACGAACGGCGTGGCGATGGCCGCGCACCACGTCATGATCTTCAGGGTGTACGGGCTCGACGAGGCGTTGGTGACCGTCAGACTCCAGTCCCCGTTGAGCGTGGACGGCATGACGTTCGGGAAGAGCGACAGGAAGAGCATCGCCACCGACGCCACGATGGTCATGCCGGACAGCGCGAACGACCATCCCTCGCGTCCCATCTGATTGGCCACCAGAGCGGCCACCAGGGCGACGACCGCCACGACCAGGGCCACCAGGCTCTTACCGTCACCGTTGTCGGCCTGCGTCCACAGCAGGAAGACGAGCGCCAGGACAGCCGTCACGAGGCCGACCCGCAACGCCAGCTTCCGTGCCCGCAGCCGGATGTCCCCGACGGTCTTCAGCGCCGTGAAGACCGCCCCGTGGAAGGTGAAGAGCGTGAGCGTCACCAGGCCGCCGAGCAGGGCGTAGGGGTTGAGCAGGTCCCCGAGGCTCCCCACGTACTCGAAGTGCTGGTCGATCTTCACCCCCCGCACGATGTTCCCGAAGGCCACACCCCACAGGAACGCCGGGATGAGCGAGGTCCAGAAGATGGCCGTCTCCCAGTTGCGCTGCCAGTTCTCCTCGGGTCGCTTCGCCCGGTACTCGAAGGCCACGCCCCGGACGATCAGGCAGACCAGGATGACCAGCAGCGGCAGATAGAAGCCGGAGAAGAGGGTGGCGTACCACTCCGGGAACGCGGCGAAGGTCGCGCCGCCCGCCGTGAGCAGCCACACCTCGTTGCCGTCCCAGACGGGCCCGATGGTGTTGATCAGCACCCGCCGCTCGGGCCGGTTCCGGGCGAGCAGCTTGGTGAGGATGCCGACCCCGAAGTCGAAGCCCTCCAGGAAGAAGTAGCCGGTCCACAGGACCGCGATGAGGACGAACCAGACGTCGTGAAGTTCCATGACTGTTCCCCCGGCCTAGTACGAGAAGGCCATCGGCTTGTCGGCGTCACGGGTGTCGCCGCCGATCTTCGTGGGCGGGTTGAGGTCGGCCTCGGTCAGCTCGGGCGGGCCGGCCTTGACGTACTTCACCAGCAGCTTGACCTCGACGACGGCGAGGATCGCGTACAGCGCGGTGAAGACGATCATCGAGGTGAGGACCTCACCCTGGGAGACACCGGGGGAGACCGCGTCCCGGGTCTGCAGGACGCCGTAGACGACCCACGGCTGACGGCCCATCTCGGTGAAGATCCAGCCCCAGGAGTTGGCGATCAGCGGAAAGGCCAAGGTCCAGATCGCGATGCGCCAGTACCAGGTGGTCAGCTTCGGGGCGAGCGCCTTGTTCCGGAACAGGACCAGGTGCGGCACCTCGTCGTCGCCGACCCTCAGGTGCTGCGGCAGCATGAACTTCTTCCGGGTCAGCCACAGTCCGGCGAGGCCGATGGCGAAGGAGGCCATGCCGAAGCCGATCATCCAGCGGAAGCCCCAGAAGGCCACCGGGATGTTGGGCCGGTAGTCGCCGGGCCCGAACTTCTGCTGCTCCGCCTTGTTGACGTCGTTGATGCCGGGGACGTACGAGGTGAAGTCGTCGTCGGCGAGGAAGGACAGCAGGCCCGGGATCTCTATCGCGACGGTGTTGTGGCTCTTCTCGACGTCTCCGTAGGCGAAGATCGAGAACGGTGCCGGCTTCTGGCCGTCCCAGAGCGCCTCGGCTGCGGCCATCTTCATGGGCTGCTGCTTGAACATGACCTTGCCGAGCACGTCACCGCTGACCGCGGTGAGCATGCCGGCGATGACCACCGTGATCAGACCCAGCCGCAGCGAGGTCTTCATCTCGCGGATGTGCCGCTTACGGGCCAGGTGGTAGGCGGAGATGCCGACCATGAAGGCGCCGCCGGTCAGGAAGGCCGCGGAGAGGGTGTGGAAAGCCTGGCTGAGCGCGGTGTTCTGGGTCAGGACATGCCAGAAGTCCGTGAGCTCGGCCCGGCCCTTCGCCTTGTTGATCCGGTAGCCGACGGGGTGCTGCATCCAGGAGTTGGCCGCCAGGATGAAGTACGCCGACAGGATCGTGCCGATCGAGACCATCCAGATGCAGGCCAGGTGGATCTTCTTGGGCAGCTTGTCCCAGCCGAAGATCCACAGCCCGATGAAGGTGGACTCGAAGAAGAACGCGATCAGGGCCTCGAAGGCGAGCGGGGCGCCGAAGATGTCACCGACGAAGCGCGAGTAGTCCGACCAGTTCATGCCGAACTGGAACTCCTGCACGATGCCGGTGACCACACCCATCGCGATGTTGATCAGGAAGAGCTTGCCCCAGAACTTCGTCGCCCTGAGGTACTTCTCCTTCTCCGTGCGCACCCAGGCCGTCTGGAGCCCGGCCGTGAGGGCGGCCAGGGAGATCGTCAGGGGGACGAACAGGAAGTGGTAGACGGTGGTGATGCCGAACTGCCAGCGCGCCAGTGTCTCCGGCGCCAGAGCCAGGTCCACGTCGTCACTCTCCTTACTACGCCGTGGTACTGCGGCGGTTTACCCCTCTTGTCACGTACATAGAGGAGCAAACGGGATGCGCTTGTGAACGCGTTCACATTCACAAGCCATTATGACGTACTGATTTTCGGCAACCAACGGGGGGTCCCCCCTTCGCCGTGCCGTCAAGGTCTTGGCAGTGACTTCAACATCTTGTTGAATTGCGCGCCATGCAGATACGGATCTCCTGGCCCGCGGGCAACATCACCGCGACCCTTGACGACACACCGACCACCCAGGCCCTCGGCAAGGCCCTGCCGCTCGCCTCCACCGCTCACACCTGGGGCGAGGAGGTGTATTTCGACACAGGTGTCTCCGTTTCACGTGAAACGGACGCCCGGCAGGTCGTGGAGCCGGGCACGGTGGCGTTCTGGACGGACGGCGACGCCCTCGCCCTCCCCTACGGGCCCACGCCCATCTCGCGAGGTGACGAGTGCCGGCTCGCGAGCCCGTGCAACGTCCTGGGCCGACTCGACGGGGACGCCGCAGTCCTGGCGACGGTGCGGGACGGCGACCCCGTACGCGTGGAACTGATCCACGCGTAGGCACTGACAGACGAGTAGGCCCCGCACACGCGAGGCCCACCCGGTACCGCTTCGGTGCTCCCGACGGAGCCCGCTCAGATCTCCTTGCGGAACGCTTCCGTCACCTTCAGGAAGATGTCGTTCGCCTCGGTCTCGCCGATCGTCACCCGCACACCCTCGCCCGGGAACGGCCGGACCACCACACCGTGCTGCTCACAGGCCGCCGCGAACGCGACCGTGCGCTCCCCCAGCCGCAGCCACACGAAGTTGGCCTGGGTCTCCGGGACCGTCCAGCCCTGGGCGCGCAGCGCGTCGACCACGCGCGTGCGCTCGCACACCAGCGAGCCGACGCGGCCCAGCAGCTCGTCCTCGGCCCGCAGCGAGGCGATCGCCGCCTCCTGTGCGAGCTGGCTGACACCGAAGGGCACCGCCGTCTTGCGCAGCGCAGCCGCCACCGGCTCGTGCGCGATCGCAAAACCGACGCGCAGCCCGGCGAGGCCGTAGGCCTTCGAGAACGTGCGCAGGACGCAGACGTTGGGCCGGTTCCGGTACAGCTCGACGCCGTCGGGCACCTCGGGGTCGCGGATGAACTCCCGGTAGGCCTCGTCCAGCACCACCAGCACATCGCCGGGCACCCGATCGAGGAACCGCTCCAGCTCCGCGCGACGCACCACCGTGCCGGTCGGGTTGTTGGGGTTGCAGACGAAGATCAGACGCGTCCGGTCGGTGATCGCCTCCGCCATCGCGTCCAGGTCGTGCACATCGCCCTGAGTGAGCGGCACCCGCACCGACCGGGCACCGCTGATCTGCGTGATGATCGGGTACGCCTCGAAGGACCGCCAGGCGTAGATCACCTCGTCGCCGGGGCCGCTGGTGGCCTGGATCAGCTGCTGGGCGACACCCACCGAGCCGGTGCCGGTGGCCAGGTGGGAGAGCGGGACACCGAAGCGCTCCGACAGCTCGTTCATCAGGCCCGTGCAGGCCATGTCGGGGTAGCGGTTGAAGCTGGAGGCGGCCGCGGTCACGCTCTCCATCACGCCGGGCAGCGGCGGATACGGGTTCTCGTTGGAGGACAGCTTGTAGGCGACCGGCCCGCCGGCCGCGGCGGGCTTACCCGGCTTGTAGGTGGGGATACCCTCCAGCTCGGCGCGCAGCTTCGGGCTCATCTCGCTCACCGCAGTCCTCCTCGCGACCACCGGCGGACCGTCGACGCCGCCGGCTTCCAATACTCCACACCTTATGAGGATTCGGCGTCCCTGCGAACAGATGCGGGGCACCAAGAGGCGAACCTCATCGATCCCACAGGCATCAGGGGCATCACCAGACGAAGGCGTACGTATCGGGGGGCGCGCCACACATATATCTACGCGCCGGTGGCTCGCGCCGTGGCGCGCATCACCCGTGCAGGTGAGTTGAGACCTCTTCGAGACATGGAGCACTTGGCAGGCCCATGCGCGTCGACAAGTCACGTCCTACCATGAAAGCACTCAACTTCCTTGTTTTCCAAGGCAGTTGAGCCGTAATGACCATGCAGAAACGTACCTGTCAATGCGTGCATATGCGTCCGCACTACCCCACCGCATGAGCCCTACTATCGGCTCGCCATGACAGCAGCAGGGAAGCACCAGGTGAGCCGCGCGGAAACCTCACGTCGAGGCAGTCGGCCGGGCCGGGCGGGCATCAGAGACGTGGCCGCCGCCGCCGGGGTCTCCATCACAACCGTGTCCGACGCACTCAACGGCAAGGGCCGGCTCCCAGATGCCACCCGGCGCCATGTCCGCGAGGTCGCCGACCGGCTGGGGTACCGCCCCTCGGCCGCCGCCCGCACCCTCCGTACCGGCAAGTCGGGTCTGATCGGCCTGACCGTGACGACGTACGGGGATGAACCTTTCACCTTCACGGAGTTCGCGTACTTCGCCGAGATGGCGCGGGCCGCCACCTCGGCCGCGCTCGCCCGGGGCTACGCCCTGGTCATCCTGCCCGCGACCTCCCGCCACGACGTGTGGTCGAACGTGGCCCTGGACGGCACGGTCGTCATCGACCCCTCCGACCAGGACCCGGTGGTCAGCGAACTCGTCCGGCAGGGGCTGCCGGTCGTCTCCGACGGGCGCCCGGCCGGCTCGCTCCCGGTCACCGCCTGGGTCGACAACGACCACGAGGCCGCCGTCCTCGGCATCCTGGACCACCTCGCCGACGCGGGCGCCCGCCGGATCGGCCTGCTCACGGGCACGACGACGGACACGTACACCCATCTGTCCACCACGGCCTACCTGCGCTGGTGCGAGCGCGTCGGCCAGGACCCGGTCTACGAGGCCTACCCGGCGCACGACCCGTGCGCGGGAGCCGTCGCCGCCGACCGGCTGCTCGCCCGCCCCGACCGCCCGGACGCCGTCTACGGCCTCTTCGACCCCAACGGCACCGACCTGCTCGCCGCCGCCCGCCGCTACGGCCTGCGCGTCCCGGACGACCTGCTGCTGGTGTGCTGCAGCGAGTCCACGGTGTACGCCAACACCGAGCCGCCCATCACCACGCTCTCCCTGAAGCCGCGCCGGATCGGCACCGCGGTGGTCCAGCTCCTCATCGACGCCATCGAGGGCGTCGACGCGGACCAGCCCGTCGAGCAGGTGATACCGACGGAGCTGATCGTGCGCACCTCGTCCCAGCGGCGTTCCCCGCGCACGACAGTCAGCCCACCGCGGACCCCGGAAGAGGGATAACGGGGGATCTCAGACGGGAGCCCGGCGGGTGGCCGCGATCGGTTCACCCGCTGCGGGCGGGGGCCGGGCGGGCCCCGGGGGGGAGCCGAAAGCCGCCACGGCTCGGCCGCCTCGCGGCACACGGCTCCGCGGGCCCCAAACGGGTCGGTCGACCGTCCAGCCGTGCGGCCGACGCGATACCGGCAGCCGGTCGAACCCCTGCCCAAACGGGGCGAAAGCCGCAGTGAACTGGAGTCTTGCTCCGATTCACCACCCCTGGGTCATCACACGGCGCGACGCGCATTCCTATGATGGGCCCACGACACCGCGGGCCGCTGCGACCAGGCAGTCCGAAGCGGTGCAGCTGCGGCGCGATGGTGGAGGGGTCTGATGACTCAGGGGGCCGGTCAGGGACCCGAGGTGGAGCGGACGGCGACGTTGCGCGACTTCCGGGTACCCGCGTACGTCCACGAGACCGGTCCGTACGTCCACGCCCAGTCCGGCGACACCCTCCCGTCCGTGGACGAGGCCTACCCCGAGGGCTACACGCCCACCCAGCGCGACCTGCCCGTCATCAACCGCGGCGACACGCTCCAGGTCCCCGTCGAACCGGCCCCCGCAGCCCCCGACGCAGAGCCCACGACCGGCCCCGGCGCGCTGTACGTCGTCGGTGACGTCCACGGCTACCTGGACGAGCTGGTGGCCGCCCTGCAGGAGAAGGGGCTGATCGACGCCTCCGGCCAGTGGTGCGCGGGCACCGCCCGGCTGTGGTTCCTCGGCGACTTCACCGACCGCGGCCCGGACGGCATCGGCGTCATCGACCTGGTGATGCGGCTGTCCGCCGAGGCGGCCGCGGCCGGCGGCTACTGCAAGGCCCTCATGGGCAACCACGAGCTGCTCGTGCTCGGCGCCAAGCGGTTCGGCGACACCCCCGTCAACTCCGGCGCGGGCACCGCCACCTTCCAGGCGGCCTGGCTGCTCAACGGCGGCCAGAAGACCGACATGGACCGCCTCCAGGACCACCACCTGCAGTGGATGGCCCGCCTCGACGCGGTCGAGGAGGTCGACGGCTACCTGCTCGTGCACTCCGACACCACCGCCTACCTCGACTACGGCGACTCGATCGAGGCCGTCAACGACACGGTCCGCGAGACGCTCACGCGCAACGACGCGGACGAGTGCTGGGACCTGTTCAGGAAGTTCACCAAGCGCTTCTCCTTCCGCGACGAGGGCGGCGCCGACGCCGTACGCTCCCTGCTCGACATGTACGGCGGCACCCGCATCGTTCACGGCCACAGCCCCATTCCGTACCTGCTCGGCGAGGTCGGATCCGAGGACGGCGAGGAGAGCAGCGACCCCGTCGTCGAGGGACCGCACGTCTACGCCGAGGGACTCGCCATCGCCATGGACGGCGGCGTGACCATGGCCGGAAAGCTGCTGGTCCAGCAACTTCCCCTGGATATCTGAGCGTTCGCGGGGCAGGTGCGCCCCATACCGTATGAGCGCAGGTCGGCACGCAATTTCCGGCAACCCCCTGTCACCGCGTGCCGTCACGGCTCTACCATCGGCTTATCCGTAGCAGGCTCCCCTCCGTTTCTGCCCGACGGCTCGCCGGCGTGCGAGCCACAAGCCCTACGGAGCATCGGGGGATGCACATGAACAGCGTTCCGCAGCACCTGCTGAGCGAGGACCGCCAGGAATTCGAGCGGATCCTCGATGAGGCGCTGCGCTCCGCACCACAACGCCCGGAACTGGCTGCTGTCGGACAGCGGCTGAACCCCGAACAACTGCGCACCATGGCCCTCAACGCCACCGCGCTCATCACGGCGGCCGCGGCGAGCGAGTACCAGCACTACGTGAAGGTCCGCGAGGAACTGCGCCACCCGGCGCCGTCCACCCCCTCGGCCGCCCGCGATTCCGGTTCCGCCGAACCGGGTGCGGACGCGATGGGGCTCGCCACCAGCCTCGGCGAGGCCGCCGAGACGACCGGGGCGGGCGCCATCGCCGTGATCGCGGTGCTGGCCCCCGTCCTCGCCGGGACCGCCGCGGCGATCTTCCTGCTCGTCGGCTACATCCTGAGAATGCTGGCCCCCGGTCAGGCCTTCGCCCAGACCATGCTCACCGCGGGCTGGGTGTTCGGCGCCGTGGCCGCGGCCGCGATCCTCGTCGCCGCGGTCGGGCTGCTGCTCACCGCCCTGCGCAACAGCGCCGCGGCGGAAGCCGGGACCCACGACGCGGCGAGCGAGGACGTGTCCAGGGCGAGAGAGGCCTGGCGGGAGGCCCTGCTGGAGCGCGGCATCCTGCCGTTCCTGCGGGACGCGCTCGCCCAGCCCGGCACGGCCGCCCTGCACCCCACGGCCCCGCCGGCCCCGACCGGCCGCATGCCGCGCCTGGGTTACGGCCGCCCCGGCTTCAGCAGCCCCGACGACGGCTCCGCCTCCGGCCGCCCGAGCTTCACCAGCCCGGACTACACGAGCCCCGACTTCGGCGGCCCGGAACACCAGCCGGAGTGAGGCGTGTGCCCCGCCCGGGGCACACGCCGGATCCCGGCCAAAAACCGGCCGGGCCCTGCTACAGCCGTCGGACGATCTGCGCCTCGACGCGTTCGACGGACGTTCGGCTGTAGGCGTGCACGAGAGCGAGGTGGAACAACGCGGGCGCCAGCGGCGCCCAGCGGTGGACACGGTCCTCCCGGAGCAGATACTTGATGACGGGCGCCGGGCGGAACGGCACGTAGTCGATCGTCTGATGCTCCCAGCGGTCCGCCACACCCCTGCTCATCCGCGCCTGGAGGTCGGAACTCCTCAGTTCCTTGAGCCTGGCGAAGTAGTGGCCGCTCCAGTGGCGCTTGTCGACATCCAGGACGAAGGCCAGAAGGTCGAGTGTGTACTCGTGTGCCTCCAGGGCCAGTTCCTCACGCATTCCCCGACGGCACACCGCGTGCAGGTCCGGCGCGCTCCGTCCCGACGAGTCGATGTGCCGGGACAGGCCCTCGTTGACCGAGGAGTTCCACACACCGGGCGCCATCCTGACCCGCTCGCTGCGACGGCTCACCACGAGCATGTCGTCGGCGGTGACCACGGCGACGTTGACGGCGAAGCTGCACTGGAGGAACGCGGGGGCGGCCAGGGGCTGCTCGGGATCCAGGTAGCGCGACCGGGGGGTCGCACCGTTCGGCAGCCGCCGGTCGAGCTGCTGAGCAGCCAGGAACGTGTAGTAGTCGGTCGGCCGCAGCCGCAGGTGCACCTCCGGCGTCTCGTCCAGTGCCGTGCGGGAGATGTCGAACGACTCGACCGCATAACGCGGCCCGTTCCACAGGGGGGTACGTCCCTCGCCGCGCAGCCGTTCGCTCTCGGTGGCTACCTCGTCCCGCCAAGGATTCATGTCCGCCGGGAGCCGGACCTCTTCGTCGAGCACGTGTACGAAGATCGTCTCTGCCGGGATCGGGGTCTCACCGTCTCCCTCCACGATCAGCGCCGAGGTCTGCAGGGGCCCGAGCGAGAACGTCCGCCACGCCGGTCCCGACTCCTCCCGGCTCCTCAGACCCCGCAGCGCCCTCGCCGAGCGTCTGCGCACCCGGAACCACGCGTCCTGCAAGGGCTGTTGGAACAGCACCGCGAACAGCATGCCGATGACCGCACCGACAACTCCGTTGGCAACATCGATCCCACCCACACGGGAGACCTTAGGGATCTTGTGCGCCCCGGGCGGCATCGTTCTCCTTCCGTTACGGCGCCCGCCCGTCGCCGGGATCCGGCAGCTGGATGACCGCGATGCCTCCCGTCCGAGCAACTGCCAGGCGGGTGCCGTCGGGATGCAGCGCCGCGACCGGGGTCGGGACGTGGGTGGCTCCGTAGGCCCCTTCCCGGCGTGCCACAGCCACCTCCGGCCATTCCGCCAGGACTGCGCCGGTGGTGATGTCGATCAGCCGGGGATGCCCATGCAGCGCGACGACTCTGCTGCCCCCCGCGAGCAGCGTGCCGACCTTGAACTCGACTCGGCTCCGGTGCATCCATCGACGCTCGGACAGGGACCAGACACCGAGCTCCCGAGGGCCCAGAGCGGGCATCTCTTCGTCATCGAGGAACTCCTCACCGGTCGCAACCACCAAGCGATCACGGTCGAGCCAGCACGCCGACTCCACCTCGGCGTCGATGCCCGGCTCCATCGGCAGCACTCCGGGCCCGTCCAGTGCGGCCGGGTCCGTCAGCGCGGCTTCCAGATCGAAGACCTCGGCAATGCCGTACGGATGCCACACCCAGCCGGCCACGAGCAGATGCCTGCCGTCCGGACTCACCGACAGCCGGGAGTGGAAGACGTCCTTGTCTCCCCGTGGGCCCGAAGTCAGGCGCTTCCCCGACTCCACCTCCTCGATGTGGAGGACGTTGTACTCCTCCGGGCAGTGAACCAGGATCTCTCGCCCGTCCGGCAGAACTCCCAGCGCGACGGGGTAGTCGAAGTCGTCGGCGTGGTGAATGCTGCGCGTCAGTTCACGGACGACGTACGAGCCCCGGACCAGCAGAGCCCTGGTCCCGCGCTCGGCGTAGACGACGCTGTGGCGGCCGGAGGAGGAGACGACGCTTCTGTCGAACACCGGTCCGTAGCCCGTGTCCGTCCGCTGCTCCACACCGGCGGAGTTCCAGGCGCGGCCACCCACCGGGTCGACCAGAGTGTCGTCCTGCCAGACCAGCGACTGTGCCGGAGCCGTCGTCTCCAGCAACACCACAGGTCTCATCCCCAACCCCCCTGTTTCACCGACCGGTGCCGGCGCTGCTCTCCGGGCATCGGGCCCGAGGAGCAGCGCCCACCCGCGTGCGTCAGTCCGCCAGCGGCAGGTACACCCGGTTGCCCGCGGCCGCGAACTCCTTCGACTTCTGGGCCATGCCCTCTTCGATCTCGGCCTTGCTGCCGCCGTGTTCGCGGCGGATGTCCTGCGAGATCTTCATGCTGCAGAACTTCGGCCCGCACATGGAGCAGAAGTGGGCCGTCTTGGCGGGCTCGGCCGGCAGCGTCTCGTCGTGGAACTCCCGTGCCGTGTCCGGGTCCAGGGCGAGGTTGAACTGGTCCTCCCACCGGAACTCGAAGCGGGCGTCGGACAGCGCGTCGTCCCACTCCTGCGCACCGGGGTGCCCCTTGGCGAGATCGGCCGCGTGGGCGGCGATCTTGTAGGTGATGACGCCGGTCTTGACGTCGTCACGGTTGGGCAGGCCCAGGTGCTCCTTGGGCGTGACGTAGCAGAGCATCGCCGTGCCCCACCAGGCGATCATCGCGGCGCCGATACCGGAGGTGATGTGGTCGTACGCCGGAGCGACGTCCGTGGTCAGCGGGCCGAGCGTATAGAACGGAGCCTCATCGCAGATCTCCTGCTGAAGGTCGATGTTCTCCTTGATCTTGTGCATCGGGACGTGTCCCGGGCCCTCGATCATGGTCTGTACGTTGAAACGCTTGGCGATCCGGTTGAGTTCCCCGAGCGTCCGCAGCTCCGCGAACTGCGCCTCGTCGTTGGCGTCCGCGATCGAGCCCGGCCGGAGGCCGTCGCCGAGCGAGTACGTGACGTCGTAGGCGGCGAGGATCTCGCAGAGCTCCTCGAAGTTCTCGTACAGGAACGACTCCCTGTGGTGCGCGAGGCACCACGCGGCCATGATCGAGCCGCCGCGCGAGACGATGCCCGTCTTGCGGTTGGCGGTGAGCGGCACGTACGGCAGGCGCACGCCCGCGTGGACGGTCATGTAGTCCACGCCCTGCTCGGCCTGCTCGATGACCGTGTCCTTGTAGATCTCCCAGGTCAGTTCCTCGGCCTTGCCGTCGACCTTCTCCAGTGCCTGGTAGAGCGGCACCGTGCCGATGGGGACGGGGGAGTTGCGCAGCACCCACTCGCGGGTCGTGTGGATGTTGCGACCGGTGGAGAGGTCCATGACCGTGTCGGCGCCCCAGCGGGTCGCCCAGGTCATCTTCTCGACCTCCTCCTCGATGGAGGACGTGACCGCGGAGTTGCCGATGTTGGCGTTGACCTTCACCAGGAACCGCTTGCCGATGATCATCGGCTCGATCTCCGGGTGGTTGACGTTGGCCGGGAGCACCGCGCGGCCCGCCGCGATCTCCTCGCGGACCACCTCGGGATCAACGTTCTCGCGGACGGCCACGAACTCCATCTCGGGCGTGATCTCGCCGCGGCGGGCGTACGCGAGCTGGGTGACGGCCGTGCCGTCACGGCCCCGGCGCGGCTGACGCGGACGTCCGGGGAAGACCGCATCCAGGTTGCGCAGCCCGCCGCGCGGTGAGGTGTGCTTGATCCCGTCGTCCTCAGGTCGGACGGGACGACCGGCGTACTCCTCGGTGTCGCCGCGGGCGATGATCCAGTTCTCCCGCAGCGGCGCCAGGCCCCTGCGGACGTCGGTGTCGACGAGTGGATCGGTGTACGGGCCTGATGTGTCGTACAGCGTGACCGACTGCCCGTTGGTGAGGTGCACCTGGCGAACCGGCACGCGCAGGTCGGGGCGGGTGCCCTCGACGTACGCCTTGTGCCAGCCGATGGACTTCCCGGCCTCCTGGGACTTCTCGTCCTGAACGGAGGCAGGCGTGCGTGCGTCCTTGTTGGTCATGAGACCTACTCCCTACGCCGGCATTACCCGGTAACAGGTTCGGCGGTCGACGCAGCGGCTTCCGTCTGCCGATGTTTCCCGTGAAACCACGTTCCACGTGAAACATCGCGAATACGGAGGTCAGCGCCCTCTCAGCCCGGTGCTCCGAGCTCCCGCGTGTGCAAAGGTGCCTCCACGCTAGCGTCAATTCGGGCGCGGTGAACAGAGGGCCCCTGGCGTTCTTGCGATGATCTGGCGGTGACCACCATGGAGCAGTACCCGTACCCGCCCTCCGAACCGCCGGGCGCAGGCGGCTCCGGACAGGACGGCGGACACGGCCATGGCGGCCACGGGCACCAGCACGCTCCGGGCTCCGGACACGGCCACTCGCACGGGCACAGCCACAGCCACGGACCCGCCGCGCCGGTCTCGAAGCATCTGCGTAAGGTCATCGCGGCGATCCTGATCCCGTTCACGGCCGCGGTCGTGGTCGGCCTGGTGGTGCTCTGGCCCGGGGGAGCCCCACCGCACGAGCGCACGGGCGTCGGCTTCGACCGCCAGACGCAGCAGGCCACGGTCACCAAGGTGGTCGAGGTGAGCTGCAAGTCGGTGAACGCCTCGAGTGGCACCTCGACCGGCAACGCCTCCACCGCCGAGGGCAACTCGGCGCAGCAGCAGGCGAAAGGTACCTGCAAGAAGGCGACAGTCCGGGTCGGCACCGGCAACGACCAGGGCCGTACGTTCACCGAGATCGTGCAGCCGGACCAGTCACGACAGTTGCGCGAGGACGAGAAGGTCGTGGTCGCCTACGAGCCCTCGGCGCCGAAGGACCTGCAGTACTCCGTCACCGATGTGAACCGTCAGTTCCCGATGGCACTGCTCGCGGGGATCTTCGCGCTGGCCGTCGTCGTGGTGGGCCGGCTGCGCGGTGTCATGGCTCTGGTCGCGCTGGCCGTCAGCTTCCTGGTGCTGACGCTCTTCATCCTGCCCGCGATCCTGCAGGGCTCGAATCCACTGCTGGTGGCCGTCGTCGGATCCAGTGCGATCATGCTCATCGCGCTCTACATGTGCCATGGACTGTCGGCCCGTACGTCGGTGGCGGTGCTCGGCACGCTGGCCTCCCTCATGCTGATCGGCTTCCTCGGCTCGGAGTTCATCGACTGGGCCGCGCTCACCGGCAACACGGACGACAGCACCGGTCTGATCCACGGCCTGTACCCGTCGATCGACATGAGCGGGCTGCTGCTGGCCGGCGTCATCATCGGTTCGCTCGGTGTCCTGGACGATGTGACGGTGACCCAGACATCGGCGGTCTGGGAACTGCACGAGGCCAATCCGGCGATGGGCTGGCGCGGGCTGTACCGGGCGGGCATCCGGATCGGCCGCGACCACATCGCCTCGGTGGTCAACACCCTCGTCCTCGCCTACGCCGGTGCCGCGCTGCCGCTGCTGCTGCTGTTCTCGATCGCGCAGAGCAGCGTGGGCACGGTCGCCAACAGCGAGCTGGTGGCCGAGGAGATCGTGCGCACGCTGGTGGGTTCGATCGGTCTGGTCGCCTCCGTCCCGGTCACCACCGCGCTCGCCGCCCTGGTGGTGTCGGCCGACCGGCCGGCACCGGCCGCGGCGGCCGCCGCCGGGGCACAGCCCGTTCCGGCACGCGGCGGCAGGGGCCGGCGCCGGAAGCGGTGAAGGAACCCGGCGGAGACCGGACCCACCGAAGAAGCGTTCCTGCACAGCTGCACGCGGCATGGCGGAGCGCTTGGCGCCCCGTTGCCGCAACGTCTCAGCCGGCGCTCTGTTCCTCGGCCAGGATGCGGTCCAGGGCCTCGTCGAGATGGGCGTCGAAGTCGGCCAGCGCGCCCTCCTGCCCGAGCGGCACGAGCTTGTCCGTGCGGTCGAGGAAGGCCACGAGCGGCGGAGCCGAGGAGCGGAA
Source organism: Streptomyces sp. NPDC101165 (assembly GCF_044768135.1). Classification (NCBI taxonomy): domain Bacteria; kingdom Bacillati; phylum Actinomycetota; class Actinomycetes; order Kitasatosporales; family Streptomycetaceae; genus Streptomyces; species Streptomyces sp. NPDC101165. Next base: position 343,370 of record NZ_JBIWPG010000006.1, on the reverse strand, counting down.
CAGGGCCTGGTCGCCGCCGACCTGAAGCCGGATCAGCACCTCGCCCAGGACCTCGGCGTCGACGGGGGCGATGTGCACGTCCCCCTCGCCGCACGGCCGTCCGACCCCGTCGATCAGCAGCTCGCGACCGAAGGCCCAGGTCACCGGGGCATCACCGGGCAGATGGAAGGTCAGCCGCACGGCATAGGGATCAAAGGTCTCGTAGCGCAACTCCACCGGAATGCGGAAGGAGAGCTCCTCCGACACGAGAAAGCTCATCATGACTTCTGCTTGTACGGATTCACGCATCGCCTACCCCGTCAAATGACATCGACTGGCCGGGATTGATCCCTCGACCGTAGTCAAATCTTGCTGAAAGTACACAACAGATCACAAGGAGTGAGTTTTCAGATACTGATAGAGGGCATCAGCGCGCCCAGATGGCGCCCGATCTCGGTCTGCAACCGCTGTGCGGCGGGCAGGAGACGGTCGGCCTGGTGGGCGGGGAGCGAGATGGCCATCGTGGCCGCCGTGGTGCCGACCGTGATCGGAATAGCCGCGCAGACCGTCCCCAGCGCGTACTCCTGACGCTCCACCACCGGGTCCATCCGCGGCATCCTGGCCAGCCGGCGCAGCAGAGCGTGGTTGTCGCGCACGGTGTACGGGGTGATGGACTGCGCCGGATAGCGGGCCAGATGGTCCCGGCGGGCGTCCTCGTCCAGCTGGGAGAGCAGGCACTGGCCGATCGCGTGCGCGTGCCCCGTCTCACGGAAGTCGGCCCACTCCTCGACCGCCGGGGCCTCCCGCGATTCGGCGACACACATGACCTCGATCTCACCGTCCCGGTACATCGCGTAGTACACCGGCACACCGATGGAATCGCGCCAGTGCGCCAGAGTGTCGGCCACCGTGCTGCGACGTTTCTGCTGCGCCCCGCTGCTGCTCAGCCGCTCGGCCGCGTCACCGAGGAAGAACAGCCCCTTCTCGCGGCGCAGATAGCCCTCGTACACCAGGGTGCGCAACAGGTGATAGGTCGTGGGCAGGGCGAGGCCGGTCTCGCGGGCGAGTTGCTTGGCCGGGGCGCCGTACTCGTGCGCCGCGACGGTCTCCAGCAGGCGCATCGCGCGCTGCACGGATCCGATGAGGGTCGCGGCGGACGGTTGACCCGGAACGTCCGGGGAGTGCGAGGGTCCGGGGAGGGACGCGGCGCGTGGCTGTCCCGGGACGCCCGCGGAGGGTGGCCGCTGCAAGGGGGGTGTGCAGGAGTGCGGCGGGGCGGGGGGTGCGTGGGGTTCTGCCGGTGCGGTGTCAACCGTGGCCAAGGGTCACTCCCGTAGCGCGAGGGTGGGGCAGCCCGTGCGGAGGAAGCACGGGTGGGGTGTACGCCGCCCGCGGGGCCCGGCCCCGCGTGGGGTTCCGGACTCTAACCGCCCGCCACCGCGTGCAGACGGCCTGCCGGGGAAACTTCCCTCCCCCGAGGGAACCGGTGATTCCCGTTACCGGTCACCGGCTCCCGCGTCCCTCACCAGTCGCTGCGCGACGAGGAGTTCGACATGAACTTGCGCACGACGTAGATCAGTCCACCGACCAGGGCGACGAAGATCAGCGCCTTGAAGAGCAGGCCGATCACGAAGCCGACCACGGTCGCTATCAGGCTGCCGAAGACCACCAGGGCGATGACCGGCACCGCGACCCACTTCACCCACCACGGCAGCCCCGCGAAGATCTCTCGCATTGCCCTCGTCCTTTGCGTTCCGGTGCGTCCACGGCGTACTGCGCGCTGTCGTGGACGCAGTTCTCGATGTCTGCACTCGATGCTAGGGCCGCCAGAGGGTCCCGCGGGGGCCTCGCACCCCTTGTCCTCCCCTGACCCTCCCCCTAGGGAACCCCGAGGGTCGGACTCAGGCCTCAGGCGGAGAGAAGACGACCAGAACCCGCAGATCCTCGCTGATGTGGTGGAACCTGTGGGCGACGCCGGCCGGCACGTACACCACGCTGCCCCGGGCCACCTGGGTGGTCTCCTCGCCGACCGTGATCGATGCGCGGCCGCTGACGACGAAGTAGACCTCGTCCTGGTTGTGCGGACGCTGCGGGTCGTGTTCGCCGGCGTTGAGGGCGTACAGGCCGACCGACATGTGCCGTTCCCGCAGAAACTGCAGGTAGGCCCCTTCGTTGGCGGCGCGCTCCGCCTCCAGTTCGTCCAGCCGGAATGCCTTCATCGCCGTTTGCCGCCCTCGCCCCACTGCTCGCCGTCGATCTGGTCTGCCACGATCAGACACATGAAGAATTTCGTAGTCAAGACGCTCGCCAACGCAGGCGCTCTGGCGGTCGCCGTGTGGCTGCTCGACAAGATCACCCTCACAGGTGACAGCACGGCCAAGAAGGCCGGCACGCTGATCGTGGTCGCGCTGATCTTCGGCCTGGTGAACTTCCTGGTCAAGCCGATCCTGAAGGTACTCACCTTCCCGCTGTTCATCCTCACCCTCGGGCTGATCACCCTGGTCGTCAACGCGCTGATGCTGCTGCTGACCTCCTGGGTGTGCGGCAAGCTCGACCTGAGCTTCCATGTGGAGGGGTTCTGGACGGCCGTGCTCGGCGGCCTGATCATCTCCGTCGTCTCGTGGGCGCTGAACCTCGTCCTGCCCGACGAGGACTGAGCCCGCCATGGCCTACCGCATCTGTTTCGTGTGCACCGGCAACATCTGCCGTTCCCCGATGGCCGAGTCCGTCTTCCGCGCGCGCGTCGAAGCGGCCGGCCTCGCCGACCTGGTGGAGATCGACAGCGCGGGCACCGGCGGCTGGCACGAGGGGGATGCCGCCGACCCGCGCACCGTCTCGGTCCTCGACGAGCACGGCTACGGCACCGAGCACGTGGCACGGCAGTTCCAGCCCTCCTGGTTCGCCCGCCTGGACCTGGTGATCGCCCTCGACACCGGTCATCTCAAGGCCCTGCGCCGTCTCGCGCCCACCGAGGAGGACGCCCGCAAGGTACGCCTGCTGCGCGCCTTTGACTCTGTGGCCGACGACGACCTCGATGTGCCGGACCCCTACTACGGGGGCCGGGACGGCTTCGAGGAGTGCCTGGAGATGATGGAGGCGGCGAGCACCGGTCTGCTCGCCACCGTGCGGGAGCATCTGGAGGGACGGGCCGCATGAGCGACACCGGCAAGGGCTCGGACCGCGTCGGCGACGGCACGCGCGCGGTACGGGCCGGACTCCCCGAACCCGTCAAGCACGAGCCGACGCTGCCCGGACCGGTGTTCGCCGCGCACTTCCACCTGCCGGGCGAGGTGACCGGACCGTACGCCTACGGCCGGGACGACAACCCCACCTGGACGCTGCTGGAGCGCGCCATCGGGGAGCTGGAGGCGCCGGGGCGGGACGACGTCGAGACGCTGGTGTTCGCCTCCGGCATGGCCGCGATCTCCTCGGTGCTGTTCTCCCAGCTGCGCGCCGGGGACGCGGTCGTCCTGCCCTCCGACGGCTACCAGGCGCTGCCGCTGGTCCGCGCCCAGCTGGAGGCGTACGGCATCGAGGTGCGTACCGCGCCCACCGGCGGCGACGCCCAGCTGGAGGCCCTCGACGGCGCGCGGCTGCTGTGGATCGAGTCGCCGTCGAACCCGGGGCTCGACGTGTGTGACATCCGGCGGCTGGCCGGGGCGGCACACGCGCAGGGCGCCCTGGTGGCCGTCGACAACACCCTCGCCACCCCGCTCGGGCAGCGCCCGCTGGAGCTGGGCGCCGACTTCTCCGTGGCCAGCGGCACCAAGCAGCTGACGGGGCACGGTGACCTCCTGCTGGGCTACGTCACCGGTCGTGACGCCGAGGCGATGGCCGCCGTACGCCGGTGGCGCAAGATCGTCGGCGCGATCTCCGGCCCCATGGAGGCCTGGCTCGCGCACCGCTCCATCGCCACGCTCCAGCTGCGTGTCGACCGGCAGAACGCGACGGCCCTCGCGGTCGCCGAGGCCCTGCGGCAGCGGCCCGAGATCTCCGGGCTGCGCCATCCGGGGCTGCCCGACGACCCCGCGCACAAGGTCGCCGCCCGGCAGATGCGCCGCTACGGCTGCGTGGTCTCCTTCACGCTGCCCACGCGCGCGCGTGCCGAGCGTTTCCTCGAAGCTCTGCACCTGGTCGAGGACGCGACGAGCTTCGGCGGCGTGCGCTCCACGGCGGAACGCCGCGGCCGCTGGGGCGGAGACCCGGTCCCGGAGGGCTTCATCCGCATGTCCGTCGGCGCCGAGGATCCCGAGGACCTGGTGGCTGATGTGCTGCGAGCCCTGGACGAATCCGCCGAGTGACGGGATCGGGCGCCGCCCGGCCCGCTCTGCGGCGGTCCGAGCCTCCCCCCTCGTGGCTCGGACCGCCTTCGGTTCCGCGCGCGAAGAACCGCGCGAACAAGGCTAGTTGACTCTCTGTCAGTGTCCAATCACGGTAGCGACAGAGACCTATCGACTTATTTATAGTTGGGGCCTGCCTCGGGGGCCGGAGGAGGGCAGGGAGAGGGAAGGGCGTGCCATGGATCTGGCCTTGCTGCGCACGTTCGTCACCGTGCACCGGGCCGGCTCGTTCACCCGTGCCGCCGCCCTGCTGGGCCTCTCTCAGCCGGCCGTCACCTCCCAGATCCGCACCCTGGAGCGGCAGTTGGGCCGCCCCCTGTTCCTGCGGCAGGCCCGCGGGGTGACACCGACGACCATCGGCGACGAACTCGCCCACAAGGCCGCGCCACACCTCGACGCCCTGGTGGAGATAGCGGAGAGCGGCCTGGACGACGAGTCCTCGTTACGGACGCTGCATCTCGCCGGCCCGCCGGAGTTCACCGCCGAACGCGCGCTTCCCGTCCTGACGGAGCTGACCGGCGACGACGGCCAGAGTTTCGCCCTGCGCGCCTCCTTCGGCACCGCGGAGGAAACACTGGAGGGACTGGCCGCCGGACACCATGACCTGGCCATCAGCACGGTCCGGCCGCGCGGCGCCCTCCTGACCGCCACCGCGCTCTGCGACGAGGAGCACATGCTGGTCGCCGCCCCCCGCTGGGCCGAGCGGATCGGCCCCGAAGCGCTGCGGCTCAAGGGGGCGCCCGCCCTGGAGAACCTGCCGGTCGTCGAGGTCCACGAGTCGCTGCCGTTCGTCTCGCGCTACTGGGCCTCAGTCTTCGACTCGCGCCCGGCCGCCTCCGGCACGGTCATCGTCCCCGATCTGCGCGCGGTACTCGCCTGTGCGACCGCGGGCGCCGGACTGACGGTGCTGCCCCGCTATCTGTGCACCCCTGGTCTCGAGCGGGGGGAGATCGTGACGCTGCACGACCCCGCGGTGCCACCGCTGCGCACGTACTTCCTGGCAGTGCGCACGGGAACGCTCGCCATGCCGCATGTCGCCCGGGCGCACGAGTGGCTTCTGCGGGCAGCAGCGAGCTGGGGCTGAGCCCTTGCTCCGGGGTTTTACGCGGTGCGCTCGGATGGTGGCGCTGTGGGATGTTTCACGTGGAACCAGCCGGGCCACATTTCTCCCATGACCGTCCGACCCGTGGTCAAGCGCACCGCCCGAGCCGTTCTTCTGGACGGTGACGACTTGATCCTGATCAAGCGCACCAAGCCCGGTGTCGATCCCTACTGGGTCACGCCCGGTGGCGGGGTCGAGGCCGCGGACCCGACCGTCGTCGACGCCCTGCACCGCGAGGTGTACGAGGAGCTCGGCGCCAAGATCACCGATGTCGTGCCCTGCTTCGTGGACACCGTGGAGCACATCGGCGAGGACGGCGGCGCGACCGGCGTGAAAGTCCAGCACTTCTTCGTCTGCCGGCTGGAGTCCATGGACCCGTCGCTGCGGCACGGCCCCGAAGTGGAGGAGCCGGCGGGCGAGTACGAGATCGTCCGTGTCCCGTTCACCCGGGTCGGCATCGCCTCCGTCCACCTCGTTCCGCTGTCGCTGCGCCACTACCTGGACGGCAACATCGAGGGCGTCCGCGCCATGCACGCCCCCGACCTCGGATAGTCGGCCTGCGCCGGTCAGTTCCCGACGACGACCAGCTCCTCGACCGAGTCGTGCCGTATGCGGTTCGAGGGGATGCCGATGTCCCGCAGGGCGTGGATCCCGCTGCGGATCATGCCGGGCGGGCCCGAGACATAGGCGTCGCACTCGTTCCAGGGGCCGTACTCCCGTACGGCGTCGGGCAGCTGGAGATGGGCCAGCTGGTCGATGATCGCCCGTACGGAGAGCCACGGGTGGCTCTGCTGGAGTCTGAGCATGGTGTCGATGTCGTACAGGTCGTGGTCGGTGCGGGCGCCGTAGAACACCTCGACCTGACGGCGCCGACCGTGCTCGGCCACGTCCTCGACGAGGGCCTTGATGGGCGCTATGCCAGTGCCGCCGCCCAGGCAGAGCAGCCCGCTGTCGGTGGTGTGGTCGACGGTCATCGAGCCGCCCGGCGGGCCCAGGCGTATGACGTCTCCGGGCCGGGCGCGATGCACCAGTGCGTTGGAGACCCAGCCGGCCGGGACGGCCTTCACATGGAACGAGAGCAGGCCGTCCGAGCGGGGTGCCGAGGCGAAGGAGTAGTGCCGCCAGACCCGTGGCCACCAGGGCGTCTCCACGCTGGTGTACTGCCCGGCGAGGAAGGGGTAGGGCTGGTCCGGGCGGACGGTGAGGACCGCGACATCGGGGGTCCTGAGGTCGTGCGTGACGATCTCGGCGTGCCACCAGGCCGGGGCGCGCAGTTCGTCCGCCGCCGCGGCGTCGATCATCACCTGGGAGATCGTGATGTAGGCCCGCACCCAGGCGGCCTCGATCTCCGGGGTCCAGACATCGGACGCGTACCTGCTGAGTGCCCCGATGAGGCACTCGCCCACGGCCGGATAGTGCTCGGCGCGTGTGCCGTACTTCCGGTGTCCGCGGCCCAGGTTCTGCAGGTACTCGACGAGGACCGGCTTGTTGTCGATGTGCTCGGCCGCGGTGAGCAATGCTTTCAGCAGCCGGTCCCGCTGGGTGTCCATCGCCGGCGGGAACATCGGACGCAGTTCGGGATGACGAACGAAGAGGAGTGCGTAGAAATAGGAGGTGACCTTGTCGGTGACGGGGCCGATCTCGGCCATCGTGCCCCGGATGGCGAGGGCGTCCGGGGATGCATCCTCGACGACGGGCGGAGCGGAGCGCTGAGGGGGCACGTGCTCCGGCTCGGTCCGCGCGGCGGCCGGGTGCGAAGGCTCGAAGGCCGCTGCGGGCTCGGGGGTCGGTGGGCTGCTGGGCGGGGCCTGTGCGAGCGGCTGCGCGGGCTGCTCGACGGGAGCGGCAGGAGTGGGGTGGTCGGCGGGAGCCTCGGACGCGGGGCGGGCGGCGCCCTCCCGGGTCGGCCGGCCCACCGGGCGTACCACCGCGGGCCTGCGTGCCTCGACCGTCTCCTGATCACCGTCCGGCGGCAGGGTCGACGGCGCCTTGTGCGGCGTGAACCAGCCGCCTCCGCCCGCTATGCCGTTCTCCCCCGACGTGGTGGTCGGAGCGTCCATGGGTGCCCTCGCCTCGAACATCTCTCGGTCGGTCTGCGCACCTCCTCGGGAGGCGCATGCTTTCCCCCGGCGGGCGGCCAGCCGTAGCACTCTCCGCAGCATCCCATCCTGGCCCGATGCCGCGGCCGTATACCCGGAAACGCGGTTCTTCGATCTCTTCGTCCCGTTAGGCTGCCCGCCCTGCTCTCGGCCCGCACGGGATGCGTGTACTCCATCCCGGACGTGAACCGGAGTCGACCCTACCGGCCGTCGCCATGCACACAAGTCCCCCCTTGCATCCCCATGGAACGAGCAAGGGGCGAACCATGAACTCCCTCAACTACCGGACGTGTACACCAATTCATAGGCATCCCACAGATCACGGCCGGTGTAGGAGTATGTGGCGAGTCCGGCCAGATGCCCGTCCGCATTGACCGCAACGGAAACCGGTACGACAGCAAATATTTCCCTGTCGGACAGCGAATCGCCGTACGCGACGCAGTCGGCACGAGTCACACCGAATTCCTGGCAGAGCCGGTCCGCGACGGTCACCTTGGCTGCGGCGTTGAGTACTCCGGCCGGGTCCACGGGCTCGGTGAACGGCACGGTGGGAAAGCGCGATCCGTAGGCCGCGTGTGCACCCCAGCCCAGGAGGCGTTCCACGAAGAAGGAAGGTGAGAGCGACACCACCGCGCAGTAGTCACCCGTGGCCCTGACCGCCGCCCAGACCTCACGGATCCGGGCCAGCCATGGAGCCGCTTCGAAGGCCGCATCCACATGCGCCTCGGTCAGCTCCGCCCACAGGTCGTACACCCGGGTCGCATACTCCGGCGGACCTATCCGTCCCTGCGCGATCTCCCGGTCCAGCGCCACCGTCTCCGCCTCCCTGCCCAACTGGCGGGAAATCTCCACGGGAGCGGTGGTGCCGTGCAGCAAAGTGCCATCGAGGTCGAAGAGATGAAGTCTCGCCATGGGCTGAGGCTAATGGGAGTCCCCGCCGCGTCCGCCGAGGTTTCACGTGAAACACGCACGCCTGTCGTCGGCCTGTACGAACGGCCACGACATGGCCAAAAGCACCTGCGTCTACGTCGAAACAGGTGGACGTCAGGGGTGCCGGTCGGACAGCCTGACCTGCGTGCCGACTCCTTCCCTCGCTGCTCTGCCCATCCGCCGTCTGACGCTCCGCGATCTCACCGCGTGCGCCGACTTGTCCGAAGATCGGGGGTGGCAACGCGAGGAACACAAGTGGGGCTTCCTGCTCACGGCAGGCAAGGGCTACGGCATCGACGACCCCGACGGAGGGCTCGTCGCCGCCTGCGTCGTCACGGAGTACGGATCTTGGGAGCGGTCGGACCTCGGCGCCATCGGCATGGTCCTGGTCGCCGAGCGCCACGCCCGCCGGGGTGTCGGGCGCCGCCTGATGCAGCGTGTCGTCGCGGCCATGGGAACCACGCCGCTGACCCTGCACGCCACGCCCTACGGGCGCCCGCTGTACGAGGAACTGGGCTTCAAGGCCACGGGCCGGGCGGAGATGCTGCAGGGACACTTCGTACCCGGCAGCCCGGAACACGGGGTGGCGACCCGTGCTGCCACCGCGGAGGACCTGCCCTCGATCCTCCGTCTCGACGAGGAGGTGTTCGGCGTCGACCGCACTCCCCTCATCACCCGCCTGCCCGCCTTCGCCGATCAGCTGCGCGTGGCCGAGGACGGCGGCCGGATCATCGGCTACACGGCCGCGTGGCCCAACATGGACACGCATGTCGTCGGCCCGCTGATCGCCCGGGACACCGAGACAGCCAAGGCCCTCATCACCTCGCTGGCGGCCCATACGGACCGCCCGCTGCGCACCGACATCGATGTACGCCACGAGGAGCTGCTGGCCTGGGCCAAGGCACGGGGGCTGGCGTCCGTGGCCTTCAACGCCGTCATGACCTACGGCATCACGGACCTGCCGGGGGACTGGACGCGCCGGTTCGCGCCGCTGACGGTCGCCGCGGGCTGAGCGGTCGCACGGTAGACGCCGCTCTCACCGCTTCAGGGCGGTGAGGGCCGGCGCCGTCATGCCGCGGGGCGTGCGGTCAGGCGAGCGCCTGGACGGCCGCGGTGGCGAAGCCGTGGTCCTGGTCCGGGGCACCGCCGCCGACGCCGATCGCGCCGACCAGCCGACCGTCCCGGTGGACGGGGAGACCGCCCGCGATGAAGAGCAGGGGCCGGTCGAGGGCCGTGGGGAGCGTGTGGAAGAGGCCGCCGGGCTGGACGGCGTCGACGAGGTCGGCCGTGGCCGCGTTCAGCTGGAGCGCGGTGTAGGCCTTGCGGGTGCTGGTCTCGCCGGAGATCAGCACGGCCCGGTCGTCCCGGCGGAAGGCGAGCAGATGGCCGCCGGCGTCCAGGACGGTGACGCTGACGGTGACTCCGGCCTCCCCGGCGGCGCGACGGGCCGTGGCGACGAGCAGCTCGGCGTCCTCAATGGTGAGCGGGGCGACGGCGGTGGTGCTGATGGAGCGTTCTCCTTGGTGCGGTGTGTGCGTGAGGTGAGGGGTGCCGCACGGGCCGGGGGCGGCCTGCGCCCCAGCGGTCCGGGTGACGTTCACGTAAGGGTGGTGATGCCCTGTGGTCGGGGCGGGCTCAGTGGTGGACGGGGGTCCGCTGCCCGGAGGGGCTTCCGGAGGCCATCACAGCGCTCCGCCCGCTGTCCCGGCGCTCCAGGGCGGCCGAGAGGACGGCGAGCACCAGGGCGGCCGCGGCGAGGGCGGCGCCGACCCAGTTGGGGGCGGTGTAGCCGAGGCCGGCCGCGATCACCATGCCGCCGAGCCAGGCGGAGAGGGCGTTGCCCAGGTTGAAGGCACCGATGTTCACGGCCGAGGCGAGCGTCGGAGCGCCGTGGGCCTGGTCGAGGACACGCTTCTGCAGCGGCGGAACGGTCGCGAAGCCGAGGGCGCCGATCAGGGCGATGGTCACGGCGGCGGCGATCTTGTTGTGCGCAGTGAGCGTGAACAGCGCGAGGACGGCGGCCAGGGCGCCCAGGGAGACGTACAGCATCGGCATCAGCGCGCGGTCGGCGAACTTGCCGCCGATGAGGTTGCCGCCGACCATGCCGAGGCCGAACAGGACCAGCAGCCAGGTGACGGACCCGTCGGCGAAGCCGGCGATGTGGGTCATCATCGGCGCGATGTAGGTGATGGCCGCGAAGACACCGCCGAATCCGAGCACGGTCATCGCCATGGCGAGCAGGACCTGGGCGTTCTTGAAGGCGGCCAGTTCATGGCGCAGGTGCACGCCTTCGGGCCTGGGCATCTCGGGCACCAGCCTGGCGATGCCGGCCAGGCCGACGAGACCGAGGGCGGCGACGATGCCGAAGGTGACGCGCCATCCGACGTGCTGCCCGACGAGCGTGCCCAGCGGAACGCCGACGACGTTGGCGACGGTCAGCCCCGTGAACATCATCGCGATGGCGCCGGCCTTCTTGTCGGGAGCCACCAGCTCGGCCGCGACGACCGAGCCGATGCCGAAGAAGGCACCGTGGGCGAGGGAGGCGATCACCCGTCCGATCAGCATGATCGCGAAGGTGGGGGCCACGGCGGAGACCAGGTTCCCGGCGGTGAAGAGGCCCATCAGGAGCATCAGCATCCGCCTGCGCGAGACCTTGGTGCCGAGCACGGTCATCAGCGGGGCGCCGATCACCACGCCGAGGGCGTATCCGGTCACGAGCAGGCCCGCTGTGGGGATGGAGACCCCGAAGTCTCCGGCGACCTCGGGCAGCAGACCCATGATCACGAACTCGGTCGTTCCGATCCCGAAGGCCCCGATCGCGAGGGCCAGAAGCGCGAGAGGCATGTGGGGGTAACACCTTCCCAGACGATTGCAGGAGCGCTTTGCGTGCGTCCACAATAGTTGCAGACGCGTGCTACATGCAACCGCCGACTATTGCGGGAGTGCCCTACTCTGGATCCAGCCGCTCCAGGACGGAGGAAAACGCCAATGACAGCGACGGACCCCGCGCTCACCGCCCTCGCTCAGGGCTGGTCCGCCCTCGCACTCCTGCACGGGAGGATCGAGGCGCACATCGAGCGCGCCCTGCAGACCGGGCACGACCTGAGCGTGCGCGAGTACTCCCTGCTCGACGTGCTCAGCAGGCAGCACGAGGGCGAGGGCGGCCATCTGCAGATGAAGCAGGTCGCCGACGCGGTCGTGCTCAGCCAGAGCGCCACCACACGACTGGTGACCCGCCTGGAGGACCGCGGCCTGCTGGAGCGCTACCTGTGCCCCACCGACCGTCGCGGCATCTACACCAACGTCACCGAAGCGGGTCTGCGGCTGCTGGAGGAGGCGCGGCCCACCAATGACGCCGCGCTGCGCGAAGCCCTGGACGAAGCGGCCAGGAACCCCGAGCTGGCCCCGCTGGTACGCGTCGTGGAGTCCCTGAACGTGCCCGCATAGGGTGCGGGTATGGGAGATCTTGAAATACGCCGTGCGACCACGGACGATCTGCCGGCGATCGTCGCCATGCTGGCCGACGATCCACTGGGCGCCCAGCGCGAGTCACCGGACGACCTGACGCCCTACCTCGCGGCGCTGGACCGACTGAACGCGGACCCGAACCAGCGGCTCGTCGTGGCGGCGCGGGAAGGCCGAGTCATCGGCACCCTCCAGCTGACGCTCATCCACGGGCTCTCCCGCAAGGGAGCGACCCGCTCGATCATCGAGGCCGTCCGCATCCACGCCGACGAGCGCGGCAGCGGCCTGGGCACCCGGCTCATCGAGTGGGCTGTCGAGGAATCCCGGCGTCAGAACTGCCAGTTGGTACAGCTGACCTCCGACAGCAGCCGCACGGACGCCCACCGTTTCTACGAACGCCTCGGCTTCACCGCCTCGCACGTGGGCTTCAAGCTCCAGCTCTGAAAGAACGGCCGGGGGGGGGGGGGGGGGGGGGGGGAGCCCCCCCCCCCCCCCCCCCCCCCCCCGGCCGACGAGCCACCTACTCCGCGATCCCCCGCCAGCCCTTCGGATCCACCCCACCGGGCACCTCGGCCCCCACCTCGTAGGGCTGCCGCGTGAACACGAACGACCCGAGGTCCAGATGGATCAGGGAACCGTCCGGGCGACGCACGGGCCGGAGCAGCTCTCCGGCGTAGTAACCCTCCAGGCCCGTCCACGTCCCGTCTCCGTTCGAACGGAAGCGGGCCCGACGGCCGCCTCCGGTCAGCGGTCCCAGCGCAAGGAGCCCGTCGGCCATCACCCGCAGGGCGAAGGAGTGCGTCCCCCAGTACCACTGCCCCGCCAACTCCAGGACGTCCGGTTCGACTTCACCCAGCGGACGCCACGGCTCGGGGATGCGCGGCTCCGCCTCCGCGACGATACGGACGAGATCGGCCCCCACCGCTCCCAGCAGCGGGCCGCTGGTGCAGTTGGCCAGCACCACCGCCGCGACGTCGTCGTCCACGCTGATGGTGAGGTTCGCCAGGAAGCCGGGGAGCGAGCCGGAATGTCCGACCAGGAGCCTGCCGTCCCGCCGTTGGACCTGCATGCCGAGGCCATAGGTCGCCCCGTCCACCACGTCCGCGGCCTCGGCCGGCGCCGCGGGCGTCCGCATCTCGCGCACCGACTCCGCGCTCAGCACCCGGTCGTCTCCCCCGATCAGAAAGGCGGCGAACCGCGCGAGGTCACCGGTGGTGGACCACAGCTGGCCGGCAGGGGCCATGCGGCCGAGACCCTCCAGCGGTTCGGGCAGCAGTGCGTCGGCCCAGGGATGCACCGCCCAACCGCCCGCATGCGGCGCCTGCGGCTGGGCGGTGGTGCGGTGGAGGCCGAGGGGTTCGAGCACCTCGCTGCGCAGCGCCTCCTCCCAGGGGGCGCCCCGAAGCTCCTCCACCAGTGCACCGAGCAGGGTGTAGCCGGGATTGGAGTAATGGTGGCGACGACCGACGGGGTGCAGGAGGGGCTGCTCGCCGAGGACGTCGCTCAGCTCGGGGCGCAGTGAGCCCGGAGTCCGCTCCCACCAGGGCGCGGGTGACTCGGCGGCCAACCCGGCGGTGTGTGCGAGCAGTTCGGCGATCGTCGCCTCGCCGGCTCCGGTGCCCGGCAGATACTTCTCCAGGGGATCACCGAGATCGAGCACACCCTCGTCACGCAGCCGCAGCACCAGCACGGCGGTGAACGTCTTGGTGATCGACCCGATCCGGTACTGCACGTTCTCGTCCGGCCCATGCCCGTCCACCGAAGTGCGTGACCCGTGCCAGACGACCCGTCCGTCCCGCACGACAGCGGCGACCAGCGAGGGCGCCCGTCCTTCGGCCTGCGCGACCGCGATCCGGTGCAGCAACGCCCGCCGGGTGCCCGGGAGCAGCTCTTCTTGCGATGTCGTCATGGGCCCAGTCCATCTGCTGGGGCGCCATGCGTCGAGTTCATTTCCCCGGCAAGAGGGGACCGGGTCAGGTCTGGGCCATGTCCACGAAGCGGGAGTAGTGGCCTTGGAAGGCGACGGTGATCGTCGCTGTGGGGCCGTTACGGTGCTTGCCCACGATGATGTCCGCCTCGCCCGCTCGCGGTGACTCCTTCTCGTAGGCGTCCTCGCGGTGCAGCAGGATGACCATGTCGGCGTCCTGCTCGATGGAGCCGGACTCACGCAGGTCGGACACCATCGGCTTCTTGTCCGTACGCTGCTCGGGACCACGGTTGAGCTGCGAGAGCGCGATCACCGGGACCTCCAGCTCCTTGGCCAGCAGCTTGAGGTTACGGGACATGTCCGAGACCTCCTGCTGACGGCTCTCGGAACGCTTGGAACCACCGGCCTGCATCAGCTGCAGATAGTCGATGATCACGAGCTTGATGTCGTTGCGCTGCTTCAGCCGGCGGCACTTCGCGCGGATCTCCATCATCGACAGGTTCGGGGAGTCGTCGATGTAGAGCGGCGCGGAGGAGACCTCGGGCATCCGGCGCGCCAGGCGGGTCCAGTCCTCGTCCGTCATGGTGCCCGAGCGCATGTGGTGCAGGGCCACGCGCGCCTCGGCCGACAGCAGACGCATCGCGATCTCGTTGCGCCCCATTTCGAGGGAGAAGATGACGCTGGCCAGGTTGTGCTTGATCGACGCCGCGCGTGCGAAGTCCAGCGCGAGCGTGGACTTACCCATGGCGGGACGGGCCGCGATGACGATCATCTGGCCCGGGTGCAGGCCGTTGGTCAGCGAGTCCAGGTCCGTGAAACCCGTGGGCACACCGGTCATCTCGCCGCTGCGCGAGCCGATCGCCTCGATCTCGTCGAGCGCGCCCTCCATGATGTCGCCGAGCGGCAGATAGTCCTCGCTGGTGCGCTGCTCGGTGACCGCGTAGATCTCGGCCTGGGCGCGGTTGACGATCTCGTCGACGTCGTCGTCGGCCGCGTATCCCATCTGCGTGATGCGGGTACCCGCCTCGACCAGGCGGCGCAGGACCGCTCGCTCGTGGACGATCTCCGCGTAGTACTCGGCGTTCGCCGCTGTCGGCACCGTCTGGACGAGGGTGTGGAGGTACGACGCGCCGCCGACCTTGTTGATCTCGCCCCGCTTGGTGAGTTCGGCGGCGATGGTGATGGGGTCGGCCGGCTCACCCTTGGCGTAGACGTCGAGGATCGCCTGGTAGATCGTCTCGTGCGCGGGCTTGTAGAAGTCGTGACCCTTGAGGACCTCGACGACGTCGGCGATGGCGTCCTTGGACAGCAGCATGCCGCCCAGCACGGACTGCTCGGCGTCCAGGTCCTGCGGCGGCACCCGCTCGAAGGAGGAGCCGCCTTCCCAGTCGCCGCTCTCCCGGCCCCGGTCGTGCTGTTCGTCACGGCCCCGGCCGCCGTCGCTTCGACGACGGGAGGCAGGCAGACGATCACTGGGTCCGCTGTCGGCCCACGGATCGTCCAAGGGCTCGGAAATGCTCACCGAGCCACCTCCTCCCGTCCGCACGGCGGACCTCGCCGTGCCCTCTGTTGTACGGCACGACACTGACAATTGAGAGGCCCAACTCCGCTTCTGGCGCGTCGGTTTTATGACGTTTCCCGGGCCGAGGGAAGGAGCGGGCGCCGGACAACGTTAGGCCTGTCGGCACCGTCAGCCAATCTGGTTATCCACAGGGCATGTGGACGACGGCCCGGATGCTGTGGAGAACCTGCCGAAACCTGTGCACGACACGGTGGACAGCCCTGTGAACAAGCCCTCGATCCCATCAAGCGCACCCTTTTGACCTGCACCTTTACCGTCCACCGGCTGTGCAGAAGAAAAACTTCCCCAGTCGGACCAAGATCGCCTCGAACGGTGCGCTCATGTGCGCGGTTCGCGAGCGGAAGTAAGGGTCAGTCGGCAATTGCATCTCTTACCTGTGGACGATTAGATTAGTGCTCATGACACAGGCTCCAGCGATCCCCCAGGCCGCCCGCCGCCGGCACGACCGAGAGATCATCGCGCTGGCCGTCCCGGCCTTCGGCGCACTCGTCGCGGAGCCTCTGTTCGTCCTGGCCGACAGCGCCATCGTCGGCCACCTCGGGACCGCCCAGCTCGCCGGCCTGGGCGTGGCCTCGGCCCTCCTCACCACCGCCGTGAGCGTCTTCGTCTTCCTCGCCTACGCCACCACGGCCGCCGTGGCCCGGCGCGTCGGCTCCGGCGATCTCCAGGCAGCCATCCGGCAAGGCATGGACGGCATCTGGCTCGCCCTGCTCCTCGGAGTGGCGGTCATCGCCCTCGCCCTCCCGCTGGCCCCGGGCATCGTGGACCTCTTCGGTGCCTCCGCCACCGCCGCCCCGTACGCCACGACGTATCTGCGCATCTCCGCACTCGGCATCCCGGCCATGCTGATCCTCCTCGCCGCCACCGGTGTGCTGCGCGGCCTGCAGGACACCAGAACCCCGCTGTACGTCGCTGTCGCAGGCTTCGTCGCCAACGCCGCACTCAACGCGGGACTCGTCTACGGCGCCGGACTCGGCATCGCCGGATCCGCCTGGGGCACCGTCATCGCGCAGTGCGGCATGGCAGCCGTCTATCTGGTCGTGGTCGTGCGAGGGGCCCGCAAGCACGGGGCCTCTCTGCGCCCGGATGCCGCCGGCATCCGGGCCTCGGCTCAGGCCGGAGTTCCCCTGCTCGTCCGCACGCTGTCGCTGCGGGCGATTCTCCTGATCGCCACGGGTGTCGCGGCACGCCTCGGTGACGCCGACATCGCCGCCCACCAGATCATCCTGTCTCTGTGGAGCCTGCTGGCCTTCGCCCTCGACGCGATCGCGATCGCCGGGCAGGCCATCATCGGTCGCTACCTCGGCGCGAACGACGCCCACGGCGCCCGCGAGGCCTGCCGCCGCATGGTCCAGTGGGGCATAGCCGCCGGTGTCGTACTGGGCCTCCTGGTGGTGGCTGCCCGGCCGCTGTTCCTCCCGCTGTTCACCAGCGACTCCGTGGTCAAGGACGCGGCACTTCCGGCACTGCTGATGGTGGCCCTCTCCCAGCCCGTCTGCGGAATCGTCTTCGTGCTGGACGGTGTCCTGATGGGCGCCGGGGACGGGCCGTATCTGGCCTGGGCGATGGTGGCGACCCTGGCGGTGTTCGCCCCGGTGGCGCTGCTCGTCCTCACGCTGGGCGGGGGCCTCACCGCACTCTGGGCAGCCATGACGCTCATGATGACGGTCAGGATGCTGACCCTCTGGCTACGCGCCCGTTCGGGCCGCTGGATCGTCACCGGTGCGACGCGCTGACCGTTTCACGTGAAACATGCAGCGCCCCGCGCACAGCCGTACCGGGACCGAACGCGAAGAGGGGCCGCCTCGTAGGAGGCGGCCCCTCTCAGCTGCTCAAGACGAGCGCAGCGTCACGCCGCGACGACCTCGATGTTGACCTTGGCGGCAACCTCGGGGTGCAGACGCACGGACGTCTCGTGGGCGCCCAGGGTCTTGATCGGGGCGGACAGCTCGATGCGACGCTTGTCGACCTCGGGGCCACCGGAAGCCTTGATCGCGGAAGCGATGTCGGCCGGGGTGACGGAACCGAAGAGACGGCCGGCGTCGCCGGAGCGGACGGCCAGACGGACCTTGACGCCCTCGAGCTGGGCCTTCACAGCGTTGGCCTGCTCGATGGTCTGGATCTCGTGGATCTTGCGGGCGCGGCGGATCTGCTCGACGTCCTTCTCGCCACCCTTGGTCCAGCGGATAGCGAACTTCCGCGGGATGAGGTAGTTGCGAGCGTAACCGTCCTTGACGTCGACGACGTCGCCAGCGGCACCGAGGCCGGAGACCTCGTGGGTGAGGATGATCTTCATTAGTCGGTCACCCTTCCCTTAGCGCGCGGTGGACGTGTAGGGCAGCAGCGCCATCTCACGGCTGTTCTTGACGGCCGTGGCGACGTCACGCTGGTGCTGCGTGCAGTTGCCGGTCACGCGGCGGGCACGGATCTTGCCGCGGTCGGAAATGAACTTCCGCAGCATGTTCGTGTCCTTGTAGTCCACGTACGTGACCTTGTCCTTGCAGAAAGCGCAGACCTTCTTCTTAGGCTTGCGCACAGGCGGCTTCGCCATGGTGTTTCTCCTGTGTGATCAAGAAGTGGGGATGCGAGCCCTAGAAGGGGGGCTCGTCCGAGTAGCCGCCACCGCCGCCGGAGCCTCCGCCCCAGCCGCCGCCGCCCTGGTTGTTGCCACCGGCGGGAGCGCCGGTCGCCCAAGGGTCGTCGGCAGGAGCGCCGCCGCCCTGCTGACCGCCGCCGGGGCCTCCACCCCAGCTGCCGCCCTGCTGGCCGCCACCGCCGCCGTAACCACCCTGGCCACCGCGAGCGCCACCGGCGGCGGTCTTGGTGACCTTGGCCGTGGCGTTGCGCAGGCTGGCGCCGACTTCCTCGACGTCCAGCTCGTAGACCGTGCGCTTGACGCCCTCGCGGTCCTCGTAGGACCGCTGCTTCAGCCGGCCCTGCACGATGACGCGCATGCCTCGCTGGAGCGACTCGGCGACGTTCTCCGCCGCCTGACGCCAGACCGAGCACGTGAGGAAGAGGCTCTCGCCGTCCTTCCACTCGTTCGTCTGGCGGTCGAAGGTGCGGGGAGTGGACGCGACGCGGAACTTCGCGACCGCCGCACCGGACGGGGTGAAGCGCAGCTCGGGGTCGTCGACAAGATTGCCGACGACCGTGATGACGGTCTCGCCTGCCATGGGGGAACCTCTCGGCGGGTTTGCTGCTCTGGCTGCTTGTTGCTGCTACTCGAATCCCGAGATCAGCTGAGCGGGAAGGCTCAGTGGGTCTCGGGGCGGAGGACCTTGGTCCGGAGGACCGACTCGTTCAGGTTCATCTGGCGGTCGAGCTCCTTCACGACCGCAGGCTCGGCCTGCAGGTCGATGACCGAGTAGATGCCCTCGGGCTTCTTCTTGATCTCGTACGAGAGACGACGACGGCCCCAGGTGTCGACCTTCTCCACCTTGCCGTTGCCCTCACGGACGACGGAGAGGAAGTTCTCGATCAGGGGGGCGACAGCGCGCTCCTCCAGATCGGGGTCGAGGATGACCATCACCTCGTAGTGACGCATGTGGAACCCACCTCCTTTGGACTCAGCGGCCACGGTCGTTCCGTGGCAGGAGGGTTGTGATGCGTACGCAACGGTATCGGCCACCACTGACAATCGGGGGCTCCTCGGAGGGATCCCCCGCAGCGGCCTGGGCAGACACCGGTGCAGACGGTACAGACTACCCGCACACGTGCTTCCGGTTGAAATCCGGCGGTGGGGGCCCTTCAATCTGTACACATCGGGTGTGTATGGCGCTACAGTGCGCCGCGATCCGCAGGAGGTGCCTCATGGCACAGCAGGCATTGCGACCCAACACCGCCGGATCCTTCTTCGCCACCGACGGCAAGCCCCATCCGGTCCAGGACACCCTGATGGTGGCGACGCTGGTCCTGGGCCTGATCGCCTTCATCACGTCCTTCTTCCACGGCCTCCACCTGCTCGCGTCCTGGGCCGGCCTGCTGGGGATCATCACCGGCCTGTACGGCCAGTGGATCTCGGAGACCACGCGGGAGCGGACCGGTCTGATCCTGGGTCTCGGCGCCTCCGGAGTCGGCTTCATGCTCGGCATGGCGAACGGCGGACTGTTCGGCGGCCTCATCGGCTGACCCGTCCGGCCGTCGGTCCGGCACCTTCCCCGACACCGTGAAAACGCCTCGGCGGCCAGAAGCCGGGGCGAAGGTGCCGTACGCCCCAGTCGGGGCGCTCGCGAGGCGCAGTAGGCTTCGGCGCGAGAGCCGGAGCCCCTGAACCCATGGGGACACACCAGCCCGAGGAGCGCCCCGACATGAGCCTGACCCTGAGGACCATCAGCCGAGAGCAGCATCTGGCCTACATCCAGAGCCTGCCGTCGGCGAGCCACATGCAGGTCCCGGCCTGGGCCGATGTGAAGGCGGAGTGGCGCTCGGAGCACCTCGGCTGGTTCGACGAGCGCACCAGCGAGATGGTCGGCGCCGGCCTGGTCCTCTACCGTCAGCTGCCCAAGATCAAGCGCTACCTCGCCTACCTCCCCGAGGGCCCGGTCATCAACTGGTTCGCGCCGAATCTGGACGACTGGATCCAGCCGATGCTGGCACACCTCAAGCAGCAGGGTGCCTTCTCCGTGAAGATGGGCCCGCCGGTGATCATCCGCCGCTGGCATGCGGAAACCATCAAGCGGGGCATCCAGAGCCCGGACGTGAAGCGCCTGCGCGACATGGAGGCCGACTTCATCGAGCCGCGCGCCTTCGAGGTGGCCGACAAGCTGCGCCGCATGGGCTGGCAGCAGGGCGAGGACGGCGGAGCCGGCTTCGGCGACGTGCAGCCCCGCTACGTCTTCCAGGTGCCGCTGGCCAACCGCTCCCTGGAAGAGGTCCACAAGAACTTCAACCAGCTGTGGCGCCGCAACATCAAGAAGGCCGAGAAGGCCGGCGTCGAGGTCGTCCAGGGCGGCTACCAGGACCTCGCCGAGTGGCAGCGGCTGTACGAGATCACGGCCGTGCGCGACCACTTCCGGCCCCGCCCGCTGTCGTACTTCCAGCGCATGTGGACGGCCCTCAACACCGAGGACCCCAACCGGATGCGGCTGTACTTCGCCCGCCACAACGGCGTGAACCTGTCCGCCGCGACCATGCTGATCGTCGGCGGCCACGTCTGGTACTCCTACGGCGCCTCCGACAACATCGGCCGTGAGGTCCGCCCCTCGAACGCGATGCAGTGGCGGATGCTCCGTGACGCCTACGCGCTCGGCGCCACCGTCTACGACCTGCGCGGCATCTCCGACTCGCTGGACGAGACGGATCACCTGTTCGGCCTCATCCAGTTCAAGGTCGGCACCGGCGGGCAGGCCGCCGAGTACCTGGGCGAATGGGACTTCCCGCTGAACAAGCTGCTTCACAAGGCGCTCGACATCTACATGTCGCGCCGCTGACCCGCAGGCGTTTGATTCCATAGGCTTCACAGCCTTCGCACCTCTGATTCACCGCAGCCACTAGAAAGGTTCCGGGTCCGGCCATGGCGCTCACGCTCTACGTCGACACCGCGCGCTGGCGGGCGCACCACAAGCACGTGCAGGAGCAGTTCCCGGGCCTCGTTCCGGTCTGCAAGGGCAACGGCTACGGCTTCGGACACGAACGACTGGCCGAGGAGGCCACGCGCCTGGGCGCGGACATCCTCGCCGTCGGCACCACGTACGAGGCCGCGCGCATCAAGGACTACTTCAGCGGTGACCTGCTGGTGCTGACGCCGTACCGGCGCGGTGAGGAGCCCGTTCCGCTGCCGGACCGGGTGATCCGCTCGGTGTCGTCGATCGACGGCGTGTACGGCCTCGTGGGCGCCCGTGTCGTCATCGAGGTGATGTCCTCGATGAAGCGGCACGGCATCAGCGAGCAGGACCTGCCGCAGCTGCACTCCGCCATCGAGAATGTCCGGCTGGAGGGCTTCGCCATCCACCTGCCGCTGGACCGCACCGACGGCTCGGACGCCGTCGAGGAGGTCATCGGCTGGATGGACCGGCTGCGGGCGGCCCGCCTGCCGCTGCACACCATGTTCGTCAGCCACCTCAAGGCCGAGGAACTCGCCCGGCTCCAGCAGCAGTTCCCGCAGACCCGGTTCCGCGCCCGCATCGGCACCCGGCTGTGGCTGGGGGACCACGATGCCACCGAGTACCGCGGCGCCGTCCTGGACGTCACGCGCGTGGCCAAGGGCGACCGCTTCGGCTACCGGCAGCAGAAGGCGGCCTCGGACGGCTTCCTGGTGGTCGTGGCAGGCGGTACGTCGCACGGAGTGGGCCTGGAGGCCCCGAAGGCCCTGCACGGCGTCATGCCGCGCGCCAAGGGCGTCGCACGGGCCGGCCTCGCCACGGTGAACCGGAACCTTTCTCCGTTCGTCTGGGGCGGCAAGCAGCGCTGGTTCGCCGAGCCGCCGCACATGCAGGTGTCGATCCTGTTCGTCCCGTCGGACGCCCCCGAGCCGACGGTCGGTGACGAGCTGGTGGCCCATCTGCGGCACACCACCACGCAGTTCGACCGGATCGTGGACCGCTAGTCCGGGCTGCCGAAGCGAAAGGCCGTACACGACGTTCGTGTACGGCCTTCTTCATGCCACCGAGGGCTCCGACGGGGTGCCGAGGGGACACCGAGAAGGTGTTCGCTCAGAGCGAACGGTCCTCGTGCGACGGCATTTCCGGCCTTCCCCAGTCCACCTGAGGAGCGTCGAAGTGGGCGGCGTGCCGCGGAGGATGGGCCGCCGCACCGAGCACGAAGACGTCCTCCGCTCCGTCGAGCACCCCGCCCGAGGGGTCGTCGTCGCCGGACAGGCGCACCACGTCCCGCTCGGGCATGAGGATGTCGCGTACGACGACGGCGCACAGGTACAGCGTGCCCAGCAGGTGCAGCGCGATCGCCCAGTGGTAGCCCTGCGTCGGCAGACCCTTGTGGGCGTCTCCGCTGGTCGTGTAGGCGAGGTACAGCCAGATGCCCAGGAAGTACGCCACCTCGCACGCCTGCCAGATCAGGAAGTCCCGCCACTTGGGCCGGGCGAGGACGGCCAGCGGTACCAGCCACAGGACGTACTGCGGGGAGTAGACCTTGTTGGTGAGGATGAAGGCCGCCACCATCAGGAAAGCGAGCTGGGCGAAGCGCGGCCGGCGCGGGGCGGTGAGTGTGAGTGCCGCGATGCCGAGGAAGCACAGCACCACCAGCACGGTGGCGGCGGTGTTCACGAAGTCGGTGGTGGGCGGGTTGCTGGAGTTCTGCGCCCAGATCAGCCAGAAGGAGCCGAAGTCGACACCCCGGTCGTGGCTGAACGTGTAGAACTTCGACCAGCCCTGGAAGGCGAAGAGCATCACCGGCAGGTTCACGACGAGCCAGGCGACGACGGCTCCGCCCACGGCCTGGAAGAACTCCCGCCACTTGCCGGCCCGCCAGCACAGCACCAGCAGCGGGCCGAGCAGGAAGACCGGATAGAGCTTGGCGGCCGTGGCGAGCCCCAGGAGGACTCCGAAGGCCAGGGCGCGGCCCCGCGACCACATCAGCATCGCGGCGGCCGTCAGAGCCACCGCCAGCAGGTCCCAGTTGATGGTGGCGGTGAGGGCGAAGGCGGGCGCCAGAGCGACCAGCAGACCGTCCCAGGGGCGACGGCGGTGGGTGCGGGCCACACAGACGGCGATGGCGGCCGCACAGGTCATCAGCATCCCTGCGTTGACGAACCAGTACCACTGTTCCTGGTGCTGGATGGTGCCGCTGCCGGGCGTGAGCCAGGCGGCCACCTCCATGAACACACCGGTCAGCACCGGGTATTCGAGGTAGTCCATGTCGCCCGGGAGCTTGTCGAAGTACGGCACCAGCCCGTCGGCGAAGCCGCGCCCCTGATAGAGGTGCGGGATGTCCGAGTAGCAGGCGTGCGTGTACTGCGAGCTCGCGCCGAAGAACCAGCCGCTGTTGTAACAGGGCGCCTTCTGGACGAGGCCGAGCGCGAACATGCCGATCGCGACGAGCGCGACGACCCGTACGGGGGTCCACCAGGTCGTCCCGAGCAGGGCGCGCCGCCCCATGGGGCCACCGATCAGCTCACTCCCGGCCGCGGCGACCTCGTCCTCCCTGGTCGGCCGCACCGGCTCCGCATCGGCGGGCCGCACGGGTTCGGGCTCGTGCACGCTCGCGGGCGTCATCTCTGCACTGGGCATGGGCCACATCCTGCCGTACCTGTCTAGGAATACGCCGAGGGCCGCCGCACCTCGTGGGTGCGGCGGCCCTCGTTTCACGTGAAACACCCTTGGCGGCCATATGGCCGCCAATCGGTCAGACTGCCTGGCTAGCCGGTCTGACCTGCGAAGATGCCTCCGTTGCCGTTGCCTCTGGTGTTGCCGGTGCTGGTGGTGTCAGTGGCTGTCGGCGTGGGTGTCGTCCCGCCGTCCGTGCCACCGTTCCCTGTGCCGCCACCGGTGGTGTTGCAGTTGTTGCCCCAGCCGAACTGGCAGGACTCGCTCGGCGTCGGAGACGGGGACGTGATCGTCTCGCTCGGCGTCGGGCTGGGCGAGTCGTCCGGCGTCTGGCTCGGCGTGATCGTGACCGAGGGGGTCGGAGACGGCGCGCCCGCCTCGTCCTGGACCTTGCCGATCTCGGTGGCAGGCGGGAAGCCCAGGTCGTTGCTCCCCTTCAGCGCGACCTTCATGTACTCGGTCCACACCGACGTCGGGATGTCACCACCATGGATCGACGGGACGCCGGCCGTGCCGTTCATGGAGAGCAGCTCGTGGTCCTTCGGGTTCTCGCGGAACATCGCCACCGAGGTGGACAGCTGCTTGGTGTAGCCCACGAACCAGGCCGACTTGTTGCTGTCGGTGGTACCGGTCTTGCCCGCCGCCGTGCGGCCCAGGGCCTTGGCGTTCTGACCCGTACCGTTCTGGATGACGTTCTGCAGGACGTCCGTGACGTTGTTGGCGATGTTCGAGTCCATCGGCTGCCTGACCTTGGGCTTCTCGAAGTTGGGCTGGTCCACACCGTCCTTCTTGAGACGGGTCACCGAGTACGGATCCGCCTGCTTGCCGGACGCCGCGAAGGTCGCGTAGGCGTCGGCCATGCGGATCGCGCTGGGAGTGGACGTACCGATGGCGAACGACGGATTGAGGTCCTTCGACATGCTCTGGTCGAGGATGCCGGTCGAGCGGGCGACGTCCCGGACCTTCGACATCCCCACGTCCATGCCGAGC
The DNA here is from genome assembly GCF_044768135.1 of Streptomyces sp. NPDC101165. Taxonomy (NCBI): domain Bacteria; kingdom Bacillati; phylum Actinomycetota; class Actinomycetes; order Kitasatosporales; family Streptomycetaceae; genus Streptomyces; species Streptomyces sp. NPDC101165. The sequence continues at coordinate 318,734 of NZ_JBIWPG010000006.1, read as the reverse complement.
TGGACGAACGGCGTGTTGATGGACTGCTCCATCGCCTTGCGCAGGGTGATGTAGCCCCAGCGGTGGTCACTCTCGTTGCGCTGGTAGAAAGGCGAGCCGTCCTTCTTCAGGACAGTGGATCCGTCCTGGTTCAGGACCTTGAGCTTGTCGTTGCCGTTGTACTTGCTGAGCGGCGAGAGGCCCTCGGGTTGGGTCTTGTACGTCCCGTACTCCATGGCCGCGGCCAGCACGAACGGCTTCCACGTCGAACCGACGGGGACACCCGAGGTGTCGGCGTTGTTGGTGAAGTGCCCGTTCTCGTAACCGTCACCGCCGTAGAGGGCGACGATCGCACCGTCGTTGGGCACCACCGAAGCCGCACCGAACTGGACGTACTTGTCCAGGTCGCGGTGCTTCGGGTCGAGACGCGACTTCTGGATCTTCTTCACGGCCGCGGTCAGGGCGTTGACCCTGTCCTTCTTGAAGGTCGTGTAGATCTGGTAGCCGCCCCGGTCGAAATCCGCCTCCGAGATCTTGGAGTGGCTCAGGACGTACTTCTTCGCCGTGTCGGCCAGGTAGCTGATCTGGCCGGTCATGCCCTTGGTCGCCTTGCGGCCCTGGGGCGTGGGGTACTTGCTGATGGCCTTCTGGTACTGGGCGTCGGTGAGGTGCTTGTCCTTGTGCATCTCACCGAGGATCCAGCGCCAGCGGTCCTCCGAGCGCTTGGTGTTGGCATTCTGGGTCGCCGACTTGTCCAGGTCCGGGTTGCCCGCCGGGTCGTAGTACGTCGGGCCCTTCAGCAGCGCCGCGAGGACGGCGCACTGGCTCGGCGTGAGCTTGACCGCGTCCACGTTGTAGTAGGTCTGGGCGGCGGCCTGGATGCCGTAGGCACCGCGGCCGTAGTACGAGGTGTTCAGATAGCCCTGGAGGATCTGCGGCTTCGAGAGCTTGGCACCCACCTTTATGGAGATGAACATCTCGCGGAACTTGCGGGTGACGGTCTGGTCCTGGCTCAGGTACGTGTTCTTGACGAACTGCTGGGTGATGGTCGAACCACCCTGCGTCTGACCGCCTCGCGCCATGTTGGCCAGGGCTCGGACGATACCCATGGGGTCGACACCCGAGTCCTTGTAGAAGCTCTTGTTCTCGGCCGAGATCACCGCGTACTGCATGGCCTCGGGAATCTTGTCGATGGTGACGTTCTGGCGGTTGACGCCGGTGCCGGTGGCCACCATCTGAGAGTTGTCGGCCCAGTAGTAGACGTTGTTCTGCGACTGGGCGGCGATGTTCTCGCTGGGGATCTGCACCATCGCGAAGCCGATGCCGACCGCGGCGACGAGAGCGCCGACGAAGCCGATGAACAGCCCCGAGACGAGCTTCCAGGACGGCACCCAGCGGTGCCAGCCGTACTTGCCCGCCCGCGGGTAGTCGATGAACCGCTTCTTGTCGGGCGGCGCCGCCGCACGGCCTCTGCCGCGTCCGGGCCCGGTCGGTCCGCCCGGACCGCCGCGCCGGCCGCCCGGACCTGCGTTGTCGGCGGCACGACGCCTGCCGCCGCCTCTCTGCGCCGCCCGGCGGGCCTCGGCACGGCTGCCGTAGGGGCGCTCCTCACCCCCCGAGCCGTAGGGATCCGACCCATGGGAACTGGAACCATAGGAGTCGGCAGAAGACCCGGTGGCGCCTCGCGGTGCCGCACGGCGGCCGGAGGACGGGCCGGGCTGGCCGCCTCGGGCCGCGGCACGTCCGCCTCCCTGCGGCGGCGGCGGTTTGCGACGGTGCTCGCTCATCGAACGATTACTCCTCGGGCAGGCGCACCCGTGCGCGCCTGGAACGGCGGCTGGTTTCCGGTCCCCCCGAAGTACGGATGTGGTCGGTTCCGCATTCACCCGTACTGCACCGGGGACGACGACGCCCCCCAGGCGTCACTTGGTTCCCGGTGGCGTGCATGCCGCACAGACTACGCACCGCCAAAACCTGCCGAGCCCCGAAGTTCACCCCAAAACAGGCAACTCGCTTCCAACGAATCGGTGATGTGATCCCGTTCACCGTCCTTCCTCTTGTCGCATGCGGAAGGCCGTTCTATCGTCGGGATGTATCGAGTCGATACATCAGCGCGAGATAAAGGCGCTGCGGACCGAGAGGAGGCGATCATGAGCCGGCGTTCCGGCATCCTTGAGTTCGCTGTACTCGGGCTGCTGCGCGAGTCCCCGATGCACGGCTATGAGCTGCGCAAACGACTCAACACGTCTCTGGGTGTGTTCCGGGCGTTCAGCTACGGGACCCTCTACCCCTGCCTCAAGACGCTGGTCGCCAACGGCTGGTTGATCGAGGAAGGCAGTACCCATGAGGACGCCCTCGCCGCTGCCCTCGCCGGACGTCGCGCGAAAATCGTGTACCGGTTGACGGCAGAAGGTAAGGAGCACTTCGAGGAGCTTCTTTCACAAACCGGTCCTGACGCGTACGAGGACGAGCACTTCGCCGCACGGTTCGCCTTCTTCGGGCAGACGTCGCGCGATGTGCGCATGCGCGTGCTGGAGGGCCGGCGCAGCCGGCTGGAGGAGCGCCTGGAGAAGATGCGCGCCTCCCTGGCGCGCACCCGGGAGCGCCTCGACGACTACACGCTTGAGCTCCAGCGCCACGGGATGGAGTCCGTGGAGCGCGAAGTGCGCTGGCTGAACGAGCTCATCGAGAGCGAGCGGGCCGGTCGGGACCTGAAGGGTTCCGCATCCGGGGGGTCCGCTCAGCAGGACACCACAACAGGAGCGACGGGCGGCCTGCCCCGTTCCGGGGAAACCCCCCGGACGGATACGCCCGGCGACACCGCCACGTGAGACCCACTCAGGGCCTCACTCGTACACACAGGGAGCAACCGGAATGGGTTCGGTTCGCGTAGCCATCGTCGGCGTGGGCAACTGCGCCGCGTCGCTGGTGCAGGGAGTCGAGTACTACAAGGACGCCGACCCGGCGTCGAAGGTCCCCGGCCTGATGCACGTGCAGTTCGGCGACTACCACGTCGGTGACGTCGAGTTCGTCGCCGCCTTCGACGTGGACGCCAAGAAGGTCGGCCTCGACCTCGCGGACGCGATCGGCGCCTCCGAGAACAACACCATCAAGATCGCCGACGTCCCGAACACCGGCGTCACGGTCCAGCGCGGCCACACCCTCGACGGCCTGGGCAAGTACTACCGCCTGACCATCGAGGAGTCCGCCGAGGAGCCGGTCGACGTCGTCCAGGTCCTCAAGGACAAGCAGGTCGACGTGCTCGTCTGCTACCTGCCCGTCGGTTCCGAGGACGCGGCGAAGTTCTACGCCCAGTGCGCCATCGACGCCAAGGTCGCCTTCGTCAACGCCCTTCCGGTCTTCATCGCCGGCACCAAGGAGTGGGCGGACAAGTTCACCGAGGCGGGCGTCCCGATCGTCGGTGACGACATCAAGTCCCAGGTCGGCGCCACCATCACGCACCGCGTCATGGCGAAGCTGTTCGAGGACCGTGGTGTGCGCCTCGAGCGCACGATGCAGCTGAACGTCGGCGGCAACATGGACTTCAAGAACATGCTCGAGCGTGACCGCCTGGAGTCCAAGAAAATCTCCAAGACGCAGGCCGTCACCTCCCAGATCCCCGACCGGGACCTCGGCGAGAAGAACGTCCACATCGGCCCGTCCGACTACGTCGCCTGGCTGGACGACCGCAAGTGGGCGTACGTCCGCCTCGAGGGCCGCGCCTTCGGCGACGTCCCGCTGAACCTGGAGTACAAGCTCGAGGTCTGGGACTCCCCGAACTCCGCCGGCATCATCATCGACGCCCTGCGCGCCGCGAAGATCGCCAAGGACCGCGGCATCGGCGGCCCGATCCTGTCGGCGTCGAGCTACTTCATGAAGTCCCCGCCGGTCCAGTACTTCGACGACGAGGCCCGCGAGAACGTCGAGAAGTTCATCAACGGTGACGTCGAGCGCTAGTCGGCACCACGCGGTGCGCTAGCTCGACAGCACAGAACGCTCCTGCCAGGGCTGTGAGGGTCCCCGGGTTTCCTGACCCGGGGACCCTCGGCATATGTGAGGCTTTGCTCCATGCCCGTCGTCCGTGACCTGCGCGTCCTGCTGCGTCTGCGGGACTTCCGACGCCTGCTGTCCGTACGCCTCCTCTCGCAGGGCGCCGACGGCGTCTACCAGGTCGCGCTGGCCGCGTACGTCGTCTTCTCCCCGGAGAAACAGACCTCGGCCGTGGCGATCGCCTCGGCGATGGCGGTCCTGCTGCTCCCGTACTCGCTGATCGGTCCCTTCGCGGGTGTGCTGCTGGACCGCTGGCGGCGCCGCCAGGTCCTCGTGTACGGCAACCTGCTGCGCGCTCTGCTGGCGACGGCCACCGCCGTACTGATGGTCAGCTCGGTGCCGGACTGGCTGTTCTACGTGTCCGCGCTGTGTGTCACGGCCGTCAACCGCTTCGTCCTCGCCGGGCTGTCGGCCGCCCTGCCGCGCGTGGTCGACGCCGAGCGCCTGGTGATCGCCAACTCTTTGTCCCCGACGGCCGGAACTCTCGCCGCGACCGCGGGCGGAGGCCTCGCCTTCCTCGTACGGCTCGTGGCATCGGGCTCCGATGCCGCGGTGGTCCTGCTCGGCGCCTTCCTCTATCTCTGTGCCGCGCTCACCTCGCTGAGCATGGCTCCCGCGCTGCTGGGCCCCGACCGGGTGCCGACGCAGCCCCACCTGCGGACCGCGGTCGCCGTCACCGCACGCGATCTGCTCGCGGCCGTGCGGCATCTGGCCGAGCCCCGGCGCCGGGAAGCGGCCTGGGCGCTGGCCTCGATGACGCTGATGCGCTTCTGCTACGGCGCGGTCTTCGTCCTGCTCCTCATGCTGTGCAGGTACACCCTCGCCTCGACCCCGGACGAAGGACTCCGGCTGCTCGGACTCGCAGTGGCGGCGTCCGGCGCGGGCTTCTTCGCGGCCGCCGTGGTGACACCGTGGGCGGTGGGACGGCTCGGCCCCGGGGGCTGGATCGCGGTCTGCTCCGGAGCGGCCGCGGTTCTGGAGCCGGCGCTGGGTCTGCCGTTCGCCACCGCCCCCCTGATGGTCGCGGCCTTCGTCCTGGGGTTGATCACCCAGGGAGCCAAGATCGCCACGGACACGATCGTCCAGTCCTCGGTCGAGGACGGTTTCCGGGGCCGGATCTTCTCCGTGTACGACGTCCTCTTCAACGTCGCCTTCGTGAGTGCTGCCGGAGTGGCGGCCCTGATGCTTCCGCCGGACGGCCGCTCAGTGGTGCTGGTGTTGTTCGTCGCCCTGATCTACGGCGGGGTCGCAGCAGCGATGGCCCGCTTCGAAGCGCGCCGAGACAGCAGCGGGGGCGATGTTTCACGTGAAACATCGCCCCCTCGCTAGGTCCTCGGTCATGTTTCACGTGAAACATGACCCAGTCCACGGGCTCAGCCCTGTTCGGCCCACCACTCCTTGAGGGCCGCCATCGCCGCATCGTGCTCCATCGGACCGTTCTCCAGACGCAGCTCCAGCATGTGCTTGTACGCCTTGCCGATGACGGGGCCGGGACCGACACCCAGGATCTCCATGATCTGGTTGCCGTCGAGGTCCGGGCGGATCGAGTCCAGCTCCTCCTGCTCCTGGAGCTGCCCGATGCGCCCCTCCAGACCGTCGTAGGCCCGCGACAGCGCGGCCGCCTTCCGCTTGTTCCGCGTGGTGCAGTCGGAGCGGGTCAGCTTGTGCAGGCGGTCCAGGAGCGGGCCCGCGTCACGGACGTAGCGGCGCACCGCCGAGTCCGTCCACTCGCCGGTGCCGTAGCCGTGGAAGCGCAGGTGGAGTTCGACCAGACGGGAGACGTCCTTCACCAGCTCGTTGGAGTACTTCAGGGCCGTCATGCGCTTCTTGGTCATCTTCGCGCCGACCACCTCGTGGTGGTGGAACGAGACCCGGCCGTCCTTCTCGAAGCGGCGGGTGCGCGGCTTGCCGATGTCGTGCAGCAGCGCGGCCAGGCGCAGCGTGAGGTCGGGGCCGTCCTCCTCCAGCGCCATCGCCTGCTCCAGCACGATCAGCGTGTGGTCGTAGACGTCCTTGTGCCGGTGGTGCTCGTCACGCTCCAGATGCAGGGCCGGCAGCTCGGGCAGGACATGGTCGGCGAGCCCGGTGTCGACCAGAAGGCTCAGACCCTTGCGCGGGTTCGCGGAGAGGATCAGCTTGTTCAGCTCGTCCCGGACCCGCTCGGCCGAGACGATCTCGATCCGCCCGGCCATGTCCGTCATCGCCGTGACGACCTCGGGAGCGACGTCGAAGTCCAGCTGAGCGGCGAACCGGGCGGCCCGCATCATCCGCAGCGGATCGTCCGAGAACGACTCCTCCGGCGTACCGGGGGTGCGAAGCAGCCGGGCCGCGAGGTCCTCCAGGCCGCCGTGCGGGTCGATGAACTCCTTCTCCGGAAGCGCCACGGCCATCGCGTTGACCGTGAAGTCCCGGCGGACCAGATCCTGCTCGATGGAGTCGCCGTACGACACCTCGGGCTTGCGCGAGGTGCGGTCGTACGCCTCGGACCGGTAGGTGGTCACCTCGATCTGAAAGCGCCAATCAGTGTCTCCGACACGGGCATCCTTCTGCGCCCCGACCGTGCCGAAGGCGATCCCGACCTCCCAGACGGCGTCCGCCCAGGGCCGCACGATCTTCAGTACGTCCTCGGGGCGCGCGTCGGTGGTGAAATCCAGATCGTTGCCGAGCCGGCCGAGCAGCGCGTCGCGGACCGAGCCGCCCACCAGGGCGAGCGAGAACCCGGCCTCCTGGAAACGGCGGGCGAGATCGTCGGCCACGGGGGCCACTCGTAGCAGCTCGCTCACAGCGCGTTGCTGCGCCTGGCTCAGGGCAGAGGGATTGTCATCGTTGGGGTTCGGCACAACAGAAGAGGGTACGTGGCCCCGGCGCCCCGGGGCGCCTCGATTAGACGGGCACGGATGCCTCCTGCCATAAGCGCACAAGGGCTGCGCTTACGACGTACATCCGCTCTCTCCTCGATACTGGATATAGAGGACGGGTCGCTACTGTCTCCCGATCTTGCGGAGCAGACCGCGGCACTTCATCTCAGCGCGCCTCGTTACCATGCGGGGACGCACATTCCGACGACCACTGACGACGACGAGGGACGGGCGAGCGCGTGGCCGAGGCGGCTGACTTCCAGGGGACCAGTGCCTCACCCGTGCGCCGGTGGCTGCGGCGCACCGGAGGACTGCTCGCCGGGGCGCCCCTGCTGGCCGGACTCCTCCAGCTGCCCGCGGCGGGGCCGGCACAGGCCGCCTCCTCGGACCCCGTGTCCGTCTCTGTGGACTCGCTCAGCCCCAGTGCCCCCACGGACGGCGACACGCTGACCGTGTCCGGCACCGTGACCAACAACGGCAAGCAGGCCGTCACCGGCGCCCACGTGGGCCTGCGGGTGGGGCGCATGCTGAACACGCGCTCGGCGATCGACGGCATCGCCCAGCACTCCGACGGCCTCCAGAGCAGCACCGGCACCGAGGTCGGCGGTAAGTACGAGGAGAAGTTCTCCAAGCTGCCCCCGGGCGTCGCCGAGCACTTCAGCATCTCGGTCCCGGTGGACAAGCTCGACCTCGGCGACGACGGCGTCTACGAATTCGGCGTCGCCCTGTCCGGCCAGACCTCCGCGCAGCCCTGGGAGCAGGTGCTCGGCGTCCAGCGGACCTTCCTGCCGTGGCAGCCCTCCGAGGCCGACACGAAGACGAAGACGACGTTCCTGTGGCCGCTGATCTCCACGGTCCACATGACGGCCAGGACGGGTGCCGGTGAGCTGCAGACGCCGGTCTTCCTCAACGACGACCTGGCCAAGGAGATCGCCCCGGGCGGTCGGCTGGCGCAGATGCTGGAGCTGGGCAAGGACCTCGACGTCACCTGGGTGATCGACCCGGACCTGCTGGCGTCGGTGGACGCGATGGCGGGCAACTACCGCGTCCAGGGCGACGGCAACACCACCACGGCCGGCACCCACCAGGCGGACGCCAAGCAGTGGCTGGCCGGTCTGCAGAAGGCCGTGGCGGGCAAGGAGGTCGTCGCCCTGCCCTTCGCCGACCCGGACCTGGCCTCCCTCGCGCACAACGGCACCAGCGTCACCGGCTCGCTCAGCCACCTCAAGGACGCCACCGACGTCGCCGCCACCACCGTGAAGACCGTGCTTCATGTCACACCGACCACGGACTTCGCCTGGCCGGTGGAAGGCGCCGTAGACCCGTCGATCATGAAGGTCGCCACCTCGGCCGGCGCCGACCGGGTGATCGCCCGCAGCGACAGCCTCCAGGAGACCGCCGGGCTGTCCTACACCCCCTCCGCCGCCCGCCCCGTCGGCGGCGGTACGACAGCGGTGGTGGCCGACGCTCGTCTGTCCACGGCCTTCGAGGACGATCTGACCAAGGCGGACTCGGCCACGCTCGCCGTGCAGGAGTTCCTGGCGCAGAGCCTGGAGCTGAACGCGCAGACGGACGAGCAGCGCAGCATCGTCGTCGCTCCGCAGCGCATGCCGTCGGCGAGCCAGGCCCAGGCGATGGCGACGGCGCTGAAGGCGCTCCAGGACGACACCTGGTCGCAGTCGCAGAACCTCACCGCGGCCGCCAAGGCCAAGCCCGACCCGGACGCCACCACGCGCATCCCGTCCACGTCCGTCTACCCCTCCTCGCTGCGCAAGCAGGAGCTGCCCAGGACGGCCTTCGAGCAGATCGCGCGCACGCAGGACAAGCTCGACAACTTCAAGGTGATCCTCAGCGACCAGTCCCGCGTGGTCACGCCGTTCGGCAGGGCCATAAACCGTGAGATGTCCACGTCGTGGCGGGGCCGCGGCACGGAGGCGGACAGCTTCCGGGGCGACGTGGAGAACTGGCTCGACGAACTGGCCGACCAGGTCAAGTTGATCGACAAGTCCGAGACCAAGCTCTCCGGGCGCAGCGCCACCATCCCGGTGACCGTCCAGAACAACCTCGTCCAGCCCGTGAACCACCTCGTGCTGCGGCTCACCTCGACGAACCCTACCCGCCTGAAGATCGGCGGCAGGGCCTACTACGAGCGGCCCGTCGAGGTCTCCGGCGGCCACAGCCAGTCCGTGAAATTCACCACTTCCGCCAACGCCAACGGCCGGGTCTCGGTCTTCGCCCAGCTGTACACCGAGGACGGCCAGGCATACGGCGACCCCGTCCAGTTCGACGTGAAGGTCACCGAGGTCACGCCCACGGTCATGCTGGTCATCGGCGGCGGCGTGCTCCTGCTCGTCCTGGCTGGCTTCCGGATGTACACCCAGCGCAAGCGCGCGGCCGCCCGCCAGGCCGAGCACGACGGCCCCGACGCCGCGGGGGAGGACCCCGGCGACCAGCCCGGGAACCCCGGCGCCCCCGGGGACCGTCTCCCGGAGGAGTCCGACGCCCCCTCCGGGGCAGACGACCCGGAGCAGCCGAGTGACCCTGCACCGGACACCGCACCGGAAAGCACCGACCCGTCCGGGACGGGTGAGAGAGTGGACCGTTGAGCGATGTCGTGGCCGGTGTGGCCCGGGACGATGAGGTGGGGTAACGATGAACGCGCCGTACGACGGTGACCGCGGTCAGGGCGCGGCCGGCTCCGGTTACCCCGAGCCGACGCCCGAGCCCGGACAGGTGCCGCCGCAGCACGCTGCGGACATGTACCTCCAGGACGCCTACGACCAGGACCCCTACCGGGACCACGATCTCGCCGCCCAGGACCCGGTCGCCGAGGCGCTCTACGACCGTGCCGCGCACCCCCCGCCGCCGCCGGGCACGTACGAGCAGCAGCAGCCGCTGTACGGCGCGCCGGCCCAGTCGCCCTACCCTCCCGACCCGCGCGTGTGGGCGCAGACCCCGGCGCCGGAACCGGAGGGATCGGCCCAGTACCTGCCGTACGGTGACGACCCCCGTACGACCCAGTTCGTGGGCGTGGACGACCTGGTGACGCACTCCGGCGAGGAGTACCACCAGCCCGACGCCTTCGCGCACCTCTTCCGGGACCAGCAGCAGGGCGGTGCGCCCGCGCCGATGGACCCCCCGGCCGTTCCCGGCCCGGCTGCCGGGCCGGGCCCCGGGCAGAGCCCTGCGGCTCCGTACCCGGCGCCGCCGCACGCCCAGAGCCCGCAGTACGCGAACCAGTACGCCGAGACGCCGTACCAGACCGGTCCGCCCGCAGCTGGACAACCGGTCCAGCCGCCGGTGCCGGCCCCGGCCGCGGCTCCCGAGCCCACCGGTCCGTCCGCTCCCGCGGAGGCCTCCGCACCCGCCGCTCCCGCCCCGAAGAAGGGCGGGAAGGCCGGCGGGCTGCTCAAGTCCAGCGCGGTCATGGCGGCGGGCACGATGGTGTCCCGGCTCACCGGTTTCATCCGCTCCGCGCTGATCGCCGCCGCGCTGGGCCTCGGCTTCCTCGCCGACTCCTTCCAGGTGGCCTACCAGCTGCCGACGATGATCTACATCCTCACGGTCGGCGGCGGTCTCAACTCCGTCTTCGTGCCCCAGCTGGTGCGCTCGATGAAGGAGGACGAGGACGGCGGCGAGGCCTTCGCCAACCGGCTGCTGACCCTCGTGATGGTGGCCCTGGCCGCGCTGACCGCTCTCGCGATGCTCGCGGCGCCGCTGCTGGTGCGGGCACTGTCTCCCACCATCGCCGACAACCCTGCGGCCAACGACGTCGCGGTCACCTTCACTCGCTACTTCCTGCCCTCGATCTTCTTCATGGGCATCCACGTGGTGATGGGTCAGATCCTGAACGCGCGCGGGAAGTTCGGCGCGATGATGTGGACGCCGGTCCTGAACAACATCGTCATCATCATCTCGCTCGGCGCGTTCATCTGGGTCTACGGCACCGCAGCCAACTCCCACCTGGCCGTCACCAACATCCCGCCGCAGGGTCAGCGACTGCTCGGTGTCGGTGTGCTGCTCGGCCTGGTCGTCCAGGCCCTCGCGATGATCCCCTACCTGCGCGAGACCGGATTCCGGATCCGGCTGCGCTTCGACTGGAAGGGCCATGGCCTGGGCAAGGCCGCGATGCTCGCCAAGTGGACGATCCTGTTCGTCCTCGCCAACCAGGTGGGCGCCATGGTCGTGACGCAGCTCTCCACCGCTGCCGGCGACGCCTCCGGTGTCAAGGGCACCGGCTTCGCCGCCTACGCCAACGCCCAGCTGATCTGGGGCCTGCCGCAGGCCATCATCACGGTGTCCCTCATGGCCGCGCTGCTGCCACGCATCTCCCGCTCGGCCTCCGAAGGTGACGGCGGCGCCGTCCGCGACGACATCTCCCAGGGCCTGCGCACCACCGCGGTCGCCATCGTGCCCATCGCCTTCGGTTTCCTCTCGCTCGGCATCCCGATGTGCACGCTGATCTTCGGCTCGGCGGGCACCGGCTCAGCCGTCAACATGGGTTACATGCTGATGGCCTTCGCCCTCGGTCTGATCCCGTACTCGGTGCAGTACGTGGTCCTGCGCGCCTTCTACGCCTACGAAGACACCCGGACGCCCTTCTACAACACCGTCATCGTGGCGGCGGTCAACGCGTGCGCCTCCGGGCTCTGCTACCTCCTGCTGCCGTCCCGCTGGGCGGTCGCGGGCATGGCCGCCGCGTACGGCCTCGCCTACGCGATCGGTGTGGGCGTCGCCTGGCGGAGGCTGCGCAAGAGGCTCGGTGGTGACCTGGACGGCGCACGGGTGCTGCGGACGTACGCGCGGCTCGGCATCGCCTCGGTGCCGGCGGCCCTGCTCAGCGGTGCGGCCTGCTACGGCATCGGGCACACTCTCGGCCAGGGCGTCGTCGGCTCCTTCGCGGCGCTGGTCGTCGGCGGTGCGGTCCTGTTCGGCGTCTTCTTCGTGGCAGCCCGCCGGATGCGGATCGACGAACTCAACTCGCTCGTGGGCATGGTGCGCGGGCGCCTGGGTCGCTGAGTCGGGGGTAGGCGCACAACCATCGTCCGCAGCTGTGTGTCGTGCATAGCGGCAGACTGTGGGCACAATTGGATTCGGCGTCGGACAGCGTGCAACGGATGGGGAGGCAGGGACGACGGTGGCGGAACGGAGCACGGCTGCCGTCGACGTGGCAGACAACAGCGGCGAGCAGCCGCTGACCGCCAAGGCGGACCAGTCCACGGCCGACGGGGTGGCCCAGAACCCGGAGCGGGACACGGACAGCGAGGGGCAGGGGAGCGGCGGAACGGACGGTCACGGAAAGAAGGCCTCACCGCCGGAACTGCACAGCGGTCACAAACTCGCCAGACGCTACCGTCTCGAGGAGTGCGTCACCCGTCTGGACGGATTCAGCAGCTGGCGTGCGGTCGACGAGAAACTCCGTCGCGCCGTCGGCGTCCACATCCTGCCCGCGGACCATACGCGGGCCCGGTCGGTACTGGCCGCCGCGCGTTCCTCGGCGCTGCTCGGCGATCCGCGCTTCGTCCAGGTGCTGGATGCCGTCGAGGAGAACGACCTCGTCTACGTCGTGCACGAATGGCTGCCCGACGCGACCGAACTGACCGCACTGCTGGCGGCCGGCCCGCTGGAGCCGCACGACGCCTACCAGATGGTCAGTCAGGTCGCCTCCGCCATGGCCGCCGCACACCGCGAGGGCCTCGCCCATCTGCGGCTGAACCCGAACGCGGTCCTGCGCGCCTCCACCGGTCAGTGGCGCATCCGCGGCCTCGCCGTGAACGCGGCGCTGCGCGGTATCAGTTCCGACACCCCGCAGCGCACCGACACCGAGTCGATCGGCGCCCTGCTGTACGCGGCGCTGACCCAGCGCTGGCCGTACGAGAACGACGCCTACGGCCTGTCCGGCCTGCCCAAGGACATCGGCCTCATCGCCCCGGACCAGGTGCGCGCCGGGGTCCACCGCGGCCTGTCCGAACTCGCCATGCGCGCCCTCGTCAACGACGGGGCCACCGCGTCCCGGCACGAGGCTCCGTGCACGACGCCGGAGGAACTGGTCAAGGCGATCGGCGAGATGCCCCGCATCCGCCCGCCGGAGCCGGCGTTCACGGCCCCGCCGGAGTACCAGCGCACGACGTATCAGCAGGGCACGTACGGCCGCCCTGCAGCGCGCCATGGTGCCACGCAGCCGATCGCGGCCCCGCCGCCCCCGCTGCAGAGCCGCACCGGCAAGGCGCTGAAGTGGGCTGTCTCGGCGCTCCTCATCGCCGCGCTGGGCCTGGGCAGCTGGCAGCTGGCGGACGCCCTGATGGGCCAGGGCGACAAGTCGGACGACACCAACAAGACGCAGGTCCAGGACGGCGGGGACAAGAACGCCGCAAAGCCGAAGACCGCGCCAATAAAGATCGTCAACAGCCAGGAGTTCGTCGCCGAGGGCGACCCCCAGCACCCCAACGATGTCACCAAGACCTACGACCACAACGCGTCGACGTACTGGAGGACCAAAACCTTCACCGAAGGCCCCTCGATCGCGCCGCTCAAGCCGGGTGTCGGCATCGTCTACGACCTCGGTTCGGCGAAGAATCTCAGCACGGCCACCCTGGACCTTCGTTACGGCGGCAACCACACGACCGTCGAGTTGTACGCGGCCGACGCGCTGGCGCCGGCATCACTCGACTCGATGAAGCAGATCGGCAGCGTCACAACCTCGGGTAGTACCGCTACGGTGAAGGTCACCAAGTCGGTGAAGACGCAATACGTCCTCGTGTGGCTGACCGCTGTGCCGTACTCGGGTCCGGACTCGGTCACGTATTCCCAGGCCGGCTTCAAGCAGGCCATCGGCGAAGTGCGGTTCACGGGCTGACGTCTCACCCGAACCGGAGGGGGCAGATGGCGGAGGGCGCCGGATACGACGGAGTGAGCGACCAGGACCTGCTCGCCCGCCATGTGGAAGGCGACCCCGATGCCTTCGGTGAGATCGTGCGGCGGCATCGGGACCGGCTCTGGGCGGTGGCGCTGCGGACGCTGGGGGACCGGGAGGAGGCCGCTGACGCGGTCCAGGACGCGCTGGTGTCCGCCTACCGGGCCGCGCACACCTTCCGGGGGCAGTCGGCCGTCACGACCTGGCTGCATCGCATCACTGTGAACGCCTGCCTGGACCGGGCCCGCAAGGCCGCCTCCAGGAAGACCGCCCCGGTCGACGACACCGAGCGGCTGGAGCAGCTGCTGGAGCCGCACGAGTCGGCTTCCGCTCCCGCCGAGCGGAACGATGTGCACCGCCAGCTCCTCGAGGCGCTCGGCACGCTTCCGTACGAGCAGCGTGCGGCTCTGGTCCTCGTGGACATGCAGGGTTACCCCGTGGCCGAGGCCGCCCGGATCCTCGATGTGCCCACGGGGACGGTGAAGAGCCGGTGCGCCCGAGGCCGGGCCAGACTTCTTCCGCTGCTCACCCATCTGCGGCCCGGAAGCACTGGTGACGAAAAGGAACCCGGGCCGGGACGGAACCGGGTGGAAGGGAAATCCGTCCCACCTGCGACAGATCCTCATGACAAGGGTCCGGGACGTACGGGTCCGAGCGATTCAACCGTAGTGAAGGGCGGAGGTGGGCGAGCGTGACTTCCTCGACTGACACGGCCGAGCACCCGGACGTCGCCGAGATCTCCGACCTCACCGAAGGCCTCCTCCCACCGGACCGAAGCACGGAGGTACGGCGCCACCTGGAAGGGTGCGAGCTGTGCGCGGACGTGCATGCCTCGCTGGAGGAGATCCGGGGGCTGCTCGGCACCATGCCGGGCCCGCCGCGGATGCCGGCGGATGTCTCCGGGCGTATCGATGCCGCCCTCGCCGCCGAAGCACTGTTGGCCTCCACCGCACCTGAAGCTCTGGACGCACCTCTCCTGGTTTCCGAAGAGCCGGCACGCACCGGCGGTCGTGTTTCACGTGAAACATCGGTCCCGTCGGACCGCCCCCTCGGGCGCCCCAGCGGATCTACCGGCCCGGGGCGGAAGGGGCGCGAGCGCGGTCGGCGCCGCAGGACCGTCGCCCTGGGTGCCGTTCTCACCGCCGCCGTCCTGGGGGCCGGGTCCCTCGTCCTCCAGTCACTCGTCAGCGGTGGCTCCAACACAACGGCTCACGGCCGGCCGACACCGACCGCCAGCACGTTCTCCGGGGACAGCGTGCAGAGCCAGGTGAAGGATCTGCTCGCCACGAAGAAGGGCACGGAGCGAGGCTCCGAGAGCCAGCGGCCGCGCTCGGGCGTCGAATCCGAGCAGAACACCCCCGGGTCCACGCAGAGCGCGAACACCCTGATCCAGACGCAGCCCTCGGTTCCCGACTGCGTCCGGAAGGCGATCAACAGCAGCGACGACGTCCTCGGCGCCAAGACCGGCACCTATGCCGGCAGGAGCGCCTATCTCGTCGTGATGCCCGACGACGGCGACAGCGCCCGGGTCACGGCCTATGTCGTCGACGCGGACTGCGTCCACCAGGCCCCCTCGTCCGTCGGCAAGGTCCTGCTCAAGCAGTCCCTCCCTCGAACCTGAGTCCGGGGAGGATTCGTCTCCGTCTGTGCGGTCATCCGTACCGTGTGCGATACGCGTGTGCCCGGACACAGCGGGAATGCGCGCCCCTTAGGATCCGTTGGGTGGGGTGAGAGTTCCGAAAGGGGCTCCCACCGGTCGACTGACGCAGACCAGAGACGAGGAACCAAGCCGTGAGCGACGTCCGTAACGTGATCATCATCGGCTCCGGGCCGGCAGGCTACACGGCGGCGCTCTACACCGCGCGCGCCTCGCTGAAGCCCCTGGTGTTCGAGGGGGCCGTCACCGCCGGTGGCGCGCTGATGAACACCACCGAGGTGGAGAACTTCCCGGGCTTCCGCGACGGCATCATGGGGCCTGAGCTGATGGACAACATGCGGGCGCAGGCCGAGCGCTTCGGCGCCGAGCTGATCCCGGACGACATCGTCTCCGTCGACCTGACCGGTGAGATCAAGACCGTCACCGACACCGCGGGCACGGTTCACCGGGCGAAGGCCGTCATCGTCACCACCGGCTCCCAGCACCGCAAGCTCGCCCTCCCGAACGAGGACGCGCTCTCCGGCCGGGGTGTCTCCTGGTGCGCCACCTGTGACGGGTTCTTCTTCAAGGACCAGGACATCGCCGTGATCGGCGGTGGCGACACCGCGATGGAGGAGGCCACCTTCCTCTCACGGTTCGCCAAGTCCGTGACGATCGTCCACCGCCGTGACACTCTGCGCGCCTCCAAGGCGATGCAGGAGCGTGCCTTCGGCGACCCGAAGATCAAGTTCGTCTGGGACAGCGAGGTTGCCGAGGTTCAGGGCGACCAGAAGCTCTCCGGTCTGAAGCTGCGCAACGTCAAGACCGGCGAGCTCTCCGACCTGCCGGTGACGGGCCTGTTCATCGCGATCGGCCACGACCCGCGCACCGAGCTGTTCAAGGGTCAGCTGGACCTGGACGAGGAGGGCTACCTGAAGGTCGCCGCCCCGTCCACCCGCACCAACCTGACCGGTGTCTTCGCCGCCGGTGACGTGGTCGACCACACCTACCGACAGGCGATCACCGCGGCCGGCACCGGCTGCTCCGCCGCCCTCGACGCCGAGCGCTTCCTCTCCGCCCTCGCGGACGAGGACAAGGCCGAGGCCGCCGCCACCGTCTGACCTTCCTCTTCCCCCGCCCCACCGCAGAAGATAAGGAGCCCACCGTGGCCCTGAAGAGCACGACCGACGCGTCCTTCGACGAGGACGTCCTCAAGAGCGAGAAGCCCGTCCTGGTGGACTTCTGGGCCGACTGGTGCGGCCCGTGCCGCCAGATCGCTCCGTCTCTCGAGGCCATTGCCGCCGAGCACGGCGACAAGATCGAGATCGTCAAGCTGAACATCGACGAGAACCCGGGCACGGCCGCCAAGTACGGCGTCATGTCCATCCCGACCCTCAACGTCTACCAGGGCGGCGAGGTCGTCAAGACGATCGTCGGTGCCAAGCCGAAGGCTGCGCTGGTGCGTGACCTCGACGAGTTCATCGCCGAGTGACGTTTCACGTGAAACACGAATGGGCCAACCCCTCTGGGTTGGCCCATTTGCATGAGGCCTTCGGCTGACACCTACCTCTACAGCGGTCGCAGCACCGGTTCCTTCTGTACGGCTCCCAGCAGCCGGTCGAGCGCCATCTCCACGTCTTCCTTCCAGGAGAGCGTCGAGCGCAGCTCCAGCCGCAGACGAGGGTGCTTGGGATGCTGCCGGACCGTCTTGAAGCCCACGGCCAGGAGATGGTCGGCGGGCAACAGACAGGCGGGCTCTTTCCAGCGGGAGTCACCGAACGCCTCGATCGCCTTGAAGCCCCGACGCAGCAGGTCCTTGGCCACCGTCTGGACCAGCACCCGGCCCAGCCCCTGCCCCTGGTAGCCGGGCATGATGAACGCGGTGATGAGCTGAACGGCATCCGGCGACACCGGACTCGTGGGGAACGCCGTAGAGCGCGGCACGTAGGCCGGCGGCGCATAGAGAACGAAGCCCACGGGGACGTCGTCGACGTAGACCACCCGGCCGCACGATCCCCAGTCCAGCAGGACGGCGGAGATCCAGGACTCCTTCTCCAGCGCGGAGGTGCCCGCCTTCAGCGCGGCTTCGCCGCTGACGGGGTCGAGCTCCCAGAAGACGCACGAGCGACAGCGCTTGGGAAGGTCCTGAAGGTTGTCCAGCGTGAGCGGTACAAGCCGACGCCCCATGAAGGCTGTTCCTCGCTTCCTTCGCCCGCTGCGTCGCGAGCGGCTGTCAGAGCGCTGCGTTCCCTGAGCAGGCTGCCGACGAATCCGCCGACGGCCCCAAGGCCCAAGCCAGCGCTCACCAGTCCGGTGCGGCTCATCGATCGCATGGCCCCTGTCTCCCCACTCAGAGATCCGCCAGGTGGATGCGCCTACCCCATCCGCATCGTATCCACGAAGCGATTCCCTCGATACCTGCCTCAAAGCAAAGAGCGGACCGCCTTCCGGTACGCACCGGATGCGATCCGCTCCCCTGCACCCCTTCGGCGGGACCGCCGGAGGTTCAGTCGTCCTGCTCCTCGGAGTCGCCGTCGTGGAGACCCTTCTGCAGAACCGGCCCCTCGCCCGGGGCGAGGCTGCCGAGGATCCGCTCAAGGTCCTCCATGGAGGCGAACTCGACGGTGATCTTGCCCTTCTTCTGACCGAGGTCGACTTTCACCCGGGTCTCGAAGCGGTCCGACAGACGGGTGGCAAGCTCGCTCAGCGCCGGGGAGACCCGGGCACCGGCCCGCGGGCCCTTGGAGCGCTGGGTCGTCTGGGGCCGCGAACCCATCAGGGTCACGATCTCCTCGACGGCCCGCACCGAGAGGCCCTCGGCCACGATGCGATGCGCCAGCCGGTCCTGCTCGTCCGAGTCCTCGACGGACAGCAGCGCCCGGGCGTGACCGGCGGAGAGGACCCCGGCGGCGACCCTGCGCTGGACCGCCGGCGACAGCTTCAGCAGCCGCAGGGTGTTGGAGACCTGCGGGCGGGAGCGCCCGATGCGGTCCGCCAGCTGGTCGTGCGTGCAGTTGAAGTCCTTCAGCAGCTGGTCGTAGGCGGCGGCCTCTTCCAGTGGGTTCAGCTGCGCCCGGTGCAGGTTCTCCAGCAGGGCGTCCAGGAGGAGCTTCTCGTCATCGGTGGCCCGGACGATCGCCGGGATGGCCTCGAGGCCGGCCTCACGGCAGGCCCGCCAGCGGCGCTCACCCATGATCAGCTCATAGCGGCCGGAACTCAGCTGTCGTACGACGACAGGCTGGAGGAGACCGACCTCCTTGATGGAGGTGACCAGCTCCTGCAGCGCGTCCTCGTCGAAGACCTCACGCGGCTGGCGCGGGTTCGGCGTGATGGCGTCGAGGGGCAGCTCGGCGAAGTGGGCGCCCACCGGAGGCGCGGGAGCCTCCGCGGCAGGGCTCACCGAGGGCTCCTCGGTTTCATGTGAAACAGGCGGCAGCGTGGCCACCTTCGCCGCGGCCACGCCACGGTCGGTCGTCAGCACCGGGACCGCTGCCGGGGACGTGGACGTTCCACTCCCCATCGCGGCCGGGGCCGGGTTCTTCTCGGTCGGGGCAGCAGGGATCAGCGCGCCGAGTCCACGGCCCAGCCCCCTCCGTCGCTCGCTCACTGGATCCCCTCCACCATGCTCGGGTCGTTCTGGGCGCCGATGTGGGCCTGGCTGCCGTCATAGCTGATGCCAATGCCCTTCAGCGCGATTTCTCGGGCCGCCTCAAGATAGGAGAGGGCACCGCTCGATCCAGGATCGTAAGTCAGCACCGTCTGCCCGTAGCTCGGCGCCTCGGAGATACGGACCGAGCGGGGAATGCTCGTCCGCAGCACCTCGTCACCGAAGTGGGTGCGCACCTCTTCCGCGACCTGCGAGGCGAGACGCGTCCGGCCGTCGTACATAGTGAGCAGGATGGTCGACACATGCAAGGTGGGGTTGAGGTGCCCCCGCACCAGGTCGACGTTGCGAAGCAGCTGGCCCAGTCCCTCCAGCGCGTAGTACTCGCACTGGATGGGGATGAGGACCTCCTGGCCCGCGACGAGCGCGTTGACCGTCAGCAGGCCAAGCGAAGGCGGGCAGTCGATGAGGATGTAGTCCAACGGCTGCTCGTACGCCTGGATCGCGCGCTGCAGCCGGCTCTCACGGGCCACCAGGGACACCAGCTCGATCTCCGCACCGGCGAGATCGATGGTGGCGGGGGCACAGAAGAGGCCTTCAACATCGGGGACGGGCTGGACGACCTCGGCGAGCGGCCTGCTCTCCACCAACACGTCATAGATCGACGGCACTTCCGCGTGATGATCGATACCCAGCGCCGTGGACGCATTGCCCTGCGGGTCGAGGTCGATCACCAGAACGCGGGCGCCATGCAGAGCCAGCGAAGCGGCAAGGTTGACGGTCGTCGTGGTCTTGCCCACGCCGCCCTTCTGGTTGGCGACCACGATGACTCGGGTCTGCTCGGGGCGCGGCAGGCCTTCACCGGCGCGGCCCAGAGCCTCCACCGCCAGTTGGGCAGCGCGACCGATGGGAGTGTCGTCCATCGGGGGCGGTGTTTCACGTGAAACATCCGCCCCCATCGACTCGGTACGGGGACCGGGGACCGGATCGGTCATCGGTCCCGCGATGTTGGCGTCGGACCGCACGGATTCACTCTCCTCGACTTCAGGCTCGCAATGAACAGAGCCTCCCATGTCTTCGGGGTCGTGAACCAGTGAGGCCTGGTGTTCTGTGGAGAAATCCACCTCTGTGGACAACTCCGGTGCCTCCCCGAGTGAACCGAGAGGCTTCCGGTCGCGAGGTTCGGCCGCGGCGCGGCCACGACTGATGATGCCGTGCAGCAGTGAGCGACGTTTCACGTGAAACACGATGCACAGCAACGGCGGCCGGATCTTCGCGACACTCCGGCTTGCGTACGTTTGGCAGCTTGTGTGGAGTACGTCTCGTCGTCAGGGCGGTTCAGAGACGCCTGCCTCCGAGGCCGGCAACGCCGATCTCGCGTATCAGCGACGTCGCCGTGCCCGCCCCGTCCGGGCCGCCTTGGCCCGCTTGGCCGCGAAACGCACACCGCCCGGGCTCTCACCCACCTCGACCCGTACAACCGTGGACGGGGGATCCACCACGCCCTCGCCCACATGCAGGATGGAGGTGGACACCGCACCGAGCTTGCTGAGCGCGGTAGCCGCCGCCTTCAGCTCCTCCTCGGCAGTGTCCCCCTTGAGCGCGAGCATCTCGCCGTACGGGCGCAGCAGCGGAATGCCCCAGGTGGCCAGACGGTCCAGCGGGGCCACGGCACGGGCCGTCACCACATGGACCGGCGGCAGCTTGCCCATGACCTCCTCGGCCCGGCCGCGCACCACGGTGACGTGATCCAGACCCAGCAGCTCGACGACCTCGGTGAGGAAGGTGGTGCGCCGCAGCAGGGGCTCCAACAGCGTGATGTTCAGGTCGTCCCGGACCAGGGCCAGCGGAATGCCCGGCAGGCCGGCGCCCGAGCCGACGTCGCACACCGTCACTCCCTCGGGGACCGCCTCCGAGAGCACCGCGCAGTTCAGCAGGTGCCGCTCCCACAGGCGGGGCACTTCGCGTGGGCCGATCAGGCCACGCTGCACGCCCGCCTCGGCGAGCAGCTCCGCATAGCGGACCGCATCGGCGAAGCGATCACCAAACACTTCCCGCGCCTGCTCGGGCGCGGGGGGAAGCTCCGCTGCCTCCGTCACGGGGACCGTCCTTCCGTACAGCGCCGGTGCTCCGCGCACCGACCACCAGAACTACCAGGCTGACAAAGTTCGGCCCCGTCTGCGGGCAGACGGGGCCGGTGAAACGTGAGGGACCTATCAGGCGGGCAGCACGACGACGAACCGCTGCGGCTCCTCGCCCTCCGACTCGCTGCGCAGCCCGGCGGCCTTGACCGCGTCGTGGACGACCTTGCGCTCGAACGGGGTCATCGGCTTGAGCTTCACGGGCTCGCCGGTGTTCTTGACCTCGGCGGCGGCCTTGGCGCCCAGCTCGGACAGCTCGGTGCGCTTCTTGGCGCGGTAGCCCGCGATGTCCAGCATCAGACGGCTGCGGTCGCCGGTCTCCCGGTGCACAGCCAGGCGCGTCAGCTCCTGCAGCGCCTCCAGCACCTCGCCGTCGCGGCCGACCAGCTTCTGCAGGTCGCGGCTACTGGTGTCGCTGATGATCGACACGGAGGCGCGGTCGGCCTCGACATCCATGTCGATGTCGCCGTCGAGGTCGGCGATGTCCAGCAGACCCTCCAGGTAGTCCGCCGCGATCTCGCCCTCCTGCTCCAGGCGGGTGAGGGTGTCTGCACCCTCGGCAGCGGCGGAGGTGGTGCCTTCCGTCACGGGATGGGCTCCTTCTTACTTCTTGGACGGGGACTTGGGCCGCTGCGGGCCACCCTTGCGCTGGCCGGACTGGGCCTTGCTGCGGGTGCCGGAGCCGGGCTTCTGAGGCTGCTTGGCAGCAGCGGGCTTGGCGTCCTGCGGCTCGTCGGCGTCGGACTTCTCCAGCGAGGTGTTCGACGTCTCGTCGTCCGCCTGCTTGGTCCCGCCCGACTGGCGCTGCGCCTTGCTCTGACGCTTGGGCTGCTGGCGCCGGGCGGCGGCGGTGGCCGTCGTCGTGCCGTCCTCGGCCTGCGCCACGGCCTGGCTCTCGCTCTTCACCACGGCGCCGTCGGTCTGGGCCGCGAGGCCCGCCTTGCTCAGGCCGTTGATGAACTTGCGCTCGAACTCGTTGCGGTCGCGGCCCTTGGCGACGATCGCCTTGACGATGGTCTTCTCGCTGCGGCGACGGATCTTGCCGTGGTGCGTGACGTGCTTGGTGAGGCGCTCCAGGTAGGCGGCCTGGGCCTTGGAACCCGGGGTCGGGTTGTTGTGGATGACGTACATCTGCTGGCCCATGGTCCACACGTTGGTGGTCAGCCAGTAGATCAGGACACCGACCGGGAAGTTGATACCGAAGACGGCGAACATGATGGGGAAGACGTACATCAGCATCTTCTGCTGCTGCATGAACGGCGTCTTCACCGTGGTGTCGACGTTCTTCGTCATCAGCTGGCGCTGCGTGTAGAACTGCGACGCCGACATCATGACGATCATGACCACGGTCACGACGCGAACGTCGACCACCGAGGCGCCCAGCGCGTGGATCGTCTCGGCGCTGTCCTTGAACTTCGCCGCGAGCGGGGCCCCGAAGATGTGCGCCTTACGGGCGCTCTCCAGCAGCGACTGGTTGATGACGCCGATGGTCTGGCCCGACGCAATGCCGTTGAGCACGTGGTACAGGGCGAAGAAGAACGGGGACTGCGCCAGGATGGGAAGGCACGAGGAGAGCGGGTTGGTGCCCGACTCCTTGTACAGCTTCATCATCTCTTCGGACTGACGCTGCTTGTCGTTCTTGTAGCGCTCCTGGATCTTCTTCATCTCGGGCTGGAGCGTCTGCATGGCCCGGGTCGCCTTGATCTGCTTCACGAAGAGCGGGATCAGGCAGATACGGATCAGAATCACGAGGGACACGATCGACAGGCCCCAGGCCCACCCGGTGTCGGGGCCGAAGATGGCGCCGTACACCGTGTGGAACTGGACAATGACCCAGGAGACAGGTGTCGTGATGAAGCTGAAGAGGCTGGCAATCGTGTCCACTAATCATGCTCCTTGGGCATGGGACGAGGTCTCTGCGGCCGGGCTCAAGGGAAGCTCGGAGTGAGGCTTCTCCTCGGTGGCCGGTTCGGCGGCGGAGGTCCCGCCCTTGCGTGCGCGCCAAGCGTCGCGCAGCATTTCGTGCCACCGCGGGCGCTTGCGCGGCGGAACATGGTCCACACCGCCTAGCGACCACGGATTGCACCGGAGGATGCGCCAGGCGGTGAGTGCCGTTCCCTTGATCGCACCGTGCCGGTCGATGGCCGTGTAGCCGTAGTGGGAGCACGACGGGTAGTACTTGCACACCGGCCCCAACAGGGGACTGATCGTCCACTGGTACAGCTTGATCAGAGCCAGTAGCGGGTACTTCATCGCGCGCCCCCTCCCAGCAGCCGCTCGAGGGCGGCATCCAGGTCTCGGGCCAGCTGTGCGTGGTCTGCGTCGCCCGCTCCGGGCAGCGCTCGTACGACTACCAGGCTACCGGGGGCAAACAGGACGACTCGGTCACGCATCAGATGGCGCAGTCTGCGCTTCACTTTGTTGCGCACGACCGCTCCACCCACAGCCTTGCTCACGACGAAACCCGCACGCGTCGGGGGAGCGCTCTCCCCTGGCGCGTGCGGGTCCGTGGCACCGCTACGAAGGTGGACGACGAGGGTCGGACGACCTGCCCGACGACCTCGTCGTACCGCGGTCGCGAAGTCCTCGCGCCGCCTCAGCCGGTTCTCGGTGGGCAGCACGACGTCATGACCTGATCGGGATCAGGCGGACAGGCTGGCGCGACCCTTGGCACGACGGTTCGCGAGAATCGCGCGACCCGCACGGGTGCGCATCCGCAGGCGGAAGCCGTGGGTCTTCGCGCGACGACGGTTGTTCGGCTGGAAGGTGCGCTTGCTCACTCGAGGGCTCCAGAAATCAAATCGGTGGTGGCGGGTGCCGTCTTGGCTGTCACCGTGCGCCCACGAGTAGCTCGCGTCACGCCCGAGTGCACCGCTTCCCGATCACCTGACGTGACCTGTGCCCTTCGGAGGCAGGCGGCAGCAGCCATCGACAACTCGACCTGGTTACGGTACGCGGGGCTACGCCATCCGGTCAAACCGGGGGTCGCCGAGAGACACTATCCACAGGCTGGGGACAACAACTTGAACCGTACCCGCCGCGCTGACTACCGTGGCTGGACTCCGATTCGTTCCCTTATCCCCGCCCGACCCGATTTTCATCCCGACCCGTCCCACAACCACACGTTCGTGGGACCTGTGAGAGAGCGTGCCCTGTGGCTGACGTACCTGCCGATCTTGCCGCAGTGTGGCCACGCGTACTCGAGCAGCTCCTCGGTGAGGGCCGCGGACAGGGTGTCGAGGCGAAGGACGAGCACTGGATCCGGCGCTGCCAGCCGCTCGCGCTGGTCGCGGACACCGCTCTGCTCGCCGTACCGAACGAATTCGCGAAGAACGTACTGGAGGGCCGTCTCGCGCCGATCGTCAGCGAGACCCTGAGCCGCGAGTGCGGCCGCCCCATCCGCATCGCGATCACCGTGGACGACTCCGCGGGCGAGTCGCCGGCCCCGCAGGCACCTCCCGCCCAGCCGCAGCGGCAGCGACAGCCGCGCTACGAGGAGCCGGAGCTGCCCTCCGGACCGTACGAGGGCTACGGCCGGCACCGTGCCGCCGAACCGCTCCCGGGCAACGAGCCGGCCTCCCGCGGGGACCAGCTGCCGACCGCCCGGCCCGCATATCCGTCCGAGTACCAGCGGCCCGCGCCCGGCGCCTGGCCGCGGCCCGGACAGGACGAGTACGGCTGGCAGCAGCAGCGCCTCGGCTTCCCCGAGCGCGACCCGTACGCCTCGCCGTCCCAGGACTCCTACGGCTCCTCGGGGCAGGCCACCTACGACTCGCCGTCCCAGGACTACCGCCCGAAGGGCATGGAGCGCCCGTCGTACGACCAGCAGCGCGGCGACTACGACGCCCCGCGCCCGGAGTACGACCGTCCGGACTACGACCGCTCGGAGTACGAGCGCCCGAACTACGACTCCCGTCCGGACTACGACAATCCGCGCGCGGAGTACGACCAGCGCGACCCCGTCCGCCGTGACCTGCCCGACCAGTCGGCCGGAGCCGGCCCGGTGCACCGCGGCGGTCCCGGCCGCCCGGACCTGCCGGCGGCCGGCGGGAGCGGTGCGCCCGGTCCGCTGGCCGCGAAGCCCGCGCCGGCGAGCGGTCCCGGTGAGCCGACCGCACGACTGAACCCGAAGTACCTCTTCGACACGTTCGTCATCGGCGCCTCCAACCGGTTCGCGCACGCGGCCGCGGTGGCCGTCGCCGAGGCGCCCGCGAAGGCGTACAACCCCCTCTTCATCTATGGGGAGTCGGGGCTCGGCAAGACGCACCTGCTGCACGCGATCGGGCACTACGCGCGCAGCCTCTACCCGGGCACGCGCGTCCGGTACGTGAGCTCCGAGGAGTTCACCAACGAGTTCATCAACTCCATCCGCGACGGCAAGGGCGACAGCTTCCGCAAGCGCTACCGCGAGATGGACATCCTGCTCGTCGACGACATCCAGTTCCTCGCGGACAAGGAGTCGACGCAGGAGGAGTTCTTCCACACGTTCAACACGCTCCACAACGCGAACAAGCAGATCGTGCTCTCCAGCGACCGGCCGCCCAAGCAGCTGGTGACCCTGGAGGACCGGCTGCGGAACCGTTTCGAGTGGGGTCTGATCACCGACGTCCAGCCGCCCGAGCTGGAGACGCGCATCGCGATCCTGCGCAAGAAGGCGGTGCAGGAGCAGCTCAACGCCCCGCCGGAGGTACTGGAGTTCATCGCCTCCCGGATCTCGCGGAACATCCGTGAGCTGGAGGGCGCGCTGATCCGGGTGACGGCGTTCGCCTCGCTCAACCGGCAGCCGGTGGACCTGGGCCTCACCGAGATCGTCCTCAAGGACCTGATCCCCGGGGGCGAGGACTCGACTCCCGAGATCACCGCGTCGGCCATCATGGCGTCGACCGCCGACTACTTCGGCCTCACGGTCGACGACCTGTGCGGCACCTCACGCGGCCGCCAGCTGGTCACGGCCCGCCAGATCGCCATGTACCTGTGCCGTGAGCTCACGGACCTGTCCCTGCCGAAGATCGGCGCGCACTTCGGCGGCCGCGACCACACGACCGTCATGCACGCGGACCGGAAGATCCGCGCGCTGATGGCGGAGCGGCGCTCGATCTACAACCAGGTGACCGAGCTGACGAACCGCATCAAGAACGGCTGACAGCAGCCGCAGGCGACACTGAGGGCGCCCCTGGGGAGGACATCCCGGGGGCGCCTTCTCGCGTCCGAGGCAGCCGCTCTCGCGTCTTCCGGCGGCCGATCTTCGCGACCCTGAGCGCCGGCCATCGCGTCCCCGGCCGCCGTTCTCCGCGACGACCCTGGCGGCCCGTCCTTCACATCCCCAGCGGCCGTTCTTCACGCCCCTGGCCGCCGTCCTTCGCAACGAACCTGGCGGCCGTCCTCCACGTCCCCAGCCGCGACCCTTCGCGTCCCCGGCCGCCATCCTTCGGGTCCCAGGCAGCCGCCGGCCCCCTCATCGCGCCCTGCCGGCGGCTCGTCGCCGCGCCGCGGACGTCCCTCCGCGGCCACCGACTGTTCGATTAAGTGCCTGGTTACGGCCACTCTCCACAGATTCGGTGAGTTTTTTCCGTCCACATCCTGGGGACTGCGGAGTTGTCCCGAACTGCATCCACAGGGAGCCTGAGGAAGCGGCGTCCGCCCAGCTCAGCTGCCTGTGGAATCGTGGACGAACGATCTCCACAGACTGTGGACGAAGCGGAGATCCACAGACTGTGGACGAAGTTTTCCACGGGTAGCCCACAGGCTGAGGCCGGTTGTCCCCAGCGAACCCTGCCTTCTCCACATGGCTGTCCACTGTTCGGCAACGCGACGCACCCTCTCACCGCGTCGAGTGAAAGCCGTCACATGAAGCTGCCAGGTTGGGGTGTGGGAAACGTGGGTAAACCTGGGGACACAGCTGGGGAGAACTGCCCTCGAGCTGTGGGCGGTGTGTGCAGAACTTTCTGTTCTCCACAGAGATCCCTAGTTGTCCACCGCCTCCACCCACAGGGTCAGTGGACAAAATTCGCGCTCTGAGCTGGGCAAACGTGGTTATCCACGGTATCCACAGCCCCTACTACTACTTCCGACTAGAGAGAGCTCGGAATCCGTTTCGAAGCGGGGCCTGTGCACAACTCGCGCTCTCGAGCCCGGCTGCCCCTCGGAGCGACTTGACCCCGACAGGCACCTACTGTCAGTGCGGTGCGTCAGACTGGTCCCCGGTGTCCTGCCCTTCGCAGTGGGCGGTGACACCGAGTCGGAGGACTCAGTAGCAACAGCAGGAGGCGGCTTACGGTGAAGATCCGGGTGGAACGCGACGTACTCGCGGAGGCAGTGGCGTGGGCTGCACGCAGCCTGCCGGCCCGTCCGCCGGCGCCTGTCCTCGCCGGCCTCCTGCTGAAGGCCGAGGACGGCCAGCTGAGCCTGTCGAGCTTCGACTACGAGGTCTCCGCTCGGGTGAGCGTCGAGGCCGAGGTCGAGGAGGAGGGCACGGTCCTCGTCTCCGGCCGGCTGCTCGCCGACATCTCCCGCGCCCTCCCCAACCGCCCGGTGGAGATTTCCACAGACGGTGTACGGGCGACCGTGGTCTGCGGCTCCTCGCGGTTCACACTCCACACCCTGCCTGTGGAGGAGTACCCGGCGCTGCCGCAGATGCCGACCGCGACGGGTACCGTCCCGGGCGAGGTCTTCGCCGCCGCCGTGTCCCAGGTGGCCATCGCCGCCGGGCGTGACGACACCCTGCCCGTCCTCACCGGTGTGCGCATCGAGATCGAGGGCGACACGGTCACCCTGGCCTCCACCGACCGCTACCGCTTCGCGGTCCGCGAGTTCCTGTGGAAGCCGGAGAACCCGGACACCTCGGCGGTCGCCCTGGTCCCGGCCAAGACGCTCCTGGACACCGCCAAGTCGCTCGGTGCGGGCGACAGCGTCACCCTGGCGCTGTCCGGCTCGGGCGCGGGCGAGGGCCTGATCGGTTTCGAGGGCGCGGGCCGTCGTACGACCACGCGTCTGCTCGAGGGAGACCTGCCGAAGTACCGCACGCTGTTCCCGACCGAGTTCAACTCCGTCGCCGTGATCGAGACCGCCCCCTTCGTGGAGGCCGTCAAGCGTGTGGCCCTGGTCGCCGAGCGGAACACCCCGGTGCGGCTGAGCTTCGAGCAGGGCGTGCTGATCCTGGAGGCCGGCTCCAGCGACGACGCACAGGCTGTGGAAAGGGTGGATGCACAGCTGGAGGGCGACGACATCTCGATCGCCTTCAACCCGACGTTCCTGCTGGACGGTCTGAGCGCCATCGACTCCCCGGTGGCCCAGCTGTCGTTCACGACGTCCACCAAGCCCGCGCTGCTCAGTGGCAAGCCGGCGCTGGACGCCGAGGCGGACGAGGCCTACAAGTACCTGATCATGCCGGTGCGGCTCAGCGGCTGAGCCGCAGCCGCCGGTATCCACAGGACAAAGCCCCAGGTGAGGGCATACGTATGAGCGCGTATGCCCACAGCTGTGCGTGAGGGTCCGGGACTAGGCTCGGACCCGGGTACGCAGGTGCCCCACACGCCACACAGCAACCTAAGGAACACAACTGATGGAGCTCGGTCTCGTCGGCCTCGGCAAGATGGGCGGCAACATGCGCGAGCGGATCCGCCGCGCGGGCCACACCGTCATCGGATACGACCGCAACGCCGACCTCGCGGATGTCCACAGCCTGGAAGAGCTTGTGGGCAAGCTCAATGGGCCCCGCGTGGTCTGGGTGATGGTCCCCGCCGGCGAGGCCACGCAGTCCACGGTCGACCAGCTCGGCGAGCTGCTGGAGCCCGGCGACGTGGTCGTGGACGGCGGCAACTCCCGCTGGACGGACGACGAGAGGCACGCCGAGGAGCTGGCCGCCAAGGGCATAGGTTTCGTCGACTGCGGTGTCTCCGGCGGCGTCTGGGGCCTGGAGAACGGGTACGCGCTGATGTACGGCGGCGACGCCGAGAACGTCGCCAAGGTGCAGCCCGTCTTCGACGCGCTCAAGCCGGAGGGCGACTTCGGTTCGGTGCACGCCGGCAAGGTCGGCGCGGGCCACTTCGCGAAGATGGTCCACAACGGCATCGAGTACGCGATGATGCAGGCCTACGCCGAGGGCTGGGAGCTGCTGGAGAAGGTCGACTCCGTGGAGAACGTCCGCGAGGTCTTCCGCTCCTGGCAGGAGGGCACGGTCATCCGCTCCTGGCTGCTCGACCTCGCGGTGAACGCGCTGGACGAGGACGAGCACCTCGGACAGCTGCGCGGTTATGCACAGGACTCCGGTGAGGGACGCTGGACTGTGGAAGCCGCCATCGACAACGCGGTGCCGCTGCCCGCGATCACCGCGTCGCTGTTCGCGCGGTTCGCCTCCCGCCAGGAGGACTCGCCGCAGATGAAGATGATCGCCGCGCTGCGCAACCAGTTCGGCGGCCACGCCGTAGAGAAGAAGTAATCCACAGGGTCGCTCCGCGATCCACAACCCTGGGGGAGGTCGGCGAACGACCATGCACGTCACGCATCTTTCGCTGGCCGACTTCCGCTCGTACGCCCGGGTCGAGGTCCCGCTCGACCCGGGCGTCACCGCCTTCGTCGGGCCCAACGGGCAGGGCAAGACCAATCTGGTCGAGGCGGTCGGCTATCTCGCCACCCTCGGCAGCCACCGCGTCGCCTCCGACGCCCCGCTGGTCCGTATGGGCGCCGAGCGGGCCGTGATCCGGGCGCAGGTCAGACAGGGCGAGCGGCAGCAGCTGGTCGAGCTGGAGCTGAACCCCGGCAGGGCCAACCGCGCCCGCATCAACCGGTCCTCGCAGGTCAGGCCGAGGGACGTGCTGGGGATCGTACGGACCGTGCTGTTCGCTCCGGAGGACCTCGCGCTGGTCAAGGGCGATCCCGGTGAGCGGCGCCGGTTCCTGGACGAGCTGATCACCGCGCGCTCGCCGCGCATGGCGGGTGTGCGTTCGGACTACGAGCGGGTGCTCAAGCAGCGCAACACGCTCCTCAAGACCGCGGCGCTCGCGCGCAGGCACGGCGGCCGCTCCATGGATCTGTCCACGCTCGACGTGTGGGACCAGCACCTCGCGCGCGCGGGCGCCGAGCTGCTCGCCCAGCGCGTGGACCTGGTCGCCACGCTGCAGCCGCTGGCCGACAAGGCGTACGAGCAGCTGGCCCCGGGCGGTGGTCCGATCGCGCTGGAGTACAAGCCGTCCGCGCCCGGCGAGGCGCAGACCCGCGAGGACCTGTACGCCCAGCTGATGGCGGCGCTCAACGAGGCGCGCAAGCAGGAGATCGAGCGGGGCGTCACCCTTGTGGGCCCGCACCGGGACGATTTGATTCTCAAACTCGGTCAGCTGCCCGCCAAGGGCTACGCCTCGCACGGCGAGTCGTGGTCCTACGCCCTCGCTCTGCGCCTGGCCTCGTACGACCTGCTGCGCGCGGAGGGCAACGAGCCGGTGCTGATCCTCGACGACGTGTTCGCCGAGCTGGACGCCCGCCGCCGTGAGCGGCTGGCCGAGCTGGTCGCGCCCGGCGAGCAGGTGCTGGTCACCGCCGCTGTGGACGACGACGTACCGGATGTACTGGTCGGCGCCCGCTATGCGGTGGCCGACGGGACGGTGGAGCGCGTATGAGCACCGACGAACCCACCCCCGCTCCGAAGACCCCCGGGAAGTCTCCGGAGCCTTCCGGTGTCGATCTCGCGCGCGTGGCGTTGCGCGCCGCGAAGGAGCAGGCACGCGCGCGTGGCGACGCGGCGCGGCAGAAGAAGCAGGCCCGGCGCGGTGGCGGTCTGCGCTCGGGTGCGCACGCCGACGGACGCGACCCGATGGCGCTCGGTGCCGCGATCAACCGGCTGCTCAACGAGCGCGGCTGGGAGACGCCGGCCGCGGTGGGCGGTGTGATGGGCCGCTGGCCGCAGATCGTCGGCGAGGACCTGGCGAAGCACTGTGTGCCGCAGCGGTACGACGAGGACGAGCGGGTGCTGTCCGTGCAGTGCGACTCGACGGCGTGGGCGACCCAGCTGCGGCTGCTCGCTCCGACCCTGGTCGCCCGGCTCAACGAGGACCTCGGCCACGGCACGGTCCGCCTGCTCAAGGTCAACGGTCCCGGTGGTCCCGCCCGGCGCTACGGCCCGCTGCGGGCGCCGGGGAGCACGGGCCCGGGCGATACCTACGGGTGACGTACCTCACGTTGCGCGGTCGACGTGTGGTGCCGTCGTGCGCCTTGTCGCGGCCCTGTGCACAGGTGTGGATCACGAGCTGACCCCCCAGTAGCCAAGGGTTGACGGCCCGAAGCGCTGAGTGGCGCTGTGAGCCCCTTGGAGCCCCCATCCGTATATCGGGACCCGGCCGAGACCGGTTGAGGGCGGCACATGAGGACTCAGGTACCGGCAAACCCCCATCACTGTCGGCGCTACCGGTAGACTGGAAGCCAATCCCGCCCCAATCGTGGGGACCGCCCGGGAAAAGCTGAGCAACGCTGATCAAGGCTTACCAACGCAACATGCCGCAGCCGCTCCGGCAACCCGCCGACGAGCCCGGCTCGTGCTGTGCCAGAAAGGGCGCTTCGTGGCCGATTCCGGCAACCCCAACGAGAACATCCCGTCCACCGACGCCGGCGTGACTGCCGAGGCCACCGCCTCCGCGTCCTACGACGCCAGCGCCATCACCGTGCTCGAAGGGCTGGACGCGGTCCGCAAGCGGCCCGGTATGTACATCGGCTCCACGGGCGAACGCGGTCTGCACCACCTGGTGTACGAGGTCGTCGACAACTCGGTCGACGAGGCGCTGGCCGGCTACGCGGACACCATCGACGTGACGATCCTCCCCGACGGCGGCGTGCGCGTCGTCGACAACGGCCGTGGCATCCCCGTGGGCATCGTGCCCTCGGAGGGCAAGCCGGCCGTCGAGGTCGTGCTGACCGTGCTGCACGCGGGCGGCAAGTTCGGCGGCGGCGGTTACGCCGTGTCCGGCGGTCTGCACGGTGTGGGTGTGTCCGTCGTGAACGCGCTGTCCACGAAGGTCGCCGTCGAGATCAGGACGGAAGGCCACCGCTGGACGCAGGACTACAAGCTCGGCGTCCCGACGGCCCCGCTCGACCAGCACGAGGCGACGGACGAGACCGGCACCTCGGTCACCTTCTGGGCCGACCCCGACATCTTCGAGACCACCGAGTACTCCTTCGAGACGCTGTCCCGGCGCTTCCAGGAGATGGCCTTCCTCAACAAGGGCCTGACCCTGCGGCTCACCGACGAGCGCGAGTCGGCGAAGGCGACCAGTGGTGCGGACGAGGCGGGCGCGGACGAGAAGGCCGAGGTCAAGACCGTCACGTACCACTACGAGGGCGGCATCGTCGACTTCGTGAAGTACCTGAACTCCCGCAAGGGAGACGCGGTCCACGCCACCGTGATCGACCTGGAGGCCGAGGACAGGGACAAGAGCCTGTCCCTCGAGGTCGCCATGCAGTGGAACAGCGGTTACAGCGAGGGCGTGTAC
Organism: Streptomyces sp. NPDC101165; assembly: GCF_044768135.1. Classification (NCBI taxonomy): domain Bacteria; kingdom Bacillati; phylum Actinomycetota; class Actinomycetes; order Kitasatosporales; family Streptomycetaceae; genus Streptomyces; species Streptomyces sp. NPDC101165. The sequence goes on along the minus strand of NZ_JBIWPG010000006.1, from coordinate 286,079 downwards.
TCCTTCGCGAACATCATCCACACCCACGAGGGCGGTACCCACGAGGAGGGCTTCCGCGCGGCCCTCACGAGCCTGATCAACAAGTACGCGCGCGACAAGAAGCTGCTGCGCGAGAAGGACGACAACCTCACCGGTGACGACATCCGTGAGGGTCTGACCGCGATCATCTCGGTCAAGCTGAGCGAGCCGCAGTTCGAGGGCCAGACGAAGACCAAGCTGGGCAACACGGAGGCCAAGACCTTCGTGCAGAAGGCGGTCTACGAGCACCTCAACGACTGGCTGGACCGCAACCCGGTCGAGGCGGCGGACATCGTCCGCAAGGGCATCCAGGCGGCCACCGCGCGCGTGGCGGCCCGCAAGGCCCGCGACCTGACCCGCCGCAAGGGCCTGCTGGAGAGCGCGTCCCTGCCGGGCAAGCTGTCGGACTGCCAGTCCAACGACCCCACCAAGTGCGAGATCTTCATCGTCGAGGGTGACTCCGCCGGTGGCTCGGCCAAGTCCGGCCGCAACCCGCAGTACCAGGCGATCCTCCCGATCCGCGGCAAGATCCTCAACGTGGAGAAGGCCAGGATCGACAAGATCCTGCAGAACCAGGAGATCCAGGCGCTGATCTCCGCCTTCGGCACGGGTGTGCACGAGGACTTCGACATCGAGAAGCTCCGCTATCACAAGATCATCCTGATGGCGGACGCCGACGTCGACGGCCAGCACATCAACACTCTGCTGCTGACCTTCCTGTTCCGCTTCATGCGGCCGCTGGTCGAGGCCGGGCACGTGTTCCTGTCCCGTCCCCCGCTCTACAAGATCAAGTGGGGCCGGGACGAGGTCGAGTACGCGTACTCCGACCGTGAGCGCGACGCCCTGCTGGAGATGGGCCGTCAGCGCGGCAAGCGGGTCCGCGAGGACTCCATCCAGCGCTTCAAGGGTCTCGGCGAGATGAACGCCGAGGAGCTGCGCGTGACCACCATGGACATCGAGCACCGCGTCCTCGGTCAGGTCACCCTCGACGACGCCGCCCAGGCCGACGACCTGTTCTCGGTCCTGATGGGCGAGGACGTCGAGGCCCGCCGTGCGTTCATTCAGCGCAACGCCAAGGACGTCCGCTTCCTCGACATCTGAGTCGGTCTCAGCTGACCGCACCGGAAAGGATCTTCACCAGCAATGGCCGACGAGAACACTCCAGTCACTCCTGAAGAGGGCGGCGACAGCACCGTCCGCATCGAGCCCGTCGGGCTCGAGACGGAGATGCAGCGCTCGTACCTGGACTACGCGATGTCCGTCATCGTGTCCCGCGCGCTGCCCGACGTCCGGGACGGTCTCAAGCCCGTCCACCGCCGTGTGCTGTACGCGATGTACGACGGCGGCTACCGCCCCGAGCGCGGCTTCTACAAGTGCGCGCGCGTGGTCGGCGACGTCATGGGCAACTACCACCCGCACGGCGACTCCTCGATCTACGACGCCCTGGTGCGCCTCGCCCAGCCGTGGTCGATGCGGATGCCGCTGGTGGACTCCAACGGCAACTTCGGCTCTCCGGGCAACGACCCGGCGGCCGCCATGCGCTACACCGAGTGCAAGATGGCGCCGCTGTCGATGGAGATGGTCCGCGACATCGACGAGGAGACCGTCGACTTCACGGACAACTACGACGGCCGCTCCCAGGAGCCGACCGTCCTGCCTTCCCGCTTCCCGAACCTGCTGATCAACGGCTCCGCCGGCATCGCGGTCGGTATGGCGACCAACATCCCGTCGCACAACCTGCGCGAGGTCGCGGCCGGCGCCCAGTGGTGCCTGGAGAACCCGGATGCCTCGCACGAGGAGCTCCTGGACGCGCTGATCGAGCGCATCAAGGGCCCCGACTTCCCGACCGGCGCCCTCGTCGTCGGCCGCAAGGGCATCGAGGAGGCGTACCGCACCGGTCGCGGCTCCATCACGATGCGCGCCGTGGTCGAGGTCGAGGAGATCCAGAACCGCCAGTGCCTGGTGGTCACGGAGCTGCCGTACCAGGTCAACCCGGACAACCTCGCGCAGAAGATCGCCGACCTGGTGAAGGACGGCAAGATCGGCGGCATCGCGGACGTCCGCGACGAGACGTCGTCCCGTACGGGCCAGCGCCTGGTGATCGTCCTGAAGCGGGACGCGGTCGCCAAGGTCGTCCTGAACAACCTGTACAAGCACACCGACCTGCAGACGAACTTCGGCGCCAACATGCTGGCGCTGGTCGACGGCGTGCCGCGCACGCTGTCCCTGGACGCGTTCATCCGCCACTGGGTGACGCACCAGATCGAGGTCGTCGTCCGCCGGACCCGCTTCCGGCTGCGCAAGGCCGAGGAGCGCGCCCACATCCTGCGCGGTCTGCTGAAGGCCCTGGACGCCATCGACGAGGTCATCGCGCTGATCCGGCGCAGTGAGACCGTCGACGTCGCGCGCACCGGCCTGATGGGCCTCCTGGAGATCGACGAGATCCAGGCGAACGCCATCCTCGAGATGCAGCTGCGCCGGCTGGCCGCCCTGGAGCGCCAGAAGATCGTCCAGGAGCACGACGAGCTCCAGGTGAAGATCAACGAGTACAACGAGATCCTGGCCTCCCCGGTCCGCCAGCGCGGGATCGTCAGCGAGGAGCTGGCCGCGATCGTCGAGAAGTACGGCGACGACCGTCAGACCAAGCTGATCCCGTACGAGGGCGACATGTCCATCGAGGACCTGATCGCCGAGGAGGACATCGTCGTCACCGTCTCGCGCGGCGGTTACGTCAAGCGCACGAAGACGGACGACTACCGGGCGCAGAAGCGCGGCGGCAAGGGTGTGCGCGGTACGAAGCTGAAGGAAGACGACATCGTCGACCACTTCTTCGTCTCCACCACGCACCACTGGCTGCTGTTCTTCACCAACAAGGGCCGGGTGTACCGGGCGAAGGCGTACGAGCTGCCCGAGGCCGGCCGGGACGCGCGCGGCCAGCACGTGGCGAACCTGCTCGCCTTCCAGCCGGACGAGGCGATCGCCGAGATCCTCGCGATCCGTGACTACGAGGCGGCGCCGTACCTGGTCCTGGCCACCAAGTCCGGCCTGGTCAAGAAGACGCCTCTGAAGGATTACGATTCGCCTCGCTCCGGCGGTGTGATCGCGATCAACCTGCGCGAGCGGGAGGACGGCTCGGACGATGAGCTGATCGGTGCCGAGCTGGTCTCGGCCGACGACGATCTGCTTCTGATCAGCAAGAAGGCACAGTCGATCAGGTTCACCGCCTCGGACGACACCCTGCGCCCGATGGGCCGCGCCACCTCCGGCGTCAAGGGGATGAGTTTCCGTGAGAGCGATGAACTTCTGTCGATGAATGTTGTTCGACCCGGTACGTTCGTGTTCACTGCCACGGACGGCGGGTACGCGAAGCGGACCGCTGTCGACGAGTACCGCGTCCAGGGTCGCGGCGGCCTCGGCATCAAGGCCGCCAAGATCGTGGAGGACCGCGGTTCTCTCGTCGGCGCGCTGGTTGTCGAGGAGAACGACGAGATCCTCGCGATCACCCTGTCCGGCGGTGTGATTCGTACGCGAGTCAACGAGGTCAGGGAGACGGGCCGTGACACCATGGGCGTCCAACTGATCAACCTGGGCAAGCGCGATGCCGTGGTCGGTATCGCACGTAACGCCGAGGCGGGGCGCGAGGCGGAGGAGGTCGACGGCGAGGATGCCGTCGACGAGACCGCCGAGGGTGCCGCGACCACCGGCACGGACGAGGGTGAGGCGCCCTCGGCCGAGTAGGCACGAGGAGTGAGTCATCGTGAGCGGAGCCACGGGCGCGGGATCGGCCGGTACCTCTGTGGGTACGGAAACGGACGGCGGCCGTGGCTCCGCCGCGCGTGCGGCGGACCCGCACACGACCCAACTGCGCAAGATCGAAGCAGGCACGGCCGACTCGCCCTCGCCCGACACTCATGGATCCCAGGGGGGAACTGTGACGGACACCCGCGGCCCGCAGACCCAGCCCGGCCCCGCCGAGCGGCAGCAGGCGTCCCCGCTGCCCGGTGAGCGGCGCCCCGAGTCCTCGGAGCCCTACCACCCGCCGCAGGCCTATCCGGCGCAGGCTCCCGCCGGGGCCGTACGCCGGCCGCGCACCGGCGCGAAGACCGCGCCCCGCACCCGCAAGGCCCGGCTGCGGGTCGCCAAGGCCGACCCGTGGTCGGTGATGAAGGTCAGCTTCCTGCTCTCCATCGCGCTGGGCATCTGCACGATCGTCGCCTCGGCGGTGCTGTGGATGGTCATGGACGCGATGGGCGTGTTCTCCACGGTCGGCGGCACGATCTCGGAGGCCACCGGTTCCAACGAGGCGAACGGCTTCGACCTCCAGGCCTTCCTCTCGCTTCCGCACGTCCTGACGTTCACGACGATCATCGCGGTGATCGACGTGGTCCTCGCGACGGCGCTGGCCACCCTCGGCGCGTTCATCTACAACCTCTCCGCGGGCTTCGTGGGCGGTGTCGAACTGACGCTGGCCGAGGACGAGTGATCCCACCTACCGGGCTCTCCTGGCAGTCCCCCGACAACCGATTTTGGGACTGCCGCCCTCGTGCGCTAATCTTCAGGAGTCAGCGCGCGGGACACACACCGCAGAGCGCGGCGGGGCTATAGCTCAGTTGGTTAGAGCGCATCCCTGATAAGGATGAGGCCACAGGTTCAAATCCTGTTAGCCCCACCAGTGCAAAGACCCCCGGTCCACTTGGGCCGGGGGTCTTTGCCATCTACAACTGACATCAACCCGCCGGACGAGGTGTGATGACCGATCTCGACAGACCTGGCAGCGATTCCCAGTTGTTCGACGATCCCTACGAACGCGGGAAACTGGATTGGGCGTACCTCCGCTGGATTCTCCTGGCCGGGTTCATCCTCACGGTGAGCGTCGGCCTCGTGTTCGCCATAGCGGTCGGCGCCGGTCAGAGCCGCCGCTAGCCAGTTCTCGGCGAGCATGCTTCTGCCGGTGCGGAACTCTCGTGGAACGTACGGCTTCCGCTTCACGGTACGAAAAAAGGCCCGACCGCTGGCGACGGGGGATGCACCAGCGATCGGGCTATGGCCAAGGGTAACAAGGTTGAGCCGCTTGCGGGAGATAACGGGCCCGTTGGTTGGGGTAGTTGGCTGATCTTGATCGGTCAGTCGGCGCACGGAGGGTCGTACGAGAGGCGCGGGAGGTACTCGTGCCACCTCTGCGGGGTCAGAACGTCCCTGGTCACCGAGCAGATGTGCCGGATGGCCGCGTCGGAGTCCAGGCGCCACAGGCGGATCGTGTCGGCGCCGCTGGACACCCCGAGGACGTGGCTGTCGGGGCTGAAGGACAGCCAGTTGCCCGTCTTGGCGTAGGGGCTCATCGACTGGCCGATGGGAGTGGCCGACGAAGGGTGGGCGACGTTCCAGAGCCGGACCGTGTTGTCGTCGCCGCCGCTCGCCAGGTACTGGCCGTCCGCGGTGAACGTCAGCGAGGTGACCGCCTCGGTGTGGCCGGTGAGGGGGGAGCCGAGCGCGGTCGCCGCCCGGGGGTCGGTGACGTTCCAGAGCCGTACGGTGTCGTCGTCGCTGCCGCTGACGAGGGTGCGGCCGTCGGGGCTGTAGGCGAGAGCGTTGACGGGGCCGGAGTGCCCGGCGAGCGGATGCCCGATCCGGGCGACATGGCCGGGGTCGGTCACGTTCCAGAACCGTATGGTGAGGTCCGCGCTGCCACTGGCGAGGGTGTGCCCGTCGGGGCTGAAGGCGAGGGCGTTGACGTAACCCCGGTGGCCGGTGAGCGGCTTTCCGAGCGGGACGGTGTGGGAGGGGTCGGTGACGTTCCACAGCTGGATGGTGCGGTCCTCGTAGGCGGTGGCCAGGGTGTGGCCGTCCGGGCTGTACGCCACTGTGTGGAAGCCCGCGAAGCGGGTGCGCAGGGCGATGGGCGGCCCGGCGGGGACCGGACGGGCCGGGTCGGTGACGTTCCACAGGTACAGCGTCCCCGTCCCGTTCAGCACGGCGAGGGTGCGGCCGTCGGGGGAGAACATCATCGAACGGTGGCCGCCGTCCGCGCGCATGAACGGCTTGCCCAGCGCCACGGGCCGGTCGGGCGCCGCCACGTTCCACAGCCGGACCCTGCCGTCGCGCGCGGCCGTGGCCAGCACCTTGCCGTCCGGGCGGAAGGACCCGCTGCGGCCGATCATGTCCCGCGTCGGCACCGACCACAGGCGGACCTTGCCGTCACCGCTGCCGGTGGCGAGGGTGCGGCCGTCGGGGCTGAACCCCAGCGCGAACATCTCGCCGCTGCTGCCCGCGAGCGGCGCGCCGACCTGCGCGGGGGATGCCGGATCGCTGACGTTCCACAGGCTCGCCGTGCTGTCCGCGCTGGCCGCGGCGAGCCGGCCGCCGTCGGGGCTGAAGGCCACCGACCAGACGGGGCCGGTGTGCCCGGTCAGCGGTGAGCCGATCGGTGCCGCGTGCGTGGGGTCGGACACGTTCCACAGCCGGATGGTGTCGTCCGCACTGCCGCTGGCGAGCGTGCGCCCGTCGGGGCTGAAGGCCACCGAGTGGACGATGTCCGTGTGGCCGCTCAGCACCGTGGGCAGGGCCTCGGGGTGCCCCGGATCGGCGGTGTTCCACAGCCGGATCGTGTCGTCGTCGCCGCCCGCCGCGAGCGTGCGCCCGTCGGGGCTGAACGCCACGCAGCGCACCGCCGCCGTGTGGCCGCCCAGCGTGCGCAGCGGCTTGGGCCGGCGCGGGTCCGCCACGTTCCACAGCCGGACGGTGCGGTCCTCGCTCGCGGAGGCCAGCGTGTGTCCGTCGGGGCTGAAGGCGACCAGGTAGATCGTGCCCGTGTGGCCGGTCAGGGGCCGGCCCAGCGGTACCGGGTGGGCGGGGTCGCGCACGTCCCACAGCCGGATGGTGCCGTCGTCGCCGGCGCTGGCCAGGGTGTGTCCGTCCGGGCTGAAGACCGCGCTGCTCACCCAGCTGGTGTGTCCGGTGAGGGGTTTGCCGAGCGGCTTGGGGCGGCTGCGGTCGGCCACGTTCCACAGGCGGACGGTCCGGTCGTAGCTCGCCGTGGCCAGTGTCCTGCCGTCGGGGCTGAAGGAGGTGAGGTAGACGGCGCCGGTGTGGCCGAGCAGGGGGGTGGCCAGGGGCGCGTTCACGATCGAGATCAGGCGGCTGTACGTGCCCTCGTCGCCGGGCCGCAGGCGGTGGGCCACCAGGTCGAGCTGGGCCGCCAGTGAGGGGTCCGTGTGCTGCACCCGGTCCGCCTCGGCGAGCACCTGTTCGAACACGGCGTCGTCCCGCTGCTGCCACGCCACCACCGCCGAACCGGCGGCCAGCACGGCGAGGACGACCAGCGCCGCCACGGCCCCGCGGCTGATCAGGACCGTGCGCTTGCGCAGCCGGACCGAGGCGGCCAGGAACTGCACCGCGCTGCGGGTCAGATAGGTGTCACCGGCGGACTTCGCCCAGCCGCGGGCCTGCTCCAGCCGGGAGCCGCGGTAGAGCAGCGAGCTGTCCCGTTCCGTGGCCTCCCAGGCGCGGCCGTCCTCCTCCAGCCGCTGGCGCACCAGATGGTCGCTGCGGTCCTCGTCGATCCAGTGGCGCAGCCGCGGCCAGGCGTGCAGCAGCGCCTCGTGGGTGATCTCCACGGTCTCCGCGTCGAGCGTCACCAGCCGGGCGCGGACCAGGGCTTCGAGCGACTCCTCGGTCTTGCCGGGGTCCGTCGACTCCTGCGCCAGCTGGCGCCGCGTGCCGCGCCGGCGTGTGGCCTGGGTGTCCTCGCCCAGCCGGACGAGCCGCAGCAGGAGCAGCCGGGCGGCCGTGCGGGCGGCGGGGTCGAGGCCGGACCAGGCGCGCTCGGCGGTCGCCGCGACCGCGCCCTGGATGCCGCCGGCCGCGCGGTAGCCGGCCAGGGTCAGCCGTCCCGACTTGCGGCGCTGCCAGGTGGCGAGCAGGGCGTGGGAGAGAAGGGGGAGCACTCCGGCGTCGTGGGCGCCGCGCGGGCCGTCGGCGCTCACCTCCCGGACGATCAGCTCGGCCAGCCCCGGCTCCAGCTCCAGGCCCACGGCCTTGGCGGGTCCGGTCACCGCCTCGCGCAGCTCGGCCGTGGTCAGCGGCCCGAGCACCATGTGCCGGTGCTGCAGTGCGTCGGCCAGTTCCGGATAGACCAGGCACTGCTCGTAGAAGTCGGCGCGGATGCCGAGGACCACGACGACGGGCGCGGGGCCGGGCGAGTCCGCGGGCGGGGTGCAGGCCGCGTGCAGGAACTGGAGGAAGGTGCGGCGGTTGGACTCGTCGGGGCAGAGGGTGAAGGTCTCTTCGAACTGGTCGACGATGATGACCGGGCGGGTGGCCGGAAGCGCGTCCGCGGGGTTGGTGGGGGATGCGTCGCCGGACGTGGCCTTGTCCGAGGCGTCCGAGGCGTCCGAGGCGTCAGAGGTGACCGACGCGTCCGAGGGTGTCTCCCGGTGCGCCCACGCCGTGACCGCCTTGCGTACCGCCCCGGCGAAGTGCGGGGCGTCGGATCCCGGCGCCGCCGGGTTCTCCGCGGCGTCCTCCTCGGCCTGCCGTGCCTTCGCGGCCAGGGTGGCGAGTTCCGGGATGCGGCGGGTCAGCTCGCCGAGCGGATCGGCGCCCGGTACGAACTGGAGCACGGCGCTCGGCCGGCCGCCGCCGTCCGCGAGGGCGCCGCTCTCCACCGCGGGCACCAGGCCGGCGTTCAGCAGCGACGACTTCCCGGCCCCCGAGGCGCCGACGAGCATGATCAGGCCGCCCGACCGCTCCGTCGCGCGCAGCTGGGTCACGACGGCCTCCGTGCTCCGCTCCCGCCCGAAGAACCAGCGGGCGTCCTCCTGCCGGTAGGGGGCCAGTCCCCGGTAGGGGCACACACCGCCGGCGACGGGCGGGGCCTCGGCCGGTGCCTGCCGGTTCTCCTCCGGGGGCGCCGCGGGGCGCTCGCCGGCCGGGTCGGCCAGCGCGCGCTCCCACAGGCGCTGCCACTGCGCGAGGTCGTACAGGCCGCCGGAGACGGGAACGGGCCGGGCGCGCCGGGCCTCCGGGATCAGGATCTGCAGGACGGCCGCGAGGGCGGCGAACTGGGCCGGTACGTTCTTGGCGCGCCGCCAGTCGCTGATGCGCTGGGCGGACACCCGCACGGGGCGCCCGCGCTCGTCCACGCGATGCAGCCGTACGACCGCCTCGGACACGCTCTTCAGGGGAGGGTTGCCGGCCTCCTTGTAGAGCAGCGCGAGACGCTCGGCGAAGGCCACGCGTGCCCCCGAGTCGGAACCCAAGGCCCCACCCCTCACTCCCCCCGTGTCTGGACGTCCGGACCGGAAAACTCACCCTATACGGCTGACCTGCGGTTACACGGTGCTCCGGAGACCGGAACCTCCTCGTCGTGGACGACAAATGGCAGGATCACGACGCGGTATCCGCCTCATCACACACCGTCCGAACAGGCCACCGGCTCAGCGCTCGGAAAGACACCCGGCGCGCCGAACGTTCTCGGTCAATTTCCCCGAGGGCGTCGGCGACATCGACGACATCCAGCGACATCACGGACATGCACTTCGGTTCGTGCCGATACGCCGACGCGGCACGGACCGACGACACCCGCTCCGTTCGGCACCGGCCCCCACGTGGGGAGGGGCCGGTGCCGAACGGGCCGGGTACCGGTACCTCCCGGACGATCGCCTCCTAGTCGATCCACCCCGCCGTGCGGGCGGCGGTGACGGCATGGTGTTCGGCCTCGTCGGCCGTGGCGTTCAGTGCCGCGTTCCGGCCGGGGGCCGTGCCGCCCGCGGCGGCTGCCGCCGCCTGGGAGGCGGTCAGAGCGGCGCGCAGGGCCGGGGCGGCGCCGGCGGTGTCGCGCGCGGCGGCCACCTGGGCCGCCAGGGCGGCCGCCGCGGCGGCGTTCCGGGCGCAGCGGGCGTCCGCCGCGGGATCGGGTGCACTCGCCGTCAGCGCGTCCAGCGATCCGGCCGACAGGCGCAGCGCGGCCGCGGCCCTGCCGACGGGGCTCGTCGGCACGAGCTGGGCGGCCTCCTGGGTGACACCGGCGTGGCGGCAGGTGGCGGCGGCACGGTCGTACGCGCTGCGGGCGCGGTCGGCGTGGATCCTTCTCAGCGCCGCCGGCGCCGCGGCCCTGGTCACTGCCTCTTCGAGTCCGCTCATCTTCGCTCTCCCTCTGCCGAGACGGCTCCGTGTGCTGTCGGGGACGGGGCGCGGGCAGGGTGCCATGCCGGCCGTGAAGAGGCCAGAAGCGTGCCGCGGATCGCCCTGGAAACCTGACGGTCCGTCAGCTAGGGTCGGCCCGCCTGCCGTTCCCGAAGGGATGAGTGCCATGGTGAATCGTCCTGATTGCCCGCAACCTCCCGGTACCCCGCGCTGGGTCGCGATGTTCTACCAGCCCTCCCAGGCCTCCTGGCGGGTGGGCGCGGAGTCCCCCGACCGAACCCCGGTGCTCTACGCCGTGGGAGACATGGCCCAGACCGTACGCGCGCGCGGAGCCGACGTGACGGTCGCGGTGTGGGGTCCGCAGGACGGCGCCTGGCGCCGCTTCGACACCCCGGCCGCCCAGCCGTCCGCGCCCGAGGCGTCCCCGGCCCGCCCCGAGGCGCCGGCCAAGCTCGCCGAGCGGATGTCGGACCGCCGCCACCAGGTGCTCATGGCGGGCCTGAGCAAGGCGGGTCTGTACGACCTCTCCCCCGAGGACGCCGAGGCGGTGCGGGCGCTGGTCGACCGGCTCGACGAACCGACGGTCCGCCGGGTCGCCCACTGGCTCGCCGCAGCGGGCGGGCCGCGGCGCGGCTAGGAAGCACCGGTTCACCGGGCGGCCCACAGGGGCAGTGACGTCCTGAACGTCAGTCGAGGCTGGAGGACGTATGAAGGTCTCCGTCGACCGTGCCGCGTGCTACGGCTCCGCCGAGTGCGCGCACCGGGCCCCGTCCGTGTTCGCGTTCGAGGACGAGTACGGCGTGGTCCGGCCCGGCCGGGAAGAGTCCGGGGAGGATCCACAGGTGCGCGAGGCGGCCGAGAAATGTCCCTCGCAGGCCATCGTGCTCACCGGACGGGACGGAGCGGGCCGCGGTCAGCCACCGGCGGGGTAGGTCCACCCGAAGTCCGCGAGCGCCCGCGCCCTGGCCTCCGCCACGGCCATGCGCGCCTCCCGCTCGGCCGGGTCGACGTGCGAGGCCTGCCCGGTCGCCTGCCCCTCCCACTTCCGGTACAGCAGCCCCACCTCGGCGGAGAACCAGCCGCGGCTGACCGCGTTCAGCGCCAGCAGCAGGCCGGTGTCCTCGGAGGCGGGCAGGGCCATCCAGCCGCCCAGGGCCGTCAGCAGGTCCCGGCGGACGAAGAGCGTCGCCGGATGCACCTGGGCCCGGAACCCGTTGTCCTGCCAGAAGCGGAGGACCGCCCCGCGCTCGACCGGGCCGTCGTCCGGGTCGCCGGGGAAGCCGGCCGTGGAGCCGTCGGGCAGCAGGTCCAGGACCCGGGAGGTCGTCCAGCCGATCGTGCGGTCCGCCTCCAGCACGGCCAGGTCGCGGGCGAGGGCGCCGGGCGCGAGCTGGTCGTCGGCGTCCAGGACCTTCACGTACTCCCCGGTGGCGTGCGCCAGCGCGATCGTGCGGGCGACACCGGGCCCGCCCGGCCGGCCCTGACGGAAGCTCACCCGCTCGTCGTCCGGGACGTACGGGCGGACCGCGTCCGTCGTACCGTCCTCCTGGATCACCCAGTTCCACTCCCAGCCGTCCGGAAGCCACTGCTCGCACAGGGACTTGTGGGCCTCCGGCAGGAAGCGGGCGGACGGGGCGTGGACAGCGGTGACTACGGTGATGCGCCGGGGCACGGCGGCATTCACCACCTTTCCAGTCGAGTGGTGAAGAGCAGTTCGGTACGGTCGCCGGGCAGCACGACGTCGGAGACCTCCGCGACCCGGCCGCGGGTGTCGTACGAGGTCTTCCGGACCAGGATCACCGCGCTGCCGGCCGGCAGCTCCAGCTCCCGGGTCTCCTCCGGGGTCGGCGGACGCGCGGTGAATCGTTCCTCGACACGGTCGATCTCCACGTCCACGGTGGCGAGCTGGTGGTGGGTGCCGCCGGGCCAGGGCTCCTTGGACACGTCCAGGAGGTCGGGGTCGGCCGCCGCCACGGCGTGCAGGAGATAAGAGGTGACGAGACTGAAGGGGGCCGTCTCCGCCGCGCACCGCGTGCGGTAGCTCCGTTCCAGGAGGGGTGTTCCCTCCGGCACGCCGAAGACCTCGGCCAGCGGTGCGGGTGCCTCGATGGTGCGGTAGCGCGCGAGGAAGACGAGGTCGGCCGACACCAGACCGGTGTCGTGCTCCGTGGCGCCGGTCGCGGCCCGGGTGGTCCGGGGCTGCCGGGCCCGGTCCTTCTCCCACTGGTGACGGCCGCTGTCGCGCACCACCCGGGTGCGAGGACGCCGTACATACGTGTCGCGCCCGGGCGGCCTGTCGTCCGCGATCTCCTCGTAGGCCCTGGCCACGCGTCCAGGCTACGACTCCTGAAGAGGACCCGACGACCTGGCGGTCGTGGTCCCGTGAAACGCGCAAGACCCCCGGCCGTCCCGGCCGGGGGTCTGTCCGTGTCGACTGGTGCGTACGCAAGTCGCCGTCATGTCGAAACGTCTGCGGTGCTGCGTGCTGCCGTGCGGCTCAGCAGTCGAGGGGTGCCGTGGTCTGGTTCGCCGGGTCCGTCTGCGCTTCCGTCTCGTCGAGGGGGCGGTGCCGGCAACTGGGGGACTTTCCGTGGGCCTCGGCCCGGATCCGCTGCTTCATCGTGGGGGGCAGTGACTTGCCATGGGACCAGGCCCAGGGGTGCATCGCCGTGATCGTCGGGACCGTCCGCTCCGCGGTGGTGCTCTGCGGGCTCTCGGTCCGGGGTGCGGCCGTCGCGGTGGTGGCGGTGGCGGTGGCGAGTCCGAGCGCCGTGCACAGCGCGAAGAAGGCGGTGACGATGGCGGTCCACAGCTTCATGACCTTGTTCTGGGTCATGGCCCCTCACTTTCGGGTTGGGCGATTTGCGTACTTTCCTCATGATGTGTATGAGGTTCGCGAAGTGGTGGACCTCCGCCCGTGGCGCGTCGATGTTCCGATGAACACCACTCGGATGGACGCAAGAAGGTCGGAAAAGCGCCAAAACCAGGTGAGGGAGTGCGAAGGGGGAGCAAAGTCACGGTCCGTGGGGGTGTGATCACCCTCCGATCGGAGCGGCGCCGACCTGGTCTATTGCGCTTCCGGGGGCGGGAGTTGGGGGTCGGCGCAGGTCACCGATCGATATCGGTCGGTGTGTATAGTCGGGCGCCAGAGGTCCCCTACGTCAAGGAAAGACGAGGTCGCGCGGTGAAGAAGCTGCTCCTGGTCGCACTGGCCGCCATCGGCGGGCTCCTCGTGTACCGCCAGATCCAGGCGGATCGCGCCGAGCAGGACCTGTGGACGGAGGCGACTGACTCCGTGCCCACGGGTTCGTGAGTACCGATCCAGAATCTGATCAGACCCCGGCCGCCTGCGCGGTCGGGGTTTTGTGTTGTCCGGGCGGGTCCCTCGGTACGACTCGTGTTGCGGGTCCCCGGCGGGTGGTGTAGGCGTTCCTGCGGGGCGCGGAGACACGGGGACGGACGGGGCGGGTGTTTCGGACGGTCGTACGGATTCCACGGATGGCGCAGGGGTGCCCGGGGAAGGATGGGCCCCGGTCGGGTACGCGGCGACGGAGGGGTGGCACGTGCGGGGGCGAGGGCGTACGACATGGTGGCGGCGGGGCGGCCGGGCGGCTGTCGTGAGCGCCGTGCTGTGCGCCGTGGCCGCACTGCCGGGCGGGGTCGCGGCAGCCGGCGAGCCGGGGGCGTACGCCTTCGCTCCGGATGCGCTGCCGGTCACCGGCGCGGCGAGCCCCGCCGAGGCCCCAGGGCTGGAGCCCGGCCGGACCTACCGCAGTTCCCTCCCGAGGAACGGCAGGCGTTTCTACCGCCTGGACCTCGCCACCGCGACCACCACGGCGTACGTTCCCGTCACCGCCGTACCTGCCGCCGACGCCACGGTCACGGCCACCGACGGCATCCGTGTCTCGGTCCAGGACGCCTCGGGCGGCTCCTGCTCCAACGCCTCCGCCCGCTTCGGCGCCGCACTGAGCCCCCGTCCGGTCACGGCCCTGGCCGAACGTGAGCCCGGCCGGACGCTGTGCCCGGGCGCGGGGACGTACTACGTGCTCGTGGAACGCGTCGACTCCGGTACGGCGGGCCAGGCGCAGCCATGGGATCTGGAGATCAAGCCGGTCACGGAACCCCGCCTGGCGAAGGCGGGGCCCACCACCGCGCCCCAGGCCTGGGACTCCGCCTCCCCCGAGCCTCTCGCCGGCGACCCCCGCGACCGGACCGGCGGCACCGGCTTCACCACCGCCCGCCTGCTGGGCGAGGGAGTCTGGCGGACCCGCATCACCCCGGGGCGGACCCTCTTCTACAAGGTGCCGGTCGACTGGGGACGCCGGGTGCACGCCGTCGCCGAACTGGACGGCTCCACGAGCGGCCACGGTTATGTCGGCGGCGCCCTGAACCTGTCGCTCTACAACCCGGTCCGCGGACTCGCCGACGACGCCTCGCTCGGCTACACCGGTTCCCGCAAGCCCGTCGCCCTCGCACCGCTGCCGCCGGTCGAGTACGCCAACCGGTACGCCGTGCTCACCGGGGAGAGCGCGATGCGCTTCGCCGGTGACTACTACCTGGTCGTGCACCTCAGCGAGCAGATGGCCGACACCTTCGGGCAGGGGCCGTACGACGTGACGCTGCGGGTACGGCTCGACGGGCAAGGGCGGAGCGGGCCCCGGTACGCCGGGCGACCCGTGCCGGACGACGTCTTCACGCTCACGGAACAGGACCGGGTGGTGGCGGCGACCGGGAGCACCGGCGGCGGTGACACCGCGATGCGGGCGCTGGCCGTCGGGGGGATCGGTACCGGGACCGTGCTGTTGCTGGTGCTGGGCGGGTGGACCGTGGCGGCCCGGCGGGCTCAGATGCGGGTCAGCGCCCAGAAGCCCACGGCGTAGCAGGCCAGCGCCAGAAGCAGGATCGGGATCGCCGCCTTGGCCGGGGGACCGGGGCGGCGGGCGGCGCGGCGGGCCCGGCGGCCGTGCGCGCGGGGCATTCCTGTCGGCCACGCGGGAGGCGGGATCCGCGGGTCCTGAGCGGTGTACGAAGCGGTGGAGGTGTCGACGTGCGGCTGCGCCTCGGGGACCGGGGGCGGCGGGGCTGCCGGGGCGGGGGGCATGCCGTGCCGGGTGCCGGGGTGTGCCTGCTGGGCGTACGGCTGGGGGCTCGGGGTCGGCTGTGGGGGCGGGAGAGGGAAGCTGCCGGTGTCCGACATCGGGGGAAGCGCGTAGTGCTGCGAGTCGCCGTCGCTCAGGCGGGGGTCGGCTGCCGGTCTCCCGGTGCTGTCGGTGTCCGTGGCCGACTGTGGTTCCCGTACCCGGACTCCGGACGCGCGCTTGAGCGGGCCGTCGGGGCCGAACCCGGAGGGCAGCGGCCCGAGTTGGTCGAAGATCTCGATCAACTCGTCGTCGGGGCCGGGCTCCTGCAGGAGTTCGGCGGCGGAGGCGAGCGCCTTGCGCGCTCCCGTGGCGGTGCGGAAACGGGCCATCGGGTCGGGCTGGAGCAGGGTGGCGACGACCTGCCAGAGAGGCTCGGGAACTCCCTTGGGCGGGCCGGGAGTTCCGTGCTCCACGAAGTACTGCACCAGGGCCTTGGCGTCGGGCTTGGCACCTTCGAGCAGATACAGGGCGACCAGGCCCACGGCGAACAGGTCGGCGGGGAAGTCCGGGTCGGAGCCCAGCATCTGCTCGGGCGCCAGGTAACCGGGCGTGCCCACCACGAGGTTGGTCTCCGTCAGCCGTGGTTCACCGAACCGCATGGCGATGCCGAAGTCGGACAGCCTGAGCCGCGGCCGGCCGGTGCCGGTCACTTCGAGCAGCAGGTTGGCGGGCTTGATGTCCCGGTGGACGACCCCTTCCGCGTGCACCGCGGCGAGTCCCGACAGCAGCTGGTCGAGCAGGAGGCACACGTACGCCGGCGGCAGTGGTCCGTAGTCGCCGACGAGGTGGACCAGTGAGCCGCCCCCGACCAGGTCCATGGTGAACAGGACCTTGTCGTCGTCGGCGGCCCAGCTGGCCGGGGCGAGGACATGGGGGTGGTCGATGCGCAACGCCTGTTCCCGTACGAAGCGCAGCAGCGAGTGGGCGTCGCGCTGTTGGAGCACCTTGGCGGCCACATAGCGCCGGCGCCGGTGGTCCCAGGCACGCCACACGGCACCCGCGCCGCCACGCCCGATCGGGTCGGCCAGCTCGTACCGGCCGGCGAAGACCTCACCCATGACAGTCCGCCGCTCCTCCCCCTAGCCTCGCGTTCCCCGTGTACCCCCTCTACCCCCTGTGCCCCCTGCATCCCCCCTCTTACGCCCCTGGGCCCGGCCCCGGACCCCCTCCGAGGAACCGGGCCCCGGGGTCAGTTCTGGTGGGACTGGTAGTGCGCGACCGCGTCCGAGGTGCGGCCGGCGCCGTAGACCCGGAGGAACTCTGCCAGTTCGGGGTGGCTCGGGGCGAGGGTGTCGGCGGCCTCGATGATGTCGCCGGCGGCGGCCACCGAGCGCAGCAGCGACTGGATCTCGCGCACCACGCGCTTGACCGTCGGTGCCCCCGAACCGCTCGTGGTCTGAGTGGTGTTGCTGAGCACGGATCCCCCCTGGGACTTCTTGATCTCGTCCATCCGGTCGGTCGCCTCGGCCGCGCTGACGCTGCCGTCCGCGACCTGTGCCGCCAGCTCCTGCAGCAGCTGCACCCGCTGGACCACCGCGGGATTGCCGATCTTGGCGCGCTGGCCGCTCATCAGCTGCGACAGCATCGGGGCCGACAGGCCCAGAACCGCCGCGAGACGGGCCTGGTTGAGCCCGAGATCGTCGATGAGCTTACGGAAGAGCGCCCCCAACGGCTCCCCGTACCAGTTCCGCTGCAGCTCCCGCGCTCTCGCGGTCGCTTCCTGCTGTGCGGCGTCCATTGCGTCTCCCCATCGCTTCCCCAAACAATCCGCGGTTCGCTGTAGCGAACCACGACGAGCATCTTACGGAGAGTGGTCATCCGCGGGGACCCCCAATCTTTTTGCGGGATACGGGGGGTGACCCGGTACTCTGGTCTGCGGCGCCCGCCGGAACGCAAGATCCGGCTGACGCTTCCCTTTCCGGGGCCTTAGCTCAGTTGGTAGAGCGCCGTCTTTGCATGGCGGATGTCAGGGGTTCGACTCCCCTAGGCTCCACAACGTATGACCCCTCTGAACTGCGGAAACGTGGTCGGAGGGGTCTTTGCGTGCGTGGCCCGCGATCGTGTGGGCGCGAGTGCCGGGCCGGCGCTACGACGGCTGCTTCCCCTCCGGCTGGGCCGCCTTCAGGTCGGCGAGCAGTTCCGCCTGCCCCGCCAGTACGCCCGACAGGATCGTGCGTGCCACCCGCAGCAGTTCCGCCACCTCCGGGCTGGTCAGCGAGTAGTACACGTTCGAGCCCTCCTTGCGGGTCCGCACCAGGTTGGCCCGCCGCAGCACGGCCAGTTGCTGGGACAGGTGCGCGGGCTCGATCCCCACCTCGGGCAGCATCTCCGCCACCGAGTGCTCGCGCTGGCTCAGCAGTTCCAGGACGCGGATGCGGGCCGGGTGACCGAGTGTTTTGAAGAACTCGGCCTTCATCTGGTAGAGCGGCGTACTCACCCTGCCGTCCCCTCCCCAGCGCGGCACGGCCCCACTGGCCGGACCACTCGCCATCGCATCCACCCACTCGTCACGAACATGCGCCCCATCCTCGCGCGCGGCACCGGCAGAACCGAACCCGCACCGAGGAGGCGGGCCGCACGGATGCCGGGAGCGCGGTTCAGACCTTCTTCACCACGCCGGACTTCAGCTGCATGGCGCCGAACCCGTCGACCTTGCAGTCGATGTCGTGGCCGTCCACGCCGTCGACGAGCCGGATGTTGCGCACCTTGGTACCCGCCTTGATGCCGGTCGGGCTGCCCTTGACCTTGAGCGTCTTCACCACGGTCACGGTGTCGCCGTCGGCGAGCACGTTACCGACCGCGTCCCTGATCACCCGGTCCCCGCCCACGTCGGCCGCCCCCTCGGCCGTCGCCCCCTCGGCCGTCGACCACTCGTGGCCGCATTCGGGGCAGACGAGGAGTGCACCCATCTCGTAGGTGTACGTACCGGAACATTCGGGGCAAGAGGGAAGGTTTTCGCTCATGGGAACAGTCTCTTTCATTCAGTGAGCCGCTACGGATGTCATGTGGGTGTCAGGCGGGCCAGCCGTCGGTGCGCCACTCCTGCTGCCCCTCCTCCGGAGCCGACGGCCCTCGGCCGTGGGCGGCGAGCGCGGCGGCCAGGTCGCAGTGGACCGGGATGTCCGGGCAGTCACCGGCCGGGACCAGGGACCCGTCGGCGGGTATGGCGGCCAGCTCCAGGCTCCGGCCGGAATCGGCGAGGCGGCGGGCGGCCTCGGTGATGGCCAGCTGGCCCTCGGCGGACCAGCCGCGCAGCTCGGTCAGGTCCAGGACGACCGGTCCGGTGCCGCGGGCGACGACCCAGCCGATCGCACCGCCGAAACGGCGTACCGCCTCCGGGCCCAGGTAGCCGGTGACGGAGAGGATGCCGAGATCCTGCTCGATGGTGTAGCGCCAGTCGATGGTCATGCGGATGGAACTTCCTCGTGCGGTGGCGGGGAGGGGCTGTGGTCCGGGGTCACAGGGGCAAGGTGATCCAGATGCCCTTGCCTTTGCCGTCGGCGTGTGCGCGCACGACTGCGGTGCCGCCCAGGCCGAGGGTGAGCTCCATGACGGTGGCCAGCCCGCCGGCCCCGGTGTCGGCGAGGGCGCCGTACAGCTGGGGCTGGTAGGGGTGACGGTCGTGGACGGCGAAGGACAGGCAGTCCCGGCTCGCCGCGTAGACCACGGTGAGCTGCGGGGAGAGCACGGCGGCGTGCCGCACGCCGTTGGTCACCAGCTCGCTCAGGATCAGCAGGGCCGGGCCGGCGGTGGGGTGCCGCAGCCCGATCCCCCATTCCGTCAGGACCTGCTCCGTCGTCTCGCGGGCCGTGCGCACCGCCGCCGGCACGGCCGGCAGGGTGAGTACATGCCGTAGCGGCAGGACGTCGGCCTCCCTCGGCATCACGCCTCCGCGGCGGGCTGGGCGGGCAGGACTCCGGCGTGCTCCAGGTGGTTCCGCGCGGCCTCGAGGGCCTCGGGTGTGGTGGCGTGGTCCCGGCCTTCGTGCCGCAGCAGTTCGAGGGCGCCGACGGATTCGAGGACCTGGCGCTGGCCCGGGCGTATGCCGGAGGCCAGGACGAGGATGCCGCGCCGGTTCAGCTTCTCGACGGCGTCCTTGAGGACGAGGGCGCCGGTCGCGTCCATCGTGGACACCCGGGACATGCGCAGCACGACGACCCGTACGTCCGCGACCTCGGTCAGTTCCAGCAGGAAGCGGTGCGCGGCGGCGAAGAACAGCGGCCCGTCGATCCGGTACGCCACGATGTGCTCGGCGAGCAGCGCGTGCTCCTCGGCGGTGTGGTCGCCGCGGTCGAGGGGCATCTGGTCCAGGCGGGCCTGCCTGGCCACGGCGCCCAGGGCGAGGGCGCCGGCGACGACCAGGCCGAGGATGACGGCGTAGACGAGGTCGAGGGCGAGGGTCGCGACCGCGGTCAGGACGAGTATCACGGCGTCGGACCGCGTGGCCCTGGCCATCGCCTTCAGCGAGCCGACCTCGACCATGCGGATCGCGGTGGCCAGCAGGACGCCGGCCAGCGCCGCCAGCGGGATCTTCGCCACCAGCGGTGCCGCCACGAAGACGATCACCGCGAGGACGGCGGCGTGCGTGAACGCGGCCAGCCGGGAGCTCGCTCCGGTCCGCACGTTCACCGCGGTACGGGCGATCGCCCCGGTGGCCGGTACGCCGCCGAACAGCGGGGCGGCGATGTTGGCCAGGCCTTGTCCGAACAGCTCGCGGTCCGGGTCGTGCTTCTGCCCCACCGTCATGCCGTCCGCGACCGACGCCGACAGCAGGGACTCCAGGGCGGCCAGCGCGGCGACCGCCACGGCCGGGGCGAGCAGGGAGCCGAGCGAGCCGAGGTCGAGGAAGGAGAGGGAGGGTGCGGGCAGCCCGGACGGCAGGTCGCCGATCGGCTCGGCCGCGTCCAGCCGGGCGGCCTGCGCGACGACGGTGGCGGCGATCACGGCAAGGACGGAGAAGGGGATCGTCGGCCGCCACCGGGCACCGGCCAGCATGACCGCGGCCACGGCGACCGCGAGGCCGACGGCGGTCCAGTTCGGCGTCTTCGCGAACTCCTCGACCGCCCGCCAGGTGACGACGAGCACCCGGTCGCCCTCGGGCTTGGCCACGCCGAGCGCGTTCGGGACCTGCTGCAGTCCGATCACGCAGGCGATGCCGAGGGTGAAGCCCTCCACCACGGGCGCGGGCACGTACTGCATGTACTTCCCGGTCCGCAGCGCGGCCAGGGCGACGAGCATGACGCCCGCCATCAGCCCGACGGCGAGCACCCCGGCGGGCCCGTGCCGGCCGACGATCGGTACGAGGACGACGGTCATCGCCCCGGTCGGTCCCGACACCTGCAGATCGGACCCGCCGAACAGGGCCGCGAGCGCGCCGGCGACCACCGCGGTGGCCAGGCCCGCCTCGGCACCGAGCCCGGAGGAGACACCGAAGCCCAGGGCGAGGGGCAGCGCGACGATCGCCACGGTGAGCCCGGCGAGCAGGTCCCGGCGCGGATCACGCCGCATCCGGGTCAGATCGGAGCGGGAGGGCAGCAGCGAGGCGATCCGTCCCCGGACCGACCGGGCGAACGCCGTGTTCGACGCCGTACTCATCGGGCGGTGACCGGCGCTTCCACCTGCGTGGAGCTGAGGCACAGCGGAACCGACACGACCCCTCGACCTCCTTGCAGAACCCCCGCCGGATGCGAGACGGGCAGAAGCTGTGCCCGCGGCTACCTGCGAGCACAGCAGACATAGCATCTAAGCAATTGCGAAATTTGGCAATTCCTGTATCCGGAACCGACGTGCCGGCACGGGGCCGTCAGTCTCCGGTGCGGGCCGTGAACGGGCAGGTCCAGCTCTGCTCCGTCATACGGGCGCCGCGGGACGTGCCGCTCCGGCGGCATCTGCCACCGACGCCGTCCGGCATCCCATGGCGGCCTGACGGCAGCGGCCGCCGGCCCGGGCCGGATCGGTCGAAGCGCCCGTCACGGGCGCCCTCTCACCCCTTCTTGAGACGCAGGGCGGTGCGGGCGACGAGGTCGCTGAAGGCGGCGGGCGCGAGACGCAGCAGGGGGGCCGGTACCGCCCCGGGACCCACGCGGTAGCGGCGGCGCGGCTTCTGGGCGAGGAGGGCACGGCGCACGGTGCGGGCGACGGCCTCCGGGCCGGGCGGTGACCACGAGGCGACGAGCCGGCGGGCGGCCATGTAGCCGTGCGCGTACCGCGAGTCGGCCGGAAAATCCGCCAGCCCCTTGGAGAGCATGGGCGTGTTGATGAAGCCGGGCTCGATCAGACAGGCGTGGACGCCGCTGCCGGCGATCTCCATGCGCAGGCTGTCGGTCAGGCCCTCCAGCGCGTACTTGCTCGCGCAGTACCAGCCGGTGAACGGGACCGAGACCAGCCCCCCGAGCGAACTCATCTGGACGATCCGCCCCTCGCCCCGGCGCCGCATGCCCGGCAGCACCAGCCGGGTCATCCGGGCCACGCCCAGCAGATTGACCTCCAGGGCGTCCCGGGCGTCCTCCTCGGACACGTCCTCGAAGGCGCCGACCGGTGCGATTCCCGCGTTGTTGACCAGGGCCCAGGGGCCCCCGTCCGTCAGCTCGTCGATCTCCGTGACGGCGTCCTGGCAGGAGCGCCGGTCCGTCACGTCGAGGAGGACGGTGCGCACGGTGAGGCCGACTTCGGCCGCGGCGGCCATGAGCTTCTCGGCCTTGTCGGGGGTACGGGCGGTGCCGATGACGTGGAAGCGGCGGGCGGCCAGGTCGAGCGCGGTGGCCTTGCCGATGCCGCTGGTGGCTCCGGTGACGACGACGGTCTTCAAGGGGCGGTCCTTGTGAGGAGGGTGGGGCGGGCCGGGCCGCCTCTCGGGATACTTGATCACTTTCTATACAACTATGTCGCATATGGGGTGAATATCCATTCAAGGCGCGTATGCGGTCCGCAGACCGGAACGAACGAGGGGCGGCAAGAACGAGCCGTGGGGGGGGGGGCCCCCCCCCCCGGCGCCCCCCCCCCCCCCCCCCCCCCCCCCCCCCCCCCCCCCCGGGGCGGGCCCCCCCACAAAGGGGATT
>NZ_JBIWPG010000006.1:0-263709 GCF_044768135.1 Streptomyces sp. NPDC101165 | reverse complement strand
CATTGAATACAAACTTTTGTCGATTTGGGGTTTAAATAAAATACAGGGGGGTTGGGCGGCCCCCACCCGTAACCCACGGGGGGGCCCCCCCCCGCGGGGGGGGGGGGGGGCCCCCCCCGGCCCCCCCCCCCACGGCCCAGCCGGCACCCGAACCGGCACCCGGACGGTGCCGGCCCGCCTCAGTCCTTGTCGTCGCGGTCGGCCGCGTCCTCCTCGGACTGCTTCGCCTGCACCTCCGGGTCCAGCACCGAGGTGCCGGTGCCGTCCACCGAACTCAACCGACCGGACTCGGGCACCTCCGTCGCGGCAGGCGGCTCCACCAACCAGTCGGGATTGGCCTGCTTGTCCCACCACTTCCAGGCACAGAACGCGCCGCCCGCCACCAGGCCGAGCAGCGCCAGCACCTTCAGAGCACGACCCCGCCGGGAACGCCGCTCATTCCTGCGGGCCAGCTTCTGGATCTCCTGCGCCGAGACCTGACCACGCAGCGCGACCAGCGCGGCGGCACCCCGCGCGGCAGCCTCGTCCGCCACCGGAGCGGCGGCGGCCATCGCTTGCTCGATCTTCGGACGGGAGTACTCGGCCGCCTGCCGGGCAGCCTTCCGGGTCAGGTCGGCGGCCTCCTGCGCGGCCAGGTCCACCTTCGGCGGCACATGCGCAAGGGCCTGCTCCAGCCGCGGGGCGAGCCGGGCGTCGTACTGCACGCGGGCCTGTTCGGCGGCCTGGGACACGACGGGCGCCAGCCGTACGCGTGCCTCCTGCGCGTAGTACGCGGCACGCTCCTTGGCCGTGTCGGCGTAGGGCGCCACCACTTCCGCGGCGTGCAGCACGCTGTCCTTCGCCGAGCCGGTCGCGGCGCGCACGCTGTCGATGCGGGTCACGGGTTTCCTCCTCCTCGGTGGCGTACGGTAATTCGCCTTTCCACCCTTTTAAGGATCATGCCTGCCAACAGCCCGCGCGTCATGCGAGGGCGGGCATATGGGTGCAACAAGGGCTTCCAGTCGACCCTGCCACGAATAGCCGCCGCGCGCTCCCTCCGCGGCGGAACTCACGGCACCCGGGCGTCGCCGGCCCCCAGCGTGCGAGGATCGGGGAGTCACACGAGGACAACGGAAGGCATGTCGTGGCCGAGCAGCTCTACGCCACCCTGAAGACCAACCACGGCGACATCGTGGTCAGGCTGTTCCCGAACCACACGCCCGCGACGGTCAGAAACTTCGTCGAGCTCGCTCAGGGCGAGCGGGAGTGGACGCACCCGGGCACCGGCGCGGTGAGCCACGACAAGCTCTACGACGGCACGATCTTCCACCGGGTCATCGGCGGCTTCATGATCCAGGGCGGCGACCCGCTGGGCAACGGCATCGGCGGCCCCGGCTACGAGTTCGCGGACGAGTTCCACCCGGACCTGCGCTTCGACCGCCCCTACCTGCTCGCCATGGCCAACGCGGGACCGGGCACCAACGGCTCCCAGTTCTTCATCACGGTCAGCCCCGCCGTACACCTGAACCGCAAGCACACGATCTTCGGCGAGGTCACGGACGGAGCCAGTCAGAAGGTCGTGGACGCGATCGCCGCCGCGCCCACCACCCTCCCGAACAACCGGCCGGTCGACGACGTCGTCATCGAGACGGTCGTCGTGGCGAAGCGCGAGGGCTGAGCCCGGGCACACCCGGCATCCGCCCCGGAGAACCACAGGGAACCAAACGTCCCGCTCGTCCGTAGGGAAGAGCGGGGCGGGGTATGGGCCGGGGGACAGGCCACGACCAACAAGGGGAACTCATGGAACAGGCCGAAGGCAGTACGCAGGACGCCCGGAGCCTGCCCGGGTGCTACCGGCACCCGGACCGCGAGACCGGCGTGCGCTGCACCCGCTGCGAGCGCCCCATCTGCCCCGAGTGCATGGTCAGCGCCTCGGTCGGCTTCCAGTGCCCCGAGTGCGTGCGCAGCGGCTCCGGCACGGGACACGCCCCGGCCGCGTCCCAGCCGCGCACCGTGGCGGGCGGGACGGTCACGGCCGACCCGCGACTGGTCACCAAGATTCTCATCGGGATCAACATCGCCGTGTTCATCGCGGTACAGGCCAAGAGCTCGCTGCTCAACGACCTGGTCCTGATCGGCCAGTGGCCCCCGAAGCCCTACCAGCCGACGATGGGCGTCGTCGACGGCGAGTGGTACCGCTTCGTGACCTCGATGTTCACACACGAGGCGCCCTGGCACATCGGCTTCAACATGCTCAGCCTGTGGTGGATCGGCGGCCCGCTGGAAGCGGCCCTCGGCCGCGCCCGCTATCTCGCGCTGTACTTCGTCTCCGGGCTGGCCGGCGGTGCGCTGACGTATCTGCTCGCAGGCCCGTCGCAGGCCTCACTAGGCGCCTCCGGTGCGATCTTCGGCCTGTTCGGCGCGACCGCAGTCCTGATGCGCCGGCTGAACTACGACATGCGGCCGATCATCGCCCTGCTGGTGATCAACCTGATCTTCACCTTCGGCTTCCACAACATCGCCTGGCAGGCCCACATCGGCGGCCTGGTAGCCGGTGTCGTCACCGGCTACGCCATGGTCCACGCCCCGCGCGAGAAGCGGACGCTGGTCCAGTACGGCACCTGTGTGCTCGTCATGGCCGTGGTGGTGGTCATGGTGCTGGTCAGGACGGCTCAACTCACCTGATACCGAACCGTTGTCCACAGCGTGTGCCGGATCTTGTGCACGCTGTGCGGGAACAGCTGTGCCCCCTGCCGCTCGGATGCGTTTCCGCAGGTCGGGCAGGGGGCGAACGGGTGTGTGAAGGCCAGTAGGGCTGTCACACCGGCGTCAACGTCCGATGGGTTATCCACAGATCGTAGTCTTTTCCCCAGGTGGGGTGTGGAAATCGAACCAGCCTGTGGATAACTCAGTGAACAGCCCTGGGCAGAGCTGGCGCGTGACCCGCTACTTCCACTGCGTGGAGACGCCGAACCCGGCGGCGATGAAGCCGAAGCCGACCACGATGTTCCAGTTGTCCAGGCTGTCGATCGGCAGCGAGCCGTTGCTCACATAAAAGACGACGATCCAGGCCAGGCCGATGAGGAACATGGCCAGCATGACCGGCGCGACCCAGGCGCGGTTGGTGAGCTTGATGGCCTGCGCCTGCTTCGCGGGCGGCGGCGTGTAGTCGGCCTTCTTGCGGATACGTGACTTCGGCACGAGGGTCTCTCCTGTCGATGCGCTGCGTGGCCGCGCAGGTAACTGGGTCGGTCCGGGGCAGCGTACAAGGGGACACTTAGTGCTCCCCCGGGCGTCCGTTAGCGTAGTGCTTCCGCGGCGCCGAAGGAGATAAGGGTACGTTGAGCAATTCTGCCGACTCTCCCGGGACGGGATCAACGGGTTCCGGCCCGTCTCGTGGACTTCGCATCCGCCCGGTGCGGCTCCTCACCGTCGCCGTCTTCGCTCTGGCCGGGCTCATCTTCTTCACCAGCTTCAACACGGCCAAGGGCACCGACATCCGCCAGGACGGCTCCCTGCTGAAGCTGTCCGACCTGATCCAGGAGCGCAGCCGCAAGAACAAGGAGCTGGACGAGTCCAACGCCACGTTGCGTGACAGCGTGGACGCGCTCGCCGAGAGCGACGACGGGAGCACCAGGGCCCAGGACGAGAAGCTGCGGGGCCTGGAGGACACCACGGGCACCGAGAAGCTCAGCGGCAAGGCGATCAGCGTCACTCTGAACGACGCCCCGCCGAACGCGACCGCCAAGCTCCCCGGCTACCCCGAGCCGCAGCCCGACTACCTGGTCATCCACCAGCAGGACCTGCAGGCCGTGGTCAACGCCCTGTGGCAGGGCGGGGCCAAGGGCATCAAGGTCATGGACCAGCGGCTGATCTCCACCAGCGCGGTGCGCTGTGTGGGCAACACCCTGATCCTCCAGGGCCGCGTCTACTCACCGCCGTACAAGATCACCGCCATCGGGGACCCCGGGAAGCTGCAGCAGGCGCTCGCCGCGAGCAAGGCGATCCAGACCTACATGGTGTACGTCAACGTGTACGGCCTCGGCTGGAAAGTCACCGAGGACGGGACGGTGACTCTGCCGGGCTACTCGGGCACAGTGGATCTGCACTACGCGAAGCCAGTGGAGTAGGTCCACCCCGTCAGGAGCCGCCGGTGCGCGTGATCGTCCGGACCGTCAGCGAACTGTGCATCACCGTCGGCACCCTGATCGTGCTCTTCGTCGTCTACGTGCTGTTCTGGACCGGCGTCCAGGCCGACGGCGTCATGAACGACCAGATCGACCAACTGCACCAGCAGTGGTCGAAGGAGAGGGTCCGGCCCGCCGGGGGGAGCACCGGGGCGGCGCCGAGCGCGGCGGATCCGGCGGCGTACCACTACGGCGAGCCGTTCGCGATCATGTACATCCCGCGGCTCGGTTCCACGTGGAACAAGCCGGTGCTGGAGGGCACGGGCACCGACGTGTTGAAGAAGGGCCTCGCCCACTACACCGGGACCGCCCGGCTCGGTCAGGAGGGCAACTTCGCGGTCGCCGGTCACCGGCGCACCTACGGTGACCCCTTCAAGGACTTCCCGCGGCTGCGGCCGGGTGACGCGGTGGTGCTCACGGACGGAACCACCTGGTTCACGTATCGGATCGACAAAGGGCCCTACAAAACCGTGCCGACGGACGTTGAGGTGATCGACCCTGTGCCACGTAAGTCGGGGTACGCACGTCCGGGCCGGTATCTGACGCTGACCACATGCGATCCGGAATGGGGGCACAGTCACCGGCTGATCGTGTGGGCGCACCTTGACTCCACCCAGCCCGTGGAGTCAGGCGAACCGAAGGCGCTGCGCCGTTAGTCTGGTGCAGTACGGCGTGAGTCAGGTGCCGTGGTGGAACGGAAGGGACGGCATGTACGGCTGGATCTGGCGGCATCTGCCGGGGAACGCGTGGGTGAGGGCGCTGATCTCACTCGTACTGGTCCTGGCCGTGATCTATGTCCTCTTCCAGTACGTCTTTCCCTGGGCCGAACCGCTGCTGCCCTTCAACGATGTGACGGTGGACAACCAGTGAGTGCGCGGATTCTCGTCGTCGACAACTACGACAGCTTCGTCTTCAACCTCGTCCAGTACCTGTACCAGCTGGGTGCCGAGTGCGAGGTGCTGCGCAACGACGAGGTGTCGACGGCGCACGCCCAGGACGGCTTCGACGGCGTGCTGCTCTCGCCCGGGCCCGGGACGCCGGAGGAGGCCGGGGTGTGCGTGGACATGGTCCGCCACTGCGCCGCGACCGGTGTTCCCGTCTTCGGTGTCTGCCTGGGTATGCAGTCGATGCAGGTGGCGTACGGCGGTGTGGTGGACCGCGCGCCCGAGCTGCTGCACGGCAAGACCTCTCCGGTGGAGCACGAGGGCAAGGGCGTCTTCGCCGGGCTGCCCTCGCCCTTCACGGCGACCCGGTACCACTCGCTGGCCGCCGAGCCGGCCACTGTCCCGGCGGAGCTGGAGGTCACGGCCCGCACGCACGACGGCATCATCATGGGCCTGCGTCACCGCGAACTGCCGGTCGAGGGCGTGCAGTTCCACCCCGAGTCGGTGCTGACCGAGCATGGGCACCGGATGCTGGCCAACTGGCTGGTGGAGTGCGGCGACCAGGGTGCCGTGGCGAGGTCTGCGGGGCTCGCCCCGGTGGTGGGCAGGGCCACGGCGTGACCGCGCTGCGCCCGGAGCGCGAGGACTTGTACGGGGAGACACCGTACGAGTCCTACGGCTCTGCGCCGTATGCGGCCGCGGGCGACCCCCCTACGGCGCCGATGCCTCCGATGGCTTCGGCGCCTCAAGCGCATCAGGTGCCTCAAGCACATCAGTCGTATCAGTCGTATCAGGCGCCTGCGATGCGTTCGACGGCTTCGGTGGACGAGCGGGCGACCGCGCTGCTGACGCCGATCGACGACGAGACGGTGGCGCTGCGGATCCCCGATCCGGCGCCGGGCCCGGAGAGCGGGCCTCTGCGTGCCTCTGCGGCCTCCTCGGCCTCGTCCGTCACCGGAACCACACCGGGCGGCCGTGCGGCCCGCAGAAAGGCCGCCAAGCGGCGCGGCGGCCGCCATGGCGGGACCGTCCGGCCGGCGGGCGGGCCGGACACCTCCTTGGCGTCGGCGTCGCAGCGGCCGCTCTCCCGTGTCGAGGCCCGGCGCCAGGCGCGGCTGCGCAGGCCGAGCCCGGCCGTCGTCGCGAGCCGGGCGATCGGCGAGGTGTTCATCACCACCGGTGTGCTGATGCTGCTGTTCGTCACGTACCAGCTGTGGTGGACGAACGTCCGTGCCCATGCGCAGGCGGGCAGCGAGACACACCAGCTGCAGGACGACTGGGCCAGCGGCAAGCGGGCCCCCGGGGTGTTCGAGCCGGGGCAGGGCTTCGCCATCCTGCACATCCCGAAGCTGGACGTGGTGGCGCCGATCGCGGAGGGCGTCAGCAACAAGAAGGTGCTCGACAAGGGCATGGTCGGGCACTACGGCGAGGGTGCGCTGAAGACGGCGATGCCGGACGCGAAGACCGGCAACTTCGGACTGGCGGCGCACCGCAACACCCATGGTGAACCGTTCCGGTACATCAACAGGCTCACGGCCGGCGACCCGGTCGTGGTCGAGACGCAGGACACGTACTTCGTGTACAAGGTGACCTCGATGCTGCCGGTGACCCCGCCGTCCAACACCGGCGTGCTGAATCCGATCCCCAGGGGCTCCGGATTCACCGAGCCGGGCCGGTACATCACCCTCACCACCTGTACGCCGGAGTTCACCAGCAAGTACCGGTTGATCGTCTGGGGCAAGATGGTCGAGGAACGCCCGCGCAGCAAGGGCAAGCCGGACGCGCTCATCGAGTAAGGCAGAGGGAACAAGTGGCAGCGACCGCCGACGAGACCGAAGAGCACACCGACGCGTCCGACGCGGCCCCGGCCCCGCGCCGCCGGCCCGGCCGGATCGCCCTGGCGGTCAGCGTCTTCGGTGAACTCCTCATCACGGCAGGAGTGTTGCTGGGCCTGTTCGTCGTCTACTCGCTCTGGTGGACGAACGTGATAGCGGACCGCAAGGCGGACCGACAGGCCGACAAGGTCCGCGACCACTGGGCCCAGGCGACCGACTCGGGCCCCGGCGCGCTGGACACCAAGGACGGCATCGGCTTCCTGCACGTGCCGGCGATGCGCAACGGTGAGGTGCTGGTCGAGAAGGGCACGGGCACGGACGTCCTCAACGACGGCGTGGCCGGCTACTACACGGACCCCGGCAAGGCCACGCTCCCCATGACCGGCAAGAAGGGCAACTTCACCCTCGCCGCCCACCGGGACGGCCACGGCGCGAAGTTCCACAACATCGACAAGGTGGAGAAGGGCGACCCGATCGTCTTCGAGACGAAGGACGACTGGTACGTCTACAAGGTGTACTCGATCCTCCCCGAGACCTCGAAGTACAACGTCAAGGTCCTCTCCCAGATCCCCGAGGAGTCCGGCAAGAAGAAGCCGGGCCACTACATCACCCTGACGACGTGCACCCCGGTCTACACGTCCGAGTACCGCTATGTGGTGTGGGGCGAGCTGGTCCGCGTGGAGAAGGTGGACAGCAAGCGGACGCCGCCGGCGGAGCTGCGCTGAGGTGACTGAGTTCCTTGCGGGAGCTCAGTCACCTAGCATGGCGAAGGCCCGAAGCCGCAACTACCCTTTGCGGCTTCGGGCCTCTTTCGGGTCAGGCGGTGCCTACTCCAGAACCCTCAGCGGTTCGCCGGCGCTCCACTCTTCCAGCACCCCACGGTGTACGACGGTGATCCCTGCCTCGGCGGCGATGTGCAGGGCCTCAGGGGTGAAGGGGCAGGTCGCCACGAAGAGGGCCACCTCTGCGCTGTACAGAACCTTGGCCGCGCCGACGAACTTCTGCAGGTCGGGGCTGGTGATGGAGAGGTAGGGCGCGAGCCTCTTGCACTGGACAACGAGGCGTCGCCCGTCGGCCGTGAGCCCGATGATGTCGACGCCCCGGTCTCCGTGCCCGCCCTGTACGACGACGTTGGTGCAGCCGTCGCGTCGCAGCAGTTTGGCGATGTGCTGCTCGAACGTGCGGCCGTTCATGACGTCCATGGCGGCCATGACTCCGACGGCGGGTCGGTCGTCTCGTACCCCCTCGAGCCTCTGCAGCCGTGCGTGGTGCTGGTGGAGTCGGCGCTCGATGCGCTGGACTCCCGAGCGAAGAGCGATCAGCTCCTTGCGGTGCTCGCCAGATGTTTCGATCAGGGCGTTGAACATCGGCACGACCGTCTTGCCGAGGATGTGGGTGATGCGCTGGTCGATGCGGTCGTCGAGGGAGACGACTTCGCTGTGGACGGAGTTGTCCACAGGTTGTGTACGTGCCAGGTACTCCATGTCCAGGAGGTACACACGCACCTGACGTGCGACTTCGCTGTCCCGGAGCAGCATGGCGATGTTGAGGACGGCTCGGCGGGAGAAGAGGGCGAGTGCCCTGGAGCGCGACTGGATCCCACTGGCCCCCTTAAAGAGGGCCAGTCGCTTGCCTGTCAGAACCTGGTATCCGCTGACTTCCAGCTCGCTTCGGTGGTCCTCCAATACGGATTCGAGTGTCTTGACGGTGACCTCGAAGTACGCCGCCACCATCGCCGTCGTCACGTGCATCCCGTCCGGCAGCAGTGACAGTGCCTTCACGCGGTCCAGCACGTCCGTGCGGTCCAGCACACTGCTGCGGAGGGTCTTCGACTCCAGCAACGCTGATTCGTTGATCATGTTCTGCCCCTTCGGGTCGTGGCCATCTGGCCGGGGCAGAGTTGCGAGTCCCCACCCCACCCGATCAACGAGTAGTGGCATATGAAGACACGATCGACGGAGGAACTGCCGTGCGATCGCAGTCCGTGCCGCACACGCGGATGGGCCCCTGCCGGGAAGTCCCGGCAGGGGCCCATCCGCGTGTGCGGGGTGTCAGCCGCTGGTGCCGCCGAAGATGTTCGTCCCGCCGTTGTTGCCGTTGCCGCCCTGGTCCACCGTGAACAGGGTGACCGTGTCGCCCTGGTTGACCGTGGTGCCCGGCTGCGGGTTGGAGGTGACGACGATGGCGTTGTCGTCCTGGGAGCCCTGGACGGCGACCTGAAGCCCCGCCTGCTGAAGCATGTTCCGGGCGTCCTTCAGCTTCTGCTGCACGACCTGCGGGACCTGCGTCTGTCCGCCCTGGTCGTCCTGCGACTTGCCGACGTTGATCACCACGTTGGTGTTCTTGGAGACCTGTTCGCCCGCCTGCGGGTTGGTCGAGAGGACCTTGCCGTTGTCGTCGGGGTTGTTCGTGGCGGTGTCGTTGCAGGTCGGCACCAGGCCCAGGTTCTGCAGCTCGGTCTTGGCGTCGTCGCAGGACTTGCCGACGAGGTCGCTGGGGATCGTGATCTTCTCCTCGGCCTTGGCGACCGTGAGCGTGATCGTGGAGCCCTTCTCCTTCTTCGTGCCGCCCGGGGGGTTCTCGTTGGTGACGACACCCGGGGTCTGCGTGGAGACCTCGACCTTCTTCTCGACCGTGAAGCCCTTGTCCTTCAGCTGGGACTCGGCGTCGTCGAACTGGATGCCGCGGACATCCGGCACGGTGACCTTGGGTGCGCCGGTCGAGACCACCAAGGTGATCGTCTGGCCCTTCTTCACGTCCGTGCCCTGCGTGGGGTTCTGGGAGCAGACGTTGCCCTTCGGCTGGTCGTCGCACGGCTTGCGGGTGGGCGGCGCCAGTTTCAGGTCCGAGTTCTCGGCCATCTTCTGGGCGGTGGGGTAGCTGTTGCCTACGAAGTTCGGGGCCGGGAAGGTCTCGTCCGCCTTCTTGCCGCTGAACGCCCACTTACCGATCAGGATCGCGCCGATCAGGACCAGGACGGCAGCGACCACGAGGAGAATCGTGGAGGTGTTGTTCTTCTTCTGCTGGCGGCGCCGGTCGGGGCGGTCGTCGTAGCCGAAGCCGCCCTCGTCCGGGTTCATCGGCGGGAGCATGGTCGTCGCTCCCGCGTCGGCGCCCGGACGCAGTGCCGTCGTCGGCTGGTCGTCGGGGTAGCCGCCGTAGCCGACCGCGCCCATCGCGGCCGTTGCCGCGACCGGCTGGCCGTCGAGGCAGGCCTCGATGTCGACGCGCATCTCGTCGGCCGACTGGTAGCGGTAGTTCGGGTCCTTGACCAGCGCCTTCAGGACGATGGCGTCCATCTCGGGGGTGATCTCGGGGTCGAAGACGCTCGGCGCCTGCGGTTCCTCGCGGACGTGCTGGTAGGCCACGGCCACCGGGGAGTCGCCCACGAAGGGCGGCCGCACCGTCAGCAGCTCGTACAGGAGACAGCCGGTCGAGTAGAGGTCCGACCGGGCGTCGACCTGCTCGCCCTTGGCCTGCTCCGGGGAGAGGTACTGGGCCGTGCCGATGACCGCCGCGGTCTGGGTCATGGTCATGCCGGAGTCGCCCATGGCCCGGGCGATGCCGAAGTCCATCACCTTGACCTGGCCGTTGCGCGTCAGCATGACATTCGCCGGCTTGATGTCACGGTGGACGATGCCGTTGCGGTGGGCGTACTCCAGGCCCTGGAGGATGCCGATGGTCATCTCCATCGCACGCTCGGGCAGGAGCTTGCGGCCGGAGTGAAGCAGCTCACGGAGCGTCGAGCCGTCGACGTACTCCATCACGATGTACGGGATCGAGACCCCGTCGATGTAGTCCTCGCCCGTGTCGTAGACCGCGACGATCGCGGGATGGTTGAGCGAGGCGGCCGACTGGGCCTCCCGGCGGAAGCGGGCCTGGAAGGACGGATCGCGCGCGAGGTCCGCGCGCAGCGTCTTCACCGCCACGGTGCGGCCGAGCCGGGTGTCGTGCGCGAGGTAGACCTCCGCCATGCCACCACGGCCGAGCACCTGGCCCAGCTCGTACCGGCCGCCGAGGCGACGCGGCTCTTCCATAGCTACCTACCAGCCCTCTCCGTCGGTCTCGGCCGCGCACGTCCGTGTGCGGCCGAAGGCTGCCGTCCGGGCCTACCGTACCCGGCTCGCGTTGTGTGACCTGGCCAAGCCCGTAACCCGATACAGGACCGGTATCGCAACGTGCAACGATGTGAAGGGGACGTGTGCAGGGTCACTTCTGGGACTTGATGACCGCCTCCATGACGTTCTTCGCGATCGGGGCGGCCAGGCCGCCACCGGAGATGTCGTCGCGGTTGGCGTTCTCGTCCTCGACCACCACGGCCACGGCGACCGGCGAGCTGCCGTCGCTGAGCCTGGCGTATGAGATGAACCACGCGTACGGGTTGGCGCTGTTCGCCACACCGTGCTGGGCGGTACCCGTCTTGCCACCGACGGTGACACCGCCGCCGATCTGCGCCCTCTGACCCGTGCCGCTCTTGACGACGGTCTCCATCATCGACTGCAGGATCTGCGCGTTCGTCGGCGACAGTGGCCGGCTCAGCTCCTTCGGCTCGGTCTTGGCGACCGGGTCGACGTTGGAGGACTGCAGCTCGTCGACCATGTACGGCTTCATCAGCTTGCCGTCGTTGGCGACGGCCGAGGCGACCATGGCCATCTGCAGCGGGGTGGCCGCGGTGTTGTACTGGCCGATGGAGGACAGGGCGGTCTGCGAGGGGTTCATGTGCTCGGAGAACACCGAGGCATTGGCGCGGACCGGGGTGAACTGCTCGGAGTCGAAGCCGAACTTCTGGGCCTCGGCCAGCATCTTGTCGTTGCCGAGGTCGGCGCCGATCTTGCCGAAGACGGTGTTGCAGGAGACCCGCAGCGCCTCACGCATGTTCGCGTTCTTGCAGGGGATGTTCCCCTCGTTCTTCAGCTCGGTCGTGGTGCCCTTCATGACGTAGGGCAGCGGGGAGTCGGTGTTCTCGTCCGCCGACTTGTACAGCCCGTTCTCCAGCGCGGCCGCGGCCGTGACCACCTTGAAGGTGGAGCCCGGCGGGTAGGTCTCGCGCAGCGCCCGGTTCAGCATCGGGTCGGCCGGGTTGTTCTTCTTCTGGAGCTTGGTCCAGTTCTTGGAGTCCACGTCGGTGGAGTTGCCCGCGAAGGACGAGGGGTCGTACGACGGGTACGAGGCGAGCGCGAGGATCTTGCCGGTGGACGGGTCGAGGGCGACCACGGCGCCCTTGCCGCCCTGGTTCTTGAGGCCCTCGTACGCCTGCTTCTGCGCGGCCGCGTTGAGCGTGGTGACGACGTTGCCGCCCTGCCTCTGCTTGCCCGTGATCATGTCGAGGGTGTTGCGGAAGAAGAGCCGGTCGTCGTTGCCGGTGAGGATGCCGTCGTTGATCTTCTCCAGCTGGCTGCTGTCGAAGGCCTGCGAGGAGTAGCCGGTGACCGGGGCCCACATGGGCCCGTTCTTGTACGTGCGCTTGTACTTGAAGTCGCCGCTCTTGGACTCGACGGATCCCGTTATCGGGTCGCCGTCGACGATGATGTCGCCCCGCGGGTTCGCGTACCGCTCGATGGCGACCCGGCGGTTGTCCTTGTCGGTGCGCAGCGAGTCGGACTTGACGTACTGGAGCCAGTTGTCGCGGATCAGCAGGGCCATCACGAGGAGTCCGCAGAAGATCGCGATCCGGCGCAGGGGCTTGTTCATGACGGGCGGACCACCTGGGTCATCTCGGCGTCGGGGTTGGCCGCGGGCGTGGGCGCCGGCCGGCGGGCGGTGTCGCTGATGCGGATCAGGATGCCGATCAGCGCCCAGTTGGCGATCACGGAGGAGCCGCCGTAGGCGAGGAACGGCATCGTCATACCGGTCAGCGGGATGAGCCCCATCACACCGCCGGCCACGACGAAGACCTGGAGGGCGAAGGCGCCGGACAGGCCGATGGCGAGCAGCTTGCCGAACGGGTCGCGGGCGGCGAGGGCGGTGCGCACGCCGCGTTCCGCGATCAGGCCGTAGATCAGCAGGATCGCCATGATGCCGGCCAGGCCCAGCTCCTCGCCGAAGGTGGCGAGGATGAAGTCGGAGTTGGCGGCGAACCGGATCAGCTCGGAGTGGCCCTGGCCCCAGCCGGTGCCGAGGGTGCCGCCGGAGCCGAACGCCCACAGGGCCTGCTGCAGCTGGTCGGAGTGGACTCCCTGGACGCCCGGGGTGCGGCTGAGCACGTACTCGTGCATCGGGTCGAGCCAGGCCTGGACACGCACCTGGATGTGCGGCTCGAAGCTCGCCACGCCGACGGCGCCGGCCGCGGACATCAGCAGACCGAAGACGATCCAGCTGGTCCGCTCGGTGGCGACGTACAGCATGATGACGAACATTCCGAAGAACAGCAGCGACGTACCGAGGTCGGTCTCGAAGACCAGGATGAGGATCGAGATCGCCCAGACGACGAGGATCGGGCCGAGGTCGCGGCCGCGCGGCAGGTACAGGCCCATGAAGCGGCGGCTGGCCAGGGCCAGCGCGTCCCGCTTGACCATCAGGTAGCCGGCGAAGAAGACCGCGAGCACGATCTTGGCGAACTCACCGGGCTGGATGGTGAAGCTGCCGACCTGGATCCAGATCTTGGCGCCGTAGACGTCGGCGCCGAGGCCCGGGACCAGCGGGAGCAGCAGCAGGAACAGCGAGGCCGCCATGGAGATGTACGTGTAGCGCTGCAGCGTGCGGTGGTCCTTGAGGAAGAACAGCACGGCGACGAAGAGCGCGATGCCCATCGCGGTGTAGATCAGCTGGTTGGTCGCCTTGCCGCCGGCCACGCCGATGCCCTGGAGCAGCTTGGACTGGTCGAGCCGCCAGATGGCGACCAGGCCGAGACCGTTGAGCAGGGTGGCCAGGGGCAGCAGCAGTGGGTCGGCGTACGGGGCGAACTTGCGCACGCAGAAGTGGGCGATGCCGGCCAGCAGGCCGAGGCCCAGGCCGTAGGCCAGCAGGCCCGCGGGCACCTGGTCGTTGAGGGCCAGGCCCACGTTGGCGTAGGCGAACACCGGGATGACCACGGCGAAGATCAGCAGGGCCAGTTCGGTGTTGCGGCGGCTCGGTGCGCCGATCGCGCCGATCGTGGACGTGTGGTGGGTCGATGAATTCGAAGTACTGCTCATCGTGTGACAGGGCCTCTCACGGCTTTACTGCTTGCCGCACTGATCGACGACCTTCTGCTCATCCTCGGAGAGGCTCGGGCCGGGGTTGGGCGTGGCGGTCGCGGTCGGGGTCGGGGACTTGGACGAGGGAGACTTCGTGGAGGCCGACGGGTTCGGCGTCGGTGATGCCTTGGACGTGAGGGAGGTACGGGTGGTTCCCGTGGTGCCTCCGGCCTCGCCCTGGCCCGTCTTGGCGTTCTTCTCGGTCTCCGCGGCCGTGCGTTCCGACTGCTTCCTGCAGGCGGAGGCCTGCACGGACAGTGCCTCGATCTTCGTCTGCGCCTGCTGCAGACCACCTGCGGCGATCGTGTTCTTGACCTGCTTCTGCTGGTAGGGCGGCAGGTACTTGAGTTCGATCTCGGGGTGGTCCTTCTCCACCTTCGAGAGCGACACCCAGGCCAGGTCCTGGCTGATGCCGCGGTACAGCGCCACGTGCTCGCCGTTGGTGCCGACGTAGTACTGCGTCTGTGTCCAGCGGTATCCGCTGTACAGGCCGCCGCCGATGACCGCGAGGGCCAGGCCGCCGTAGAGGGATCGCTTCAGCCACGTGCGGCCCTTGCGCGGCTTGACGAAGTCCTCGTCGGTGTAGTCGCCGAAGCTGCCGCTCGGGATGTAGCCGGTGTCGCCGGAGCCGGGCGGGCCGAACTCGCCGCCGCCCTGTCCGTGGCCTTGGCGGCCGAGGTGGGAGGCGCGGCCGGCGGGGGTCTGCATGATGCCGTTGTCGTGCAGGTGGTGCTGGTTCTCGGCGACGGCGCCGACCACGACCGGGGTGTCGGACAGCTGCCCGGCGAGGGTGTCACCGGTGTCCAGGTCGAGGACGTCGGCGACGATGACGGTGATGTTGTCGGGGCCGCCGCCGCGCAGCGCGAGCTGGATCAGCTCCTGCACGGTCTCCTGCGGGCCCTGGTAGCTGGCGAGGGTCTCCTCCATCGTCTGGTGGGAGACGACGCCGGACAGGCCGTCGGAGCAGATCAGGTAGCGGTCGCCGGCCCGGACCTCGCGGATCGACAGGTCGGGTTCGACGTGGTCGCCGCTGCCGAGGGCGCGCATCAGCAGGGAGCGCTGCGGGTGGGTGGTGGCCTCTTCCTCGGTGATCCGGCCCTCGTCGACGAGCCGCTGCACCCAGGTGTGGTCCTGGGTGATCTGGGTCAGCACCCCGTCGCGCAGCAGGTACGCCCGCGAGTCGCCCACGTGCACGAGACCGAGCCGCTGCCCGGTCCACAGCAGGGCGGTGAGGGTGGTGCCCATGCCCTCGAGCTGGGGGTCCTCCTCGACCATGGCGCGCAGCTGGTCGTTGGCGCGCTGCACGGCGGTGCCGAGGGAGGTGAGGATGTCGGAGCCGGGCACGTCGTCGTCGAGCGTGACCAGGGTGGAGATGACCTCGGAGGAGGCGACCTCGCCCGCCGCCTGACCGCCCATGCCGTCGGCGATGGCGAGCAGGCGCGGACCGGCGTAACCGGAGTCCTCGTTGCCCTCCCGGATCATGCCTTTGTGCGATCCGGCGGCGAAGCGCAGTGACAGACTCATGCGCACCTCGCCAGTCGGCTCCGGGTACAGCCGGTCGTGTCGAGCCACACTGCCCACCCTCCGGTCGGGAGCGCGCCGGAGACCGGGGTGCGGCCTGCCGCTGCGTGCTCGCTCCGCTCGCTCATTGTCGTACTACTTCCGCAGCTCGATGACGGTTTTGCCGATGCGGATCGGCGCGCCCAGCGGGATCGGTGTGGGGGTCGTCAGCCGGGACCGGTCCAGATAGGTGCCGTTGGTGGAGCCGAGATCCTCGACGATCCACTGGCCGTCGCGGTCCGGGTAGATCCTGGCATGGCGGCTGGAGGCGTAGTCGTCGTCCAGCACGATCGTGGAGTCGTGTGCCCGGCCCAGGGTGACGGTCTGGCCCTGCAGCGCGACGGTGGTGCCGGTCAGTGTGCCTTCGGTCACAACCAGTTTGGAGGGGGCGTTGCGGCCCCGCCGTCCGCCGCCGCCCTGCTGGGCGCGCTGCTGCGGGGGCGCGGACTGCTGCCGGGCGGCCTGCTGCGGACGCGCGGCCTCCCTGCGCGACCCGCGCTGGGTGACACGCGTACCGAACAGGTCGCTGCGGATGACCTGCACGGCCACGATCACGAACAGCCACAGAACGGCCAGGAAACCCAGCCGCATGACCGTGAGGGTCAGCTCTGACATTGCCCCCGCTTCACCCTTCGGCTTGCCGGTAAATGATGGTGGTGCTGCCCACGACGATCCGCGAGCCGTCGCGGAGCGTAGCGCGGGTGGTGTGCTGCCCGTCCACCACGATG
Organism: Streptomyces sp. NPDC101165; assembly: GCF_044768135.1. NCBI lineage: Bacteria > Bacillati > Actinomycetota > Actinomycetes > Kitasatosporales > Streptomycetaceae > Streptomyces > Streptomyces sp. NPDC101165. Next base: position 247,361 of record NZ_JBIWPG010000006.1, on the reverse strand, counting down.
CCGTTGGTGGAACCGAGATCCTGGATCGTCGAGGGCGTTCCGGTCCGGATCTCGCAGTGCCGGCGGGAGACGCCGGGGTCGTCGATCCGCACGTCAGCCTCGGTGCTGCGGCCCAGCACGAGCGTCGGGCGGGAGATCTGGTGGCGGTTGCCGTTGATCTCGATCCAGTAGCGGGTGCGCCCGCTGCTCGCCGGGGCGGCCGAGGGCCGCTGCGGGGCGGGCTGAGGGTAGCCGTAGCCGCCGGGCCGCGCGCCGGGCGGCGGCGCGGCCGGCATCGGAGGTGCTCCGGTGGGAGCGGCGGGCGGGTAGCCGTAGCCGCCCTGGGCGGGGCGGCCGGCCGGAGCCGAGGGGGCCGCGCCCTGCTGGCTGGCGGAGGAGGCGAGGGTGCGCGAGCGCACCCGGTACAGGCCGGTGTCGAGGTCGTCCGCCTTCTCCAGGGTGACCTTGATCGGGCCCATGAAGGTGTAGCGCTGCTGCTTGGCGTAGTCGCGCACCATGCCGGCCAGCTCGTCGCCGAGCTGCCCGGAGTAGGGGCTGAGGCGCTCGAAGTCCGGCGTGCTCAGTTCCACGATGAAGTCGTTGGGGACCACGGTGCGGTCCCGGTTCCAGATGGTGGCGTTGTTGTCGCACTCCCGCTGGAGCGCACCGGCGATCTCGACCGGCTGGACCTCGGACTTGAAGACCTTGGCGAAGGTGCCGTTGACCAGACCTTCGAGACGCTGCTCGAACTTCTTCAGGACTCCCATGGGGCACCTCCTCCGTCGCTGACGCTGCTTCCTTGCCCTGCTCTGTGCCGCTGTCTTGCCCGGTACTGCTTACTGATCGTATCTACGCGCCCGGCAATCAGCCGGTTCCCCGATCAGCTCCCCTTCGAACTCCTCCGGACAAGGATCGTAGAGGCGGGCACTGACCAGTGTCCCGCACCCTGCTGTGGTCCCGGTCCGCCTCCTGGGGAGATGTCCGTGTCCGGTACGAGGTTGATACGTGAACAGGTACTGCCCGATACGTGGGCGGTACGGGGGCTGCCGGGCGGCAGGAAGGGATGTGAACCCGCCCCGTACGGCGTGCTAATGTTCTGGATGTCGGAAGGGGCCAGCCCGAAAGGGCCGGAGACGGAAGACGCACCCAATGCGCGGGTGGCGGAATAGGCAGACGCGCTGGATTCAGGTTCCAGTGCCCGCAAGGGCGTGGGGGTTCAACTCCCCCCTCGCGCACAGAGAGAAACCGATGAAACGGGTCTCTGCCGGTGACGGAAGTCACCGCAGGGGCCCGTTTCTCGTTGTGTCCGGGTTTGTGAGGGATCGCACAGCCGGAGATCGACGCAGTTGGCCCCGTCCGTGAGTGATGTCACGGACGGGGCCAAGCTTTTTGCTGCGGATGATGCCGTGTTGTTATCGGGGTCGCCTGGCTAGGCGGCGGGTGCGAGGTGGCCGGTCGGGGTCCAGGTCTTCGGTTCTTTCGTCTGACGGCGGTGGTGGGTGCGCCGTCGTGGTCGTTCGCCCCCGAGGGACAGGGTGTCCAGCCACTTCTTGATCTTCCGGCGGTTGGCGTGGGCCAGCTGGAAGGCGAGCAGGATCGTTTGTGCCGCGATGCCACGGATGCGGCGGGAGCCTGCGGACTCGATGCCCTCGGCGAGGGGGTTCTTGGCATAGCCGTTGTAACCCTCGACGCTGTTGCGGAGCCGGAAGTAGACCTTCTGCCATTCCGGGCCGCCGTACTCCAGGGCCTGCCAGTGCTTGGCGCCGGTCTCGGGGCTGATGGTGATGGTGCGCTGGCGGCAGACCTTCAGGGGGCCGACCGGGCTGGGCTCCGGGTCGACCAGGGGGAGATGGATCCCGCGGCCCATGGTGCGGGGCTTGATGGGGCACTGGGCCTTGCCTGCCTCGGCGGGGCACATCATCCGCTGGTAGCCGTCGGCGTCGGCGTTCTCCTTGGGCATCAGGCGGTAGCCGCGGCGGGCTGCGATCAGCCGGACCCAGGTTTCGCGGTCGATGCGGTCGGCGTGGAGGTCGAGGGTGGCGTTGATGAGGGGCTGGGGCATGGACGGGCAGTACCAGCGGCCCTCGACGAGGATCGCGCCGTGGGTTCCGCCCTGCTTGCCGAGCTGGTCTCCCCGGTAGTCGTAGACGGGCTTGTAGCCCATGGCCCGGACGGGGAGCTGCCATTCGTCGGGCTCGGAGTTGTTGTAGGCGCGGTCGCCGGCGAGGAATCCGGGTTTGTATCCACGCTCGCGGAGACGGCTGAGGATCTTCACGCCGTTGTACGCCGGGCGGTGACCGGGCTTGTCGAGGGCCGCGCCGAGGACGAGGGCGGGGAGGACCTCGGGGTTTGGCGTGCCGTCCTTGAGGAGGACGGCGTCGTGTTCGGCGTCCCGGGTCACGATGAGGTGGGCGTCGTAGCCGAAGAGGTACTTCTTCTTGAGCGAGGGCTTCTTCTCGCGCACCGGAGCGTTCGCCGGACTCTTCTTGGCCGGGGTGGCAGGGCGCATGGAGTTGGCGACCGGCGTGTCAGGGTCCCGGTGGTCGCCCTCGCGTACGTACCAGCCGGCGTCCGGGTCCGTGGCCAACTCCGGACCGTTCGTGCGGCGGCCTCGAGAAAACGTACGGACCGGTGTGGCGTCCACCCCCAAGGAGACCTCTGCCAGCTCGCTCAGCAGGCTGTGGAGGGGCCGCACGGAGGCGTCGAGCAGGAACTCGGTGAACAGGGCCAAGCGCCGCTCCCGTTCTGCGAGATCGTCGGCATCCGCTGCCGCTGCGAGGTCCTGGGCCTCCGTGCGGGAGAGGTGTCCGTTGGGCGGCAGCGGTGAGGGGTTCATCGCTTCCTTCATCGCGTGGAAGAGCCGGCGGACGACGGCGTAGGCCGCTTCGAACCCTCTGTCGTCGTCTTCGTACTCGGCGATGCCCAGCAGCCTGCGCAGCCGCGGCGCGATGCGGAAGTAGAGGATGTCGGTGACCCGTTCCAGAACGATCTTGCCGCCGGTGTCCTGGGTGCAGACGTGAAGACCGATCAGAAGGCTTCTCAGGTGCAGGGAGCGGCGCCGACCGCGCGGCAAGTGGACGAACTCTTCGAGGAGAGGGACGAGTCCACTGGTGTCCACCTCCTCGACCGCTGCTTCGACGTCGGCGTCGGTGACGTACCGGCGCTCCGCGCGCATGGCCATCAGGCGCTCGTGGCGCTCGGTGGTCAGCCCGCGGAACGTAGTCACCGGGCGCCTCGCAGCAACTGGGCCGCTTCCTCAGCCGGGACAGTACTCAGGAACGGCAGGATGCGGGAGAGGCCGTGGAGAGTGTCGACTCCTGCCGCCGCCACGATGACGGTGATGGGGAGCCGCTCCTCAAAGAGTTCGACCAGCCAGTTCGATCTGAGGCGGCCCATGACGAGCCGAGGGACGTTCGGGTTGGGCTGGGCGCGGGCCAGGAAGTTCGTGACGGTGTTGGTGCCGCGGCTGTGGCAGTTCGGGCGGAACAGGTACCGGGCGGTGCCCGTGGTGTCGAGACGGCCGGCAGCGGAGGCCAGGACGCCTTCCCAGGGACGGCGACAAAGGATCTCCCGCTTCCGGGGGCCACGCGTGGCCACGACGACGGAGCCGTCACCGCCGGAGGCTCTTCGGGCGTCGTGGACGCGCAGCGGGATGACCTCCGGTGAATCGAGGCCGATGCCGAGCCCGAGCGCCATGAGGGTCTTGCAGCCCCAGCGGAGCTCCTCGGTGGGCTGCCCGCTGGCCCAGCCCCACAGATCCGCGAGTTCAGTCCGGCTGTAGGGGGTGTTGGGAACGGAGGCCGACAGCTTGGCGGGTTTTCCGGTCGGGCATGCGCCGCCCAGGACGATCTCACTCAGCCGCAGGAGCCTGGTCCGGTAGTTGCCGCGAGTGCTCTCTTTGACGTTGGGGCAACCGACCGCGACGAACCGCTCGATCACCTCGCGGGACAGCCACAGCTCGGCCTTTCCGGGCAGGCCCTCACCGTTGCAGAAGAGTGCCAACTGGGTCAGAGCGGAGAGCAGTTCACGCGCCTTGTAGGGCAGCAGCGGGTCGGCGAGGCGGACGACACGGCGCACTTCATCGCCGACGCGGCTCCACCCCGCGGGGGAGCCGGCCGGGCGATAGGAATCAATGCGCTGACTCATCACATGCCGCCACACCAGCACCCCGGCAGGAGGGGTGCTATTCGAATAACATGTATCTGCGGCAGCAGTCCCGCGCGACCGGGGAGGACCGGATGGGTCAGACTTCACTCCATGCCCCAAGGAGATGCCCGCCGACTGCCGCCGCGCGCGTACTGCGTCAGCGGCGCGTGGCCTGAGGCCGTCATGGAGGAGCATCACGGGGCGCGCGTTGCCCAGGCGTTGGCCGCCAGGCTCCACACGGCCATCAATGAGAAGGGCTGGTCGGCGGCGGAGCTGTCCCGGCGCAGCGGGGTCGCCCGCTACACCATCGCGAAGGCGCTGGCCGGTGAGGCCTGGCCGGACCTGCTCACCATCGCCAATCTGGAAAAGGCGCTGGAGGTGGACCTGTGGCCGGGGCGGGAAGTGTGATGAGGCAGGCCACGAGGGCCGAAAGAAGGGCTGTTCGAGGCTGAACACGAAGCGGTCATCCCTTCGAGCGAAGGGCAGGACCATATTTCGCAACGCGCTACCGGCGGCACGAAGCCGTCCGTAAAATACAGCGTGGCACGAACTGATCCGGCTCTGTGGAAGGTTCTCGGGAGGTTCGTCGCTGTGGGCCGCCACTGTGGAAGAGATTCCACGTGGCGGCCTTCCTCGTGCTGTGAAAGCTGGTGCTAGAGGGCGGTTCTATACATTCTGTCGGATGCCGGCCGCGTGCTGATAATTCGAACCAGGGTGCTTCACGAGTTCCTCGGCGCGCACCAGTTCGTCCATCGTGACCCGCACGCTCTTCGACTTGGTGGGCACGCCCAGGGCCGCTGCCATGGAGCCCGCCTTCCAGAAGCGCTGCGGATCCTGGCGCATGATCTCGCGGATGCGGTCCTTGCGGGTCTGCCCATGCCCGTTGGGAGCCTCCATCTCGTTCTCCTCGTCCTCTTCGGACGTTGGCTGCCGCTGGTCAGGGATGCCGTTCTTCTTCCAATCCTCCGCGACGTCCTTGTGCTTCTTGAGCTGGCGCAGTAGGCGCAACTCCTGCCGAACTTTGTAGAGGTCCCTCTGCAGCTCCTCCTCCCTCACCTCGAGCTTCACGACGTAGGCATCTGGCTCGCTGGCAAATTGATGCCAGTCAAGGCTCTCAATCATTGGTGAACCGTACCTATGACAAGGCATCCGGAACCGACTCCGCAAGGGGTATTTCACCCGAACTGGCGACGTGATCAATTACCCTTGCCGCTTGGGTTCGAGAGTGCTCGAAAAAGGTGGAATGTTCCCCTGTGTGACTTACCGCTGTGGCGGGTTTGAGTCCGGGCTATTTCCCGCGAGGATTACCTGTGTTTCATGGTCTGGTTTGTCTTCCGGTGTTTTCTCTGAGCAGGGAAGGGTTGGCCTCTGAGGGTAATCCGGCAAGGTGGTTGTCTCGCATCTGCCTATGTCGAGACTTGCCCGAAAGGAAGGGAGTGGGGGTCTGGTATCGGGGTTCCTTGTCCACGGATATGTGCAGTGGAGGGTCGAATGGTAAGTCGGAAGGTAAGTGGGTTGGTTTCTGTCGCAGTGGGCACAGGTAGGTGGCCTTGCTCGGCTATCAGTGAGCATCTCCGAGGCCTGAGCGCTCTATGGGACAGAAGAAGGGCATAAGGGGAGGCCCCGGCACCCGCATCTCTGGGGCGGTGGTGGATGTCTGCCCGAGCTTGTAGGCGATGAGGACGGGCCCTGCCCCACTCATCGGGACGGCCAGCCTGTGCGCGGGGAAGCCACGGATCCAGGTAACGCTACCCGGCAGGTGGCCGGGTATCTGTCACACAGGATCGGCGTGAAAGGAGCGACGGCAGGGCAGCTCCCGAGCTGAAAGACAGGATGGCCCAGTCACGGCTTCCCCCGTGAGCCTTCTGGGCGGTGGCCTCGCACAGGTAGCGAGCCTGGCTCGACGACCGAGCGAGGCCCGCTTTCGTGCTGCCTGGTGTTCAGACTGCGGCCGTGGCTTTCCGTTGTGCGGGAACAGGGGTGCTGTCGCTCAAGGCGGCGAGATACCGCTCGGCGTCCAGGGCGGCCGCACAGCCGCTGGCGGCGGCGGTGATGGCCTGGCGGTAGGTGTGATCCACGACGTCGCCGGCGGCGAAGACACCCGAGACGTTCGTCCGGGTGGAGGGTGAGGCGACCTTGATGTAGCCGTTGTCGTCCAGGTCGAGCCGGCCCTTGAACAGCTCCGTACGCGGGTCGTGACCGATCGCGATGAAGAGGCCGGTCGCGTCCAGGTCGCGGGTCTTGCCGGTGAGGACGTCGCGCAGGACGACGCCGGCGAGCATGCCCTTGCTCTCCTTGACCTCTGCGATCTCCGTGTCGAAGGCGAAGGAGATCTTGTCGTCGGCGAAGGCGCGGTTCTGCATGACCTGGGAGGCGCGCAGGATGGAGCGGCGGTGGACGAGGGTCACGGAGCGGGCGAAGCGGGTGAGGAAGGTGGCTTCCTCCATCGCGGTGTCACCGCCCCCGACCACCACGATGTCGCGGTCGCGGAAGAAGAAGCCGTCGCAGGTCGCGCACCAGGACACACCCCGCCCCGACAGCTCGTCCTCCATGGGGAGACCGAGCTTGCGGTAGCCGGAGCCGGTCGCCACGATCACCGTCTTCGCCCGGTGGACGGTGCCCGCGCTGTCGGCGACGGTCTTGATGTCCCCGGTGAAGTCGACCTCGACGATGTCGTCGTCGACCATTTCCGCGCCGAACCTCTCGGCCTGGGCGCGCATGTTCGCCATCAGGTCCGGGCCGTCGATGCCCTCGGGGAAGCCGGGGAAGTTCTCGACCTCGGTCGTCGTGGTGAGCGCGCCGCCCACGAAGATCGCGCCGCCGAAGACGAGCGGCTCGAGTTCGGCGCGGGCGGTGTAGAGAGCAGCGGTGTATCCGGCGGGGCCGGAGCCGATGACGATGACCTCGCGTATGCCGGATTCGGTCACGAGGTCACGCCTCCTACTGGGCGTCGATCTCGGCGATCAGAGCCTCGATGCGGGTCTTGATCTCGTCGCGGATGGGGCGGACGGCCTCGACGCCCTTGCCGGCCGGGTCCTCCAGGGCCCAGTCGAGGTACTTCTTGCCGGGGAAGATCGGGCAGGCGTCGCCGCAGCCCATGGTGATGACGTAGTCGGACGCCTGGACGGCCTCGGTGGTCAGGATCTTCGGTTTGGCCTCGGAGATGTCGACGCCGACCTCGTTCATGGCCTCGACCGCGGCGGGGTTGACCTGGTCGCCCGGGATGGAGCCGGCGGAGCGGACCTCGATCCGGTCGCCCGCGAGGTGGGAGAGGAATCCGGCGGCCATCTGCGAACGGCCGGCGTTGTGGACGCAGACGAACAGCACGGAGGCGAGCGGGCTGGAGGACATCGGTTCTTCCTTCGTAAGGGGATCGAGCAGGTGATGCGGGATCGGGTACGGGTGTCAGGCGCTCGGCAGCGAGGCGAGCAGCTCGGTGATGCGGGCGTCGATCTCGTCGCGGATGCCACGGACAACGGCGATCGGGGCGCCTTCGGGGTCGGTGACGGGCCAGTCCAGGTAGCGGCGACCCGGCAGCACAGGGCAGGCGTCCCCACAGCCCATCGTGATGACGATGTCGGCGGCCTGCACGACCTCGTCGGTCAGTGGCTTGGGGAACGCGTTGGTGAGGTCCACGCCGGTCTCGGTCAGCGCCTGCGCGACGACCGGCTCGACCTCGGCGCCGGGGTGCGTGCCCGCAGAGGAGACGACGACGTGACCTTCGGCGCGGTGGGCGAGGAGGGCGGCGGCCATCTGGGAGCGTCCGGCGTTGTGGCTGCACACGAACAGCACCCGGGGCAGGCCGCTGCCGGGCGCGCCCTGGACGTGGGCGAGTGCTTCCAGGCGCTCGGTGGTCAGGTGCTCGGCCAGCACCACCAGGTGGGTGCGAACGCGGGCGTGCTCGGCGAGACGCTCGTAGGAGTCGATGACCAGGCGCTGGATGGTCTCGGGAGCGAAGTGCCCGCGGTAGCGCACGGCTAGGCGGGCGATTCCGGCCGCGAGGCGTTCGTCCGGCAGAACGGGGGGTGGGGACGCAGTCATGGGAGCCCCCTTCGGGGTGTGGGTCCCAACGGGCGGTTGGAATACGGGTCCCAGAGATCAGCCCAGGCTGGTATCAGTCAGGAGTGATGTGAGAGTATCAGTCCATGCTGACGTCAGTCGACACTGATCTGTTGAGGGTTCTGGCGGACCCGCTCCGCCTCCAGATCGTCACCCTGCTCGCCCAGGAGACGCTCTGCACCACGCACCTGATCGAGGAGACGGGAGCCAGACAGACCAACCTCTCCAACCATCTGAAGGTGCTGCGCGAGGCCGGGATCGTGGAGACGGAGCCATGCGGCCGGTTCACCTACTACCGGCTCAAGCCCGACGTCATCGCCTCGCTCGCCGATCAGTTCGCCGACCTCGCGGAGACCGCGCGCGCCACCGCCGAGAACAACGTCAAGCGTTCCTGCCCCTGAAAACCGGCGCCCGTCCATCGCCGCCTCCCGTCGCCATACGCACACGCACCGAGGAGTCCTGTTGAGCGCCACCGAGGCCATCGAGCACGACAGAGCCGGCCAGACCGCCACAGCCCAGGCCGATGAGCCGCAGCCTGTCCCGGGTGCCACCCCGCCCCAGACTCCGCCGCTGATCGCCAAGGCCGCAGCCGAATTCGTCGGCACCGCGGCACTCGTCGCCATCGTGGTCGGCTCCGGCATCCAGGCCACCGAACTGACCAAGGACGTCGGCCTCCAGCTGCTGGCCAACTCCACGGCCACCGTCTTCGGCCTCGGCGTGCTGATCGCCCTGCTCGGCCCGGTCTCCGGCGCGCACTTCAACCCGGTCGTCACCCTGGCCGAGTGGTTCACCGCCCGTCGCGGCGGCGCCGGGGTCACGCTGCGCGAGGCGGCCGTCTACGCCCCCGCGCAGGTCGGCGGCGCGATCGCGGGCGCCGTCCTGGCCGATGCGATGTTCGGCGAGCCGGTGGTGAAGTGGTCGACCCACGACCGCTCGGCCGGGCACCTGCTCCTCGGCGAGGTCGTCGCGACCGCCGGTCTGATCCTGCTGATCTTCGGTCTGGCCCGCACCGACCGCCTGCGCTTCGCCCCGGTCGCGGTCGCGTCCTACATCGGAGCCGCGTACTGGTTCACGTCGTCGACGTCCTTCGCCAACCCGGCGGTGACCATCGGTCGCGCCTTCACGGACACCTTCGCAGGGATCGCCCCCGGCTCGGTCGCGGGCTTCATCGGCATGCAGCTGATCGGCGCCGTGGTCGGGCTGGCGCTCGTGGCCCTCATCTTCCAGGCCGGGCGGGAAGCCACCGAGTGACGCGGACGTCCCAGGTGGTGGTGATCGGCGGCGGCCAGTCCGGGCTCGCCGCCGGATACCACCTGCGCCGCCTCGGCGTCGACTTCGTCATCCTCGACGCCCAGACCACAGCCGGTGGTGCCTGGCAGCGCACCTGGGACTCCTTGCACCTGTTCTCACCGGCTGCGTACTCCTCGCTGCCCGGCCGCCTCATGCCCCCGCAGGCCGGCGCCACCTACCCTGACGCGCAGCACGTAGTGGAGTACCTCGCCGACTACGAGAAGCGCTACGAGTTGCCCCTCGAGCGGCCGGTGCGCGTTCTCGGTGTCCACCGGGACGGACCCTTCCTGCGTGTGGAGACCGACTCCGGCACCTGGCGCACTCGTGCCGTGATCAGCGCGACCGGCACATGGTGGCGCCCTTTCTTGCCCGCGATCCGAGGGCGTGACGTCTTCGGCGGCCGCCAGCTGCACACGGCCGAATATCGCAGCCCGCAGGACTTCGCAGGCCAGCGTGTGATCGTGGTGGGCGGTGGCAACTCCGGTGCTCAGATCGCTGCAGACCTCGCCCACGACACCGAGTTGACCTGGTCTACCCAGCGTCCGCCGCGCTTCCTGGCCGACGACATCGACGGGCGGGCTCTGTTCGACGCGGCCACCGCCAGGCGCCGCGCGCTCGACGCAGGCCGCACGGACACCGGCGGCGTCGCCTCGCTCGGTGACATCGTCGCCGTAGCGCCCGTGCGTGAGGCCCGTGACCGAGGGCTGCTCAAGGCGAGCCCGATGTTCACCCGCCTCGTCCCCGGTGGCGTCGAGTGGGCCGACGGCACCCGTGCCGAGGCTGACGCGATCATCTGGTGCACCGGCTTCCGGCCTGCCCTCTCCCACCTCTCCCCGCTCCAACTCCGCGGTCCGCGCGGCCACATCGCCACCCTGGGTACGCGTGCGGCGGACGAGCCGCGCCTGCACCTTCTCGGCTACGGCGACTGGACCGGACCCGCCTCCGCAACGCTCATAGGAGTCGGCCGACCCGCGCGCGAAGCGGCTCGTGAGATCGCCGACCTCCTTCAGTAACGCCTACCTCCCACCAGCGGCACGCCCCATACGCGCGTCGGGCAAGCACAGACGTCACCGGTCCCAGTGGCTTCCGCCCCCGCCGAGGCCGACATCTGGCCCATGAGCTGGTGAGCGAGGATCATCGTTGCCCAGGGTGTCCGGCCGTAGCCGAATCTGATGGGCGAGCGGGGCGAGGTGGCAGCCATGGACGAGCGACGCCAGTTGGACCGGCAGTCCGTCCACGACGAGTTGGAGCGCGTTGGGGCCGACTTCCATCGCTTCCTCGCGGAGGCGAGCGCCGCCGATCTGCGCTGTCCTACGCATGGGACACGGTGGACCAACGAGCAGCTGCTGTTCCACATGCTCTTCGGCTACATGCTCGTCCGCGTGCTCCTGCCCCTGCTGGGAGTCTTCGACAAGCTGCCGCGCGCCGTCGGCAGGGCCTTCGCCGGTGTGCTGGATGCTGCGGCCCGACCATTCCACGTCATCAACTACGTCAGCTCCGTGCTCGGCTCGCTCTACTACAACCGCCGCCGCATGGGAGCGAAGATGGACCGCACCCTCGCTTCCCTGCACCGGCGCCTGAACCGCGAGAGCGCAGCCTCCCTCAGGCGCGGCATGCCCTACCCGCCCCGCTGGGACCCTTTCTTCCGCGACTGGATGACGTGCGCGGATCTGTATCGCTACCCCACCCAGCACTACGACTTCCACCGCGCCCAGCTCACACTGGGCCCTGCGCACGACTGATCCAGTCCGGCCGCCATCAACCAATCACCGCCCACTGGACGACCACAGCTTCATCGGCGTGTGCGGTGACCATCGGCGCGACGGTCACACAGACCGGGCCAGACACGGTGGCGTAGCCCGCCGCTGATCAGGCCGCAGCGGGCCCCATCGTCAGCAGCTGGCCCATCGCGGCGAGTACCGACGGCTCGACCCGGTAGTACACCCACGTGCCGCGCCGCTCGGAGGTCAGCAACCCGGCCTCCTTGAGCTTCTTCAGGTGGTGGGAGACGGTCGGCTGGGAGACGCCGACGTCGGAGATGTCGCACACGCACGCCTCGCCGCCCTCATGGGAAGCCACAGCGGAGAACAGGCGCAGCCGTACCGGATCGCCGAGCGCCTTGAACATCCGCGCGGCCGTCTCGGCCTCCTCTGCGGTGAACGGGCGCTCGGTGAGCGGCGGGCAGCACGGCGCCACACCCTGGCTGTCAGGCTTGAGCAGCGGCAGCAGCTTGGCATTCGACATACGTCTATGTTGACACATGTCGAACCAGGCGTGGGAGGGTCATTCGCGGGCGAGCACGCGGGCCAGGCGGCGGGCCGCCCGCGCGGCGTCCCTGCCGACGCCGCGCAGGGAGTTCGACGACAGGCTGCGCTGCCACTCCAGCCCCACGAATGCCAGCCCGGGGTGAGCGAGTGAGGCACCGTCGCGGTGACGGGGCCGTCCAGCGGCGTCGAGGGCCCCTGCCAGGCCCGCGAGGTAGGGCACGTCGGGCCGGTAGCCGGTGGCCAGCACGATCGCGTCGACCTCCTCCCGGCTCCCGTCCGCCCAGACGGCCTTCGTGCCATCGATGCCAGTGAACAGAGGCCGCTGATCCGGCCGTCCGCGCTTCAGTGCTGCGCGGTAGCGGCCGTCGTCGAGGACGGGCTGCGTCGGCGGCTCGCGCAGGACGCGGCCGAGCGGTGCGATGTCGATGCCGGTGTATCTGAGCCAGAAGTGCAGGTCACGGCCGAGCGGCCGCTGGCGGGCGAACTTCACCGGGGTGCGTGTGGCCAGCGTGACCCGAGCGACGCCGGCAAGCTCGGCGGCAATCTGCACCGCAGAGTTCCCGCCGCCCACGACGACCACGCGTTGACCCGTGAAGCGGCCCGGGCTGCCGTAGTCGGCAGCATGCAGCGCCGTGCCGGTGAACGCCTCAAGCCCGGGAATGGCCGGCCGGTGGGGCCGGCCGAACGAGCCCGAGGCCGCGACCACGGCACGCGCCGCGATGAGGCCGCCGCCCTCCACCTGCACCTCGAACCCGCCGCCGCTCGCACGAACTTCGGTCACACGGATCCCCGTACGAACGTCGGCGTCCAGACGGTCTGCGTACGCCATCAGATAGGCGGTGACCTCGTCGCGATGCGGGTAGCGGTCCGGATCGCCGGGGAAGGGCAGGCTGGGCAGCGCGCTGTGTCTGGCGGGCGAGAACAGCGTCAGGCTGTCGTAGTACTTCGGCCAGGACCCAGCCGCCCTTCCCGACGCCTCCAGCACCAGCGGCCGAAGCCCCCTCGCCTGCAGTGCGTGCGCCGTCGCCAGCCCGGACTGACCGCCACCGATCACGGCAACGTCGATCTGCTCCATGGACGAACCTCCTGGATTCGACGAATGTCTATGTTGACGTCTATCGATACAGGTGCCATGCTGGCGGCGCAAGCCATCGACAGATATCGAAACAAGAGGAGTCGATCGTGAACGCCGCTGCCACCACCGACTTGCCCGTCGTCGTGATCGGAGCCGGCCCCGCGGGCCTGGCCGCCGCCGCTCATCTCGTCGAACGCGGCATCGAGCCACTGGTCCTGGAAGCGGGCCCGGCCGCCGGAGCGGCCGTGCGCGAGTGGTCGCACGTGCGGCTCTTCTCCACCTGGGGCGAGGTCGTCGACCCGGCCGCCGAGAAGCTTCTGGCCCCGACCGGCTGGACGCGTCCCGACCCCGATGCCTACCCGTCCGGCGGGGACTGGGCCGAGCTCTACCTCCAGCCCCTGGCCGGCGTCCTCGGCGATCGTGTCCGCACGGGTGCCCGGGTCACCGGCGTCTCCCGGGCGGGACGCGACCGCATCGTGGATGCCGACCGTGAGCAGCAGCCGTTCGTCGTCCACATCGACTACTCGGACGGCCGTGAGGAGCGTCTGTTCGCCAGGTCGGTCATCGACGCATCCGGAACCTGGACCACCCCCAGCCCCGCAGGTGGCAGCGGCCTGCCCGCGCTCGGCGAGCAGGCGGCCGCCAACCGCATCACCTACCGCGTTCCCGACCTCAAGGACCCGGCTGCCCGGTCCCGGTTCGCGGGCAAGCGAACGGCGGTCATCGGCACCGGCGCCTCGGCCTTCACTGCTCTGGCCTACCTCGCCGATCTGGCCAAGGCCGAGGACGGGGCCGGCACGAAGGCGGTGTGGATCCTGCGCCGCGGCATCTCCGGATCCACCTTCGGCGGCGGAGCCGCAGACCAGCTTCCCGCGCGCGGTGCTCTCGGGCTTGCGGCGAAGGCCGCTGTCGACGAGGGGCACGCGGACGCGGTCACCGGGTTCCGCACGGAGGCGATCGAGCGTGATGGCGACGGCCGCCTGGCCCTGGTCGCCGAGGACGGCCGCCGCCTCGACGGGGTGGACGAGGTCATCGTGCTGACCGGCTTCCGCCCGGACCTGTCCTTTCTTTCCGAGGTCCGCCTCGGCCTGGACGAACGCCTCCAGGCGCCGCTGACGCTCGCGCCCCTGATCGACCCCAACCAGCATTCGTGCGGCACCGTCTACCCGCACGGTCACCGCGAACTTGCCCACCCCGAACAGGGCATCTACCTGGTCGGCATGAAGTCCTACGGCCGCGCCCCGACCTTCCTCGCGATGACCGGCTACGAGCAGGTCCGCTCCGTCGCTGCCGCCATCGCCGGCGACCTGGAGGCGGCTGACAAGGTCGAACTCACTCTCCCCGAGACCGGGGTCTGCGGCGGCGCCGGCCTGTTCGACGCCCCCGAGTCCGACCAGAGCGGCAGCGGATGCTGCACCCCCGCACCTCAGGTGATCCAGGTCAGAGTCCCGGCCGCCGTACCGGCCGTCGCCGCCGCGGCTGCCGACGAGGCGCCCTCGGGCGGCTGCTGCGGATCGTGACCAGCCTCAACACCCCTGCCAGCGGGGCCGCGACCGGATCGGTGGACCGGTCGCGGCCCCGTGCCGCACTGCCCGCACTGTGTGTCACGCAGATCACCAGCTGGGGCATCGTCTACTACGCGTTCCCCGTGCTGAACCCGCAGATCACGGCCGACACCGGATGGCCCACGGGAGCGACCACGGCCGCCTTCTCCACGGCACTGCTGGTGTCTGCCCTGGCCGGGATACGCGTCGGTCGCATGCTCGACCAGCGCGGGCCACGCACCGTGATGACCACCGGCTCGGCCGTTGGCGTGCTCAGCCTCCTGACCGTGGCCGCAGCCCCCAACACCGCTGTCTTCACCCTCGGCTGGCTGCTCGCGGGACTCGCCATGGCCTCCACCTTCTACCAGCCGGCCTTCGCAGCCCTGACCCGATGGTGGGCACCCGACCACGTCCGCGTCCTGACCGTCGTGACCCTCGCAGGCGGTCTCGCCTCCACCGTTTTCGCCCCGGTGACCGCAACGCTGGCCGCCCACATGTCATGGCGCACCACATACGGCGTGCTCGCCGCAGTCCTGGCCGTCATCACCATCCCGGCCCATGCCCTCGCCCTGAAGGCCCCCTGGCCCCAGGCGCCCCACTCACCCGCGCTCGAAGAACACAGTGCCGCAGGGGCAGAGCGCAGCCGCCCGTTCTGGCTGCTCGCAGCAACGCTGACTCTCTCGGCGTTCGCCATGTACGCCGTCGTCGTCGCGCTGGTCCCGTTGCTGCTCGCCCGCGGATACTCCACCACCCAGGCAGCCTGGGCCCTCGGCCTCGGCGGAGCCGGACAGACCCTGGGCCGCACGCTGTACGCGGCAATCGCCCGCCACACCGGACCCACCGCCCGTACATCCGCCCTGATCGCGCTCGGAGGCGCCACCACGGCAGCCCTCGCGCTCGTCCCCGGCCCGTACCCGCTGCTCCTCGGCCTGTCGATCGCCGCCGGCATGGTCCGCGGCAACCTCACCTTGCTCCAGGCCACCGCGGTGACCGACCGCTGGGGCCCCGCCCGTTACGGCCGCCTGTCCGGCCTCCTAGCTGCCCCCGCCACGACAGCGTCCGCACTGGCACCGCTCGCGGGAGCGGCACTCGCCGTACCCATGGGCGGGTACCCGCAGATGTTCGGCACCCTGGCCAGCCTCTCCCTACTGGCCTCCGTCATCGCTCTCGGCACTTCCGTACGACCGGCCCGGGACTCCTGAACGGGGAGGTCAGAGGCACTCGGAGCCACGCGGGATGACCACCTGAAGCCGTACCAGCTCATCGATAATGGGGTTCGGACGTAGAGCCGGGCCGTACGCCCACTGCAGGACGTCCATGCGCCAAGGCACGTGGCGCTGGTCGATGATCCGTAGGTCGGCGATCTCCCCAGCGATACCGGCTGCTGAGCGAGGACGCCTGAGCATGTGACCGGCCGCGCACACAGCCGCTGCGACCCGAAGAGGATCCGTCCACAATGCGCCGTCCCAACGAGCCGCTGGGGCGTGGGTGCTGCGCAGCGCGTACAGAACTACGGGGTCCCCGCGCCGAAGCATCGACGGGGACACCAGCGGGATCAGCACTGCGGCCAGGGAGACCAGCTGACGATCGTCCTGCGCCGGCGTTCCTTCGAGCCAGTCGTTGACGCGCCTCTGGAGGGTCAGGACCGCCTCATCGGTCACGGGCACTGCACGGCACATGGGCAGCGGAAAGCCGCAGCGCTCATCAATGCCGTAGCGGTACAGGCGGTCCTCCACCCTGCTGCCGCATCGCGCAGGCGGCACCCCGTCCAGGTCGGAGTAGACGTTCGCCTGACAGGCCTGGCACGCGCTGACCAGAAACTTCCCGTGCTCGACACATGCGAAGGACCAGGGCAGCTTCCAGCGCAGTGGCCAACGGCGGTCGTTCGCCCGCAGACACTGGGGGCACCAGCGGGCCAGCGCCCCGTGGAACCACGCCCCTTTGCTCCACTGGCTCAGAGCGGCTCCGTCCACCCAGGGGGTGAGCGGGAGGTGCGGAAGCGCGTTGCCGGCGTACCGGGCCAGCGTCATCGCATGAAGGGTGGATTCATCGACTCCGGTGAGCTTGGCGATACGTCGGGCCACCGGCTCCGACAGCCGGATCTCCGCCATGGACAGCGTGCCGAGCTTGCGTACGTGAAACTCCCGCAGGAGGGTCTTAAGCTCCTTTCCCTGCTGCTCGGCCACGGCGTTGATCCAGCCAGCGAGTGAATCTCCTTCCAACGGCGCCAACACGGCACCCGACTCATCTGACTCCGGTTGCCGACGACGTTTGGTGGCGCCTCTCACTGCTCCCATGTGGCACATCCTTCGACAGCAGCAGCTCGCAGAATCGAGGTGTTGCTGCAGACCACCGGTGTGAGTGACCGCAGTCAACACGGTTCTGTCTCACGTTCGGTCGTCACTCGACAGGAGCAAGATGTGCGCTATTCGAATAGCAGGGGGGAAGGGTGGAGACATGCCCGATGCCGACCCGAATGGCCGCGACGTCGTACGTCCCGTTGTCATCGACTCCCCAAAACGCCAGCTCCTTTTGATTCCGCGGGACCCTGCCGGTGACATCCACTGGGCGGTGCCGACCGTCCCCATGCGCCCCGGCGAGACCTGTGGCCGAGCGGCAATCCGGCATCTGCGTCACGTCGCTCACCTACCAACACTGCGCATCTCGCCGCTTATCGGCCGACTCGCACGCCAAGACGGACGGGAGGGGGCTCAGTACCTCGCCGTGGTTCGACCAGCGGCCCAGAACTGGCCGACGCCCGTCCGTTCCGCACTGGCCCCTGAAGCGCGCTGGTGGACGACCGCCGAGCTGCGGACAGCCCAGGTATTTGTGGAGCCCGCAGAACTGTTGGACTTCATGGACGGCTACTGGGACGGATGGCTGCCGGACGGGGAGATCGCGCTGGACTGACGCGGACGGATGTGGGCGGGCAACCCTGGCAACCGGGTCGTGCGTCCTTGGCTGGCTATCGGCAGCATGGCCGTCGCCTAGTTCTCGGACTCACCCTCGGCCGACAACACCCCGGAGTCCGGAGACGTCCTCTCGGGGGACGGGAGCGCATCGACCCGTACAGCACAGCGCGGGCCGATGCGCGGGCCGGTCGTCCTTCAGGAGGCTGTTGGTGTGGCGGTCGAGGCTGGCGTCTTGCCGGGCGCAGTGGGCTGCCCGGTGAAGACGACGAGGTGCCACGTGCCCTTGTCACGGGTCACTGTGAAGGTGTCGTTCATGGGTTTGCCCGCCTTGTCGGTGGCGGAGAGATGGGCACTGCCGGTGTTGGGGCCCATGTCATGGTTGATCTCGAGGTTGCTGATCTTCCATCCTCGTCCGCCCTTGTCGGCGAGGATCTTCGCTGCTTCTCGTTGTGACCAGGGCTCGTCCTTCACGCCGCCGATCCGGATGAGACCGGTAGTGCTGCGGGCGTTGAGAGCAGAGATGTAGTCAGTGACGGCCTGGCGCGCGCCGTCAGTCGGTGAGGCAGCAGGTTTGGCTTCGCCCTTGTTTGACGAGCAGCCGGCCAGGGCCAGTAACGCGAGCGCGGCGACGGCGATGCGGCGACGGTTCATGGCAGGGTTCCTTCTTCTCCTGTGAGGGGTCGGCAGCCTGTCACGTGCGATGGGCGTACCACCAGGTGTTCGGGTGGTCGGAGACGAGCGTGTTCACGGGCTTGTTGTGCGTGTCGTAGGTGTGGTACGTGAGGTAGGGGATGCCCCTGTACTTCTTGGTGACGAACATTGAGTGGTCGATGACGTTGTTGCGGTTCCAGTCGGCCTGGAGAACATCCGAAGCAAGCAGGTCATAGACGTTGCGAAGTGCTTTCGTCCGCTTCGAGTGCTTGATCGCGAACCAGTACCAGTTCTCGGCTCCGCCCCAGGTGTACGAAGTCCAGAGGCTGGTGGGTCCGTAGAACCAGTACTTGTTGCTGGTGCGCTGGATGATGGAGCCGCCTGCGGGCTTCCAGCCGCCGGCGAGCGTGATCTGCGACAGGAAGTTCGTGCAGTCATTGCCGCCGTAGGTACGGAAGGCGGAGTTGTGGTGCTTCCAGTACTTGTCCGCGTAGGCGATCATCTTGTTGTAGCTGTACGCGGCTGTCGCAGCGGGTTTCACAGCTCCGGGGCCGGTTTCCGTGCCGGTGTCGCCCGGCGGTGTGGTGCTGGAACCCTCGCCCTTGGGGCCCTCGTCCTCGTCTGCGGTTCCACCCTCGTCCGTCGTTTCCGGCTCCACATCGACGTCGGAGACCTGCGTGGTCGGCGTGGGACCGCCGTCGGCGTCGGCCTTGTCGGAGGCCAGGAGCCACGTGCCGTCGTCGGCCTGCTTGAACTTGACCGTGTGCGGGACAGACAGCTCCTCGTATTCGGGAGCACCGTCCTCGACTTCCTTCTGCGTGAACGGGAAGTACAGACGGGTGTCTTCGGTGACTCGAAGCGTGGCCTGCTGGCCGTCGACCGTGGAGTCGTCGACACTGACGTCGACCTGGGCCTTGGTGTAGGTGGTGCCGATCTTCTCGTACCGCTCCCTCTTGGCGGCCAGCGCGGACAGATCGTCCTGCGTCTGAGCCGACATGGCGGGCGTCGCCTTGATGCGGGCTGCAACACCCCGGAGAGTGGGCGGGCTGGTCGTGAGCATGTCGGCGCGCTGCTGAAGGTAGCCCTCGGCAAGCTGTGACAGTGACGACGTGGTGGCGTCCGAAGAGGAAGGGGCGTCACTCGGGACGGCGCTCGCGGGTATGTCGACGAGTGCGAGTATCGCCGCCGTGCCGGCCGCGGCGAAGGCGAGTCTGCGCTGCGCAGGGCGCATGAGACCTCCTGATCATGAGCTGACTGGTCGCCGTCAGCCTGCATGGAAGGAGATCAAATCCGGGCGGAGCGTTCCCTTCTGGCCTTTTCCTGTGGAGGAATGTCCGATTCCTCACCGCGTGACGCTTCATCCCCAACAGGCACTTGAGCCGTGGTGTGCCGAAGGTGCGACGCGGCACAGCCTGGAAGGGAAACGGCCCGCCGTCACAGCAGGGGTTTGTCCCCTGGCCGCCGTGGCCGGAGAGTCTCCAGCACGACCCTGTTGTGCTGGAGCCGCAGCGGAGCATCCTCGATGGCATCGACGGCGACAGCCACCTCGGGGCGGAGGCGCCCGATAGCGTCCTAGGACTGCCCGGTTGGAGTGACCGCATACCTCCATTGGGGTGACGTTGAATCAGTCACGAACCGGTTGCAGCGGGAAGCTCATAGTCGCAGGTCGCAGGCACATTGGCGGAGCGATTTGCACCGTCGTACCGGGAGATTTTGCGGGAACCGAGTGTTTAGCTAGACCTAAAGGTGGCATCCTTGAGGCAGCGGTAACACCCGCTGTAGTGACGTGAGTTGGGGGTCATATCATGAGCTTCTTTGCTCGTAGTGAGAGTAACGCCGAGTTAGCTGGCGCTCAGTTGGCGCGGCAGGCAACGGCTTCTCTCGCGGGCCTGTTGGCAGGACTGGGAAAGTCACGTTCGGATCTTGCCAAGGCCATGGGGGTCAGCCCTGGTCGGGTCAGTCAGATCATGTCGGGTGACGCAAACCTGACGGTGCGCACCTTGGCTGCGGCAGCGGAGGCGTTGGGGGCGGACGTTGAGATCAGGTTTTCTCCCCGTCGCCCAAACACCGCAGAGGGGCCGACAACGGGCAGCGGAGAGTCATCGCCTCTGCGTGGAAGCGGCATCCCCGCGCATCGATGAGCGCGTCCCGCTGACGACCCGTATCACGGAGCTGCGGGCGCCTGGTGGGTCGGCTTCCGCGGCTAGGGACGGTTGCGGCGGAGGCTGAACCGTCGCCGTTGCTGAGGCAGTGCTGAACTGTGGAACGCGTCGTTGGACAGTGCTTTCGCGCGCAGTGTCTCAAGCTCGTCCTGTTCTGTTCGGCGGCCGTGCAGGTAGGCGCACAGCAACAGGTCTCCGCAGCGGTTGCGGGCTTCACCCAAGGCGCTGCGGCACTGATAGACCTCTTCGTCGGTCGGCTCCCGCATCCAGGAGATGTGGATTTCACGGCGGGCCTCATCGGTCTTGGTCTGCACCTCAAGGGCGTTGATCATGCCCTTGTCGGCTGCGTCGAAGAGGCCGTTGATCGCTTTGGTGAGCGAGGGATGCCGGTCCACCAGGTAGTTCTTGAGTTCGTGTACGAACACACGGAGCTGCGTCGACTTCTCGAAGCCGTCCAAGAACTCATCGCACCAGCTGCGAGCATCGAGCTGCATGCGGTACTCGAGTCGTTCCCTGAACCAGGCGATCCCGAGCGTCATGAACTTGACGTAGGGCTGAGTCGTATCGTCTTGCCTCTTGCGAGGCATGGTGGTGACACCGGTGGCCAGGCCCGCGGCGATCGGAGGCAGTTTGGCCAGGTGCGGAAGCGCCAGTCCGGCGGCGATCCCGACTGCGCCCGTCAGAGCGAGAACCAGCAACGTCAGGCCGGCAGATCTCCAGCTGCCCAGCAGTCGGCCCTTGCCAACGGAATTGCGGGCTAAGCCGACCCACGCAAGGCCGGCGCTGAGGGCGGCCGGTAACGCATATCCGGCGAGCCAGCCGTGGTGATACCAGGTCATGAACGGCCCCAAGTCGTGCATGGACAGGTAGGACCGTTGCAGGCGAGCAGAGGTGAGCCGGGCTCCCCCTCGGCATGCGCGCCCAGCCCTCTCGCGGCAGGCCCACAGCGAGGGCCGTCGCGAGTACCGCAGATGATGTCACCTGCCGTTGCCGTACGGGATTACTTTGAGCAACAAGTGACCACGGGCTGCGGTGATCCAGCCACTCTCGCGTCGCAATGGACGAGGTTCAGACCCTGCAGGCTCGACTCCGGCTGTGCGGCCGTGGCCAGGGTCGTTGATGGTGCGTCGAGCGCTGTCCCGTCGCTGGTTGTGCGTGCTGTTCGAGGCGGCAGTGACGGCGTCCGGTGGTCTGGCGGTGCAGCTCGCGCAATGCGTAGAGGCGCGCCTCGCACCCGTTCGGGATCCGGCCTCGATCCATCGCGTCCGCGCAGCCGCCACGGGGCTCCTGGTCTGCGGCGCGGGAAAAAGTGTCCGACAGCGCGGGAAACGATCTTCGCGTGCATCGCATAGGCCTTGACCAGGACATTTCGTCGGTTCCCCACAGAGAGAAACCGACGAAACGGGTCTCTACCGGTGACGGAAGTCACGGTAGGGGCCCGTTTCTCGTTGTGTCCGGGTTTGTGAGGGATCGCACAGCCCGGGATCGATGCAGCAGGCCCCGTCCGTGGGCCATGTCACGGGCGGGGCCAAGGGTTTGGCCGCCGGTGATGTCGAGTTGTCACCGGGGCCGGTCCGGACAGGGTCTAGCGGGCTGGGCCGGCAGCCTCGGAGCCGGGCTGTCCCTCGGCCGCGCCGTCCTCGGCGTCGTCGACCGGCGAGAGGCGCTCCAGCTTGCGGGCCTCGTTGACCATCACGAGCAGGGCGTCCAGGGTCTGTGCCGAGAGGCCGTCGGCTCTCAGGGCGATGCTGCGCACGCGTGCGTCGCGCAGCGCGATGGCCACCTTGAGCTGTGCGTCGACCCGCTCGGCGACGTCCGCGTTCAGGAAGTACTCGGCCGGAACGCCGAAGAACCGGGCCAGCACATGGAGCTGGTCGAGGGTCACATTGGACTTCTTGCCGGTGGCGAGCTCCCACAGGTAGGTGCCCGAGATGGTGCCGCCGGTCGTCTCGCGGATCTCCTTGGCCAGCCTGGTGTAGCCGGGCCGCTTCCGCTCGTCCGGGTACATGGCGTTGATCAGGTGCTGGAGGCGGTGGTCGAAGCCCTGTACCAGTGGCCCTCCGGTGCGTGAGTCAGCACTGGCCATCTCTCGTCCCTCCCCTCCAGGGTCAAGGCCGACGCTCGAATGTGAGCACCGTTACACATATGCGCAGGTTACTGTGGCATGTCGATGCCCTGTCCACAATAGTTGACAGCTCTCATCAACAATGGCGTACGCTGCGAATCCTGTAGGGCCGCTATAGCGGACCATCAGTTGAGGGGATCGGGACTGGGGGCGGTCCCCGTCACAGAGGTGTACGCAAGATGGGGGACCCCTTCGCAATGGGGCGTCGCGGGCCACCCGGTCACCCCTGTGCTCTCCGTCGACCGCCCGCTCCTCGGTCAGGATCCCCACCCGCACGTCCGTCGGCTGGACCACCGCTCGGTCGCTGTGGGGCATTGAGATATGGGGGAGTTAATGCAAGTTCTTCTGGCGGAATCCGATGCGACCCATGCCGGGGTCCTGCAGCACAGTCTTCGGCGCCTCGGCTACGACGTCGGAGTCGCGGCCAACGGCGTCGCCACCCTGGAGGCGTATCAGGAGTACGACCTGATGCTGCTCGGGCTGGAGCTCAACGATATCGACGGCCTGGAGATATGCCGGGCGGTGCGTTCCTCCAGCGACATTCCCATCATCGCCTTCACGGCCCGGGACACCGAACTGGACCGGGTATTGAGCCTGCAGGCCGGTTGTGACGACTGCCTGGCGAAGCCCTATGGATTCCGCGAACTGACCGCTCGGATCGAGGCGGTCATGCGACGGGTCCGGCACCAGCCGCCGAGCGTGCACCGAATTGTGCGCGGGCCGTTGAGCATTGATCGGGAAAGCCGTGAAGTGCACCTCGACGGACGCCCTGTCCCGATGACCAGAAAAGAATTCGACCTGCTTCATCTGCTGGCTTCCCAGCCCCAGGCGGTGATCTCCCGGGAGCGCTTGATGGCCGAGGTGTGGAAGGGGGCGAAGAGCGCCGGTGCGATGGGCGGCCAGGTCAGCCGGACCATCGACACACACGTCAACATGGTGCGCCAGAAGCTCGGTGCCGCCGAATGGATCGTCACCGTGCGGGGCGTGGGATTCCGGTTCGGCGACTACTGACCGCGTCGCTTCCTGTCCCCCTGCACCGCCCACTCTCGTGGCGGCTCACGGCCGGGTCCGCACCGCATTCGCGCGGTGCGGACCCGGCCGTTCCGCTGTTCCCGCCCCGCGTGCCCCGGTGTCCGAACAGCGCCACGCCGTCGTGTGACTCTCGACACAATTTTCGTTCTATTGACTTACGGCTTGCCGGGCACTGCTGTTTTGACATTTTCCTGACGAAAGCCTTTCGTGGCCGTGGAAACGGCGATTGACTTCGCCTGGGTCAACGAACAATCTCTTCCTGGCCAGGTATTTCAACAGCAGCCAGGGGGAACACGTGGATGGGTCAGTCATTGTGGTGGGGGCCGGCCCGGCTGGATTGATGCTGGCCGCTGAGCTGCGCCTGGGCGGCGTCGATGTGATTGTTCTGGAAAGGCATCCCCGGCGCACCGGCGAATCCCGTGGTCTGGGATTCACCATCCGCACGATGGAAGTATTCGACCAGCGAGGTCTGCTGACCCGTTTCGGAAATGTCGAGACGAGCGGGCAGGGCCATTTCGGCGGTGTACCGGTCGATTTCCACGAGCTGGACAGCGGGCACCTGGCGGCCAAGACGGTCCCCCAGTCGCGCACCGAGGAGGTGCTGGAAGCCTGGGCCGTGGCGCTGGGCGCCGACATCCGCCGCGGCCACGAGGTGCTCTCGCTGCACGACGACGGTGCGGGCGTCGAGGTCGAGGTCGCCGGCCCGGCCGGTGTGCTCCGGCTGAGGGCCGGCTACCTGGTCGGCTGCGACGGCGGGCGCAGTGTGGTCCGCAAGGCCGCGGGCTTCGACTTCCCCGGTACGGCGGCGAGCCGTGAGCTGTTCCTCGCCGATGTCCGCGGCCTGGACCTCGAGCCGAGGATGATCGGCGAGACCGTACCCGGCGGCATGGTGATGGTCGGGTCCTTCGGCGACGGGATCCACCGGATCATCGTGGGCGAGCGCGACGCACCGCCCCACCGGCGCGCCGAGCCGCCCGCCTACGCGGAGGTCGCCGCGGCCTGGCAGCGCCTCATGGGCACCGACATAGCGCACGGCGAACCGGTGTGGGTCAGCTCGTTCTCCGATGCGGCCCGCCAGGTGTCCGAGTACCGCCGGGGCCGGGTGCTGCTGGCCGGCGACGCCGCGCACATCCACCTGCCGGCCGGCGGCCAGGGCATGAACACCAGTGTCCAGGACGCGGTGAACCTGGGCTGGAAGCTCGCCGCCGTGGTCCGCGGGTCCGCCGCGGCGGACCTGCTGGACACCTACCACAGCGAGCGCCACCCGGTGGGACAGCGCCTGCTGATGAACACCCGCGCCCAGGGGCTGCTCATTCTCGGCGGCGACGAGGTCCAGCCGTTGCGCGACGTGCTCGGCGAACTGCTCGGGTTCGACGGGGTCAACCGGCATCTGGCCGAGATGGTCAGCGGGCTGGAGATCCGCTACGAGGTCGGCGCGGGCGACCATCCCCTGCTGGGGCGCAGGCTGCCGCCGCTCGGACTCGACACCGCGGCGGGCCCCACCTCCGCCACCGAGCTGCTGCACCCGGCCCGCGGCGTGCTGCTGGACCTCGCCGACGACCCCGCGCTGCGCGAGGCGGCCGAACCCTGGTCCGACCGCGTCGACGTCCGCACCGCCACGGTGCACGGCCTCGCGGACGACAGCCCGCTCAAGGCCACCGCGGCTGTTCTGGTCCGCCCGGACGGGCACGTCGCCTGGACCCCGGAAAGCCACCTGGAGCTGCCGGCCGCCCTGAACCGGTGGTTCGGTCCCGCTCGATAGAAGGCCCAGCTCGACCGAAGGAGATTCTCTGTGCACAGCAACCTGATCGTCGCCCGGATGGACGTCGGTTCCAGCAACGAGGTGGCCCGTCTCTTCGGCGCGTTCGACGAGACCGACATGCCGCACCGCATGGGCACCCGGCGCCGCCAGCTGTTCGCCTACCGCGGCCTCTACTTCCACCTCCAGGACTTCGACGGGGAGCACGGAGGCGAGCACATCGAGCAGGCCAAGGAGGACCCGCTCTTCGTGGGGATCAGTCAGGACCTCAAGCCGTACATACAGGCCTACGACCCCGATACCTGGCGCTCGCCCTCCGACGCCATGGCCACGCGCTTCTACCACTGGCAGGCGCAGCGATGACCGGACGTCGTGTCGTGATCACCGGAGTCGGCGTGCTCGCCCCGGGCGGCATCGGGACCAAGAACTTCTGGGCGCTGCTCAGCGAGGGCCGGACCGCCACCCGCGGGATCACCTTCTTCGACCCCACCCCGTTCCGCTCCCGGGTCGCCGCCGAGGTCGACTTCGACCCCTACGAGCACGGTCTGCGGCCGCAGGAGATCCGCCGGACCGACCGCGCCGGCCAGTTCGCGGTGGTCGCCGCCCGCGAGGCGATGGCCGACAGCGGCCTGGAGCCGGACCAGCTGGATCCGTTCCGGGTGGGCGTCACCATCGGCAGCGCGGTCGGCGCCACCACCGGTCTCGACGAGGAGTACCGGGTGGTGAGCGACAGCGGCCGGCTCGACCTGGTCGACCACCGCTATGCCCCCAAGCATCTCTACAACTACTTCGTGCCCAGCTCCTTCGCCACGGAGGTCGCCTGGTCGGTGGGCGCCGAGGGCCCGGTGACCGTGGTCTCCACCGGGTGCACCTCCGGCCTGGACTCGGTCGGGCACGCCGTCGAGCTGATCCGCGACGGATCGGCCGACGTGATGATCGCCGGCGCGACCGACGCGCCGATCTCACCGATCACCATGGCCTGCTTCGACGCGATCAAGGCGACCACCCCGCGCAACGACGACCCCGAGCACGCCTCCCGGCCCTTCGACGCCACCCGCAACGGGTTCGTCCTCGGTGAGGGGGCGGCCGTGTTCGTCCTGGAGACGCTGGAGCACGCGCGGCAGCGCGGCGCCACGGTCTACGCCGAGATCGCCGGCTTCGCCACCCGCTGCAACGCCTTCCACATGACCGGGCTGCGCCCCGACGGCCGGGAGATGGCCGAGGCGATCCGTACCGCGCTGGACGAGGCCCGGCTCGACGCCGAGGCCATCGACTACATCAACGCGCACGGCTCGGGCACCGTGCAGAACGACCGACACGAGACCGCGGCGTTCAAGCGGAGCCTCGGCGAGCACGCCCGCCGGGTGCCGGTGAGCTCCATCAAGTCGATGGTCGGCCACTCGCTGGGCGCGATCGGTTCGATCGAGATCGCCGCCTCGGTGCTGGCGATCCGCAACAACGTCGTACCGCCGACCGCGAACCTGCACACCCCGGACCCGGAGTGCGACCTGGACTACGTGCCGCTCACCGCCCGGGACTGGCGCACCGACGCGGTGCTGACCGTGGGCAGCGGATTCGGTGGATTCCAGAGCGCGATGGTGCTGACCGACGCCGACAGGAGCAGGGCATGAGGAGCGCATCCGTCGTGGTCACCGGGCTGGGTGTGACCGCTCCCAACGGGCTGGGTGCCGAGGAGTACTGGGCCGCCACCCGGGAGGGCCGCAGCGGCATCGGCCGGATCACCGCCTTCGACCCGAGCGACTACCCGGCCAGACTGGCCGGCCAGATCGACGACTTCGTCGCGGCGGATCACCTGCCCAGCCGACTTCTGCCGCAGACCGACCGGATGACCCGGCTCGCGCTCGCGGCCGCCGACTGGGCCCTCGCCGACGCCGGCGTGGATCCCCGTGACCTGCCCGCCTATGACATGGGCGTGGTGACGGCCAGTTCCTCCGGCGGCTTCGAGTTCGGCCAGAAGGAACTGCAGAACCTGTGGGCCCGCGGGAGCCGGCACGTCAGCGCGTACCAGTCCTTCGCCTGGTTCTACGCGGTCAACACCGGTCAGATCTCCATCCGGCAGGGCATGAAGGGGCCGAGCGGCGTCCTGGTCAGCGACCAGGCCGGCGGCCTCGACGCGATCGCCGTCGCCCGGCGGCAGATCCGCAAGGGCAGCCGGCTGATCGTCACCGGCGGAGTCGACGCCTCGATCTGCCCGTGGGGCTGGGTGGCCCAGCTCGCCGGCGAGCGGCTGAGCACCAGCGAGGACGTCGAGCGGGCCTACGTCCCCTTCGACGACGCCGCGGTCGGCCATGTGCCGGGCGAAGGGGGAGCGCTGCTCGTCCTGGAGTCCGCCGACACGGCGCGCGAGCGCGGCGCGGAGGTCTACGGCGAGATCGCCGGATACGCCGCCACCTTCGACCCGCGGCCGGGCAGCGGGCGCGAGCCCGCGCTCCGCCGGGCGATCGAACTCGCCCTGGCCGACGCGGAGATGGGGCCGGAGGAGATCGACGTGGTGTTCGCGGACGCGGCCGCGCTGCCCGACCTGGACCGGATCGAGGCGGAGGCGATCACCGCGGTGTTCGGCCCGCACGGCGTGCCGGTCACCGCGCCCAAGACGATGACCGGGCGGCTGTACTCGGGGGCTGCGCCGCTGGACGTGGCCTGCGCCCTGCTGGCCCTGCGTGAGGGCGTGATCCCGCCCACCACCGGCACCCGTCCCGACTCCGGCTACCAGCTCGACCTGGTGACCGGCAGCCCGCGCGAGGCACGGCTTCGCACGGCGCTCGTGCTGGCCCGTGGCCACGGTGGCTTCAACTCCGCCCTGGTCGTGCGCACGGGGCGCTGACCCGGTCCCGTCACCAACCTGAGAAACCCCACACGCAAGGAGCGATATGACTGCCCGGGAATTCACCCTGGAGGACCTCAAGCGGATCCTGCGCGACGCGGCCGGCACCGAGGAGGGCGTCGACCTCGAGGGCGAGATCCTCGACATCGAACTGGAGGCGCTCGGCTACGAGTCCCTCGCGCTGCTGGAGACCGCGGGCCGGATCGAGCGCGAGTACGACATCACCCTGGACGACTCCGTGGTGACCGACGCCAAGACCCCGCGCGCACTGCTCGAGCTCGTGAACGCGCACCTGCCGGCCGCCGCCTGAGCCCGGCGCTCTGCCAGCCCCGTGCCGCCGCGCCCGAGTGATCCGGGCCCGGCGCCACCCATCACATCAGCCGACGCACCATCAGGAGGGGACATGCCGGACCACGGACGGAGGGTGGCTCTGGTCACCGGAGCCACGAGCGGAATCGGGCTGGCGGTGACGCGCACCCTGGCCGGCCAGGGACACGCGGTGTTCATCTGCGCCCGCACCGCCGAGAACGTGTCCACCACGGTCAAGGGGCTGCGGGCCGAGGGCCTGACCGTCGACGGCGCGGCCTGCGACGTCCGTGACCCGCAGGACATCCGCGCGGTCGTACAGGCGGCGGTGGACCGGCTGGGCACCATCGACGTGCTGGTCAACAACGCCGGCCGCAGCGGCGGCGGGGTCACCGCCGACATCGACGACGCCCTCTGGCTGGACGTCGTCGCGACCAACCTCACCAGCGTCTTCATGATGACCCGTGAGGTGCTCAACACCGGCGGCATGCGGGACAAGGACCGCGGCCGGATCATCAACATAGCCTCCACCGCGGGCAAGCAGGGCGTGGTGCTGGGCGCGCCCTACTCGGCCTCGAAGCACGGCGTGGTCGGCTTCACCAAGGCGCTCGGCAACGAACTCGCCCCGACCGGGATCACCGTCAACGCGGTCTGCCCCGGCTATGTGGAGACCCCGATGGCACAGCGGGTCCGCCAGGGCTACGCCGCCGCCTACGCCACGACCACCGACGCGATTCTGGAGAAGTTCCAGGCGAAGATCCCGCTCGGCCGCTACTCGACCCCGGAGGAGGTGGCCGGCCTCGTCGGCTACCTGGCCTCGGACACCGCCGCCTCGATCACCTCCCAGGCGCTCAACGTCTGCGGCGGCCTCGGCAATTTCTGACCGGCAGCCCACCGCGATCGACCCAAGGAGAACAGCAATGACCCAGCAGGCTCACCGCGAGGTCGAGCACGAGATCACGGTCGCTGCCCCGGCCGACGTCGTCTACCGGCTGATCGCCGAGGTCGAGAACTGGCCCCGGATCTTCCCGCCGACCGTCCACGTCGACCACGTGGAGCGCGGCCCGGAGCAGGAGCGGATCCGGATCTGGGCCACTGCCAACGGCGCGGTCAAGAGCTGGTCCTCGCGCCGCACGCTGGACCCGAAGGCGCTGCGGATCGAGTTCCGCCAGGAGGTCTCCGCGCCGCCGGTCGCCGCGATGGGCGGTGCCTGGATCGTCGAGCCGCTCTCCACCACCGAGTCCCGCGTCCGACTGCTGCACGACTACCGAGCCGTCGACGACGACCCGCGGTCGCTGGCGTGGATCGACGAGGCGGTCGACCGCAACAGCCGCTCGGAGCTGGCCGCCCTGAAGCACAACGTCGAACTCGCCACCGCCGCGGACGACCTGCTGTTCTCCTTCGAGGACACCGTGCAGGTCGATGGCTCGGCCAAGGACGTCTACGACTTCCTCAACGAGGCCCAGCTGTGGTCCGAGCGACTGCCGCACGTGGCGACGGTCCGGCTCACCGAGGACACCCCCGGCGTGCAGACGCTGCGGATGGACACCCGCACGGTGGACGGCCACACGCACACCACCGAGTCGATCCGGGTGTGTTTCCCGGACGAGCTGATCGTCTACAAGCAGACCACGCTGCCGGCGCTGATGAGCCTGCACACCGGCCAGTGGCGGCTGGTGCCGAACACGGACGGGGTGGCCGTCACCTCCCAGCACACGGTGGTCGTCAACCCCGGCAACATCACCGCCGTCCTCGGCGACGACGCCGGGGTCGAGCAGGCCCGCACGCACATCCGGACCGCGCTCAGCGCCAACAGCCGCGCCACCCTGGGGTACGCCAAGTCCTACGCCGAGGGCCGGCGCTGACGGTGGACACCCAGGTGATCGTGGTGGGCGCGGGCCCGGTCGGGCTCCTGCTCGCCGCGGAGCTACGGCTCGGCGGTGTGGCGACGGTCGTGCTGGAAGGGCTGGCCGCGCCCGCGACCGCCTCCCGGGCGTCGACCCTGCACGCGCGCACCATGGAGTTCTTCGACCAGCGCGGCCTGCTGGACGAGCTGGGCACACCCCCCAACGACGGCGCCGGACACTTCGGCGGTCTGCCGCTGGACCTGGGCGGGCTGGACACCCGTCATCCGGGCCAGTGGAAGGTGCTCCAGGCCCGCACCGAGGAGCTGCTGGCCGCACGGGCCGACGCCCTGGGCGCCCGGATCCGGCGCGGTCACCTGGTCACCGGGCTGCGTCAGCACCCCGACCATGTCGAGGTGGTGGCGCAGGGCCCGACCGGGCCGGTGCGGCTGCGGGCCGCCTACGTGGTCGGGTGCGACGGCGAGGACAGCACGGTGCGGCGGCTGGCCGCCATCGACTTCCCCGGCGCAGCGGCGAACAAGGAACTGCTGCGCGCCGACGTCGACGGCATCGACATCCCGGGGCGCCGCTTCGAACGCTTCCCCACCGGGATGGCCGTAGCCGCCCGGCGTCCGGACGGCGTCACCCGGGTCATGGTGCACGAGTTCGCGGTCCGGCCGGTGCCACGCACCGGGCCACCCGCGTTCGCCGAGGTGGCGGCCGCCTGGGCGCGGGTCACCGGCGAGGACATCGGCCACGGCACCCCGCTGTGGGTCAACGCCTTCGACAACGCCTGCCGGCAGGCCGCCCGGTACCGCCAAGGTCGTGTCCTGCTGGCCGGTGACGCCGCCCACCGGCAGATGCCGGTCGGTGGACAGGCGCTGAACCTGGGGCTGCAGGATGCCGCCAACCTCGGCTGGAAGCTGGCCGCTCAGGTCCGCGGCTGGGCGCCGGCCGATCTACTCGACAGCTACCACGACGAGCGGCACCCGGTCACCGAGCGGGTGCTGGCGGGCATCACCGCGCAGTCCCAGCTGCTGCTGGGTGGCCCGGAGGTGGACGGGCTGCGCGCCGTCTTCGCCGAACTGCTCACGCTGGACGGCGTGGCGCACCACCTGGCGCGCGGCATCGCCGGCCTGGATGTCCGTTATCCGGTCGGTCCGGGGGACCACCCGCTGCTCGGGTCCCGGCTGCCGGCCTTCGAGCTGACTGCCGGTCAGCGCACACAGGACGTCATGCGCCTGCTCCGGACCGGCCGCGGTCTGCTGCTCGCGCTCGGCGGCGACGAGGCCCGCACCGCTCGGCCGGCCGCCGAACTGGCGCCCTGGGCCGACCGGGTGGACCTGGTGGCGGGCCGGCCCGCCACCGGAGCCGACCTGGCGGGCCACGACCTGCTGGTCCGCCCGGACGGACACGTGGTCTGGGCCGACGTACAGGGCGACCCGCGGCCCGCGCTGCGCCGGTGGTTCGGCGCGCCCCTCGGCCACTGACCACATCCGTACACCCACGAGAAGAGGACCATCATGCCCAACCTCACCGACAAGACCGCTCTGGTCACCGGCGCGAGCCGGGGCATCGGCCGGGCCATCGCCGAACGGCTGGCCCGGGAGGGTGCGCTGGTCGCGGTGCACTACGGAACCGGTGGAGAGGCCGCCGGGCAGGTGGTCGACGGTATCCGCGCCGCGGGCGGCCGGGCCTTCGCCGTGCAGGCCGAGCTGGGCCCGGCCGACGGCGTCGACACGCTCTTCGAGAGCCTGGAGGCCCAGCTCGAGGAGCACACCGGCAGCACCCGGCTGGACATCCTGGTGAACAACGCCGGCCTGATGGGGACCGCCCTGCCGGGGGAGATCACCGGCGAGTGGTTCGACCGGATGATGGCGGTCAACGCCAAGGCGCCGCTCTTCGTCGTCCAGCGGGCCCTGAGCCTGATCCCCGACCACGGCCGCATCATCAACATCTCCTCCGGTCTCACCCGGTTCGCCGCCCCCGAGCAGGTGACCTACGCGATGACCAAGGGAGCGCTGGAGCAGATCACCCTGCACCTCGCCCGGCACCTGGGCGAGCGCCGGATCACCGTCAACACGGTGGCGCCCGGCAGCACCGACAACGGCAGCGCGCTGTTCCAGATCCCCGCGGCCCGGGCGGCGATGTCGCAGCTCAGCGCCTTCGGGGAGGTCGCCGAGCCGGCGGCGATCGCCGATGTGGTGGCCTTCCTGGCCTCCGCGGACGCGCGCTGGATCACCGGCTCCTTCGTCGACACCAGCGGCGGCACGCTGCTCGGCTGAGCACGGGCCGGCCGCCCTCGAAAGGACCCTCACGCATGTTCGGCGAACTCACCGCCACCCTGATCAAGTGCACCGACTTCGAGGCGATGCGCGCCTTCTACCGTGACCGGCTCGGCCTGCCCACCGTGAAGGAGGGCGAGAACTGGATCGTGCTGGACACCGGCGAGGGCCGCGAGCTCGTGCTGGGCGGGGACACCGGCGGGGACACCATGGCCCTCGCCTTCACCGGGGCGGACCTCGCGGATGCCCGGGAGGCACTGGCGTTCGCCGGTCCCAGCGAGATCGAGCAGCACGACACCATGCGCCGCTTCTTCGTCCGGGACCCCGACGGAAACACCGTTCTGATCATCGACTGATCCCGGCAACCTGCCCTGCACCCGGAGAGTTCATGAAGATTCTGTTCATCGCCAGCGGCAGCCCGGCGACCGTGTTCGCGCTGGCACCGCTCGCCACCGCCGCCCGCAACGCCGGCCACCAGGTGTTCATGGGCGCGCTGGAGGACATGGTCCCCTACATCACAGGGGCCGGCCTGCCCGGCGTGTCGGTCGCGCCGGCCTCGGTGCGCCGCTTCGCCACCATGGACCGCGCCGGCAACCCGGTGCAGCCGCCCCGAACCCCGCTCGAGGAGCTGGACTTCGCCGGCCGCTGGTTCGGCCGGATGGCCGCGGCGAGCATGCCCGCGCTGCTGGAACTGGCCGAGCGCTGGCGCCCGGACGTCGTGGTCGGCGGCTCGATGTCGTTCGCGGCCGCCCTGCTCGCCGCCCGGCTCGGCGTGCCCTACGTCCGGCAGGCCTGGGACACCGGCGACGCCTGGCGCACCGACCCGGCCGCCGGCCTCGAACTCCAGCCGGAACTGGCCGAGTTGGACCTGGACCGACTGCCCGAGCCGGACCTGTTCGTCGACATCTGCCCGCCCGGCCTGCGCCCGTCGGACGCGCCGCCCGCCCAGCTGATGCGGTGGGTTCCGGCCAACGGGCAGCGTCCGCTGGAGCCGTGGATGTACACCCGCGGCGAGCGGCCGCGGGTGGTCATCACCTCCGGCAGCCGGCTGGTGTTCGCGCAGAAGACCGGTTTCCTGCGCAACCTGGTGGCAGACCTGGCTCCGCTGGACGCGGAGGTCGTGATCGCCACCCTGGACGAGGTCGCCGAGGAACTGCGCACGCAGCTGCCCGGCGTACGCGCCGGCTGGGTGCCGCTCGACGTCGTCCTGCCCACCAGCGACCTGGTCATCCACCACAGCGGCGGGGTCACGGCGTTGACCGCGATGAACGCCGGGGTCCCGCAGCTGGTCGTTCCGCAGGGCGGCAACTTCATCGA
The DNA here is from genome assembly GCF_044768135.1 of Streptomyces sp. NPDC101165. Taxonomy (NCBI): domain Bacteria; kingdom Bacillati; phylum Actinomycetota; class Actinomycetes; order Kitasatosporales; family Streptomycetaceae; genus Streptomyces; species Streptomyces sp. NPDC101165. Next base: position 213,763 of record NZ_JBIWPG010000006.1, on the reverse strand, counting down.
GGCCGCGCAGCGGATCGCCGACTACGGCGCCGCGATCACCCTGATGCCCGGTCAGGACACACCCGAGGACGTGCGGAAGGCCACCGAGGCGCTCCTCACCGCGCCGTCCTACCGCGAGCGGGCCGGTGATCTGGCGCGGGAGATCGCCGCGCTGCCCTCGGCCGCCGAGGTGGTCGGCGCGCTCGAGCGGCTGACCGTCGACCGCTGACCCGAACCCGTACCCCTGAACCCCCATCGAGCCCTGGAGGCACCCATGCAGCAGAACACTCCGATCCGCGTCGTGCTGGCCATGCCGGGGGCGGGCGGCGAGGCGCCGCAGCCCGTGGTCAAGGCGCTGAGCGAGGCCGGCATCGAGACGGTCACCGGACCGCTGGACACCGTGGAGCAGGCGGTGGAGGCCGCGATCGACAAGGACGCCGACGCGATCTGCCTCTCCAGCGTGCAGGGCGAGCACCACACGCTGTTCGCCCGGCTCTTCGAGATCCTCCGCGAGCGGGAGGCCCGGGAGATCACCGTGTTCGGCGGCGGCATCATCCCGACGGCGGACGTGGTGCCGCTCAAGAAGCTCGGCGTCGCGGAGGTCTTCTCCGCCGGAACCCCCCTGCCGACGGTGGCCCGCTGGGTCAAGGAGAACGTCCGGCAGGGCGCGGGCGCCCAGTAGCGCCCCTCGTGCGGTGGGCCGAGCCCCCCGTCGGCCCACCGCACTCCACCGACCCCAATCCCGGCAGGAGAGCCAGATGCGCGTCCTCTTGATCACCACTCCGGTGTCCACCCACCTCACTCCCCTCGTCCCCCTGGCCTGGGCGATCCGGGCGGCCGGCCACGAACTGCTGGTCGCCGGACGCTCGGACGTGATGGCCGCCGCCGCCTCGGCGGGCCTGAACGCCGTCGAGCTCGGCGGCCCGATCGACGTCGACGAGATGCTGGTCAAGCGGCTCGCTCCGGGGCAGCGGCCGCTGGAGTCCTGGGGGCGACCGGAGCTCGAGCAGCTGTCCAACATCGGGCGGCTGTGGATGCCGCAGACCCTGGAGGTGCTCCCGCGGTATCTGGAGACGGCACGGCGGTTCGGCCCCGACCTGATCATCGGCGACACGCTGGAGTACCTCTCGCTGCTGCTGGGCGAGGAGCTCGGAGTGCCGGTGGTCCACCACCGCTGGGGGGTCGACCCGATCTCCGACCAGGCGCGCGCCGCTGGCCGGGACGGCCTCCGGGAGGCCTACGAGCGCCTCGGCCTGACCGATCTGCCGGACCCGGCCCTGCTGCTCGACCCGTGCCCGCCCAGCCTCCAGCTGCCGGGGATCACGCCGGGTGCCCCGATCCGCTTCGTGCCGTTCAACGGCAACGGCGCGATGCCCGAGTGGCTGCGCGACAGCCGGGACGCCACGGCCGACCGCACGCGGGTGGCGGTCTCGCTCGGCGCGCGCACCCTCGACTACCACGGTGAGGGGCTGTTCCGTCACGTCGTCGAGGCCTTCGCCCAGATGCCCGGTGTGGAGGCCGTGGTGACGGTGCCGCGCACGTACCACGACGCGTTGGGGCCGGTCCCCGCCCATGTGCGGGTGGTCGAGCCGGTCCCGCTGAACCTGCTGCTCGACTCGTGCGCTGCGGTGGTCCACCACGGCGGCGCGGGGACCGCCATGACCGCGACCCTCTTCGGCCTGCCGCAGCTCGTGCTGCCGCAACTGGCCGACCAGTTCTGGTTCGGCGAGCGGGTGACCGAAGCCGGCGCCGGCCTCAGCCTGCACGACCCGGCCGAGCAGGACGATCCGGCCCGGGTCCGCGCGGCCCTGCAAGAGCTGCTCGCCGAACCGCGCCACGCCAAGGCGGCCGAGGGGCTGCGGGCCGAGATGGCCGGCATGCCCTCGCCCGCCCGTGTGGTCCGTGACCTCGAGCTGCTGACCCGATGACCCACCACCTCAGGAGGAACCCGCCCATGGGGCCCAGTCCCGCCGAGCCCGTCCAGCTGCGCCCCCGCGACGACGCCGCGCTGGCCGATCGGCTCGCTCTGTCCGCCGCCGCCGGCCGCGGCGCGCACCTGGCCACCGAGGACTTCGCCGACTGGCTCGCCGCCCGCGGCCGGGCGCACCGGTTCGAGGTCGAGCGGATCCCGTTCGCCGAGTTGGAGGGCTGGTCCTTCGACGAGGCCACCGGCAACCTGGGGCACCACAGCGGACGCTTCTTCAGCGTCGAGGGCCTGCGGGTCACGGTCGGGGACGGGCTGGTCCAGCACTGGCAGCAGCCGGTCATCAAGCAGCCCGAGGTGGGCATCCTCGGCATCCTGGTCAAGGAGTTCGACGGGGTGCTGCACCTGCTGATGCAGGCCAAGATGGAGCCGGGCAACCCGAACCTGCTGCAACTGTCGCCGACGGTGCAGGCCACCCGCAGCAACTACACCAAGGTGCACAGGGGCAGCGACGTGCAGTACATCGAGTACTTCACCGACCCGGCCCGCGGCCGTGTGCTGGCCGACGTGCTGCAGTCCGAGCACGGCTCCTGGTTCTTCCGGAAGTCCAACCGCAACATGGTGGTCGAGGCGGTCGGCGAGGTCCCCGAGCACGAGGACTTCTGCTGGCTCACGCTCGGCCAGGTCAACGAGCTCCTGCTCCGCGACAACGTGGTCAACATGGACTCGCGCACCGTGCTGTCCTGCATGCCGCTGGCGGACCCCCGGTCGCGGGCGCTGTCCTCGGACACCGAGGTGCTGTCCTGGTTCACCACCGAGCGCTCCCGCCACGACGTGTCGGCGGAGCGGATCCCGCTGGCCTCGGTGCGGGACTGGCAGCGCGGTGAGTGGTCCATCGACCACGAGGACGGCCGCTACTTCCGCACCGTCGCGGTCCGGGTGCGGGCCGGCAGCCGGGAGGTCGGCAGCTGGACCCAGCCGCTGTTCGAGCCGGTCGGGCGTGGGGTGACCGCCTTCCTGACCCGGACCGTCGACGGCGTGCGGCACGTCCTGGTCCACGCGCGGGTCGAGGGCGGCTTCCTCGACACGGTCGAGCTCGGTCCCACGGTCCAGGCCACCGAGGGCAACTACGCGCACCTGCCGGCCGGGGACCGCCCGCCCTTCCTGGACACGGTGCTCCGCGCCGGGCCGGAGCGGATCCACTACCAGGCCGTCCACTCGGAGGAGGGCGGCCGGTTCCTGAACGCCGAGAGCCGCTATCTGATCGTCGAGGCGGACGAGCGGACCGCCGCCTCGGAGCCGCCGGAGGGCTTTCGCTGGGTCACGCCCGGCCAGCTCACCTCGCTGGTCCGGCACGGCCACTACGTCAACGTGCAGGCTCGCACCCTGTTGGCGTGCCTCAACGCCACGGCGGTACCGGCCCGATGACACCGCTGCGTCTCGGGGTCATGGGCTGCGCCGAGATCGCCCGGCGCCGGATGCTGCCCGCGATGGCCGCCGACGAGCGGATCGAGCTCGTCGCGGTGGCCAGCCGGGACGGCCGTACCGCCGCCGAGACGGCCCGCCCCTACGGCTGCCGACCGGTCACCGGCTACGCCGAACTCCTCGGTCTGGCCGAGGTGGACGCGGTCTACATCCCGCTGCCCGCCGCGCTGCACGCCGAGTGGGTGGAGGCGGCGCTGCGCGCCGGGAAGCACGTGCTGGCCGAGAAGCCGCTCACCACCGAGGCCGACCGGACCCGGGAGCTGGTCGAGTCGGCCGAGCGGCGCGGCCTGGTGCTGATGGAGAACGTGATGTTCGTGCATCATCCCCAGCACGCGGCCGTCCGGCGGCTGGTGTCCGACGGTGCCATCGGTGAACCGCGCTCCTTCCACGCGGTGTTCACCGTCCCGGCGCTGCCGGCGAGCGACATCCGGCACCGGCCCGACCTCGGCGGCGGTGCGCTGTGGGATGTCGGCGTCTATCCGCTGCGGGCGGCCCTGCACTTCCTGGGGGACCGGCTACGGGTGGTGGGCGCCACCCTGGAGACCGTTGCCGGGCGGCAGGTGGACACCGGCGGCGCGGTGCTGCTGCGCACGCCCGAAGGTGTCACCGTGCAGCTCGAGTTCGGGATGGAGCACGCCTACCGGTCCGCCTACGAGCTGGTCGGCAGTACCGGCCGGATCAGCGTGGAGCGCGCCTTCACCCCGCCCGCCGACCACCGGCCGGTGCTCCGGTTGACCGGGTCCTCGGGCACCCAGGAGATCGAACTGCCGGCCGCGGACCAGGTGGCTCGCACCCTCGCGGCGTTCACCGCGGCGGTGCGCGCCGGCACCGGTCCTGCGGCCGGGGACTGCCTGGCGCAGGCCGGCCTGCTGGACGCGGTGCGCCGCGCGGCGCACCGCTGAGGCCCTCGCCGGTTCACCGGCAGCTTGTGTCCGCGGCGGCCAGCAGTTCCAGCCCGAGATCCAGCAGGGCCTTGCGCTTCTCCTCCGCGTCGCCGGGCAGGGCGTAGAGCGAGAAGGCACCGAAATGCACCGTCATCAGCGCGCTGGAGGCCCGGACCTGGGCCTCCAGTGGCGCTTCCGGCAGGTGGATCAGCCGCGACAGCGCGGCCACCCGGTCGTTCAGGGTCCGACCGATGCTCAGCTTCCGCAGGGCCGGCTGGTTCTCCTGCATCAGCTGGAAGAGCGGGGCGGCTGCGGTGAGTGCCTCGCTGTACCGGGTGAGCAGCTCCTGCCGGGTCCGCAGCGTCCGGGGCTGCTGCTCGCCCCAGGCGATCAGCTCGTCGATCGGCCGGCCCATGCCCTCGGCGACGCCGACCAGGATGTCCTCCTTTGATCGGAAGTGGTAGTAGAGCGCGGCGTGGGTGACGCCCAGCTCCTCGGCGATCTCGCGCAGTGAGGCGGTCTCGTAGCCGCGGTCGATGAAGTGCCGCAGCGCGATCTCCTGGATCTCCCGGCGCGTATCTCTCCTGGGGGTGCGGGTCTTCGCCGCGGTCTCTCGCGTGGCCAACGCCGTTGCCACCTCTCTTACTTGACGGTTGGTAAGTAAAGCGCCTACGTTCTCCACTGTACTCAACTAACCAACCGGTAAGTAAGTGGCTGTGCGGGGCGACGACCCGACAGCCCGGAAGGGGTGTGGACGCCATCTCGCAGAACCCGACGCCGGCCGGCGCACCGGTCTCGCCGCCACCGACCCGCGCCACCTACGTCGTGATGGCCGCGGCGGTGCTGGCGATGCTGCTCGCCTCCCTCGACAGCCTGATCCTGGGCACCGCGATGCCCACCATCGTCGGCGACCTCGGCGGCCTCGAGCACCTGTCCTGGGTGGCCTCCGGCTACATGCTGGCCACCGCCGCCTCCACCCCCATCTGGGGCAAGCTCGGCGACATGTACGGGCGCAAGGGCTGCTTCCTCACCTCGATCGGGCTCTTCCTGCTCGGCTCGGCCCTCTGCGGCCTCGCCCAGTCGATGAACCAGTTGATCGGCCTGCGGGTGCTGCAGGGCCTGGGCGGCGGGGGCCTGATGGTCGGCGCGCTGTCGCTGATCGGCGAGCTGGTCACGCCGCAGGCCCGCGGCAGGTTCCAGGCCATGGCCTCGACCGTCATGGGGGCCGCCATGGTCGCGGGACCACTGGTCGGCGGCTTCCTCACCGACCACCTCGGCTGGCGCTCGTGCTTCTACGTCAACGTGCCGATCGGGCTGGTCTCCCTGGTGATGATCGCCGTCGCGCTGCGGATGCCCGCCCGTCGCGCCGCCGGGCGGATCGACTACCCGGGAGCCGCCCTGCTGGCGACGGCGATCGTCGCTCTGGTGCTGATCACCACCTGGGGCGGCAGCAAGTACCCCTGGGCCTCCGCGCAGATCATCGGCCTCGCGGTGGTCGCCGTCGGCGCCACCGCCGCGCTGATCGCGGTCGAGCGCCGGGCCGCCGAACCGGTGCTGCCGCTCGGCGTCTTCCGCAGCCGCAACTTCTGCTGGGCGAACATCCTGGCGTTCCTGGTCGGCTTCGTGATGGTCGCCGCGATGACGTTCCTGCCGATGTTCCAGCAGACCGTGCAGGGCGCCTCGGCCACCAGCGCCGGCATCCTGATGCTGCCGCTGCTGCTGTCGATGGTGGCCGTCAACCTGTTCGCCGGCCAGCTCATCGCCGGCAAGGGCAACTTCACCCTCTACGCGGTGATCGGCGCCGGGCTGATCGCCGCCGGGGTCTTCCTGCTCTCACTGATGGACACCGGGACCGGTTCGGTCGCCACCGGCGCCTACATGGTCGTCTTCGGCGCCGGTCTGGGCTTCGCGCTGCAGGTGACCCTCTCTGTCGGCATGGAGAGCGTGGAGCGCCGCCACCTCGGGGTGGCCTCCTCCACCGTCACCCTTTCCCGCACCCTCGGCGGCTCGTTCGGCGTCTCGCTGACCGGCATCGTCTTCGCCGATCACATCAGCGCCGGCGCCCACCACGGCGGCCACGCCGCGCCCACCGCCGCCGCGCACCTGAGCGCCGAGAGCCTGCGCGCGCTCCCGCCGGCCGCCCGCCGTGCCTACGAGCACGCCGTCGCCGCCGGCACCCACGAGGTCTTCGTGTACGCCACGGTGGTCGGTGTGCTGGCCTTTCTGAGCGCCTGGTTCATCCGCACGCGCGGCCAGGTGGCGACTGCCGCCGCGGCCGCCACCGCGGCGAAGACATCGGCCACCGACCGGCGGGCCGGGGCGGCCCGCTGACCGGCCGCCGTGCGACGGAACCCAGCGAAAGGAAAAAGGGGGAATTGCCATGCAGATGGCTGAGACCAGTATTCCCGGCGTGTATGTGGTGGAGCCGAAGCAGCTCGTCGACGAGCGCGGCACATTCTTCGAGTCGCTGCGCACGGAGGAACTCGGCCGGATTGTCGGCGAGTCATTCGTGCCACGCCAGATCAACTATTCGGTGTCCCGTCGCAACACGCTGCGCGGGCTGCACAGCGTGACCATTCCGCCGGGCCAGGCGAAGTTCGTCTCCTGTGTGCGCGGTGCGCTGCGGGACTTCGTGGTCGACCTCCGGGTCGGTTCGCCGACCTTCGGCACGTACGAAAGCAACCTGCTGGACGACACCTCCGGGCGAGCCGTCTACGTTCCCGAGGGCGTCGCGCACGGATTCCTCGCACTCGCCGACGACAGCTGCATCTGTTACGTGCTGTCCAGCGCCCATGTCCCCGGTACCCAGATCGACATCGATCCGCTGGACCCGGACCTCGCCGTCCCGTGGGGATTCACCGAGCCGCCGATCATCTCGGACAAGGACCGCTCCGCTTCCTCGCTGGCCGACGCCCTGACCGCCGGCATCCTGGCCGAGTGGCGGGCGCCGGCGTCCTGAGCCCGCGGGTGGTCCGAAGTCGCTCTCCCGGCGCTTCCGGCGCCCCCCCCGTGCCCCGGTCGGGCCGACCCCTGTGAAGGGGCGGACCCGACCGGGGCACGGGGCGTTCGTGCCGTCCTTCGAAAAACCTGGCGCGTGATGTGCGCCACACTTTGCACGGCGCTGACATTCCGCTTGCCGGGTGTTTTCGAATTGACTCGGGCCTGGCTTTTGCGTGACCTGACACGAAATAGGTTCGCTTGACGCCGGAGAAGGCGGCGCAGAGGATATCCGTGTTACATCGAGGCGGTTGCACGGGGAAAACGCGTTCCCCATTCGTGCCGGTCCGAGAAATTCTTCGGCATACTCACCGCCGCCCGTTCCGCGAGAATTCGGAACCTATCCAGGACTGGGGAAACCGATGCGTGTTCTCTTCGTCGTCACGCCCGACGGTGGTCATCTGACGCCACTTGCGCCACTGGCCTGGGCGCTGCGCGGCGCAGGGCACGAGGTGCTGGTGGCCGGTCAGCCCGACGTGCTGGCCGCGGCCGCGGGCGCCGGGCTGAGTGCCGCGAGCGTCGGCGACCGGTTCGGGATGAACGACCTGATCCGCGGCTGGCTGCCGCACGGCGGCCGCCCGATCGAGAGCTGGGGCCACCCGTCGCGCAGCGGGGACCCCGGCGACTTCGCCCGTTCCTGGGCGGCCCACAACGAGACCGTCCTGGACGGCTACCTCGATCTCGCCCGGGCCTTCCGCCCGGACCTGATCGTCGCCGACGGCCTGGAGTACTGCTCCCTCATCATCGGCGGGCTACTCGACGTCCCGGTCGTGCACCACCGTTGGGGGGTCGATCCGCTGACCGGCCCCACCCGCCGCCAGGCGCGCGAGACCCACCGCGAGCTGCTCGACGCACACGGGCTCTCCGCGCTGCCCGAGCCGGCCGTGCTCCTGGACCCGTGCCCGCCGTCGCTGCAGCTGCCGGAGGCCGAACCGGGCACGCCCGTCCGGCACGTGGACTCGCACGGCAACGACGCAATGCCCGACTGGCTCCACCAGGAGTGGACCACCGCACGGCCGGGCCCCGAACGCCGTCGGCGCGTGGTCGTCTCGCTGGGCCGCAACGTGCTGGCCCTCAACGGCGTCCCGCTGGCCCGTGGGATCCTGCGCGCCTTCGCCGACCTGCCCGAGGCCGACGCGGTCGCCGCCATCGGCAACGCCTACTGGGAGGAGATCGGCCCGGTGCCGGAGAACGTCCGGCTGGTCGATCCCACCCCGCTGAGCCTGCTGCTCACCGACGACGACGTGGTCGTACACCACGGCGGGGCCGGGACCACCATGACCGCCACCTGGCGCGGCCTGCCGCAGCTCGTCCTGCCCCAGCTGGCCGACCAGTTCGCCCACGGTCGGCGGCTGGCCGAGCTGGGCGCCGGCCTCGCCCTGGACGAGGCACACCAGCAGAACGACCCCGCGCGGATCAGCGCGGCACTCGCCGAGCTGCTGGCCGAGCCCGGATTCACCAAGGCGGCCGGCGAACTGCGCCACGAGATGACGCGGATGCCCACACCCGCCCAGGTCGTCCGCGACCTGGAGCTGCTGGTCTGACGCACCGTCAGCATCGCCGACCGGATCGCGCACCGCACTCCACACCCGTGAGGAGAGTTCTTCCATGAAAGCTCTGGTCCTGGCAGGCGGGACGGGCACCCGTCTGCGGCCTTTCAGCTACTCCATGCCCAAGCAGCTCATCCCGGTGGCCAACCGCCCGGTCCTGGAGCACGTACTGGAGTCCGTCCGCGACCTCGGCGTCACCGAGATCGGGCTCATCGTCGGAGACCACGAGCCGCAGATCGCCGCGGTGCTCGGTGACGGCGGCCGGCTCGGGGTGCGCCTGACCTATCTGCGCCAGGACGCCCCGCGCGGGCTCGCGCACACGGTCGCCATCGCCCGTGACTTCCTGGGCGACGACGACTTCGTGATGTACCTGGGCGACAACATGCTCCCCGAGGGGGTCGCGGACATCGCCGCCGACTTCCGGACCGGCCGGCCCGCCGCCCAGGTCGTGGTGCACAGGGTCGCCGACCCGCGTGCCTTCGGCGTGGCCGAACTCGGCCCGGACGGCGAGGTGCTGCGCCTGGTGGAGAAGCCCGCCGAACCGCGCAGCGACCTCGCGCTGATCGGCGTGTACTTCTTCACCCCCGCCATCCACGAGGCGGTCGCCGCGATCCGGCCCAGCGCCCGCGGCGAGCTGGAGATCACCGACGCCATCCAGTGGCTGGTGGAGTCGGGGTCCGACGTGCGGGCGCGCGAGTACCGCGGCTACTGGAAGGACACCGGCCGGGTCGAGGACGTGCTGGCCTGCAACCGCCGCCTGCTCGACGACCTGCGCCACGAGATCGCCGGTGAGGTGGACGAGGCGACCGAGCTGATCGGCCCGGTGGTCGTGGAGGCAGGCGCCAAAGTCACCGCTTCCCTGATCGAGGGCCCGGCGATCATCGGCGCGGGCACCGTGGTCGACGCCGCGCACATCGGCCCGTACACCTCGCTGGGCCGCGACTGCCTGCTGCACGCGACGCACGTCGACGACTCGATCATCCTCGACGGCGCCGAGGTCTCCGGGGCAGGCCGGCTGAACGCCTCGCTGATCGGCCGTGCGGCCACCGTCAACTCCGGCGACCGGGGCAGCGCGCACCACCGTCTGATCGTCGGCGATCACACCCACGTGGAGGTGGCGGCATGAGGCTCCTGGTCACCGGCGCGGCCGGTTTCATCGGATCGACCTACGTCCGCGCCCTGCTGGACGGCCGGTACCCCGGTTACGAGGACGCCCGGGTCACCGTGCTCGACAAGCTCACGTACGCGGGCAACCGGGCCAACCTGCCCGCGCACCACCCCCGGCTGGAGTTCGTCCAGGGCGACATCTGCGACCTGCCGTTGCTGCTCGACCTGCTGCCCGGCCACGACGCGGTGGTGCACTTCGCCGCCGAGTCGCACGTGGACCGTTCCATCGAGGCCGCCGCCGACTTCGTGCACACCAACGTGGCCGGCACCCAGAACGTCCTGGAGGCCTGCCTGCGCACCGGCGTCCAGCGGGTGGTGCACATCTCCACGGACGAGGTGTACGGCTCCATCGAGCAGGGGTCCTGGACCGAGGACTGGCCGCTGCTGCCCAACACCCCCTACGCCGCCTCCAAGGCGGGCTCCGACCTGATAGCCCGCTCGTACTGGCGGACCCACGGCCTGGACCTGTCGATCACCCGCTGCTCGAACAACTACGGGCCGTACCAGCACCCCGAGAAGCTCATCCCGCTGTTCATCACCAACCTGCTCAAGGGCGAGCAGGTGCCGCTCTACGGCGACGGCCGCAACATCCGCGAGTGGCTGCACGTGGACGACCACTGCCGGGGCATCCAGCTGGTGCTGACCCGTGGCCGGGCCGGCGAGGTCTACAACATCGGCGGCGGCAACGAGCGCACCAACCTCGCCATCACCCGGCAGCTGCTCGAACTGTGCGGCCAGGACGAGTCGCTGATCCGCCGGGTGGCCGACCGCAAGGGCCACGACCTGCGCTACTCGGTCGACGAGAGCAAGATCCGTGAGGAGCTGGGCTACGCCCCGCAGGTCTCCTTCGAGGACGGGCTGGCCGCCACCGTCGCCTGGTACCGGGACAACCCGGACTGGTGGCTCCCGGTCAAGCACCCCGAGCAGGCGGCATGACGGCGCCCGCCGCCGGCCGGTCGGTGGCCGGCCGCCGGGTGGTCGTCCTGGGCGGCACCGGCTTCCTGGGGCGTCACCTGGGCCCTGCCTTCCGGCAGGCGGGAGCCGACGTCCTCACCGTCTCCCGCACCGCGTCCGCGTCGCGCCACCCTTCCCCCGGTGTGCGCGCGCTGGCGATGGACCTCACCGGCGCGGGTCCCGATCGGCTGGCGGCGCTCTTCGCCGGTGCCGGGGCCGAGCTGGTGGTCAACGCCGCGGGCGCGGTGTGGGGTGTCACCCCGGAGGAGATGCACCGGGCCAACGCCGAGCTGGTCGGCGACCTGGTCGAGGCGATGGCCGCACTCCCGCGTCGGCCGAGGCTGATCCAGCTCGGCAGCGTGCACGAGTACGGCCCGGGCAGGGCCGGGGGCGGGACCACCGAGTCGCACACCCCGGCTCCGGTCACGCCGTACGGCCGGGCCAAGCTGCTGGCCGCGGACCGGGTGCTGGCCGCGGCCCGGTCCGGTGCCCTGGACGGCGTGGTGCTGCGGATCGCGAACATCACCGGCCCCGGCACCCCGCCCGGCAGCCTGCTGGGCGGTCTCGCCGAGCGCCTCGCCCGGCTGCGCGAGGCGGCCGACCCGGACCCGGTGCTGGAACTCGCGCCGCTGCGCGCCAGCCGTGACTTCGTCGACGTCCGGGACGTGGTCGACGCGGTGCTGGCCGCGGCCGCCGCACCGGCCGACCTGGTCTGCGGGCAGGTCATCAACATCGGCAGCGGCCGGGCCACGCCGGTCCGGCACGCCGTCGAGCGGCTGATCGCCCACAGCGGGCTGGCCGTGCGACTGGTCGAGCGGAAGGCCGACACCGCCCGTACCGACACCGAATGGCAGCAGCTGGACATCGCCAAGGCCGGACAACTGCTGGGCTGGCAGCCCCGCCGGGACCTGGACAGCTCGCTCGGCGCGCTGGCCGCCACCGCATGAGCACCGACACGAGAAGGACGGAATGGACATGAGTGACCTTCAGGAACAGGTGCTCGAGCAGGTGCGGGACTACCACCGGGCACAGCCGGGCACCGGCGCGTTCGAGCCCGGCGTGACCGAGATCTGGCCCTCCGGGGCGGTGCTGGACGAGGAGGACCGGGTCGCGCTGGTCCGGGCCGCCCTCGAGATGCGGATCGCCGCCGGACCGAACTCCCGCAAGTTCGAGTCGGCGTTCGCCCGCAGGCTGAAGCGCCGCAAGGCGCACCTGACCAACTCGGGTTCCTCGGCGAATCTGCTCGCGGTCTCGGCGTTGACCTCCCACCTGCTGGAGGACCGCAGGCTGCGCCCGGGCGACGAGGTGATCACGGTCGCCGCGGGGTTCCCGACCACGGTCAATCCGATCCTGCAGAACGGCCTCGTCCCGGTCTTCGTCGACGTCGACCTCAGGACCTACAACACCACCGCCGACCGGGTCGCCCGGGCGATCGGCCCGAAGACCAGGGCGATCATCATCGCGCATGCCCTCGGCAACCCGTTCGAGGTCGCCGAGATCGCCCAACTGGCCGATGAGCACGGCCTGTTCCTGATCGAGGACAACTGCGACGCGGTCGGCTCGACCTATGACGGGCAGCTCACCGGCTCGTTCGGCGACCTGGCCACCGTCAGCTTCTATCCGGCGCACCACCTGACCATGGGCGAGGGCGGCTGCGTGCTGACCTCCAACCTGGCGCTGGCCCGCATCGTGGAGTCGCTGCGCGACTGGGGCCGGGACTGCTGGTGCGAGCCGGGCGAGAACGACAAGTGCCTGAAGCGGTTCAAGTACCAGATGGGCACACTGCCGGCCGGCTACGACCACAAGTACATCTTCTCGCACGTCGGTTACAACCTGAAGGCGACCGACCTGCAGGCCGCGCTCGGGCTGACCCAGCTCGCCAGGCTCGACGAGTTCTGCGCGGCCCGGCGGCGCAACTGGCGCCGGCTGCGCGAGGGTCTGGACGGGGTGCCCGGCCTGCTGCTGCCCGAGCCGACCCGGCGCAGCGACCCCAGCTGGTTCGGTTTCGCGATCACGGTCGATCCGGAAGCCGCCTTCACCCGGGCCGGGCTGGTCGACTTCCTGGAGTCGCGGCGTATCGGCACCCGCCGGCTGTTCGCCGGCAACCTCACCCGGCACCCGGCCTACATCGGTCAACCGCACCGCGTCGTAGGCGATCTGACGAACAGCGACATCATCACGGAACAGACCTTCTGGGTGGGCGTCTACCCGGCCCTGACCGAAGAGATGCTCGACTACGTCGTCTCCTCGATCAAGGAATACGTCGGCGCGTCCGTCGCCTGAGCCGCTGACGGCCACCTCGAAGGGAGTCACCCATGGAGATCATCGGAAACGGCTTCATCGCACGCAGTCTCCGGCCGATCGCCGGAAAGTACCCGGACACCGTCGTCCTGGCGGCCGGGGTGTCCTGGGCCAGCGGCACCGCCGCCGCCGACTTCGAGCGGGAGGCCCGGCTGCTGCAGGAGGCGGCCGCCTCCTGCCGGAGCACGGGCCGGCGCCTGCTGTTCTTCTCCACGGCCGCCACCGGCATGTACGGGCTGGTGGACGGGCCGGGCCGGGAGGACCTCGCGGTCGTCCCCTGTACCCCCTACGGTGTGCACAAGCTGGCGCTGGAGGAGCAGCTGCGCGCCTCGGGCGCGGACCACCTGGTGCTCCGGCTCGGGCACCTGGTCGGCCCCGGACAGCCGGCCCACCAGCTGCTGCCCGCCCTGGTCACGCAGATCCGGGGCGGCGACGTGCGGATCCACCGTGGCGCGGCACGTGACCTGATCGACGTGGCCGACGTGGTCACCCTGATCGACCGGCTGCTGGCCCAGAAGCTCCACGGCGAGATCGTCAACGTGGCCTCCGGGGTCGCCGTGCCGGTGGAGTGGATCGTCGACCGGCTGGAACTGCGGCTGGGCCGCACCGCGCGCCGCCATTACCAGGACGCCGGCAGCCATCACGTCATCGCCATCGACAAGCTGCGCTCCCTGGTCCCGGAGACCGACCGGCTGGGCTTCGGCCCGCACTACTACGAGCGGATCGTCGACGACTTCGCCGCCACGGTCGTCGCCGCGACCCCGTCCTGACGACCGGGCCCCACCGCCTGCCCCTGGAGAATCCTGATGCGCGTCCTGTTCACCGTGTTTCCCGCCACGGCCCACGTCCATCCGATCGTGCCGCTGGCCTGGGCCCTGCAGAACGCCGGCCACGACGTGCGGGTGGCCATCCACCCGGACGCCGTCGACCTGGTGACGGACGCGGGCCTGACCGCGGTCCCGCTCGGCAACCGGGAGACCCTCTCCAGCGTGGTCGAGTTCAACTCGAACCTCGACCTGCTCGACGGGCTGGACGACAGCTTCGCCCTGGACACCGGCCGGGAGACCCCGCGCTGGGAGGAGCAGTGGTACGGCCTGACCCAGGTGCTGGCCATGTTCACCCCGGTGCTGCCGGACCTGGTCTCCCTCGTCGAGCGCTGGCGGCCCGACCTGGTGCTCTGGGATCCGTTCTGCCCGGCCGCCGCGGTGGCCGCCCGGATCGGCGGCGCCGCCCAGGCCCGCATCCTGTGGGGCCAGGACAACATCGCCTGGCTGCGCGCCCAGTCCAAGCAGCAGCTGGCCTCCCGCGGCGCCGGGCCGGGTCAGGACCCGGTCAACGCCCTGATGCGCCCGATGCTGAACCCGTACGGCCTGGACTACGACGACGAGCTGCTGCTCGGCCAGTGGACCGTCGACCCGATGCCGCCGGGTATGCGACTCCCGCTCGACCTGCCCTACCAGTCGATGCGCCGGGTGCCGTACAACGGGGCGGCCGTCGTCCCCGACTGGCTGCTGGACCGGACGGACCGCCCACGGGTCTGCCTCACCCTCGGCGTCGGCGGCCGGGGCCGGCAGCTCTTCCGGGAGAGCGGCGTCGGATTCCCGGAGATCGTCACCGCGCTCGCCGAGCTCGACATCGAGCTGGTCGCCACCATCGACGCCAAGCAGCGCGACCGGGTCACCACCGTGCCCGACAACGTCCGGCTGGTCGACTACGTCCCGCTCAGCCAGCTGCTGCCCACCTGCTCGGCGATCATCCACCACGGCGGCGGTGGCACCTTCGCGGCGGCGGTGGCCCACCAGGTGCCGCAGCTGATCACGCCCATGCCGTTCTGGGGCGAGCACGTCACCGCGCGGTACGCCGCCGACCGCGGTGCCGGACTGCTCGTCCCCAGCGCCGAACTGACGGCCGAGAAGCTGCGCGACCAGCTGGCCCGGCTGCTGACGGAGCCCGCCTTCGGCGAGGGCGCGGCTGCCCTGTACCGGGAGATGCGCGAGGTCCCGAGCCCGGCCGAACTGGTCCCGGTCCTGGAGGACCTGACCGCCAAGCACCGCAGCTGATCAGCTGACCATCGAAAGGAGAGATCCGTCATGTCCGAACCCTCCCCCCGCCTCGCCCTCATCGTGGGCAGCACCCGGACCGGCCGGCTGGGCCACACGGTCGCCCGCTGGTTCCTCGACCAGGCGACCGAGTCCGGCTACCGGGACGTCGACGTCGTCGACCTCGCCGAGGCCGACCTGCCCGTGGTGATGCAGGACTTCGCGGCGACCTCGCGCCCCGCGGCGGTCGAGGCGCTCTCGGCCCGGCTCGCCGCCGCCGAGGCGTTCGTCGTGGTGACACCCGAGTACAACCACAGTTTCCCCGCGCCGCTGAAGAACGCCATCGACTGGTACCGCGGCGAGTGGCACGCCAAGCCGGTCGGCTTCGTCTCCTACGGCGGGATCTCCGGCGGCCTGCGCGCGGTGGAGCAGCTGCGCCCGGTCTTCGCCGAGGTCCACGCGGTCACCGTGCGGGACAGCGTCAGCTTCCACCATGCCTGGGAGCGGTTCGGCGCGGACGGCCGGCCGGTGGACCCGGCGGGCTGCAACCAGGCTGCCAAGACCATGCTCGACCAGCTCGACTGGTGGGCCCAGGCGCTCAACGAGGCCCGCGCCAAGCGGCCTTACAGCGCGTGACGGCCGGGAAGCGGGCCGCCGCCGCGCCGACCGCGCTGGCCGAGGCGGCCGAGCGGGTCGCCCGGCTGGCCGGCGAGCACGCCGTCGCCTCCGAGCAGGCCCGCAGGCTGCACCCCGCGGTGGTCGACGCGATCCGCGCGGCCGGTTTCGCCCGGCACTTCGTGCCCAACGAGTACGGGGGTACCGGCGGCGGCACGCTCGACCTGGTCCGGGCCCTGGTCGTCATCGGCCGACAGTGCGCCTCCGCCGCCTGGAGCGCCTCGATCGTCGCCGGCCTGGGCCGGATGGCGGGTTTCCTGCCCGCCGCGGGACGGGACCGGATCTGGCAGCACGGCCCGGACGCCCTCGTGGTCGGCTCGCTCGCGCCGATCGGCCGGGCCGTGGAGAGCGCCGACGGCTGGCGGCTGTCGGGTACCTGGCCGTCCATCAGCGTGGTCGACCACTGCGACTGGGCCCTGTTCCGGGCCGTGGTCGGCGGTGGCCCGAAGCAGGCCCGGGTGTTCGCCGTGCCCCGTACCGACTTCCTGGTCAAGGACACCTGGACCACCATCGGCATGGGCGGCACCGGCAGCAACACCGTGGTGGTCGACGACGTCCTGGTCCCGCACGAGCTGAGCTTCCTCGGCGACGACCTGTTCGACGGCCGCCCCGACGCGGACCAGGCGTACCACCGGATGCCCCTCCAGGCGGTCAACGGCCTGCTGTTCGCCGCCCCCGCGCTGGGCGCCGCCCGGGGCGCCTACGCCCACTGGTCGGGCTACGCCGGCGACAAGATCCACAATCTGCCGGCGAAGCCGTTGGGCCCGGGCCCCAGCCGCACGTTCTACGCCACCACGCTGGCCCGCTCCGCAGGGGAGCTCGACAGCGCCGAGCTGCTGCTGGAGCGTGCCGCGGCTACCGCCGAGCAGGCCGCCGGGCCGAGCCCGCTGGAGGTGGCGCGCAACGCCCGCGACTGCGCGCTGGCCGCCGAACTGCTGGTGACCTCGGTCAACCGGATGTTCAGCGCGGCGGGCACCGGCGGCCAGTCCACGACCGGCCCCCTGCAGCGCTTCTGGCGCGACGTCAACAGCGCCGTCACCCATGTCGGCCTCCAGTTCGAGCCGGCTGCCCTCGGGTACGCCGTGCCGGCCACGGAGCAGTAGGTGGCCGCGGTGCCGGACGGCGACCCGGCCCGGGCGGGGGCGGACCTGTGGCTGCTGCCGCCGACAGCGGCGGGGCCGAGTGCAGCGTGCCTGGCGGAGCTGGACGAGGCGGAGCGGCGCCGGGCCACCCGCTTCGTCCGCGCCGCCGACCGGGTGCTGTACGCCTCGGCGCACATCGCGCTCCGCCGGTTGCTGGCCGAGCGGCTGGGCACCGCGCCCGGGCTGGTACGGCTCGGCCGGGACCCGTGCCCCGGCTGCGGCGGGCCGCACGGTCGTCCGGTGGTGCTGGGCGCGCCGTTCCCCCTGCACTTCTCGCTCTCGCACACCGACGGCCTGGTGCTGGTGGGCCTGGCCGCCGTGCCGTTGGGGGGCGACGTCCAGGTCCTGGCGAGCGACAGTCGGGTGGTGGCCTGTGCACCGGCCCTCCACCCCACGGAGCAGGCGGAGCTGGCCCGGCTGGACCCCCCGGCCCGCCGGGCGGCCTTCACCCGGCTGTGGGCCCGCAAGGAGGCCCACCTCAAGGGGGTCGGCACCGGGCTGCTGCGGGCCGAGCTCGCCGCGCACTACCTCGGCTCCGGCGGCCCGGCCGCACCGGCCGGCCCCGTGGGCTGGACCGTCCGTGACATCCCGTGCGGCCTCGGCCATCGCGCCGCCGTCGCGCTCCGAAGCCCCGATCCCGGCCCGCTGACCGTCCGGTGGCTGGAGCCCTGCCGCCCGGTGGCGCGCCGCGCCGCCTGACCCTCCGCGGTCGCCGGCCGCCCCACCCGCCCTGCCACCACCTCGCCCCGAGAAGAGCTCACAGATGCGTTGGGATGACATTCACCTGCAGGCGTCGGCCTCCCGGCTGGGACGGGCCGAGGACGTTCAGGAGGCGGTGGCGCAAGGGCGTTACTGCCCGGAGGAGTGCGCCGAGGACGGCTATCTGAGCGTCAGCGTGATCGACGACGAACCCCCCGCCGACCTGGCGATCGGAGCGGCCCGCCACGCCCTGGAGCGCTCCGGCGTCGCCTCCTGGGCGGTGGATCTGGTCGTCCACTCCAGCGTGGGCTTCCAGGGAATCGACCACTGGTCGCCTGCTGCCTACATCCAGCGGCACACCGTCGCCGGTCTGGCGGCCGCGGTGGAGATCAAGCAGGCGTCCAACGGCGGGCTGGCCGCACTGGACCTGGCCGCCGCCTACCTGGCGGCCCGGCCGGCCCCCGCAGCGGCGCTGCTCACCACCGCCGACACCTACCGGCTGCCCGTCTTCGACCGCTACCGCTCGGACCAGGGCTGGTTGCGCGGCGACGGCGCCACGGCCCTGGTGCTCGGCCGGGAGCCGGGTCTGGCCCGGCTGTTGTCCACCTGTCTGGTCGGCGACTCCACCCACGAGGAGGCGCACCGCGGCGGCGAGCCCTGGGCCAAGGCGCCCGGCGAGCGCGGCTGGCCGGTGGACCTGCGCAGCCGCCGGCGCGCATACTTCCTCGCCGGGCACGAGCCCGCCGAGATCGGCGGGGTCATCCAGAACGGGATCCAGCACGCCATGCGGACCGCGCTCGAGGACGCCGGGGTCGGCGTGGACGACATCGCCCGCTTCGCGTTCCCGCACGCCGGACGGCATGTCGCCCGGTGGGCCTTCGCCATGGACCAGTTCGGCATCGCGGACGACCGCACCACCATGGACTGGGGCATGACGGTGGGCCACATCGGTGCCGGCGACCAGATCGCCGGCCTCACCCACCTGGTGGAGACCCGCCAGGTCGCCCCGGGTGACCTGGTCATGCTGACCGGTCTCGGATCCGGACTCACCTTCGCCAGTGCGGTGCTGGAGATCCAGGAGCGGCCCGCCTGGGCGGAGGAGCAGCTGTGACCGCACGGCAACCGGAGTTCTTCGTCGTGCCCGGCCCCGGCCGCACGGGGGAGTCCTCGGTGCCGGCCGATTCCGCGCGCACCCGGCTGTCCGGCGTCCCCGCCACCCGATGGGCCGCCTTCGGCTGTGGATCGAGGGTGACGAGGACGGCCGGAGGTCCGTCATGCCCCTCGCAGGACGGCCTGCCGGGGGATGTGGAAGCGGCCGCCCGTCGCCACGAGGCGCACCGAACGCAGCGCGTCCAGGTCGGCGAGGGGGTCGCCGTCGACGACAAGGACGTCCGCCCGGTGGCCCTCGGCCAGCCGGCCGACCCGACCGTCCAGCCCCAGCGCGGCAGCGGCCTCGCCGGTGGCCATGTCGATGACGCGTTCCCGGGGGAGTCCCAAGTACTCGAAGAACTCCAGGCTGGAGACCAGACCGCCGAATACGGCTCTCGGAACGCCGGCATCCGTCCCCGCCACCAGACGCACCCCGCTCTCCGCCATCCGGCGCATCGGGGCGAACAGCTCAGCGGCCTTTTCGGGACCGACCCGGTCGGCGAAGGACCGCCAGTTCGGATGGTTGGCGAGACAGACGGGAATCTCCTTGGCGACGAGCTGCGCGAGGAGGTCCTCGCGCAGCTCGGAGCTGCCGTCCTCGGTCATCCAACTGCAGTGCTCGATCGTGTCGACCCCGGCGGCGATCGCGGCGGCGATGCCCTGCACGCCGTGCGCGTGGGCGGCTACCGGCAGACCGAGCCGGTGAGCCTCCTCCACCACGGCGCCGACCTCCTCGGCGGTGAACTGGGGCTGCCAGATCGCGGGGCCGCCGCGGGTCAGGCCGCCGCCTGTCGCCATCACCTTGATGACGTCCGCGCCGTCCGCGGCGTTGTGACGCACCTTCTCCCTGATCTCGGCCTCGCCCTCGACCTCGCCACCGAGGAACCAGCAGTGCCCCTTGCGGGCTGTCAGCGGCACGGTCGCGGCCAGTATCCGCGGTCCGGCCACCAAGCCCTCGTCGATCGCCTGCCGGAGCCGGACGGTCAGCCCGCCACGGTCACCCAGGTCACGGGCGGTGGTGATGCCGGCGTCGAGCAACTGCCGTGCTCGGCCCGCCATCCCGAGCAGCAGCGCCGCATCGTCGCTCTCGGCCACCGTGGTGACCGGGTCCGGACCCGCGTCGAAGGCCAGGTGGACATGGCAGTCGATCAGCCCGGGCAGCACGGTGGCGTCCGGGAACTCCACCGTCGGGCAGCCCGGTTCCGCATGGGCCAGCACGTCCTCGCGCGCCCCGGCCGCGACGATGACTCCGTCCGCGATGAGGACGGCGCCGTCCTCCACGCGTGTGCCGCCGGGACCGAGCAGGATCTGTCCTGCGGTGATGAGTGTCCGGCTCATGACGTCACGCTTCCTCGGTCGGTCTGCTCGGCCCCGGCGACGACGCGCCGTCGTCTCACCGCGTCCGACAGCTCCGCGAGCTGCCGCACGTCGTCCTCCAGGCTGTGCGTGAGCGGCATCGCGACGGCGACGGCCTGGGCCGAGGCCGCCGGGTGCCGTTCGCCGTGCAAGGCGGCCCAGAGCCGGTCGGCCGTGTCGTCGGCCCACCCCGGGCGGCCCTGGGCAGCTCCTTCTGCCGGAGCCAGCTGGGGGCTGATCCGTACCAGGCCGTCACGGCACTCGATGACTCTCCGGTAGTAGCGTCGATGCCCACCGAACGGGCGCAGGTGGTCGTGCCACCGTCCGGACGGCATCCGGTCGAGGCTGTGCTCGGGGTAGGCCTCGTGCAGCAGCTCCCACAGCGGCCCCAGTCGGCGGTACATCCGGCGGTGCTGCCTGCGCAGCCGCACTGCCGCGATCCGGGTGGCGACCCCGGGGTAGCTGACACCGACGAGGAACAGCGGGACCGCGATCGCGACGGTCAGGCCGGTGGCCCGGGTGACGGCCAGGGGGACGGTGCCCCCTTGCCAGCGCACCACGGTCAGCACGGTGCGGATCGCACAGGACGCGGCCATGGCGCCGATACCGGCCGCCGTCAGCCAGAGGCCGGTCGCCAGCGGTCGCTGTGATGCCCGCGCGTACGCGCAGGTCCACCGCAGGGCCATGCTCAGGGCGTAGCAGAGATACAGATCCGCGATGAGGTAGAAGCTCACGAGAGCCGGATCGCGCAGGTCGGACCCACGGAAGCCGCCACCGTCGTCGTGGCCGCCCGCTGCGACGGTCGCGACGACGAGGCCGATCGCGGCCAGAGCCAGCAGGAGTGCCTCCCTGCGCGCGCGTCTGTTGCCGTCGGCCGTGGCAGCGGCGGCCGAGTACAGGTAGAAGCACATCAGCCAATAGACCATGCTGAGCACGAACAGGTTCTGCACCAGCCGAGGGGCTCCGGGCCCGCCCAGGGAATCGATCCGGTGGGCGAAGGGCGGCGTGGCCAGCACGAGCGAGCAGGCGGCACTGATCAGGCACAGGGTGACCGCGCGCAGAGCCGTGTCACGGGGGGCCTTGACCAGCTGGAACACCTTCCAGCCCAGCGCTCCGACGAACAGCAGGCCGAGGCCGGACATGGCTGCGTAGGTGATCACAGCCACCCCTGCCTGTCCCCTAATGCCGTCTGAACTCGCCTGACCGACACGTCTGTTGCCGGTGGTGGTGCCACCTGGTTCAGCACGGAGGCCCATTCCAGGATGATGGTCGCGACAAGCTCCGCCTCGCGCTCGTGTTCCTGGTCGTAGGACGTGCGCCGCAGGGCGCGCCGGATCGCTTCAGGTGCGATGTCCGGCATCATGAGGCTCCACAGATCCTCGTCGCCGTCGTCGCTGTCGTGGCCGGCCAGGATGTGGCCCACCTCGTGCAGGATGATGTGGTCCTGGTGGGACTTCGTCGTCTCCCGCTGGTAGATGATGTAGTCGCGGGTGCCCGTGGCGATCCAGACTCCGAACGGGCCCGGTACGGGCAGGGAGTACGGCACCAGGTGAATCGGCCGGCCCCGGCGCTCGCCCAGTGCGCGGCACAGGGCGTCCACCTGTAAGGGCGGTTGGACGTCCAGGGCTTGGAGCTCCCGTTTGCAGCGGCGACGAAGTGTGCGCTCCTTCAACCGTTCCCCCTAGATCAAGGTCAAGCGTCCTTCGTGTGACGGCGACTCGTCCTGTAGGGGGCATCCGTGGTGGCTGGCCACTACAGACCGGATCGTGCCGAGTCTGGTCAGGACAGGGCGCGATTCGTTTGGAAACCGTCTATGACAGAACATTAGCGAAGGGTTGCAACGGTTCTGCAAAGGTCTCCGTCGTCTTGGGTCTACGCGTGCTGCCGTTCCGGATGCGGCGCTCAGGCATCGCCGTTCTGCGGGCCCTGGCCTTCTCCCAGCCCTTCCAGCTTGCACAGATGGCTCACGACGTCGGCCAGGGTCTGACGGCTGGAAGCGGAAAGGCCGTGAGCTCGAAGTGCGATGCTGCGCACATCCCTTTCCTTCAGGGCCTGCAGCAGCGCGAGTTGCTCGTCGATGCGCTGCGCCTCCTCGTTGTCGAGGAAGTAGGCGGGGCTGACACCGAAGTAGCGGGCCAGAGCCTCGAGGTGCTTCTTGGTCGGATTCGTCTTCCTGCCGGTGCGCAGCTGCCAGATGTAGGTGGCGCTGATCGCTCGCTCCCCCGCCGCGATGTTGATGGCAGTGGCGACGTCCTCGTGCGACGGCGCTTTCTGACCGTTCGGAGTCGTGGTCGCGAAGAGGTGCTCGATCTTCTGTGCGAGAGTGCGGCTCGGGTCGTCGGAAGCCCCGTGCTCGGCCGCGTCGACCATCCTCCGACTCCTCACTGGTTTATGGATACCTGACACCCAGTCTACTGACCGGGCCCTCAACTGCCGCCATCTTCCCGGAAGAAGCTGGCCATGAAGCGGATCTCGCCTCTACTATCCACAGTAGTCGTCAACTGAAGTTAATGGGGGAGTGATGGCATCAGGTGCATGCCCGACAGGGCATCGATCGAGACGAGCGACAACCACGACGTGCTCACCCCGTCCCACCGGCGAGGGACGGGCAGGCGAGGCTTCGGCCACCGCCGACCGGACACAGCACTGAGCACGCCACCCACCCGGTACGTGCAGCGCGCTGAGTACGCGCTTACTCGCTCGATCGGCCGGACAGCCGTGCCCGAGTGCCCTGTCCGCTGATCCCGCGCCGTCGAAGTCTGCTTGGGGGAAAGCAGTTGTTGCACCGGAACCTGCGCCGTCAATGCCAGCTGATCGTCGACCGCCTCGGCCTGCCGAGACCGTTCTCCGTGGAGGCGCTCTGCCACCAGCTGGCCGAACAACGCAGACGGCCGCTGCGTCTCATGCCGTTACCACCGGAGGCCGGGGCGATCGGCGCATGCGGGCTGTGGCTCTCGACCAGCACCAGCGATTTCATCTTCGTGGAGCGCAACACATCGCAGCCGCATCAGGAACACATCATCCTGCACGAGATCGGCCACATGCTCTTCGAGCACCGCACGCTCTCCCCGGCCGACCCGGCGAGCATGAGCGAGATCTTCAGCGACCTCGGCCCCGATGTGCTCCGACGCTTCCTGGCCCGCACCAACTACAGCACCCGGCATGAGCGGGAGGCCGAGATGCTGGCCAGCCTGATCCGTACCACCGCCGAGGAGTCCGCCCTCGAACGGCCGCTCAGCGTGCTGAGCAAGCTCGAGGCCGCGCTGGGCGTCAGTGATGCGCGTGCTCGCTGAACTGACGTACAGCGGACGCCTGGTGGAGAACGTGAGCCTGGTCGCGCTGTGGTTCACCGTGCTGCTCCGGGCCCCGTCCGCCGCGCGCTCGCACTGGCAGCGCAGCCTCTGGCTCGCGATCGCGGCCGCCGCCTTCGCGATGACCCTGAACATGCCGGCCGTCCAGCACCCGCTGCACCAACTGATCGGCTCGGCCGACCTCGTGGCCCTGGTCCGCAACCTGACCGGCGTCGTCTCGGCGGCGGCGGTGCTCGACTTCGTGCTGTTCACAACCGGCAACCCGCGACTGCGGGTCCGGCTGTACGGCGCGACCCTGCTCGCCATGGCCGCCCTGCTGGCGCTCGACCGCACCGCCCCGCCCCACGCCGAGCACGGCATTCGGCCGGCCGGAGCGCCGGTTCCCTCGACCGCCTACTGGATCCTGCTGATCGGCATCCAGCTCACCGCCAACATCGCCTGCTGCGTGGTGTGCTGGCGCTACGGCCGGCGCGGCGAGAACCGGACGCTGCGGCTCTGTCTGCTGCTGTTCGGCGGGGGAACCGCCTGCGCGGGCCTGTTCTGGCTGGGCTACCTGGTCTACCTGCCCACCCGGAGCGCCGGCATCCTCGCGGTGCAGCCGATGCTGATGGGCCTGCACGGCATCCTGCGCGCCGTCGCGCTCGCCGTACCCGCGCTCCTGGGCCTGCGCCGCAAGATCCACGACCTGGCGACGGTCTGGCGGCTCTGGCCGCTGTGGTGCGACCTGATCACCGTGGTGCCGCACGTGGCCCTGCTCGTCCCGCGCGCCCGGATCCGCGAAGTGCTCCGGCCGGACGGCTCGTGGAACCTGCTCGCCTACCGCAAGATCATTGAGATCCGGGACGCCATCCTGGTGCTGCGCGACCGCACTCCCCCGGAGCTGCTCGGGGCCGCCGAGCGGCACGTCGCGGCCGCCACGGTACCGGCGGACCAGGCCGACGCAGCCGTGCTCGCCTGCGTGCTGCGGGTCATCGGTGCCGTGCCGCCCGCCGATCCCGCGCCGTCCCCGACCCGTCAGACGGCGTTCTTCGAGTCCGGCGGCACCGACCTGGAGGCCGAAACGGCGTTCCTGATCAAGGTCGCCAGGGCATACCACTCGGCCCTCGTGGCGGACTTCACCCGTAGCCGAGACGCCGAAGACCGTGCCGCGGAGTCCCCGCACGGGGCGGATCGGATTCCGCCGGAAGAACTCGCGTCGCAGGGGTGACCGGGCTCGCGTTCCTGCGGGCATGAGCGCGGACGCGGCGGGCATGACGGCGGATGCAGCGGGTGTGAGGCGGGGGCTGTGAGCGGGACGGTGGATGCCGGGGTGCCGGAGGGTTACGGGGTTCTCCACAGGCGCCGAGTTGTCCACAGGGTGTGACGCGTTTCGGCCACCGGTTGTACCGTCTGCACGAGTTGATGTTCGAGCTGATCCGCGTGCGAGCACGCGTGTGGTGTCTTCGGGGGAGGCGGTCGCGGTGACCGAGAGCGGTGCGGGAGTGGCGGAATCGGCCGAGCAGGCGGCGGCACCCCGGCTGCCCCGGATGCGCGGGTTCGCCGAGTGGCCGCCCCAGGGCTCGCCCAAGGAGGAGGGCAAGGCACTGCGGGCGAGCGTGCCGCGCGGCGCACACCGCACCCTCGACCTGGACGGTGCCCGCCCGGACGCGGTCACCGCGGTCGAGGAGTCCAACGCCGGCCGCATCCCCGAGCTGACGCCGATACGCGTGGGCCGGATGGCGGCCACGCCGTTCGCCTTCCTGCGCGGCTCGGCCGGACTCATGGCCCACGACCTGGCGCGCACCCCCATGACCAGGATCGGCGCCCAGATATGCGGCGACGCGCACGCGGCCAACTTCGGCCTGTACGGCGACGCCCGCGGCGGCCTGGTCATCGACCTCAACGACTTCGACGAGACCGTGCACGGCCCCTGGGAGTGGGACCTGAAGCGGCTCGCCGCCTCGCTGGTGCTGGCCGGGCGCGAGGCGGGCGCCGACGAGGACACCTGCCGCAAGGCGGCCAACGACGCGGCCGGCGCCTACCGGCGCACCATGCGGCTGCTGGCCAAGCTGTCGGTGCTCGACGCCTGGAACGCCATCGCGGACGAGGAACTGGTCTCCCACACCGACGCCCACGACCTGCTCGGCACCCTGGAGCGGGTCTCCGAGAAGGCACGGGCCAACACCAGCGGCCGGTTCGCGGCGAAGTCGACCGAGGAGGTGGCCGACGGCGGACGCCGCTTCGTCGACGCGCCGCCGGTGCTGCGCCGGATCCCGGACGCCGAGGCGGCCGCGGTGGCCGCGGCCCTGGAGCCGTACGTGGCGACGCTCTCCGAGGACCGGCTGCCCCTGCTGGCCCGGCACGCGGTGCACGACGTCGCCTTCCGGGTCGTCGGCACCGGCAGCGTGGGCACCCGGTCCTACGTGGTGCTCCTCCTGGACCACCGCGGGCAGCCGCTGGTGCTCCAGGTGAAGGAGGCCCGCCCGTCCGCACTGGTCCCGCACCTGGCCACGGCCGGCTTCGAGGCGGCGCCGGTGGAGCACGAGGGACGCCGGGTGGTCCTCGGCCAGAAGCGGATGCAGGTGGTCAGCGACATCCTGCTCGGCTGGACGACGGTCGACGGGCGGCCCTACCAGGTGCGCCAGTTCCGCAACCGCAAGGGCAGCGTCGACCCGGCCGCGCTCTCCGCCGACCAGGTCGACGACTACGGCCGGATGACCGGCGCCCTGCTGGCCCGCGCCCACGCCCACAGCGCCGACCCGCGTCTGATCGCCGGCTACTGCGGCAAGAACGAGGAACTGGACGAGGCGATGGCCGACTTCGCCGTCGCCTACGCCGACCGCACCGAGGCGGACCACGCCGAACTTGTGGCGGCGGTGCGGTCCGGGCGGATCGCGGCCGAGACGGGCGTGTGACGGCGGGGACGGGGAAGGTGAGGGCCGAGGTGGTGGTGAGGTGAGGTACGTCGAGCTGACCGACGACGAGGACGGGTACCCGGGGTTCATCGACCCCCGGCCCTACCTCGACCGGCTGCCCGCACTCGCGGCCGCACTGCCGCCGGGCGCCCGCGCGTTCGCCACCGACCCCGGGCACTACGACTTCGGCGGCAAGCGCTGTGTGAAGGACCTCCGGCCCGAGCGGGTGCGCCGCACCGGCGACGGGGACGTCGAGATCCGCTTCCGGCACAACTGCTTCCAGCACGACGAGGACCTCCTCGTCCGCTACACCGGCGTCTCCCGCTTCCAGTCGGACGTCCTGGGCGTCTGCGACCCCGCCTCCCTCGGCGACGTGATCCTCGACGAGATCCTGCCGCACCCCGGCGGCTGCACCCACGAGCTGGCCTGCCGGCCCGGCACGCTCGTGGTCGCCTGCCGGGACCTGGAGGCCGAGTGGGTACCGGCCGACTGCCCGGACGTGCCGGCGGCCGGCTGAGCCGGGGCGTCTGCGGCGACGGGTTTCGGCCGTGGCCTACGCTGGTCGGGTGACGACCCCGGAAGCTGAGCAGTCCCAGGCACCGCGGCCCGAAGAACGGCTGGAACGGGCCGTGCGGGCCGCCGAGCAGGCGTTGATCGAGTACGAGATCGCCGTGGAGACGTTCCGCGTCGAGGTCGAGAACTTCTCCCGGCTGCACGAACAGAGGCTCGGCCCGCTCTACACCCGCATCGAGGAGCTGGACGCGCTGATCGCCGAGGCGAAGGCGGCCCGCACCGGCGACCCCGAGGACATCCGCCGGGCCGAGGAGGCCCGCGCCCAGGTGCTGCCCATCCCCGGCGTCGAGGAGCTGCTGCACGGCTGGATGGACGGCAACGGCCTGTTCCCGGAGGCCGCCGCCATGCTCACCGACCAGGCGGTACGGCCCCCCGAGCGGGTACGGCCCAGCGAAGAGGCCCGCAAGCTCTACCGCGACCTCGCCCGCAAGGCCCACCCCGACCTCGCCCAGGAGGAGGGGGAACGGCAGCGGCGCGAGGAGTTCATCACCCGCGTCAACGCCGCCTACGCCCGCGGCGACGAGACCCTCCTCGCCGAACTGGCCGCGGAGTGGGCGGCGGGCCCGGTACCGCCCGAGCGGCGTCCCAGCCCCGCCGAGGAGCTGTACGCCCGCCTCGAGTGGCTCACCCAGCGCAAGGAGCTGCTCACGATGATCGCCCGCGAACTCGAGGACGGCGCGATCGCCGGCATGCTGCGCCTGGCCCCCGACGACCCCGACGCCCTCCTCGAGGAGATCGCCGCCCGCCTCCGCGCCGACGTCGAGCAGCGGGAGACCACGCTGGCGGGACTGCAGGAGCAGGAGTGAACCGCGGCGTCGGTCGGGTAGCGTCGGGGACATGAGTTTCGGAGCTGTTGTGCCCACGGTCGAGGTCACGGACCTCAAGGACGACGACTTCCTGCTGGACGTCCGCGAGGACGAGGAGTGGCAGGCGGGCCATGCCGCGGGGGCACTGCACATCCCCATGAGCGATTTCGTCGCCCGCTACGGCGAGCTGACCGAGGCCGCCCCGCAGGACGGCCGCGTCCACGTGATCTGCCGCTCCGGCGGCCGCTCCGCCCAGGTCGCGATGTACCTGGGCCGGCAGGGCGTCGACGCCGTGAACGTGGCCGGCGGCATGCAGGTCTGGGAGGCCACGGGCCGCCCGGTGATCACCGACGCCGGGGCGCCCGGCGTGGTCGTCTGACCTTCTCGTCGGGCGCTGTCAGCTGAGCGGGTGGGCCGCCAGCAGGTCCCCGAGCGTCTCCTCGTACGCCGCCGCCGGGCCCAGCGCCAGCTCCAGCTGCTTGGCCCAGGCGTGGTACCGGTGCAGCGGGTAGTCGGTGTCCGCGCCGAACCCGCCGTGCAGGTGCTGCGCCGTCTGCACCACGCGGCGCACGCCCTCCGCCGCCCAGATCTTCGCCACGGCGACGTCTCCGGCGGCGGGCAGCGCCCCCGGTGCGCCCGAGGCGATCCGCCAGGCCGCCTGCCACAGGGTGGCCTCCATGGCGCGCAGATCGATGTACCGGTCGGCGGCCTGGACGGCGACCGCCTGGAAGGTCGCGATCGGATGGCCGAACTGTTCCCGCTTGCCGGTGTACTCCCCGGTCATCCTCAGCACGCGCTCGCCCAGACCGAGGGCCAGCGCACAGGTGCCGGTGGCCAGCAGCGCGTGCAGCCACTCCCAGGCACCGTCGGCCTCGATCACGTCACCCGCCCCGATCCGCACGGACCGCAGCCGCAGCTCGGCCAGCCGCTCCCCGCTGGTGGAGAACTGCTCCGCGAGCACCAGCCCGTCCTGCGCGCACGGCACCACCGCGAGCACCGTCCGGTCGGCGTCGGTGTGCGCCGGCACGAGGACGAGGTCCGCGTCGTACGCCCACGGCACCGCCGTCTGCACCCCGTCCAGCACCCAGGCCGGCCCGTCCCGCCGTGCGGTGACGGCGAGCCCCGCCGGGTCGTGTCCGGTACGGCCGTGCGCGGCGACGGTCAGCACCAGCTCACCGCGCACCGCCCGGGCCAGCAGCCGCTCTCCCAACTCCTCGGCGCCGTAGGCCTGCACGGCCGCGGCCGCCGCGCTGTGCTCCAGCAGCGGCACCCGCGCGAGCACCCCGGCGGACTCGCGCAGCACCAGGCACAGCGCGATGGCGTCGAGCCCTGCCCCGCCGTACCGCTCGTCCAGCAGCAGGCCGGTCAGGTCCGCGCCGGCCAGCCGGGACCACAGTGCCCGGTCGAAGCCCTCGGCCACGGCGCCGGTGGTGAGCGCCGGACTGGGCACCGCGTCCGGCGCCACCCCGGCGAACACCCCGTGCGCCGCCTCGGCCGCCGCCAACTGCTCCTCGCTGAAGGTGAAGTCCACGGCCTGTCCTCCCGGCGGATCCGGTCATCTGACGGTTCGTCCGACGCATTCGTCTGACGGGCCGTCAAGATAGAACAGGTTCTAGAAGAAGGGAACGGGGAGGGAGCCGCCTCCGAGGAACGCCTCAGCGGTCGAAGTCCAGCTCCACCTTCTCCGTCAGCGGATGCGACTGGCAGGCCAGCACATATCCGGCGTCCGTCTCCTCCGCCTCCAGCGCGAAGTTGCGGTCCATGCGCACCTCGCCCGAGACCAGGAAGGCCCGGCAGGTTCCGCACACCCCGCCCTTGCAGGCATAGGGCGCGTCGGGGCGGTTGCGCAGGACCGTCTCCAGCAGGGACTCGCCGTCCTGGACCGGCCAGCTGCCGCCGCGTCCGTCGAGCCGGGCGGTGACGGTGCTGTGCGCGGGCACCGGCACAGCGGCCGCCGGGGCCGCCCCCGCGTCCACGTGGAAGATCTCCTGGTGGATGCGGGCCCGGTCCACGCCCAGCTCGCGCAGCGCCTTCTCCGCGCCCTCGACCAGCCCGAACGGCCCGCACAGGAACCATCCCGTCACACGGTCCACCGGCAGCAGCGCCGGCAGCAGCCCCGAGAGCCGCTCCCGGTCGAGCCGGCCGGAGGGCAGGCCCGCCTGCTGCTCCTCGCGGGAGAGCACGGTCACCAGCTGCAGCCGCTCCGGGTAGCGGTCCTTCAGGTCGGCGGCCTCCTCCAGGAACATCGTCGACGCGGCCGTACGGTCACTGCGTATCAGGCAGAACCGGGCCTCGGGCTCACGCGCCAGCAGCGTGGAGACGATCGACAGCACAGGGGTGATGCCGCTGCCGCCGACGATCGCCGCGTACAGGCCCGGCGCCGGTTCGAGGGTGAAGCGTCCGGCCGGGGTCATCACCTCCAGCTCGTCGCCGACGTTCACCTCCTTCAGGGCGTACGCCGAGAACGCGCCGCCCTCGACCAGCCGCACCCCCACCCGCAGCGTGGCCGGGCCCTCGCCGGCCGGGTCGGGGGCCGGGGAGCAGATCGAGTACGTCCGCCGAATCTCGACGCCGTCCGCGCGCCGCCGCAGGGCGAGGTGCTGGCCGGGCGCGTGCCGGTACTCCTCGCGCAGCTCGGGCGGGACGGCGAGGGTGAGCGCGACGGAGTCGTCCGTGAGCCGGTCGACCGCGGCCACCGGGAGCGGGTGGAAGCGTGCCATCACAGCTCCTTGAAGTGGTCGAACGGTTCACGGCAGGACAGACAGCGGCGCAGCGCCTTGCAGGCGGTGGAGGAGAACCGGCTCAGCAGCTCGGTCTCCGCGGATCCGCAGTGCGGGCAGCACACCGGGTCGGTGTCCTCGGTGAGGGTGCGGGTCGCGCCCAGGGCCAGCGTCACCGGTCCGGAGTCGTGGCGCACGCGCGGGGGAGCGATACCGAACTCCCGGAGTTTGCGGCGCCCTTCGGGGGTGATGTCGTCGGTCGACCAGGCGGGGGTGAGCACCGTGCGGACGGTGACCTCGCGCACGCCGTGGGCGCGCAGCACCTGCTCGATGTCCACGCTCATCGCCTCGATGGCGGGGCAGCCGGTGTAGGTCGGGGTCAGGTCGACCTCGACCGAGTCCGGGCCGCTGATGTGCACCGCGCGCACCACGCCCAGCTCGTGGAGCGTGAGCACGGGCAGTTCGGGGTCGGGCACCGAGCCGGCCAGCTCCAGCAGCTCCGCCTCCAGGGCGGTGGCGATCACCATGACGCCCCCGGGTGGCTGCGGTGCAGGTGCTGCATCTCGGCGAGCATCCGCCCGAACGACTCGGTGTGCAGGCCCTGTCGGCCGGCGCCCGCCGACCACGCGCCGGTGCGCGGCCCCTCGGGGACGGTCAGGGTGGCCCGGCCGAGGACGTCCGTCATGGACCGGAGCCACTGGGCCTCCATGCCCGCCCAGTCGGCGTCCAGGCCCTCCACCGGCTGGAACATCTCCCCGGTGAACCGCCACAGTGCCGCGCAGGCCCGCTGCATCCGCTCACGGCTCGTCTCGGTGCCGTCGCCGAGCCGCAGCGTCCACAGCTCGGCGTGGTCGCGGTGGTAGGCGACCTCTTTGACGGCCTTCGCGGCCAGCGGTGCGAAGGGGCCGTCGGTGGCGGCCAGTTCGGTGTAGAGCAGCTGCTGGTAGGTGGAGAAGTACAGCTGGCGGGCGATGGTGTGCGCGAAGTCGCCGTTGGGCTGCTCGACCAGCTGGAGGTTGCGGAAGGAACGCTCCTCGCGCAGATAGGCCAGCTCGTCCTCGTCGCCGGCCATCGAGAGCAGTACGCGGGCCTGGCCGAGCAGGTCGAGGGCGATGTTGGCGAGGGCGACCTCCTCCTCCAGGACGGGGGCGTGCCCGGCCCACTCCCCCAGGCGGTGGGAGAGCACCAGGGCGTCGTCGCCGAGGGCGAGGGCGGCGGTCGTGGTGACGGTCGCGGTCACAGGTGCTTCACCCCTTCCGGGATCTCGTAGAAGGTCGGGTGCCGGTAGGGCTTGTCGGCGGCCGGCTCGAAGAACGGGTCCTTCTCGTCGGGCGAGGACGCGGTGATGGCGGCGGCCGGGACGACCCAGATCGAGACGCCCTCGCCGCGCCGGGTGTACAGGTCGCGGGCGTTGCGCAGGGCCAGCTCCGCGTCCGGTGCGTGCAGGCTGCCGGCGTGGGTGTGGGAGAGGCCGCGCCTTGAGCGCACGAAGACCTCCCACAGGGGCCAGTCGGTGTTGGTCATGCCTGCTTCGCTCCCGTCTCACCGGTGTGCTTGGCCGCGTAGGCAGCGGCCGCTTCCCTTACCCATGCGCCCTCGTCGTGGGCGTTTCTGCGCTGGGTGATCCGCTGCTCGTTGCAGGGGCCGTTGCCCTTGAGGACCTCCCAGAACTCCGTCCAGTCGATCGCGCCGAAGTCGTGCTGCCCCCGCTCCTCGTTCCACCGCAGGTCCGGGTCGGGGAGGGTCAGGCCCAGGGATTCGGCCTGCGGGACACAGATGTCGACGAAGCGCTGGCGCAGCTCGTCGTTCGAGTGGCGCTTGATCTTCCACTCCATGGACTGCGCGGAGTGCTGCGACTCGTCGTCGGGCGGGCCGAACATCATCAGCGAGGGCCACCACCAGCGGTCCACCGCGTCCTGCGCCATCGCGTGCTGCTCCTCGGTGCCCCTGCTGAGGGCCAGCAGCAGCTCGTACCCCTGGCGCTGGTGGAAGGACTCCTCCTTGCAGATCCGCACCATGGCGCGCGCGTACGGGCCGTAGGAGCAGCGGCACAGGGGGACCTGGTTGGTGATCGCGGCGCCGTCCACCAGCCAGCCGATCGCGCCGACGTCGGCCCAGGTCAGGGTGGGGTAGTTGAAGATCGAGGAGTACTTCTGGCGGCCGCTGTGCAGCTTGTCGAGCAGCTCGTCACGGCCGGTGCCGAGGGTCTCGGCCGCGCTGTACAGGTACAGGCCGTGGCCGGCCTCGTCCTGGACCTTGGCCATCAGGATCGCCTTGCGGCGCAGGCTGGGCGCGCGGGTGATCCAGTTGGCCTCCGGCTGCATGCCGATGATCTCGGAGTGCGCGTGCTGGGCGATCTGCCGGACCAGGGTCGCGCGGTAGGCCTCGGGCATCCAGTCGCGGGGCTCGATGCGTTCGTCGGCGGCCACGGCCGCGTCGAAGGCGCGCTCGTACGCCGTCGTGTCGCCGACGGTGGTCCGTGCGCCGTCCGCGTCTGCGCGGTGCGCGGCTGCTGTGGCCATGCGTTCCCCCTGACCTCGGGTTTTCCTGGGACATGTCCCGACCGATCGTTCGGTCCGTGCGCAATCAATGGTGTGCCGGGCCGCTGCGGGTGTCAACCGCTGTGGAAAACCTTGCGCGCCACCTGTGGATAACCATGGGTCGGCGGCACGGCGTGGCGAGAGCCACTGAGTCTGCCCGTACCTGGGGCTGCGCCGGACGGCCGGTGCTGAGTACCGTTCCGTGCGAGTGCCGAGGAGTGGCGCTCGGGAACAACGCGGCGCCTGTGACGGTGCCGCGACGGCCGAGTGGAAGCGGGGGACGGGGCGGAATGGACGCGTACGACGAGGACTCGCAGGCCCTGCGCGGGCCCGACGGGTCGACCGGGGCGCGTCGCCCACCGGACCCCGAACACCACGGGGACCCCGCGCCGGAGGCTTCCGGCGACCTTGACGGCTCCCCGGATCCCGACTCTCTGCCCCCGGCACCCCGCACCGGCGTCGCCGCCCTCTCCCCCGGCTACCAGGTCGGCGCCGCCGTGGCGCTCGCGATCGTGGCCGTCGCCGCCTGTGTGCATCTGGGCATGGTGTTCCTGAGCCTCGCGCCGGCGAACACGGTGACCAAGCAGCACGGCAAGGCGATAGAGGAGTGGGTGTACCCGGAGTTCGAGCAGAACTGGAAACTGTTCGCCCCGAACCCGCTGCAGCAGAACATCGCCGTCCAGGTGCGTGCCGAGGTGCGGATGAAGGACGGCAGCCTGCGCACCACCGGCTGGACCGACCTCTCCGCCCAGGACGGCGCGGCCATCGACGGCAGCCTGGTGCCCAGCCACACCGAGCAGAACGAGCTGCGCCGCGGCTGGGACTTCTTCGTCGCCACGCACGGCACCGACAACCGGCCCGTGGGCATGCGCGGCGCGCTCTCCGAGCAGTACGTACGCCGCATCGTGGTGATGCGTATGTACCGGACCGACCCGATCAGCAGGGAGGGCGTCATCCAGCGCGTGCAGGTCCGCTCCAGCACCACCAATGTGCAGCCGCCGAAGTGGAGCCGCGAGAAGATCTCCGACAAGCCCGTGTACCGGCTGCTGCCGTGGTGGACGGTGTCCTCCGACGAGTCCGCCGGAGGTGTGCGGTGAACCGGCTCTCCCTGACGCTCTCGCGCGGCATCGCCCGCGTCACCGAGTCGGCGCTCGGCCCGTACCAGAGCGCCGTCATCCGCATCGGCTTCGCCGCGACCTGGCTGCTGTTCCTGCTGCGCGAGTTCCCCCACCGCCAGGAGCTGTACGGTCCCGACGGCCCCTGGGGCTGGGACCTCGCCCAGCAGCTGATCTCCGACAACCACGCCTTCACGGCCCTGATGTGGTCCGACGGACAGGCCTGGTTCGAGACCTTCTACCTGCTGGCGATCCTCGCCAGTGCGGCCCTGCTGCTGGGCTGGCGCACCCGGACCGCCTCCGTGCTGTTCATGGTCGGTGTGCTGTCGCTGCAGAACCGCAGTGTCTTCGTCGGTGACGGCGGCGACAACGTCCTGCACCTGATGTGCATCTACTTGGTGTTCACGCGCTGCGCCCAGGTGTGGTCGCTGGACGCGCGCCGGGCGGCCCGCAACGAGGCGGCACGTGCGCGGGGGGAGCAGGTACGCCCCGACCGCGTGGGACCCGTGCTGTGGGCGGTCCTCGGGCTCGCGCTCGGCGGTGTGACGCTGGCCGGCCGGTTCGACAGCGGCCGGCTGGTGCCCGCGCTGCTGTGGACGGCATGGGTGGGGCTCGGCCTGTGGTGGGCGATACAGCGCTGGGCGAGGTCGCAGGAGCCGCGGATCCTGCTGGACGTGATCGCCAACATTCTGCACAACGGTGCCCTGGTCGTGATCATGGCGGAGGCCTGCCTGATCTACGCCACCGCCGGCTGGTACAAGATCCAGGGCTCGCGCTGGCAGGACGGCACCGCCGTCTACTACCCGCTCCACCTGGACTACTTCTCGCCCTGGCCGGGTCTCGCCGACCTGATGTCCTCCAGCGGCACGATGATGATGATCGTGGCCTACGGGACGGTCATGGTGCAGGTCGCCTTCCCGTTCACGCTGTTCAACCGGCGGGTCAAGAACGTCCTGCTGGTGCTGATGATGACCGAGCACGCCGTGATCGCGGTCGTCCTCGGCCTGCCGTTCTTCTCGCTGGCGATGATCACCGCGGACGCGGTCTTCCTGCCGACGTCCTTCCTGCTGCTTCTCGGCGGCTGGGCGGCTCGCGTGTGGGGACGGCTGGGACGACGCGGCGACGGCGGCGACCGTACGCTGCCGGCGCAGCGCACCCCGGAGGACAGCACGCCGGGACGCGTAGGGTTCACGGCATGACCGACGCCGTGACCCGGTGGCGCGAGCACGCCGGCGGTGCCGTGCTGCTCGACGGCTTCCACGCCCTCAAGCACGCGCTGCGCTTCGGCGCGGAGGTGCCGGTCGCGGTCACCACCGACCGGCGGGCGGCGCTCGCCCTCGCCGAGGAACTGGCCGGGGACGTCAGGGACACGCTGGAGGCGCTCCTGACGGAGGTGCCGCAGGAGACGTACGCCTCGCTCGTGCCGCGCCCCCATCCGACGGGCGTGGCCGCCCTGGCCGTACGGCCGGCCCGCGAGGCCAATCTGCGGGCGCTCGCCCACACGCCCCGCACGGCGCCGATCGTGGTCCTCGACAATCCGCGCAACCTCGGCAACGCCGGGGCCGTGATCCGGCTGGCCGCCGGTTTCGGGGCGACCGGAGTGGTCACCACGGGCACCCTCGACCCCTGGCACCCCACCGTGGTGCGCGGCGGGGCGGGGCTGCACTTCGCGACCGCCGTGGAGCGGCTGGAGGTCGAGGAGCTGCCGGCCGGGCCGCTGTTCGCCCTCGACCCCGAGGGCGACGACATCCGGGGCACCAAGCTGCCGGACGACGCCGTGCTCGCCTTCGGGTCGGAGCGCAGCGGTCTGTCGGCCGAGCTGCGCGCGCGTGCCGACCACCTGCTGGCGCTGCCGATGCGCCCCCAGGTCTCCAGCTACAACCTGGCCACCAGTGTGGCCATGACGCTGTACCACTGGAGTGCAACCGGGGGCGCACCCACGGCTTCCTAGGCCTCCCGGCGGACCTCCACCACCCGGAAGCGGTTGGCCACGAACGCGCCGTCGGTGAGGGCCGCGTTCGCCGCCGGGTTGCCGCCCGAGCCGTGGAAGTCGGAGAAGGCGGCCGTCTGGTTCACGTACACCCCGCCGATCAGGTTGAGGGACAGCTGGGCGGCCTCCTCCAGGCAGACCTCCTCGATGGCCTGCGCGACGTCCTGGTCGGTGGTGTACGCGCCGACCGTCATGGCGCCCTTGTCGCGGACCGTGCGGCGCAGCAGCTCGACCGCGTCGGCCGCCGAGTCGACCGCGACGGCGAAGGAGACGGGGCCGAAGCACTCGTTCATGTAGGCGGCCTCGTCGTCCGGCTTGGCGCCGTCCAGCTTGACGATCACCGGGGTGCGGACGACCGCGCCCGGGAACTCCGGGTTGCTGATCTCGCGCGAGGCCAGAGCGACCTCACCGAGGCCGGCCGCCGCCTCCAGGCGGGCCTTGACGTCCGGGTTGACGATCGCGCCCAGCAGGGCGTTGGCACGGGCGTCGTCGCCGAGCAGGCCGTCGACCGCGCGGGCCATGTCGGCGGTCACCTCGTCGAAGGTCTTGGGGCCCTCGTCGGTGCGGATGCCGTCGCGCGGGACGAGCAGGTTCTGCGGGGTGGTGCACATCTGGCCGCTGTACAGGGACAGCGAGAAGGCCAGGTTGGACAGCATGCCCTTGTAGTTGTCGGTCGACTCCACGATGACCGTGTTGACGCCGGCCTTCTCCGTGTAGACCTGCGCCTGGCGGGCGTTGGCCTCCAGCCAGTCACCGAAGGACGTCGAGCCGGTGTAGTCGATGATCCGGATCTCGGGGCGGGTGGCGAGCGTCTTGGCGATGCCCTCGCCGGGGCGCTCGGCGGCGAGCGTGACCAGGTTCGGGTCGAAGCCCGCCTCGGTGAGGACCTGCCGGGCGACCTGCACGGTCAGCGCGAGCGGCAGCACCGCGCGCGGGTGGGGCTTGACCAGGACCGCGTTGCCGGTCGCCAGGGAGGCGAACAGGCCCGGGTAGCCGTTCCAGGTCGGGAAGGTGTTGCAGCCGATGACCAGGCCGATGCCGCGCGGGACCGGTGTGAACTGCTTGGTCAGCGCCAGCGGGTCGCGCTTGCCCTGCGGCTTGGTCCACTCGGCCGTCTCGGGCGTGCGGACCTGCTCCACGTACGCGTACGCCACCGCTTCCAGACCGCGGTCCTGGGCGTGCGGGCCGCCCGCCTGGAACGCCATCATGAAGGCCTGTCCGCTGGTGTGCATGACCGCGTGCGCGAACTCGTGCGTCCGGTCGCTGATTCGCTTCAGGATCTCCAGACAGACCACCGCGCGGGTCTCCGCGCCCGCGTTCCGCCAGGCGCGCCGGCCGGCCTTCATCGCGGGCAGCAGCACGTCGATGTCCGCGTGCGGGTAGGTCACGCCCAGCTCGATGCCGTACGGCGAGACCTCGCCGCCGACCCAGTCGTCGGTGCCGGGCTGGCCGAGGTCCATGCGGGTGCCGAGGAGGGCGTCGAAGGCGGCCTTGCCCGCGGCCGCGTCCAGGCTGCCGTGCTCGCCGTAAGCCTTCGGATGCTCGGGATGCGGGGACCAGTACGCGCGCGTGCGGATCGCTTCCAGGGCCTGGTCGAGAGTGGGCCGGTGCTTCGCGATCAGCTCGTGCGCGGTCAGTTCGGCGGCCATGCGGGACCAACTCCTCGTCTGGAGAACTCATCGTCGAGTTCATGACCTGGGTGGAAACAGAGGCGGGAAAAGGCGGTCAGAGCTAGAGTAACCGAACGATCGGTCGGGACAAGGGGGCCTGCCGCATCTGTGGACAACGTCGTGCGGGAGGATCGCGCACATGACAGCACTCGACCTCAGCAGGCCCGTGGCCGTCGTCGGCACCGGCACCATGGGCCAGGGCATCGCCCAGGTCGCGCTGGCCGCCGGCCACCCGGTGCGGCTCTACGACGCCGTGCCCGGGCGGGCCCGGGAGGCGGCCGAAGCGATCGGCGCCCGGCTCGACCGGCTCGTGGCGAAGGACCGGCTCACCGCCGCCGACCGGGACGCGGCCAGGGCCCGGCTCACGCCCGCGGACAGTCTCGCCGAGCTGTCCGACTGCACGCTGGTCGTCGAGGCCGTCCTGGAACGGCTGGACGTCAAGCAGAAGCTCCTGCGCGAGCTGGAGGACGTCGTCGCCGACGACTGCCTGATCGCCACCAACACCTCGTCCCTGTCGGT
This sequence comes from Streptomyces sp. NPDC101165, assembly GCF_044768135.1. Classification (NCBI taxonomy): domain Bacteria; kingdom Bacillati; phylum Actinomycetota; class Actinomycetes; order Kitasatosporales; family Streptomycetaceae; genus Streptomyces; species Streptomyces sp. NPDC101165. The sequence continues at coordinate 175,324 of NZ_JBIWPG010000006.1, read as the reverse complement.
GACGGCCATCGGCGGCGCGCTCGTCAACCCCGGCCGCTTCGTGGGCCTGCACTTCTTCAACCCGGCCCCGCTGCTGCCGCTGGTCGAGGTCGTCTCCGGGTTCGCCACCGACGTCACGTCGGCCACGCGCGCGTACGAGACCGCGCGCGCCTGGGGCAAGACCCCGGTGGCCTGCGCGGACACCCCCGGCTTCATCGTCAACCGGATCGCCCGGCCCTTCTACGCCGAGGCCTTCGCCGTGTACGAGGCCCAGGCCGCCGACCCGGCCACCATCGACGCGGTCCTGCGCGAGTCGGGCGGCTTCCGGATGGGCGCGTTCGAGCTGACCGACCTGATCGGGCAGGACGTCAACGAGTCCGTCACCCACTCGGTGTGGCAGGCCTTCTTCCAGGACGTCCGCTTCACGCCCTCGCTGGCCCAGCGCCGGCTGGTCGAGTCCGGGCGGCTCGGCCGCAAGAGCGGGCACGGCTGGTACGACTACGCCGAGGACGCCGAGCGTCCCGAGCCGCACACGGCCGAGAAGGAACGGCCGCCGGCGTACGTGGTCGCCGAGGGCGGCCTGGGCCCGGCGGCCGAACTGCTCACGCTGGTCCGTGAGGCGGGCATCGAGGTCCGCGAGGAGGACGAGGACAGCGGCACCCGCCTGGTCCTGCCGAGCGGCGGCCAGCTGGCCCTCGCCGACGGCCAGACCTCCGTGGAGTTCCGCGACGTCGTCTACTTCGACCTCGCCCTCGACTACCGCAAGGCCACCCGCATCGCCCTGTCCTCCTCCCAGGACACCGCGCCGCAGACCCTCGCCGAGGCGATCGGCCTCTTCCAGGCGCTCGGCAAGGAGGTGAGCGTCATCGGCGACATCCCCGGCATGATCGTCGCCCGCACGGTCGCCCGGATCGTGGACCTCGCGCACGACGCCGTCGCCAAGGGCGTGGCCACCGAGGAGGACATCGACACCGCGATGCGCCTCGGCGTCAACTACCCGCTCGGCCCCTTCGAGTGGAGCCGCAGGCTCGGTCGCGGCTGGGCCTACGACCTGCTGGACGACCTGCACCTGCGCGACCCCTCCGGCCGGTACGCGCCGTCCCTCGCGCTCTACCGACACGCGTACGCCACCGACAAGCGGGAGGGCACCTCATGACGACCGCCAAGCGCGACACGTACACCCCCGAGACGCTGCTCTCCGTCGCCGTCCAGGTCTTCAACGAGCGCGGCTACGACGGCACCTCCATGGAGCATCTGTCCAAGGCGGCCGGCATCTCCAAGTCGTCCATCTACCACCACGTCAGCGGCAAGGAGGAGCTGCTGCGGCGGGCCGTCAGCCGGGCGCTGGACGGCCTGTTCGGGATCCTCGAGGAGGAGCACGCGCGCGTGGGGCGCCCCGTGGAGCGTCTGGAGCACGTCGTGCGGCGCATGGTCGAGGTGCTGATATCCGAGCTGCCCCACGTCACGCTGCTGCTGCGCGTGCGCGGCAACACCGAGACCGAGCGCTGGGCGCTGGAGCGGCGCCGCGACTTCGACCACCGGGTCGCCGAGCTGCTGAAGGCCGCAGCCGACGACGGTGACGTACGCGGCGACGTGGAGGTGCGGCTGGCCACCCGGCTGGTCTTCGGGATGATCAACTCCGTCGTGGAGTGGTACCGGCCCGACACCCGCGGCGCCAGCGGCCGCGAGGTGGCCGACGCCGTGGTCCTGCTGGTCTTCTCGGGCCTACGGCAGAGCTGATCTCAGGTCGGCTCCAGGTCCTCCTCCTCGAACACCAGCAGGGTGCGGGTGCTGAGCACCTCGGGGATCGCCTGGAGCCGGGTGAGCACCAGCTCGCGCAGCGCCCTGTTGTCGGGCGTGTGCACCATGAGCAGGACGTCGAAGTCACCGCCCACCAGAGCGATGTGGGAGGCGCCGGGCAGCTGCCTGAGCTGCTCGCGAACCGTGCGCCAGGTGTTCTGGACGATCTTCAGCGTGACGTAGGCCGAGGTGCCGTGCCCGGCCCGCTCGTGGTCGACGCGGGCGCTGAACCCCCTGATCACGCCGTCCTCGACGAGACGGTTGATGCGTGCGTAGGCGTTGGCGCGCGAGACGTGTACACGCTCGGCGACGGACCGTATCGAGGCGCGGCCGTCCGACTGCAGGATCTTCAGGATGTCCTGGTCTATGGCGTCCAGCGGACGCGGGTGCGGCAGCATGCCGTCCTGCTGCCCATCGGCCATTTGTTCAGCTGCCATGTCCCCCCGCTTCATCGCCGTGGACGTCCTGCATTCATTGCAGGTTGTGGAGAACCGTTTGTCCACAGCCTGACGGGGCCTGTAGCCAAAATGTGCCGACGACCGAACAATCGGTAGGTGAGGCGGGTCACAGCCGACACGCCTCCCGTAGCCGCTCCCACGAGGAGGTGCCGTCATGACGGTCATGGAGCAGCGGGGCGCGTACCGGCCTTCGCCGCCGCCCGCCTGGCAGCCCCGTATGGACCCCGCGCCGCTGCTGCCCGACGCCGAGCCCTACCGCGTCCTCGGCACCGAGGCGGCCGCCAAGGCCGATCCGGACCTGCTGCGCCGGCTGTACGCACAGCTGGTGCGCGGCCGCCGGTACAACGTGCAGGCCACCGCGCTCACCAAGCAGGGCCGACTCGCCGTCTATCCGTCCAGTACCGGCCAGGAGGCCTGCGAGGTCGCCGCCGCCCTGGCCCTCGAGGAGCGCGACTGGCTGTTCCCCAGCTACCGCGACACCCTCGCCGCCATCGCGCGCGGCGTGGACCCCGTGGAGGCACTCACCCTGCTGCGTGGCGACTGGCACACCGGCTACGACCCGTACGCGCACCGTGTGGCGCCGCTCAGCACCCCGCTGGCCACCCAGCTGCCGCACGCCGTCGGCCTCGCCCACGCCGCCCGCCTCAAGGGCGACGACGTGGTCGCGCTCGCCATGGTCGGCGACGGCGGCACCAGCGAGGGCGACTTCCACGAGGCCCTGAACTTCGCCGCCGTCTGGCAGGCACCGGTGGTCTTCCTGGTGCAGAACAACGGCTTCGCCATCTCCGTCCCGCTCGCCAAGCAGACCGCCGCGCCCTCCCTGGCCCACAAGGCCGTCGGCTACGGCATGCCGGGCCGGCTGGTCGACGGCAACGACGCGGCCGCCGTGCACGAGGTCCTCAGCGACGCCGTACGGCGCGCCCGCGCGGGCGGCGGCCCGACCCTGGTCGAGGCGGTGACGTACCGCATCGAGGCCCACACCAACGCCGACGACGCCACCCGCTACCGCGGCGACTCCGAGGTCGAGGCCTGGCGCGCGCACGACCCGATCCAGCTGCTGGACCACGAGCTGACGGCGCGCGGCCTGCTCGACGACGCCGGCCGTGAGGCCGCCCGGCAGGACGCCGAGGAGATGGCCGCGGACCTGCGCGAACGCATGAACCAGGACCCCGAACTCAACCCCATGGACCTCTTCGACCACGTCTACGCCGAGACCACCGCGCAACTGCGCGAGCAGCGCGCCCTGTTGCGTGCCGAGCTGGAGGCGGAGCAGGACGACCAGGAAGGCGACCACCGATGACCACCGTCGCCCTCAAGCCCGCCACCATGGCGCAGGCCCTCACGCGCGCGATGCGCGACGCGATGGCCGCCGACCCCACCGTGCACGTCATGGGCGAGGACGTCGGCACCCTCGGCGGTGTCTTCCGGGTCACCGACGGGCTCGCCAAGGAGTTCGGCGAGGACCGCTGCACCGACACCCCGCTCGCCGAGGCGGGCATCCTCGGCACCGCGGTCGGCATGGCCATGTACGGGCTGCGCCCGGTCGTGGAGATGCAGTTCGACGCCTTCGCCTACCCGGCGTTCGAGCAGCTGATCAGCCATGTCTCCCGGATGCGCAACCGCACCCGCGGCAGGATGCCCCTGCCGATCACCGTCCGCGTCCCCTACGGCGGCGGCATCGGCGGCGTCGAGCACCACAGCGACTCCTCCGAGGCCTACTACATGGCCACCCCGGGCCTGCACGTCGTCACGCCCGCGACCGTCGCCGACGCCTATGGGCTGCTGCGCCAGGCCATCGCCTCCGACGACCCGGTCGTCTTCCTGGAGCCCAAGCGGCTGTACTGGTCGAAGGACTCCTGGAACCCCGAGCACCCCACGGACGTCGAGCCCATCGGGCGCGCGGTGGTGCGCCGCCCGGGCAGCAGCGCCACGCTCATCACCTACGGCCCGTCCGTGCCGGTCTGCCTGGAGGCCGCCGAGGCCGCCCAGGCGGAGGGCTGGGACCTGGAGGTGGTCGACCTGCGCTCTCTGGTGCCGTTCGACGACGAGACGGTCTGCGCCGCCGTCCGCCGCACCGGGCGTGCGGTGGTCGTGCACGAGTCGACCGGGTTCGGCGGTCCGGGCGGTGAGATCGCGGCCCGCATCACCGAGCGCTGCTTCCACCACCTGGAGGCGCCGGTGCTGCGCGTGGCCGGCTTCGACATCCCCTACCCGCCGCCGATGCTGGAGCGGCACCACCTGCCCGGCGTCGACCGCATCCTGGACGCCGTGGCGCGCCTGCAGTGGGAGGCCGAGGGCTGATGGCACAGGTGCTGGAGTTCAAGCTCCCCGACCTCGGCGAGGGCCTCACCGAGGCGGAGATCGTCCGCTGGCTGGTGCAGGTCGGTGACGTCGTCGCCGTCGACCAGCCGGTCGTGGAGGTCGAGACGGCCAAGGCGATGGTCGAGGTCCCCTGCCCCTACGGTGGCGTGGTCACCGCCCGCTTCGGCGAGGAGGGCACGGAACTGCCCGTCGGCGCCCCCCTGCTGACGGTGGCGGTCGGCCCCGAGGCTTCCCAGGTCACCGGCGGGGACACCGAGGGATCGGGCAACGTGCTGGTCGGCTACGGCACCTCCGAGGCGCCGGCGCGGCGCCGGAGGGTGCGGTCGGCGTCCCCTGCCAACGGGACGGCGAAGGAGCCCGCTCCGGCACCGCCCGCCCCCGCACTCGCGGCGGCACCCGTGCTGCTCGTCGAGGGCCCCGTCCCCGTGATCTCCCCGCTGGTGCGCCGGCTCGCCCGGGACAACGACATCGACCTGCGGCAGCTGTCCGGCTCGGGTCCCGACGGGCTGATCCTGCGGGCCGACGTCGAGGGCGCCCTGCGCGCCAAGGCCGGCCCCGCCCCCGCCCCCGTGGCGGCGGAACCGGCCGCCCCCGTGTCCCCCGTCCGCAACGGCATCCGCATCCCCCTCAAGGGCGTCCGCGGTGCCGTCGCCGACAAGCTGTCCCGCAGCCGCCGGGAGATTCCCGAGGCGACCTGCTGGGTCGACGCCGACGCGACGGAACTCATGCGCGCGCGGGCTGCGATGAACGCGGCCGGAGGGCCGAAGATCTCCCTCCTCGCACTGTTCGCCCGCATCACCACCGCCGCCCTCGCCCGCTTCCCCGAGCTGAACTCCTACGTCGACACCGGCGCCCGCGAGGTCGTCCAGCTCGACCACGTGCACCTCGGGTTCGCCGCGCAGACCGAGCGCGGGCTGGTCGTGCCGGTCGTCCGGGACGCCCACGCACGCGACGCCGAGTCGCTGACCGCGGAGTTCGCCCGGCTCACCGAGTCCGCCCGGTCCGGGACCCTGACCCCCGGGGAACTCACCGGCGGGACCTTCACGTTGAACAACTACGGGGTCTTCGGCGTCGACGGCTCCACCCCGATCATCAACCACCCCGAGGCCGCCATGCTCGGCGTCGGCCGCATCGTCCCCAAGCCCTGGGTGCACGAGGGCGAGCTGGCCGTGCGCCAGGTCGTCCAGCTCTCGTTCACCTTCGACCACCGGGTGTGCGACGGCGGCACGGCAGGCGGGTTCCTGCGCTACGTGGCGGACTGCGTGGAGCACCCGGCGGTGCTGCTGCGCACGCTGTGACGCACGCGAAGGCCTGAAGGAGCAGGAGGCAGGACATACTCGGGGGGTGACCGACAACGCCCCCGCCGCCCCCGGGACCGCCCCGCCGTACGACGCCGTCGTACTGGCCGGCGGCGCCGCCCGGCGGCTCGGCGGGGCCGACAAGCCCGGGCTGCGGGTCGGCGGGCGCGCCTTGCTCGACCGGGTGCTCGCGGCCTGCACCGGGGCGGCCACGACCGTCGTCGTCGCCGCCCCCCGGCCCACCGCCCGCCCGGTGCGCTGGGCACGCGAGGAACCGCCCGGCGCCGGACCGGTCGCCGCCCTGGAGGCCGGCCTGCGGCTCAGCACCGCCGAGCACGCCGTCGTCCTCTCCGCCGACCTGCCCTTCCTCGAAGCGGGCACGCTGGAGCGGCTGTTGACCGCCCTGCGGGACACGGGCGCCGACGGCGCGCTGCTCACCGACGCCGACGGCCGCGACCAGCCGCTCGTGGCCGCCTACCGCACCGCCGCCCTGCGCCGCGAACTGGCCGCCCTCGCGGCCGGACCCGACGGCCTGACCGGCCTGCCCCTGCGCCGGCTGACCGGCGCCCTCGACCTCACCCGCGTCCCGGACCCGCTCGCGTCCTTCGACTGCGACACCTGGGACGACATCGCCGACGCCAGGGCACGCATCAGGGAGCATGGGCACGTGTTGGATGAATGGATCTCCGCAGTCAAGGACGAGCTGGGCATCGACCTGGACGTCGACACAGGCGTCCTGCTCGACCTGGCCCGTGATGCCGCCCACGGTGTGGCCCGACCCGCCGCGCCCCTGACCACCTTCCTCGTCGGCTACGCCGCAGCCCAGAGCGGCGGCGGCCCCGAAGCCGTCGCCGACGCCGCCCGCAAGGCCGTCGCCCTGGCGCTGCGCTGGGAGGAAGAGAACAGCGGGGGCGCGTCCGCCCCGGACGCCGGATGACCGCCCCCGGCATCCGGGCCGAAGCGCCCGCCGAGGACAGCGACGACCTCGACGTCGAGGAGGCCCTGGCCCTCGTGAGGGAACCCAAGGACGACAGCAGCGGACCCATGCCCCCTTCCACCGGGGGCCGGCAGCGGCACGAACGGCACAAGGCCACCCCCTGGCCCCGCGCCCGCGAGATCGCCGCCCGCGCCGCCCGCTCGGGCAGCCGCCGCACCCCCGTCTCCGTCCCCCTCGCCGACGCCCTCGGCCTGGTCCTCGCCGCGCCCCTCGACGCCCTCACCGACCTGCCCTCGTTCGACACCTCGGCGATGGACGGCTGGGCGGTCGCCGGACCCGGACCCTGGGAGATCCGCGACGAGGGCGTGCTCGCCGGACACGCACAGCCCGAGCCGCTGACCGACGGCGAGGCCGTCCGCATCGCGACCGGCGCCCGCATCCCGGCCGACACCACCGCCGTCCTGCGCACCGAACACGGCCGCACCGACACCCAGGGGCGCCTCCACGCCACCCGGGAGGTCAGCCACGGCCAGGACATCCGCCCGCGCGGCCAGGAGTGCCGCAATGGCGACCAGTTGCTCCCCGTCGGCACCCTCGTCACCCCGGCCGTGCTGGGCCTCGCGGCGGCCTCCGGGTACGACACCGTCACGGCCGTCCCCCGCCCTCGTGTCGAAGTCCTCGTCCTCGGCGACGAGTTGCTCACCGAAGGACTCCCGCACGACGGGCTGATCCGGGACGCGCTCGGCCCCATGCTGCCGCCGTGGCTGCGCGCGATGGGCGCCGAGGTCACCGCCGTGCGCCGACTGGGCGATGACGCCAAGGCCCTGCACAAGGCGCTCACCGCCTCCGGCGCCGACCTGATCGTCACCACCGGCGGCACCGCGGCGGGACCCGTCGACCATGTCCACCCCAGCCTGGAACGCATGGGCGCCGAACTCCTCGTCGACGGCGTCAAGGTGCGCCCCGGCCACCCCATGCTGCTGGCCCGCACCAAGGAGAACCAGCACCTGGTCGGCCTGCCCGGCAACCCCCTCGCGGCCGTCTCCGGTCTGCTCACGCTCGCCGAGCCCCTGCTGCGCACCCTCGCCGCCCGTCCCGCCCCCGAGCCGTACACGCTGCCGCTCGGCGAGGCGGTGCAGGGACACCCGTACGACACCCGGCTCGTCCCCGTGGTGCTGCGCGGCGACCGTGCCGTACCGCTGCACTACAACGGCCCGGCCATGCTGCGCGGCATCGCCGCGGCCGACGCGCTGGCCGTCGTATCGCCGGGCGGGGCCCGGCAGGGCGAGGAGACGGAGCTGCTGGACCTGCCGTGGGCGGCGGCCGGAATCGGGGTGTGTTTCACGTGAAACTTCCGGGCCATGACGCCATCGCCCGCCAAGCGGACGAGCATCTGGTGACCCATCGGGTGAAACTCCCGAGGAAAGTGGTGGAGCGCCCGATCCGCCAGGTCGTCAAACGGCTGCTCATGGCCCTCGCGGTGCTGGTCGCCACCGCGCTGATCGTCTACGTCGACCGCGACGGCTACAACGACAACGCCGACGGTTCGATCGACCTCCTCGACGCCTTCTACTACGCGACAGTCACGCTCTCCACCACCGGGTACGGCGATATCACCCCGGTCAGCGACGGCGCCCGGCTCACCAACATCTTCGTGATCACGCCGCTGCGGGTGCTGTTCCTGATCATCCTGGTCGGCACCACGCTGGAGGTCCTCACCGAGCGCACCCGGGAGGAATGGCGTCTGAACCGCTGGAGGTCCACCTTGCGCGACCACACCGTCGTCGTCGGCTTCGGTACGAAGGGACGGTCGGCCGTCCAGACCGTCTGCGCGACGGGACTGATGAAGGAACAGGTGGTCGTGGTCGACCCCAGCTCCAAGGTGATCGACGCGGCGACCTCCGAGGGCTACGCGGGCGTCATAGGCGACGCCACCCGCAGCGAGGTGCTCAATCGCGCCGAGGTGCACCGGGCCCGGCAGATCATCGTCGCCCCGCAGCGCGACGACACCGCCGTCCTCGTCACTCTGACGGCCCGGCAGCTCAACCGGAGCGCGAAGATCGTGGCCGCCGTGCGCGAGGAGGAGAACGCGCCGCTGCTCAAGCAGTCCGGCGCCGACGCCGTCATCACCAGCTCCGGCGCGGCCGGCCGGCTGCTCGGACTGTCCGTGCTCAGCCCCGCGGCCGGCATGGTCATGGAGGACCTGATCCAGCAGGGCAGCGGGCTCGACCTCATCGAACGCCCGGTGGTCCGGGCCGAGGCGGGCAAGTCCCCGCGCGAGACGGACGACCTCGTGGTGAGCGTCGTACGCGGGCACCGGGTGCTCGGCTACGACGACCCGTCCATCGGCACCCTCCAGCTGACGGACCGCCTGATCACCATCGTCCGGGCGACCCCTGGCGCGCATGTCGCCCCGCACACCCGCCCGCTGCCCCGCGACTGAGCGGGCCTGCCCCGAAGAGGACACCGGCGGGGAGTAGCGTCGCGCCCATGCATGCGATCACGATTCCCGAACCTGGTGGTCCCGAGGCGTTGGTGTGGGACGAGGTGCCCGATCCGGTGCCCGGTGCGGGGGAGGTGCTGGTCGAGGTGGTGGCCAGTGCCGTCAACCGTGCCGACATCCTGCAGCGGCAGGGCTTCTACAACCCGCCGCCCGGCGCGTCCCCGTACCCGGGCCTGGAGTGCTCCGGCAGGATCGCCGCGCTCGGCCCCGGGGTCTCCGGCTGGGCCGTCGGCGACGAGGTGTGCGCGCTGCTTTCGGGCGGCGGCTACGCCGAGAAGGTCGTCGTTCCGGCCGGGCAACTGCTGCCCGTGCCCCGCGGTGTCGACCTGAAGCGGGCGGCCGCACTCCCCGAGGTGGTCTGCACGGTCTGGTCCAACGTCTTCATGATCGCCCATCTGCGCCCGGGCGAGACGCTGCTGGTGCACGGCGGCTCCAGCGGTATCGGCACGATGGCGATCCAGCTGGCCAAGGCCGTCGGCGCCAAGGTCGCGGTGACCGCCGGGACGAAGGAGAAGCTGGAGCACTGCGCCGAGCTGGGCGCGGACATGCTGATCAACTATCGCGAGCAGGACTTCGTCGCCGAGATCGGGCAGGCCACGGACGGCGCGGGCGCCGATGTGATCCTCGACAACATGGGCGCGAAGTACCTGGACCGCAACGTCCACGCCCTCGCCGTCAACGGGCGGCTCGCGATCATCGGCATGCAGGGCGGGATCAAGGGTGAGCTGAACATCGCCGCCCTGCTGAACAAGCGGGCCGCCATCAGCGCGACCTCGCTGCGGGCCCGGCCGCTGAGCGAGAAGGCCGCCATTGTGGCCGCCGTGCGCGAGCATGTGTGGCCCCTGCTCGCCGCGGGCCAGGTCCGCCCGGTCGTCGACCGCGAACTGCCGATGCCGGAGGCGGCCGAGGCACACCGGGTGCTGGAGGCGAGCGGGCACGTCGGCAAGGTGCTGCTGGTGGCGCCGTAGCAGGCCGGTCGGATCAGCTGCGCCGTACCCGCAGGCCCACGAACGCCAGCCCCAGGCCCAGACCGATGAGGACCAGACCGGAGCCCAGCGGCAGGATCTGCAGGGTCGGTTCGGCGGAGGCCTGGCCCTGGTGCACGGCGTTCTGGCCCGCGGGCTGCTGCGGGGGCCGGGCGGGGTTCAGTCCGGCCTCCGCGGGTGATTCGGAGGCCGCCGGCGCCTGGTCCGGGGTGACCGCGGTCTCCGCCTCCTCCGGGTAGCCGTCCTCCGGATCGGTGTCGGGGGCCCTGGGGACTGTGCCGGTGTCGTCGTCGCCCTCCTCCTCGGCGGCCGGTCCGTCCGGCCGTCCCGGCCGCCGCCTGCCCTCACCGGCACGGCTCCCGGCCCGGGACGGCTCGGCGGGTGCGGAGGGCGAGGCGGAGTCGGACGCGGAGTCGGGGTCGGAGTCGGTGAACCGTGCCGCCGGCGAGGCCGAGGCCCGCAAGGGGGACGGGGACGCCGAGGGCGCGGGGGAGTCCGGTGGGGCGGTCTCCGCGCCGTACGCGGTGGCCGTGCCGCAGACCGGTACGGCTGCCGCGAGGACGAGCAGCAGCCGCAGAAGGCGGAGCGTCAGTCGCAGCCATGGAGTCACGTCGGTGACCTCCCAGAGCCAAATCGTCGAACATCGACGAAAGCCAGCCTCACATTTCATGGCAGACATGGCATTCCGGATTAGGCCGACAGGTCTAAACGGTGGATCAGCCCCATGAGGGGGCACCACGGTGATGAGGTGTAGGCGTGCGAGAGAATGGCGGCATGGAGATGCCGAGGAACGAACGGTCGCCTGAGAATCCCCAGATCCTGGTCGTGGGCCAGGACGGCATGGCGATTGGCGGCGGCGGAGACGAGGACTCCCGCGAGACCCCGGTGACGGAGCAGGTCGAGCAGCCGGCCAAGGTCATGCGGATCGGCAGCATGATCAAGCAGCTTCTGGAGGAGGTGCGCGCGGCTCCCCTGGACGATGCGAGCCGGGCCCGGCTGAAGGAGATCCATCGCAGCTCGGTCAAGGAGCTGGAGGACGGGCTGGCGCCGGAGCTGGTCGAGGAGCTGGAGCGGCTCTCGCTGCCGTTCACCGACGACGGAACCCCGAGCGACGCGGAACTGCGGATCGCGCAGGCCCAGTTGGTCGGCTGGCTGGAGGGTCTGTTCCACGGGATCCAGACGACGCTGTTCGCCCAGCAGATGGCGGCGCGGGCCCAGCTGGAGCAGATGCGCCGGGCGCTGCCGCCGGGCGTGGGCCACGACGGCGACGATCACCACACGGGCGGCCGCTCGGGTGGACCGTACCTGTGACCCCCGGCTGACCTCAGCACGAAGGGCCCGGCGTAAGTCCGCCGGGCCCTTCCTCATGTCTGCCGTTCTGCGGCCGTGTCGGCCGTGGTGCGGCCGGTGGCCGTTTAGGGGTTGCCCGACGACACGTTGAGCTGGATCTCGACGTTCTTGGGGTCGACGTCCGTGCCCTGCTTGGGGAACTGGTCGATGACCGCGCCCTCGCCGTACGTGTTCTCGTCGACGTTCTTGGTCGTGATGCGCCAGCCCGCGGCGGCCGCGCAGTCCTTGACCGACTTGATGTACTTGAACCGGAAGTCCGGGAGCGTGATCTTCTTCGGGTCGTTGTACGACTCCTGCGGCTCCGTGCAGTCGGTCTTCTCGACCGTCTTGGTCGTGTCCGGACCCCGGTAGCCGTCCGCGTGGGCCGACGCGGAGGGGCTGGCGTCGCCGCCGCCCTTGTTGTCCTCGTCGCCGCCGTTCAGTGTCAGCGCGACGATCAGGCCGACCACCGCGACGAGGGACACCACGATCGAGCCGATGATCACCGGCTTGTTGCTCTTGCCGCCGCCTGCGCCGGAGGACTGCACCGCGGTCTGGGGCGTGAGGTTGTAGGGCGGTGGGGTCGCGGCGGCCTGCTGCCCGTACCCCACTGGCGGGGTCTGGTAGCCGGCCTGCTGCGGGTAGCCGTACGCCGGCGCGGGGGCCGGGGTCGGCGCCGGGGTGCCGTACGGGCCCGGAGCCGGGGTCGGCTGGTACGGCGTCTGGACCGGGCCGGTGGGCGCCGGGGTCGCCTGGTCGACCGGCGGGAACACCGCGGAACCGACACCCGAGCCGCTCTGCGTCGGGCCGGCGCCCGGCACGATGCTCGGCGCCGCGCCCTGGAGGGCGGCGGCGACGCGCAGGCACTCGTCGCGCATGGACTCGGCGGTCGGGAAGCGCTCGTTCGGGTTCTTCTTCAGCGCGCGGGTGATCAGCGCGTCCACAGCGGGCGGAAGGGAACGGTTGATCGAGGAGGCGGCGACCGGCTCCTCCTGGACGTGCGCGTACGCGATCGCCAGCGGGGAGTCCGCGTCGAACGGCAGCCGCCCGGTGACCAGCTGGAACAGCATGATGCCGACCGAGTACAGATCGGAGCGGGCGTCCACGCCGCGGCCCAGGGCCTGCTCCGGCGAGAGGTACTGCGGGGTGCCGACGACCATGCCGGTCTGGGTCATGGAGGTGACGCCGGACTGCATGGCGCGGGCGATGCCGAAGTCCATGACCTTGACGACGCCACGCTTGGTCATCATCACGTTGCCCGGCTTGATGTCGCGGTGGACCAGCCCCATCTCGTGGCTGATCTCCAGCGCGGCCAGCACGTCCGCGGTGACCTTCAGGGCCTGGTCGGCGGGCATCGCACCGTACTGCCGTACGTCCGCGTCGAGCACCGAGCCGAGCGGGCGGCCCTCGATGTACTCCATGACGATGTACGGCATCGTCGCGCCGTCCAGCTCGTCCTCGCCGGTGTCGAAGACCGAGACGATGTTGGTGTGCGTGAGCTTGGCCACTGCCTGGGCCTCGCGGCGAAAGCGCTCCCGGAAGGCCTGCTCCCGGCCCAGCTCGGTGTGGAGCGTCTTGATCGCGACCTGGCGGTCCAGCACGGCGTCGTACGCCAGGTGAACCGAGGCCATGCCGCCTTCACCGAGCAAGTCACGCAGCTGGTAGCGACCGCCGGCCAGCGACCTTCCCGCGTACCGGCCCTGTGCGCCGTCCTGGCTCATTTCTCCGCGTCCCCCACTGGCCGTCCGGCGCCGTCATTGAGCGAACGAGCCTTGATCGAATGTGTCATTCCCGGCCAAGTCTGCCCCAGGGCACTGACACGTCAAGCTCGGTGCCCGTTCCGTGACCGTACGCGAAAGAAGCGTCGCGGAAGCGTTACAGCGGCCGTGCGACCAGCACACAGAATTTGCACGAGAGCGCGTGCTAGAGGTTTCATGACCGGTCAGTCTCGGGCCGGTCCCGGTACCGGATCCGGACCGGCGGCCCATGCGAAGGCTGTAGCGTGGCCGACGGAGACCGTAACAACACCGCGCGCACCGCGGGCAGAAACGACGGCGAGGACCGATGGCACAGACGCACAGCGCCCAGGGCCCGTCCGACCCCGAGGCGACTGGCGGCGGCATGTCAGACACGCCGGAGATGTGGGGCAACGGCGGGCTCGTCGGCGACGGCCGGTACCGGCTGACCCACCGGCTGGGCCGGGGTGGCATGGCCGAGGTGTTCGCCGCCGAGGACGTCCGGCTGGGCCGCACGGTCGCCGTCAAGCTGCTCCGTGCCGACCTGGCAGAGGACCCGACGTCCAAGGCCCGCTTCACGCGCGAGGCCCAGTCGGTGGCCGGTCTCAACCACCACGCGATCGTCGCCGTGTACGACTCCGGCGAGGACTACGTGGGCGGCCAGTCCGTGCCGTACATCGTGATGGAGCTGGTCGAGGGCCGCACCATCCGCGACCTCTTGCTGAACGCCGAGGCGCCGGGCCCCGAGCAGGCCCTGATCATCGTCTCCGGTGTACTGGAGGCGCTCGCCTACTCGCACCAGCACGGCATCGTGCACCGCGACATCAAGCCGGCCAACGTCATCATCACCCACAACGGTGCCGTCAAGGTGATGGACTTCGGCATCGCCCGCGCCCTGCACGGTGCTTCGACAACGATGACGCAGACCGGCATGGTCATGGGCACCCCGCAGTACCTGTCGCCCGAACAGGCGCTCGGCAAGGCCGTCGACCACCGCTCCGACCTCTACGCGACCGGCTGCCTGCTGTACGAACTTCTCGCGCTCAGGCCCCCGTTCACCGGTGAGACCCCGCTGTCGGTGGTCTACCAGCACGTACAGGACATCCCGACCCCGCCGTCCCAGTTCGCCGACGCCTGCCCGCCGGAGCTGGACGGCCTGGTGATGCGCTCGCTGGCCAAGGAGCCCGACGACCGGTTCCAGACGGCCGAAGAGATGCGCGGCATGGTCCAGTACGGCCTGCAGATGCTGTACGACCAGGGCGGCCACACCGGCACCTGGAACACCGGCCCGGTGACGACGCACGAGGGCCGGCACACTCCGGCGGGCGGCTTCGCGGGGACGACCGCGATGCAGCACCCCGGCGAGTTCGGGGCCGGCACCACGCAGATCCCGCAGCCGATCCTGCCCGGTGGGTACGGCAACGGCGACGACGGCGGCTTCGAGGGACACGGCAACAGGGGCAGCGGCCGCGGCAAGCTGTGGATCCTCGCCGTCCTCGCGGTGGTCGCGATCGCGGCCGGTGTCGCGATCGCGCTGCAGAACACGGGAGACGGCAAGGACGCGGGCACCGATCCGACGCCGAGCCACTCGCAGACCACGAAGGACCACAAGCCCTCCAAGACGCCGTCCGACGAGGACACCGGCCAGCCCACGGACACGTCCACGGACGACAACTCCAACACGGGCGGCAGCTCGGACTGGACGCCGTCGTACACACCGTCGACGGCCCCGTCCGACACGGCCCCCACCGACCCGACCACCGAGCCGACGACGCCGGAGCCGACGGATCCGGCGACCACCCCGACCGACGGTGGCACGGACACGGGCACCACGGACGGTGGCACGGACACCGGCACCACGGACGGTGGCACGGACACCGGCACCACGGTCGGCGGCACGGACACCGGCACCACGGACGGCACCACGGTCGGCAACGGCACCACTTGAAGGCCGCCGGCGCCGTCCGCCCCTCCGGCGCCCTGAGCAACGACGGCTAGTTCACTCGACGAAGGCGTCGCACACCGCGTCGTACTCCCGGGTCCACCACACCGCGAGCGCCGAGGCGGCCGGGAACTGGCAGTCCGCGCGCGTGTCGCCGCGTTCGTAGTGCCAGCGCAGCATCCAGAAGTCGTTCAGGCGCTCCCACCACACCCGGTGCACGGCCGCCGCGAGCTCCGAGGGAGTGGCGCCGGCCGCACGCCGGTACGTGCGCGCGTACGCCCGCACCTTGGGCAGGTCCAGCGCTCCCGCGGGCCGTACGAAGAAGATCGCGGCGGCGCGTACGGCCTCCTCGGCGCGGGGCTGCACGCCGAGCCGGTCCCAGTCGACGATGGCGGCCGGGGCGTCCCCCTTGTAGAGCAGGTTGAAGGGGTGGAAATCGCCGTGCACCCAGCCCACCGAGCCGCCGCGCGGGGGGCGCCGCTCGGCGTGCTGCTCCAGGAGGGCGCGGCGCTCCAGCAGGCGGTGGCGGGCCAGTTCGTCGAAGGCGTCGGCGGGGCGGTGGCGGTGGACATGGGCGAGCAGGTCGTCGATGAGGGCGAAGGTGTCCGCCGGGTCGGCGCTCTCCACGGGATGCGGGCTCGTGGCCGGGCGCGTGCGCCCCTTGGGGGGCATCACGCGCTCCAGACAGGCGTGCACAGCGCCCAGGAGCGCCCCCAGGCGTGCGCTCTCTCCACGGGTCAGCTGCCCGCCGTGGCGGTGCCTGCCGTCGATCCACGGATGCAGGGCGTAGGCGTGGCCGCCGACGACGGCGACCGTACGGCCCTCTCGGTGGGCGAGCGGCTGGGCGACCGGGACGCCGAGATCGGCCAGGCGCTGGGTGGCCCGGTGGCGGTGTTCGATGGCGGCCGGATCGGCGGTGTCCGGGTCGAAGTGGTGCTTGAGGAAGTAGCGGCCGCGGGTGGTGCACAGCCGGTAGCCGCGGTTGAGCAGGCCTTGGTCGACGGGTTCGCAGGTGAGGGCGGAACCGGCGGCGTACAGGCGCAGCAGGGCGCCCAGAGGGGGCGCGTGGGGTACGGGGGGTGGTACACATGAGCGCGGCACGCGCCAGATGTTAGGGCACGAAAAGCGGCCGTGAGCTGGGGGTTATCACAGGCAGTCGCCGCTGGTCGCTTTTGGTCACGCAGTGCACCGTGATGAACGCGGCCCCTCGAAAGGTCCGACGAAAGGCCGGTTTTCGAGTAAAGGCCCGGTAAAACCTGACCGGTCTCTCAATGGCTTCCGTGCCTTTCCGCCCGCATGCGCGCCACATGGGCGGCCGCCTCGGAATGCCGTTGCACGCCGAGTTCGGGGAGCGCGCCGGAAACGCAATTCTTGATCGTTTTCTCGGTGAGATGCACCAGGTCGCCGAACTGCCGACTGGTGAGCCCTTCGCCGATCAGTTCGAGGATCTCGCGCTCCTGCCCGGTGAACCCGGCCGGGCTGCCGTCGCGTCCAAGAGGGCCCCGTCGTCCGCGAATGAGGCCGGCATCAGGCACCCGACCGTCTCGTCCCGGGGCCGGATCTCCCGGTGCGCTTCGACGCCGTTGCCGTCCGGGAGCCGTACGTCGAGCACCGCGACGTCGGGCCGGGTGGCCGGAATCCGCACCAGTGCGTCGGCCGCCGTACCGGCCTCGCCGACCACCTCGACGTCCGCTTCGACGGAGTGCATTTCGTGGACTCCGCGGCGCACGACCGCGCGGTCGTCCAGCAGGAATACCCGGATTTTTCACTCTTCGCGCACGAGGGCAGTGTCACACATTGGCTCTTCCCGTGCCCGGGGTGGCCGGGATAACGTGCCGTTGCTCCGGCCTCCTGCAAGGCTGTGACCAGCGGCCTTCCAGCCTCTGCGGATTTACTTGGAAATCCAAGCAAAAACGCAGGTCAGGAGGGGTTTCACAGAAATGTGGAGCACTGGGTAACGTGAAAGTTGCAGGGCGCTCGCCGGGGCACCTGTCACGCCTGTTCCCGGCCGAGTGGCACCCACCCCGTGCCCGGTGGTCGAGAACAGGTGAGCCGCACTGGCCTACCGGCAACCCCGGGGGCCGGACCGACGGAGGAGCACACGTGACCGTGGACAGCAGTGCCGCGCGCAAGCCGCGACGCAGCGCCGCAGGCAAGGCCGGCACCACCGGCACCAGTACCGGGACCACCGGCACCAAGCGCACCACCCGCACCACCAAGAAGAGCACCGACCCGGAACTCGTGCAGCTCCTGACGCCCGAGGGCAAGCGGGTCAAGAACGCCGAGTACGACGCCTACGTCGCCGGGATCACCCCCGAAGAGCTGCGTGGCCTGTACCGCGACATGGTGCTCACCCGACGGTTCGACGCCGAGGCCACCTCCCTGCAGCGCCAGGGCGAGCTGGGCCTGTGGGCCTCGCTGCTCGGCCAGGAGGCCGCCCAGATCGGCTCCGGCCGCGCCCTGCGCGACGACGACTACGTCTTCCCGACCTACCGCGAGCACGGCGTCGCCTGGTGCCGCGGGGTCGACCCGGCCAACCTGCTCGGGATGTTCCGCGGCGTGAACAACGGCGGCTGGGACCCGAACGGCAACAACTTCCACCTGTACACGATCGTCATCGGCTCCCAGACGCTGCACGCCACCGGCTACGCGATGGGCGTGGCCAAGGACGGCGCGGACTCGGCCGTCATCGCCTACTTCGGCGACGGCGCCTCCAGCCAGGGCGACGTGGCCGAGTCGTTCACCTTCTCCGCGGTCTACAACGCGCCTGTGGTCTTCTTCTGCCAGAACAACCAGTGGGCCATCTCCGAGCCCACCGAGAAGCAGACCCGTGTGCCGCTCTACCAGCGCGCCCAGGGCTTCGGCTTCCCGGGCGTGCGCGTGGACGGCAACGACGTGCTGGCCTGCCTCGCGGTCACCAAGTGGGCGCTGGAGCGCGCCCGCAACGGCGAGGGCCCGACCCTGGTCGAGGCGTACACCTACCGCATGGGTGCCCACACCACCTCCGACGACCCGACCCGCTACCGGGGCGACGAGGAGCGGCAGTCCTGGGAGGCGAAGGACCCGATCCTGCGCCTTCGCCGGTTCCTCGAGGCCTCAAACCACGCGGACGAGGGATTCTTCGCGGAACTCGAGGCCGAGTCCGAGGCGTTGGGCAGGCGAGTGCGCGAAGCGGTCCGCTCCATGCCGGACCCGGACCACTTCGCCATCTTCGAGAACGTGTACGCGGACGGGCACGCGCTCGTCGACGAGGAGCGAGCCCAGTTCGCCGCCTACCAGGCGTCGTTCGCGGACGTAGAGGCAGAGGGGGTCTGATCATGGCAGCCGAGACCAAGACCATGGCGCTGGCCAAGGCGATCAACGAGTCGCTGCGCCGCGCACTGGAGACGGACCCCAAGGTCCTCGTCATGGGCGAGGACGTCGGCAAGCTGGGCGGTGTCTTCCGGGTCACCGACGGCCTGCAGAAGGACTTCGGCGAGAGCCGCGTCATCGACACCCCGCTCGCCGAGTCGGGCATCGTCGGCACCGCGATCGGCCTGGCCCTGCGCGGCTACCGCCCGGTGGTGGAGATCCAGTTCGACGGCTTCGTCTTCCCGGCCTACGACCAGATCGTCACGCAGCTGGCGAAGATGCACGCCCGTGCGCTGGGCAAGGTCAAGATGCCGGTCGTCATCCGCATCCCCTACGGCGGTGGCATCGGCGCGGTCGAGCACCACTCCGAGTCCCCCGAGGCGCTGTTCGCGCACGTGGCGGGCCTGAAGGTGGTCAGCCCCTCCAACGCGTCCGACGCGTACTGGATGATGCAGCAGGCCATCCAGAGCGACGACCCGGTGATCTACTTCGAGCCCAAGCGCCGCTACTGGGACAAGGGCGAGGTCAGCACCGAGGCGATCCCCGGCCCCCTGCACAAGGCGCAGGTCGTCCGTGAGGGCACGGACCTGACCCTGGCCGCCTACGGGCCGATGGTGAAGCTGTGCCAGGAGGTCGCCGCCGCGGCCGCCGAGGAGGGCAAGTCCCTGGAGGTGCTGGACCTGCGCTCGGTCAGCCCCCTCGACTTCGACACCATCCAGGCCTCGGTCGAGAAGACCCGCCGCCTGGTCGTCGTGCACGAGGCCCCGGTGTTCTTCGGCTCCGGTGCGGAGATCGCCGCCCGGATCACGGAGCGATGCTTCTACCACCTGGAGGCCCCGGTGCTCCGGGTCGGCGGCTACCACGCCCCGTACCCGCCGGCGCGCCTGGAGGAGGAGTACCTGCCGGGTCTGGACCGGGTGCTCGACGCCGTCGACCGTGCCCTGGCGTACTGAGGAGAGGGTTCGTGACGACGATGACGGAAGCTTCCGTACGCGAGTTCAAGATGCCCGACGTGGGCGAGGGACTCACCGAGGCCGAGATCCTCAAGTGGTACGTCCAGCCGGGTGA
This sequence comes from Streptomyces sp. NPDC101165, assembly GCF_044768135.1. Lineage (NCBI taxonomy): Bacteria > Bacillati > Actinomycetota > Actinomycetes > Kitasatosporales > Streptomycetaceae > Streptomyces > Streptomyces sp. NPDC101165. The sequence continues at coordinate 155,615 of NZ_JBIWPG010000006.1, read as the reverse complement.
CACGGTCACCGACGGCCAGGTGGTGTGCGAGGTCGAGACCGCCAAGGCGGCCGTCGAACTCCCCATCCCCTACGACGGCGTGGTCCGCTCGCTGCACTTCCCCGAGGGCACCACGGTGGACGTGGGCACGGCCATCATCGCGGTGGACGTGGCCGGCGGCGCACCGGCGGAGGCTCCCGCCGAGCAGCCGAAGGCGGAGCCCAAGGCCGAACAGCCCAAGGCGGAGGAGCCCAAGCCGGAGGGCCGCCAGCCGGTCCTGGTCGGCTACGGCGTGGCGACCACCTCCACCAAGCGCCGCCCGCGCAAGGGCCCTGAGGTCACGGTCCCGGCCGCGGCCCAGGCCCTCCAGACCGAGCTGAACGGGCACGGCGCCGCCGTCCCCGCCCAGGCCCGCCCGCTGGCCAAGCCGCCGGTGCGCAAGCTGGCGAAGGACCTCGGCGTCGACCTCGCCACGATCACTCCGTCCGGCCCGGACGGCGTGATCACCCGCGAGGACGTCCACGCCGCGGCGACCCCCAAGGCCGCCGAGCCGGCCGTGGCAGCCCCGGTCACCGCCCCCGCCGTGGCCGCTCCCGCCGTGCCGGCCGCGACCGCTCCCGCCGTGGCGTACGACGGCGCCCGCGAGACCCGCATCCCGGTCAAGGGCGTCCGCAAGGCGACGGCGCAGGCCATGATCGGCTCCGCGTTCACGGCGCCGCACGTCACGGAGTTCGTGACGGTGGACGTGACCCGCACGATGAAGCTGGTCGAGGAACTCAAGCAGGACAAGGAGTTCCAGGGACTGCGGGTGAACCCGCTGCTCCTGATCGCCAAGGCCCTGCTGGTCGCCATCAAGCGCAACCCGGACATCAACGCGTCCTGGGACGAGCCCCACCAGGAGATCGTGCTCAAGCACTACGTGAACCTGGGCATCGCGGCGGCCACCCCCCGCGGTCTGATCGTCCCGAACATCAAGGACGCCCACGCCAAGACGCTCCCGCAACTGGCCGAGTCCCTGGGCGAGCTGGTGGCGACGGCCCGCGAGGGCAAGACGTCCCCCGCGGCGATGCAGGGCGGCACGGTGACCATCACCAACGTCGGCGTCTTCGGCGTCGACACCGGCACACCGATCCTCAACCCCGGCGAGTCCGCGATCCTCGCGGTCGGTGCGATCAAGCTCCAGCCGTGGGTCCACAAGGGCAAGGTCAAGCCGCGCCAGGTCACCACCCTGGCACTCAGCTTCGACCACCGCCTGGTCGACGGCGAACTCGGCTCCAAGGTGCTCGCCGACGTGGCGGCCATCCTGGAACAGCCGAAGCGGTTGATCACCTGGGCCTGAGGGTCCTCGGCCCTGTAGCCTCTGAGGCCTGAAGGGGGCGGCCGCAACTTTGTCTTGCGGCCGCCCCCTCTCTCAGGGCTGGTTCAGCACATACACCGGCGCGCCGTTCTCAGCCGCGCCCCGCGAACAGATGCAGGCGTGCTTGCGCAGCAGGCGGAGGCATTCGTTGACGCGGCGCACCGACAGACCCGTACGGGCTGCGATCGATTCGAGCGGCTCGCGCAGCTCACCGTTCTCGACGAGAACCGGGGCGATCACCACAGCAACCGTCCACACGTCCTCCGTCACGGACAGCCGTTGCCGCCAGTTGGCCAGCACGGTCTCCGTGGTGGGGTGACCGGTGGGGGCGGCGCGGGCGAGGGTCAGGGCGTCGAACCGGTCCGCGATGCGTTCCATCGCCCGGACCATGGCCTGTTGCACCGCGAGTGTGGCCTTCTGCGTCGCCAGCGTCTCCCGCTGGACGGCCAGCATCTCCTTGTGCAGCTCGATCGATTCGCGCTGCCCGTTCGCAAGCTCCTCGTCCAGCTGAAGGTTGTGCGCCTCAAGCCGGACGATGGCCTCCGCGACCTGTTCCGGCATGGCGTACGCGATGGGCGCGCCCGGTTCGGCGGGCTGCACCTCGGCCTCTTCGAGAGCGTAGGAACCCTCTCGCTGCACGGTCTCGATGACCTCGGCGACCCACTGCTTGAAAGGGGCGCAGGCGGCCTTCGTGCAGGACTGGACGAGGAGGATCAGGCCCTGGAGACTGATGAGATTCATGTCTCGGCGCCACTCCCGACCTGCGGGAATGCTGAGACTGTAACCTCCAGTTACGGTCTCGAGAATCTCTCGGTGCTCTTCCGGGACATGGTCGGCGAGAGCCTTCCTCGAGTTGGTGTGTCCGAGTTCCCTGCAGACGTCCACCGCCGGAAACCAATGCGCTCCGTCCGGCATGGTCAGCCGTCGTACCCGGGCTCCGGTGGCCGCGTACACGAAGTCGCTGATGTCGATGGCTTCGTGCCGGCCGACGGGCTTCGCCTGCTTGTTGGGTTCGTTCATGTGAACCACCTCCGCTGCGGAAGGTAGGGCGGAGGAATTCGAATATGCCAACTGCAACCTGGATGTTCACCATTGCGAGGGAAGATCACCGATTCCACTGGCGCAGACCGCTGTTGAGCGAGGTTGATCCCAACTGCCGTAAGTTGACCGCATGGTGACGGGGGCAAAGAGTACGGCGCGGCATGCGAAGAGGCGGACCGGGGCGGAGAAGGGTGGGCTGTCCTCGGTGATGATGGCCGGGGCCACCGTCGTGTCGCGGGCGACCGGGCTGATCCGGCAGGTGCTGCAGGGCGCGGCGCTCGGCAACGGTCTGCTGGCGAGCACGTACAACACGGCGAACACCCTGCCGACCAGCCTGTACATCCTGCCCGCAGGACCGGAGGCCGCCTGGACGACGGCACACTGCGCGGCACGTACGCCAGGCTGCTGGGCGCGGGTGCCGCGGCCGCCGCGGTGGGCTGGGCGGTGGCGCGGGGCTGCGCGGCGGTGCTGGGCGGCAGCGGTACGGTGGTGACGGCCCTCACCACGACCGCCGGCACCCTCGCCCTGGCCGTGACGTACCTCGTCCTCGGCCGTCTGCTGCGCGTCACCGAACTCCGGAGGATTCCGGGACTCGGCTGAGCTGTCTTCTGTCCCGGGTTGCGAAGGAGCGCGTCTCGTGGGAGGCCTTGGCCAGGACCCTGACGGCCTATCAGGGGCGACTCCGGGTCGGGCCGGGGATGTCACGGATGGTGGTCGAGTGACGGTGGCGGCACGCTGGTTGCATGACGAAATCCCCTGCTGTTCGCCCGACTTCCGCCACCGCCCGCCGTGTCGCCGCCGTCGCGGGCGCCGCCGTCCTCGCCGGTACCGCAGCGGTGTGCGCGTCGGGTGTCGCCTACTCCGCGCCTCGTTCCACCGCCCCGTCCGCGACCGACTTCAGCGACTGCCCCGCTTTGCCCGACGGTGTCGAACCGGCCCGCTGGAGATGCGAAGTGCACACCGCCGCCCCGCGGTTGACCATCGGCAAGGTCACGGTGGACCTGGCCCCGATCACCATGACGCACGCCGAGGGTCCCCTGCCGGACGGCAGCAACGGGCAGGTGTGGGGAGCGATGCACAGCGCGCCGACCGCCGTGCCGGGCGGGCTGACCGGCACCCCCGCAGGCGATCACGCGCCGGCCCTGGGGATGGCGATACAGCCGGAGTACGGTGGCCGGTCCGACTTCTACACCGGCCGGTTCAGCCTCCGCTTCCGGCTCGCAGGCCCGCTGCTGCCGCACGGCTGCACCATCGGCGCGAGCGCGCCCGTCGATTTCCAGCTGAAGCGCTCGGGCCCCTCCAAGTGGGTCTCCCAGGATCCGCCGGTGATCGAGTTCTCGGCGTACGACGACACCTTCACCGCTCCGGCAGCCGAGCACTGCGGGCCGCTCACCCCGTCCCTCGACCGACGGCTCGGCCTGCCGGCGGCCGACCACAACCTGATGTCCTACGACGCCTCCTACACCTTCAGGACCTACGACCAGCTCCCGTGAGAGAGCCCGCCCCGGTTCTGGTGAGAAAGGACGAGAAAGAGAGACGAGAAGAGAAAATGGAGGGAACCTTTCGCACCCACCCCTACTCCTGACCCGGCGACGCGGACCCGACGGGGGGCCGCACCGGCCCGAGAGGGGTCATGGATGGCACCGCACACCGTGGTTGTGTCCGACCGGCCGATGCCGGAGGACATACGCGCCGAGCACCGCCGGCTGGAGGTCCGTCGCACCCGGCTGCACCTCGCCGAGTACGGCGGCACCGGCACTCCGCTGCTGATGCTGCACGGCTTCCCGCAGCACTGGTACGCCTGGCACAAGGTCGCCGCCCTGCTTCCGGACGGGTACCGGCTGATCTGCCCGGACTTGCGCGGCTTCGGCTGGTCCGAACCCACCCCGCGTGGCTACGACATGGACGCCCTGGCCGAGGACGCCCTCGCGCTGCTGGACGCGCTCGGGCTGGAGCGGGTCGGGCTGGTGGGGCACGACTGGGGCGCGTACCTGGGGTTCCGGCTGTGTCTGCGGGCGCCGGAGCGGTTCACGGGATACCTGGCGCTCAACATGCCCCACCCCTGGCCCCGGCACCGGGCGGTCCTGCCCAACCTGTGGCGGATGTGGTACACCGCGTTCGTCGAGTACCCGGTGCTCGGGCGGGCCGTGCTGCGGCGCTGGCCCGGCTTCACCCGCTTCCTGCTGCGTCACCAGGTGGCCGACCCGGCCGTGTGGACGGACGCCGACCTCGCCGAGTACGCGGCGGCGACCGCTGCGAGCGCGGACGCCGGACAGTCGCTGTTCTGGCAGTACGTGCTGCACGACATTCCCGCGCTGGTCCGCGGCACCTGGCGCCGGCACCGGCTGACCGTGCCCACGCTGCTGCTGGGCGGGGAGCGGGACGTCGTGTTCCCGCCGGCACTGCTCGCGGGGTCGGAGCCGTACGCCGACGAGCTGACCGTGCGGCTGGTGCCGGGGGCCGGGCACTTCCTGCCGCAGGAGCGGCCGGCGGCGGTCGTCGAGGGGATCGGGGAACTGTTCGCCGTGCCGCGCTAGCGCAGTGCCGCCCGCTCGGTGAGCCGGTGGACGAACGCCCGCCCGCGCGGCTCGCCGAGCGTCCGGCCGTAGAGCCACTGGACCGGGCGCAGGGCGGTGGGGCGGGTGGCGCCGAGGACCGCGAAGCGTGTTCCGGCGCCCTCCGGTACGGCCGCCATGCCGCCCACGATCAGACGGGACTGCATCAGGCACCAGCCGGGGGCGAGGCGTACCTCGAAGGCCTCGCGCAGGCCCGAGCGGCCCACGGCCAGGGCCGGCTTGCGGTCCGTGTCGCCCGGTGGGACGCGGAACTCTCTCAGGAAAGGGACCAGATGGGGCAGTTCGGCCGAGAGGTCGGAGGCGACCGCCCAGACCTGCTCGTAGGGGAGCGCGAGGTGCTCCTCGCTGTACAGGCCGGCATGCAGACCGGCGGCCAGGACGCGCAGGCGCCGTACGGGATCGGTGTTCATCGCGACCACGCCTTCCGGAACGCGGAACGGGCCCGGTGCAGCCGGGACTTGACGGTGCCCGTGGGGACCCCGAGCAGTTCGGCCACGGCGGCCTCGTCCAGGCCCTCCAGCTCGCGCAGGACCAGGACCGCGCGGTGCCGGACCGGCAGGCGGCCGAGCACGTCCCGGACGTCGGCGGGCAGCTCGCCGTCGGTGCCGGTGCGCAGTCCGCCGAGCCGGGACAGGTCGGCGGGGTCGGCCGGTTCCTCGACCGCGGTGCGCCGGGCGACCCGGACCGCCTCGCGGACGGCGACCGTGCGCACCCAGCCGTAGAGGGCCAGCGGGTCGCGCAGGCCGCGCAGGCCCTTGAAGACCGCGACCAGCGACTCCTGTACGGCGTCGGGCACGTCGTCCGGCGCGATCGGGCGGCACAGCCGGGTCACGTACGGCGTCACCAGCGTCAGCAGTTCGTCCATGGCCAGGGCGTCCCCGCCCTGCGCGGCCCGGACGAGCACGGCGGCCGTCTCCCACGGCTCGGAACTGCCCCCTTGCATGTCCATGTCGGGGTCACCCTAGTGCCCCGGGCATGCGAAGGGCCCGCCGCATCCGTGGTTCCGTGCGACGGGCCCCGTACCCCGGGTGGCGTCAGCTGATCCTGGCGTAGCCGTAGTTGACGAGCTTCTTGACGTCCGACGTGCGATCGGTCGCTGAGGGTGCGGTCAGGACGGCGCCCATGACCGACTTGCCGTTCAGCGTGGCGGCGAAGACGAGGCAGTAGTGGGCTTCGGTGCCCGATCCAGTCTTGATGCCAAGCACGCCGTTCCAGCCGAGCAGGGTGTTGGTGTTGGTCCACGTGCCCATCGTGCGCGTGGCGCCGGAGCTCGCGATCGTCTTCGCCGTGTACGACTTGGTCTTCACGACGGTCTTGAACGTGGTGCTCTTCATCGCGCTGCGGGCGAGCAGCGTCAGGTCCTTCGCCGAGGAGTAGTTGGAGCCGTTGCTGAGGCCGTCGAACGAGTCGAAGTGCGTGTTCGTCATGCCGAGGTTCTTGGCCGTCGTGTTCATCTTCGAGATGAACGACTTCACGCGCGCGCTGACCGACGTACCGGAGCCGAACTTGTCGGCGAGGGCCATCGCCGCGTCGCAGCCGGACGGCAGCATCATCCCGTACAGCAACTGACGGACCGTGACCTTGTCGCCGACGATCAGGTGGGCCGACGAGGGGTAGCCCTTGTCGACCATGTAGTCGCTGACAGCCTTCTTGATCGTGACCTTGGTGTCCAGGTTCAGGTTCGACTGCGAGAGCACGACCTTCGCGGTCATGATCTTCGTCGTGGAGGCGGTGAGCCGGTGGGTGTTCTCGTACTTCTTGAAGAGAGTCGTGCCGGTGGCGCTGTTCATCAGGAACCCGCTCTTGGCGGTGATGGTGGGCGTCGTCACGGCCTGTGCGGGAGCCGCGGTGAGAGCTCCGGTGGCGAGCACTGCGCCGGCCGTGACGGCGACGGCGGCGGCTCTGCGGACGCGGATGCTCTTAATTCCGGTAATCAAAGTGATATACCCCGATTGTCTTAAATGCCCCAGAAGTGCGGCCGAGTTGAGGTGGCAAGGGAGCAAGGCCGCACGTGTGTGACACGTAAGTAGCACAGATGGTTGTGCAGTCGCTGGGAGAGATGTGCGTCACGTCCGCATGATGGACGAGCCCACCCATGCGTACGTGTTGTATCTATCCTGTGGGCATGGCCACGCCCACGAAGCAACCACCCGCCGCCGACCGTGTCTACAGCCATGTGAAGCAGGGCGTCCTGGACCGCCGCTACGAGGGCGGGACGCTGCTCACCGAGGGGGAACTGGCCGAGGCCGTGGGGGTCTCGCGCACACCTGTACGGGAGGCGCTGCTCAGGCTGGAGGTGGAGGGCCTGATCAGGCTGTACCCGAAGAAGGGCGCCCTGGTCCTGCCGGTCTCCGCGCAGGAGATCGCCGACGTGGTGGAGACCCGGCTGCTGGTGGAGGAGCACGCGGCCCGCAAGGCCGTACCCGCCCCGCCGGTGCTGCTGGAGCGGCTGGCGGAGCTGCTGGAGCAGCAGAGGACGCAGGCCGCGGCCGGTGACCTGGCCGCAGCCGCGAAGACCGACCGCTGCTTCCACGCCGAGATCGTGCGCAGCGGCGGCAACGAGATCCTGTCCCGGCTCTACGACCAGCTGCGCGACCGGCAGCTCAGGATGGGCGTCGCGGTCATGCACTCGCACCCCGACCGGATCGCCAAGACGCTCGCCGAGCACGAGGAGATCCTCGAGGCGCTGCGCTCCGGGGACGCGGAGGCGGCCGTCGGGGTCGTGCACCGGCATGTGAGCTGGTTCTCGCACCTCGCGCGGGGTGAGGTCCGATGAGCAACGCCACCCTGCCGGGTGACCCCCCGGGTGGCCGCCGCGCCGTCGCGGTGTGGTCCATCGGTGTCTCGGTCTACTTCGTCGCCGTCATCTTCCGTACGTCGCTGGGTGTCGCCGGGCTGGACGCGGCCGACCGCTTCCACGTGGGCGCCTCCGCCCTCTCGACCTTCTCGATCCTCCAGCTGCTGGTCTACGCCGGCATGCAGATACCGGTGGGCCTGCTCGTCGACCGGCTCGGCACCAAGAAGGTGCTCGGCATCGGCACAGTGCTGTTCACGGCGGGTCAGCTCGGCTTCGCCTTCTCGCCCTCCTACGGCACGGCGCTCGCCTCGCGGGCGCTGCTCGGGTGCGGTGACGCGATGACCTTCATCAGCGTGCTGCGGCTCGGCACCCGCTGGTTCCCGGCCCGGCGCGGGCCGCTGGTCGCGCAGCTCGCGGGCCTGGTCGGCATGGCGGGCAACCTGGTCTCGACCCTGGTGCTGGCCCGGCTGCTGCACGGCCTCGGCTGGACCCCGGCGTTCGCGGGCAGTGCGCTGGCCGGAGTGGTCGTGCTCGTCCTGACGCTGCTGTTCCTGAAGGACCACCCGGAGGGGCACGAGCCGGAGCCGGTCCCGCACCAGGGTGCGGCCTACGTCCGCCGGCAGATCGCCGCGGCCTGGCGGGAACCCGGGACCCGGCTGGGGCTGTGGGTGCACTTCACGACCCAGTTCCCGGCGATGGTGTTCCTGCTGCTGTGGGGGCTGCCGTTCCTGGTCCAGGCGCAGGGGCTGTCCCGGGCCACGGCCGGTGAGCTGCTGACGCTCGTCGTCCTGTGCAACATGGTGATCGGTCTGGTCTACGGCCAGATCGTCGCCCGGCACCACGCCGCCCGGCTGCCGCTGGCGCTGGGCACGGTCGGGGCGACGGCGGCACTGTGGGCGCTGACCCTTCTCTGGCCCGGTGAGCGTGCGCCCATGTGGCTGCTGGTGGTGCTCTGCGCGGTGCTCGGAGCGTGTGGGCCGGCGTCGATGCTGGGGTTCGACTTCGCGCGGCCGGCCAACCCGCCCGAGCGACAGGGGACGGCGTCGGGAATCACCAACATGGGTGGATTCGTCGCCTCCATGACGACGCTGTTCGCGGTCGGGGTGCTGTTGGACGCGACCGGGGACGACTACTCGGTGGCCTTCTCCGTCGTGTTCGTGCTGCAGGCGGTGGGAGTGAGTCAGATTCTGCGGCTGCGGGGGCGGGCGGCCCGGCGGGAGCGGGAGCGGTTGGTGGCGAGCCGGGTGGAGACGGTGCACGTGCCCGCGTGAGTGCGTTCTCCCGCCCGCGCACCGCCCGTTTCCGGTCGGCAGAGAGGCTGAGCAACCGGTGGGGGTGTTCGCCGCCGGCGGCTGTCCGTCGTGCGGTCGGTCGAGGATCCTTCGTCGACGGCGGGCTCCGCGCGGTCCGAGGGGCCCCGCGCCGCGGAGTTCCGCCGGCCCCTCGCCAGGTGCCCGACGCCGAGGCCGAGCCCGCGGGCGCCCGGTGCCGCTCGGAGCACGCGGAGCATCGACCCGGCCCGGCCGCGGCGTCCGGCCGCCGGCAGGCCTACGGCGTCACCGTGAAGTTGCGCAGGATCGCCGCCGTCAGGTCCGGGTCGCCCTCCGTCTTCAACCGGTCCGCGACCGCCTCCTGGGTCACGCGGCCGCAGGCCAGGTGGACGTACGTCTCCCAGTCGAGGGTGAACGTGGCGGCGGGGCCCAGGGCGGGGGCCGTCTCCAGGGTGCCGCGGCCCTGGATGTCCACGCGGATGGTGCGCAGGAACTCGATCGGGCCGTGCACGTCGAAGACGATGGCCGAACTGCGCGGCGCGTTCGCGTCCTTGGCGACCACCTTGGGAAGCGCGGACAGCAGGACGTCGCGGGTGATGTGCGCGCCCGGCGAGTCGAGGTTGCCGGGGCGGCCGAGGGCCGCGCGCAGGTCCTGCTCGTGGACCCACAGGTCGAAGGCGCGGGTGCGCATCGCCTGTTCGAGGGTGACCTCGGTGCCCAGCGGGCCGCGCACCTTGGTGCCGGGGTCGCGGGACTCGTTGCGCAGCTGGCGGTTGCGGCGGATGACCGTGTACTCCAGCTCGGCCGTCATCTCCGGCGCCGTGTGGTGACGGCGGACGTCGACCTGCATCTCCATGTAGCGCTGGTGCTCGTTGGTGACGTGGTAGAGGTCACGGGGGAGGGTGTGGATGGGACGCGGGTCGCCGAGCATTTCGCAGTCCAGGCCGATGACGTGCGAGACCACGTCACGGACGGACCAGCCCGGGCAGGGCGTCCGCCGGTTCCACTCGCCCTCCGGGAGCGTGCCGACCAACTCGGATATCGCGTCGATGGAGTGGGTCCAGGCGTCGGCGTAGGGCTGGAGGGTGGGATGCAGACTCACGGAACGGGACCCCTCGGCGGTTGGTACTCGGGTGGTTGTGGCGGCGTTGCCAGTGGGAGGTGGCTGCACTCGGCGGGTGTCTTGAGACTCCCCCAATTCTCGGCTTCGCTCGAACCGGGGGGACCCCCAAGTTACGCTGCTGTGAGGCACCCCGGCAGTGCTTTCGTGTGACGATCGTAGGCCCGTGTGGACGACTCGAATGCCAGGGCGGTGGTAGTGTGCGCGCCTCGCTGATCCAGATTGCCGTAGACGAGGACGAATCGGTTGCCGAACGGCGGCAGCGGGTGGCCTCGCTGGTCCGCGAGCAGGCCGGGTCCGACCTGGTCGTTCTGCCCGAGTTGTGGACCACCGGCGCCTTCGCCTACGAGGAGTTCGGCCCGGAGGCCGAGCCGCTCGAAGGGCCGACGTACGAGGTGATGGCCAAGGCGGCGAGTGACGCGGGCGTGTGGCTGCACGCCGGCTCCATCCCGGAACGGACCGCATCCGACCGCGGCTCCGCCGCGGGTGACGGCCCCCTCTACAACACCTCTCTCGTCTTCTCCCCCTCCGGCGAGCTGGCCGCGGCCTACCGCAAGATCCATCGCTTCGGCTTCGACCAGGGCGAGGCCGTGCTGATGAGCGCCGGGCGTGACCTGGTGACGGTCCGGCTGCCCGGGACCACCCTCGGCGTGGCCACCTGCTACGACCTCCGTTTCCCCGAACTCTTCCGCTCCCTCGTCGACGCCGGCGCCGAGACGCTGGTGATCCCGGCGGGCTGGCCCGAGCGGCGACGCGCGCACTGGACGCTGCTGGCCCAGGCGCGGGCGGTGGAGAACCAGGCGTTCGTGCTCGCGTGTGGAACGGCCGGGACGCATGCCGGAGTTCCCCAGGCGGGTCACTCGATCGTGGTGGATCCCTGGGGCGAGGTGCTCGCCGAGGCGGGCGCCGGCGAGGAGATCCTCACGGTCGACTTCGACCCGGCGAAGGTGACGGCGACCCGCGAACAGTTCCCGGCCCTGAAGGACCGGATGCTGGGCCTGGAACCGCCGCGCCGCTGAACAGCCGGGGCGGAGCCCTAGGGCCTGTCTGACAATTCCCGCCTGCCCCGCGGCGTCTGGCACGCACGCTCGCCGCGTTGCCGAACCGCCCACGTGGCTCCGCCACGAGGGCGCTCCGGCGCCTTGCGATCGCACGCACCAGACGCCGCGGGTCCCGCCCTCCGGGCGGACGACGGGAATTGTCAGACAGGCCCTAGTCGTCCTCCCGCTCCCGCTGCGCCAGATGGATCACGCACACCGCCACCGCGATCAGCAGGGCCGGGTCCGCGTCGTCGCGCACGATGTCGACGCCGTACGTGTCCCTGAGGTGCAGCCGGCGGCGGGAGATCACCGCGAGGAGTTCGCCGTCGTACTCGATGGCGAACTCGTGGTCGAGGATCTTGCCGCTGACGTCCAGCTCGGTGCCGTCCACGAGCGCGACCCGGTAGTGGTTGCGCAGCAGGGACAGCCGTTTGCGCTTGATGGTGGCCAGGCCCTCGCCGTCCCGTTCGATCACCATGGTGTCGCGCAGGGCGAACATCTTCTGGTGGATGTCGATCAGGACGCGCCCGTGGGCGTCCTTCAGCTCGAAGGTGTCCCGCAGCCGCATGGCCTTGCCGTCGACGAGGAAGACCTTCTGGCCGTGCTCGTCCTCGATCCAGTAGTCGTCACCGACGCCGAGGAGCCGGTCGCGTACGAGGAGTCTCATGCGGGTACCGTTCCCCGGCCCGGCGGGATCATCACGGAACCCGAGGGAAGGGAACCGGGGGGCACAGACCCGCGGCGAACGGGGCCGGAGGAAGAGGAGCCGGAGGAAGAGGGGCCGGGCGGAGGAGCGACGGGCTCCGGTCCGAACCGCCTGCGGTAGTCCGACGGGCTCAGCCCCGTCTCGCGGCGCAGCCGCGCCCGCAGGTTGGCCGCCGTGCCCAGGCCGCTGCGGGCCGCCACGACGTCCAGGCGCTCCTCTCCCCGCTCGATCAGCCGGCAGGCGAGCGCGACCCGCTCCCGTGTGAGCCAGGCCAGCGGGGTCGTACCCAGCTGGGCGCGGAAGCGGCGGTGCAGGGTCGCGGGGGAGACGGCCGCGCGGGCGGCCAGGTCCGCCACCGTCAGCGGCTCGCCCAGCCGTTCCTGCGCCCAGGCCAGCAGCGGGCCGAGCGACTCGTCGGGGACCGGGGGCAGCGGGCGTTCCACGAACTGCCGCTGGCCGCCGTCCCGGTGCGGGCCGAAGACGAGGCGGCGGGAGACGTGGTTGGCGATCTCGGCGCCGTGGTCGCGCCGTACGACGTGCAGGGCCAGGTCGAGCGCCGACGCGCTGCCCGACGCCGTGAGGATGTCGCCGTCGTCCACGAAGAGGACGTCCGGCTCCAGACGCACCTCGGGGAAACGGGCCCGGAAGGACTGCTCCCACATCCAGTGGCAGGCCGCCCGGCGCCCGTCCAGCAGCCCCGCCTCGGCGATCGTGAACGCGCCCGAGCAGAAGCCGACCAGCCGGGCGCCACGCGCGTGTGCCCGGCGTACGACGTCCAGGACGCGCTCCGCGCGCGGGACCTCGGTGTCGGGCCGGTTCGGCACGATCAGTGTGTCGGCCTCGGCGGCGGCCTCCAGTCCGGCGACCCCGGTCAGCGTGAAGAAACCGTCCCGCATGCGGGTGTGCGGCTCGGCGGCGCACAGCCGGAAGTCGTACAGCTTCCGCCCCAGTTCGGGCCTGGGCAGCCCGAAGACCTCGATGGCGCAGCTCATCTCGAACGGGTTGGAGTTCTCGTCGACGACGAGAACGACGCGGTGCGAGGATTCTTGCGACATGTGCGATTTCTAGCACTCGTCGGCCGGCCCGGCCCCCCGGACGATGAACGCATGGAACCGATCTCCCTTCAGGCGGCCCTCGCCTCCTTCTCCGAGCAGTGGAGCCCGCGCATCGTCACCGCGGTCAACGACTACGACGTCCGCGTCGCCAAGGTCGAGGGCGAGCACGTCTGGCACGTGCACGACGACACCGACGAGTTCTTCCTGGTCCTCGACGGCGAACTGCACATCTCCCTCAGGGAGCCGGCCGGCGAGCGCACGGTCGTCCTTTTCGAGGGCTCGGTGTTCACCGTCCCGCGCGGCACCTGGCACAAGCCGTACGCGCCGGTGCCCACCGAGATGCTGGTCTTCGAGCCCACCGGCACCTTCTCGGTGGGCGACCGGCACGACGAGGTGCCGGACCACGTGGACGCGACCACCGGCCACGCGCTCACCTGACCCGGCACCGGAATCCGGCGGGACGAGAGGTGTCGCGCAGGTGAACTTCCAGTTCCTGCAAGGAAGTTGCCCAACCAAGCCGATGGGCGCCGAGTCGGACGTTGCACAAGTCGCACAGGCTCCGCACGTTCCTTCCGGAGGTCCGCCCATGTCCTCTCGTCCCGCCCGCCGCCGGGTCGTACGAGCCGTCACCCTGACCCTCGGCACGGCACTGGCCGTACCGCTCACCCTGGCCGGCAGCGCGGGGGCCGCGACGGCTCCGGCCACCGCCGCGGTCAACCAGTACGGCTGGCAGCTCGCCTACAAGGCCGCCGCCGGCCAGACCAACAAGGCCACGGTCACCGCGTCGCTCACCGGCGGCGGTGCGGGCATCACCTACGTCATCGACGACGTCGTCCCGATCACCGCGGGCCACGGCTGCGCCCACCCCGACAGCGCGGACCGCACGAAGGTCTCCTGCACGGTCACCACCGAGGAGAGCCAGGACCCGTACGCCGCCCTGACGATGGATCTCGGCGACCGCGACGACACGGTCGCCTACGACAACGCAACCGACCAGGTGTACTACTTCGCCCGGATCTCCCTGGGCGCCGGAAACGACAGGATCACCGACACCGGACGCCTCGACGGCAGCGACGTCTCGGGCGGCGCGGGCGACGACACGCTCACGGTGGGGGCGACGGCGCTGGCCTTCGGCGGTGACGGCGACGACACCGTCCGGGCCGACGGCGACCTCGTCATCGCGCAGGGCGGCAAGGGTGACGACGTGCTGCGCGGCGGCGCCCACGGCCAGTACCTGTCCGGCGACGACGGCAACGACAGGATCTCCGGCGGATCGGGCGCCGACACGCTGTACGGCGGCAAGGGCAACGACGTCCTGTACGGCAACGGCGGCAACGACAAGCTCTACGGCAACAGCGGGAACGACAAGCTGTACGGCGGCCCCGGCCGCGACACGCTCTCCGGCGGCCCCGGCACGGACGTGATCCGCCAGGACTGAGGGGCTGCGGACCCGAGGGGCTGAGGGGCGGCGGGGTGCGGGGCTGGTTGAACACGGGCGACAAGCAGTACACCCTGGCCGACTTGCGCGGACGCATCGTCGTCCTGGACTTTCTAGAAATAGACAACAGGGCACCGAACTCTTCACCACACTGAGTGTGTGCACCAAGACACGATCTGTGATCTGTACCTACGCCTGTCCCTCGATCGCGACGGCAAGACCGCAATCGAACGCCAGGAAGCCGACTGCCGTACCTGGGCCGAACGCAGCGGACTGACCGTCCGCAAGGTCCACATGGACAGAGGGCGCTCCGGCTACAAGACCGTTGAACGCAAGGGCTTCGATGCTGCACTTGCTGCAGTCACAGCCGGTGTCGTCGGCACGTTGATCGTCTGGAAGCTGGACCGATTGTCCCGCAAGGGCATCGGCCTGGTCGGCAAGGTGCTGGATGACATTGAGAAGGCCGGGGGACGTCTCGTCTCGGTTGTCGACGGGCTGGACACCTCAAATGACTCGGCGCGCATGGTTGTCGCGATGCTCGCCGAACTTGCCTGTTCGGAGTCCAAGAACCTCGGCACCCGGGTCGGACACGCGAAGCGGTACCTGCGCAGCAAGGGCCAGTGGATCGGCGGGCAACCCCCGTACGGGTTGCTCATCGACTCGAAGACCAAGAAGCTCGTCCATGACCCCGAACACGCCGTCTACGCACGCTTGATCGCGGATGAAGCGCTGACCGGTACGTCACTGGTAAAGATCGCTCGCTTGCTCAACGAGTACGAGATCCTCTCTCCGCGCGGAGGGCAATGGAACGCGGCAAGCATCATGCAGCTTCTCCGCTCACCTGCCTTCGCCGGCCTTATGCCGGAAACCGAGACCGTGGAGTCGGACGACGGTGAGCGAAAGTACACGGGCAGGGTCTTCCCGTACCGGGACCCGGAGACCTTGAACACCGTGGAGATCGGGGAGGGGATCATCACCCTTGGTGAGCGGGACCAGATCGTCCGGCAGCTCGAGTCGCGGACGTTCGTGCACGCGGGTAAACGACGACCGAGGCCGGAGGGCACAGCGCTGCTCACGGGCCTGATCTTCTGCGGGGTCGCTGACTGCGGACGCCGTATGCACCGAGTGGGTCTGAGCTACCAATGCATGGCGCGTCGCGCGGGCAATCAATGCGTCGGAGCCTCGGCGCTGGCTGATGCCGTGGACAGCTATGTGACCGAGCGATTCCTCACCAAGCTTCCGGCGCTCGAACCGGATGACCCACTCCTTGTCACGATCGCTGACCGCTGGGTCCACCGGATTGATCCGGAGACATTCGCCAAACGTGATGCTCTCAACGCCGAAATCCAGGATGAGGAAGCCCGCTTGGCGGACCTTGAAGACGCACGCTATGTGCGCGGTGAGTTCAAGGGCGCTGCGGCCGTTGAGCGTTACGACCGGCTCACAGGGTGGCTCGGGATGCGCATCGACGGCCTGCGCAGAGAGCTCCTCAAGCTCCCCACACCGTCAGTGGACGTCTCTCCGATGCTCGACGTCGTCACCTTGCGAGAGGCATGGAAGGAAGCAACGAACGATGACAGGCGCGGTCGGTTGTCTCTCGCCATCGACCGAGTAGAGGTGAGCAAGGGAGTTCGGGGTCAAAGGATCATCCCTGAGCAGCGCATCCAGATCCACTGGGCGACGTCGGCAGCTGCGGACACGGCCAAGTGAGCTTGTCCGGGCCAACTGCCGAAGCCATCGGCAGAACAGCGGTGACGAAGTGCCGCGAAGTTCAGGCGGCTCGTGCCCTGCGGTCCCGATCCCAGCACGATGTCCGTTCATTGGGCGCAGTCTCGTTAGGGGGACGGCTCACGCCGTGCCGGGATCGGAGACCGGAAGATCACCCTCGGTACGGAGTGGGTCGGCGCTCAAGGAAGTGGGTCATGCGCAGGCGCTGTGTGTGGTGCATGGGCAGGGAGTCGAGTTCTTCAGGGCCCACGAAGCGGAGTTCCGTGCTCTCCTCCGAGATGGTCGGGGTCCCCCCACGACACGGGCGGTGAAGCAGACGTGGTCGTGGAGTCGGCCCGGCACCGTCCGACCCGGCTGCGGCTGCCGGAGGAGGTGGTACGGGTGGCGGCGGCCGCCCCTCGCACCCGGCGTGCGGCCACCGAAGTCGCCCCCGGCGAAATCCGGTTGGACGTCGTCTTCCAGGTCCCGTCGGGCCAGAAGCTCGACACCCGATCCAGCCCCTCGACCCGGCTCCTGGTCTCTTCGACCCCGCCCGCGCTGCTCCTGACGGGTGAGGGCACCGGCACGGACCTGTCCCGCACCCTGGAGTTCAGCCCGGCCGTCACGGAAGGTGTCCTGCACGTCTCCGCCGTGGCGGCGTCCTGCGACGACGATCCGTCCGTCGAGTACCCGGCCTGCCACGTCCACCAGCAGGACTGGGGCGTGCCGGTCCGCCTCACCGAGGGCGGGGCGGACCGGCTGCCGCTCGTTCTGCCCGGGACGGACAGGCCGTAGCCGAGCGGTGACCGGGGAAGCTCACACGCCGTACCCGTCGCTGTAGCCGTCGCCGCGGTGATGGTGGTGGTGGGGTTCCTCCTCGACCACCGGTGTCGACGGCACCACGATCCGTCGGCGCCGTGCGATGCCGCTGAACGTGGCGGTGCCGATGAGCCCGACGGCCATCAGGATGAGGCCGACGATGTTGAGGTCGACTCCCTGCATGTGCCAGTCGGTCGCGAACGTGAGGATGGCTCCCACGGCGATGAGGATGATGCATCCGCCGAGGCCCATGAGTCGTCGCCTCCCCTTCCGGTCCGGAATCTGCGGAGCCTTCCGGGTACCCGGTGCCGCCCCGGTCATGCCCGGGGCGGCTGTTGACAGCGGCTCAGACCACGTCCACGTAGTCCTCGTATCCGGAACTCACCAGGTGCGTGCTGTTCGGGTACAGCAGCACCGCGACCCAGGTGCCGTCCTTCGACGCCGTGGAGCCCTTGCTGAACGTGCCGTCGGAGCGGGTGGTGGCGTTGCCCATGTCGTACCAGCTGGAGGAGCCCTTGGGGCGGAAGAGGATCTTCACCTTCTGGCCGCCGTAGGCCTTCCAGGCGCCCGAGCCGTAGTACTGCAGCTTGCCCTTGTAGGTGATGGTGCGGCCCTTGTGGACCGGCTCGGGCGAGGCGTTGCCGCCGGTGATCCGGGTCGGGGTGCGCTTGGCGTACACGACGGAGCTGTACGACTCCTGCCAGTTGCGGCTGCCCTTGAAGTGCGCCCGGTAGTAGCCCTTGTAGGGCGCGTCGAACGTGCCCTTGAACGGCGCGCCGGACTCGGGGTCGGAGCTGCCCGGGACGACGGTCTTCACCGTCTTCCAGCCGGTCTTCCCGTCGGCCGAGTACTGCAGCTCGACCTTGTTGTCCATGTATGCGGGGACGCTGGAGCCGGTGTGCAGCATGCCCTTGGCGGTCAGCTCGGAGTACTTGTTCAGGCTCGCCGTGAAGTTGGTCAGGGACGTCTTCTCGGCGACGTAGACCTTGACCTTCTGCAGCGGGCTCGTCTTCACATAGGTGCCGCTGCGGACCTCTACCTCGACGGAGCCGGTGCTCGACATGGTCAGCTGCCCGGAGAAGCGGCCGTCGGCGCCCGTGACGGGGTGAGCACCCGCGCTGCCGATGTCGCTCTGCCACACCTCGTCGACGTCGGCCCCGGCGAGCGGCTTCCAGACACCGCCGACGTACACCTCGGCCGTGCCGGAGACGGTCGCAGCCTTCCCTTCCTTGACGTCCAGTTCGGCGGCGTCGAGGGTGACCCGGGTGTCGGACCGGACGGGTGTGACGCTCACGTTGTCGGAGTTGCTGCCCTGGTACATGGGCTCCGGCTGTGCCAGGTACAGCCACGGGCTGACGGTGCCGCCGTACTCGTAGGTCTGCCGGTACGTCAGGGAGAAGCGGCCGTCGGCGTCCAGCGGGACCTTCTGCTGCTCGCCCGTGTTGCCGGTGGCGACGGTCACCTGGCCGTCGGGCACGGTCGTCTCGCCGGTGCGCGGGTCGGTGACCGTGTAGCGGCCGGAGACGGAGACGTCCTGGTGCTCGTAGTCCGGGTGATCGGGGGTGACCTGGTAGCCGGTCAGGTTCGCCCGGAGCCAGTAGTCGTAGCCCCACTTGTCCTCGGTCGACGAGGTGTCCCCGTCGGCGTCGGTCAGGTCGACCACGACACGGTAGGTGCCGAGGTCGGCCATGCGCAGCGGGCTGGAGGTCTGCCAGGTGCCCTGCTGGTCGGTGCCGGAGGTCAGGGTGAAGTCACTGACCTCGGCGACCTCCGGGGCGTCGGCGGCGGAGTCCGGCGCGTACAGATGGGCCGTGATGGACGTGATGGCGCTGTCGGACGAGGCGGACAGTGACACCAGGCCGGAGGCCGGGCTCTCGCCGCTGCCCGCCCAGTACAGCACCGGCGCCACCGCCGCGTGCGCGGCCGGCACCGGCCCGAGCAGCAGGCCGGCAGCGACGGAGGCGCAGGCGAGCGCCAGGGATCTCTTTCGCACGTGTAGTCCCCCCACGAGACCGGATACGCAGATCGTTGAAGAATGAAGCGCATCGTACGCTGCGGCAACCATGTTTGAACAGGTTCAAAAATAACGGTTTCGCAGGGGAACGGGCGGTGGGACTCAGTCCTCCAGGAACGCCGTCAGCGCGTTCGCGAGCAGGAACGGATCGTCGGCGCCGCACAGTTCGCGCACGCTGTGCATCGACAGGATCGCCACGCCGATGTCGACGGTCCGGATGCCGTGCCGGGCCGCGGTGATCGGGCCGATCGTGGTGCCGCAGGGCATCGAGTTGTTGGAGACGAAGGTCTGCAGCGGCACGCCCGCCTTCTCGCAGGCCGCGGCGAACACCGCACGGCCCGAACCGTCCGTGGCGTAGCGGTTGTTGACGTTGACCTTGAGGATGGGGCCGCCGTTGACCCGCGGGTGGTGCGTCGGGTCGTGCCGCTCCGCGTAGTTGGGGTGGACGGCGTGGCCGGTGTCGGAGGACAGACAGACCGTGCCGGCGAAGGAGCGGGCCCGGTCCTCGTACGAGCCGCCGCGGGCGAACACCGAGCGCTCCAGCACGGTGCCGAGCAGCGGGCCGTCCGCGCCGGTGTCCGACTGCGAGCCGTTCTCCTCGTGGTCGAAGGCGGCCAGCACGGGGATGTGGGTGAGCGGGGCGCCGGAGGTCGCGGCGGAGGCCAGGGCGGCCGCGCCCGCGTGCACCGACAGCAGGTTGTCCATCCGGGGACCGGCGACCAGCTCGCGGTCCCGGCCGAGGTAGGCGGGCGGCTCCACCGGGTGCGTCATCAGGTCCCAGCCCGCCACCGAGCCGGCCGTGAGACCCGCCTCCACCTCCAGGAAGGCGATCAGCTCGCCGTCGCGCAGGTCGTCGGCGAGCCCCCACACCGGCTGCAGATGGCGCTGCTTGTCGAGCTTGAGGCCCTCCGAGGACACCGAACGGTCCAGGTGGATGGCGAGTTGGGGCACCCGCAGCAGCGGCCGGTCCACGTCGACCAGGACCGTGCTGCCGTCGCGCAGGGTCAGCCGCCCGGCCAGGCCCAGGTCCCGGTCGAGCCAGGAGTTCAGCAGCGGGCCGCCGTAGATCTCCACCGCGACCTGCCGCCAGCCGTGCGCCCCGGCGTCCGGCTGCGGCTTGACCCTGAGGTTGGGCGAGTCGGTGTGCGCGCCGATGATCCGGAACGGCGTGTGCGGCTGGGCGTCCTCGGGAACGTACCAGGCGATGATCGCCCCGCCGCGCAGCATGTACCTGCCGCCGCTCGACCCGTCCCAGGCGTCCGTCTCGGCGACCTGCCTGAAGCCCGCCTTCTCCAGCCGCTCGGCGGTGTTCGCCACGGCGTGGTACGGCGACGGGCTCGCCGCCAGGAAGGACATCAGGTCGTCGGTGTGGCCGCGGTCGAAGCGGGCTGGTGCGCTCATGGGCTTACCTTAACGACGTGCGTGGGCCCGCCCCCGGTACGGGAGCGGGCCCACGCAGGCGATCAGTGGGTGCGGAGCGGGTCCTCGGGAAGGTTAGAAGGCGGCCTCGTCCAGCTCCATCAGGTCCAGGTCGACCTTCTCCGAGATCTTGCGGGCCAGGGTGACGCCCGGCAGGACGTTGGCCGCGAAGAACTTCGCCGCCGCGATCTTGCCCGTGTAGAACGCCTTGTCCTTGGCGGTGGCCGTCTGCAGCTTCTCGGCGGCGACCGCGGCACCCTTGACCAGCAGGTAGCCGACGATCACGTCACCGGTGGCGAGCAGCAGGCGGGTGGTGTTCAGGCCCACCTTGTAGATGTTCTTGACGTCCTGCTCGGTGGCCGCGAGGTCGGTCAGCATCAGGCCGACGATCGCCTCCAGCTCCACGGCCGCCTTCGCGAGGTGCTCGCGGGCGCCCGCCAGCTCCTCGCCGCCGGTGCCGAGCGCCAGGAACTTCTTGATGTCCTCGGCGAGGGAGTTCAGGGCCGCGCCCTGGTTGCGGACGACCTTACGGAAGAAGAAGTCCTGGCCCTGGATCGCCGTGGTGCCCTCGTACAGGGTGTCGATCTTGGCGTCGCGGATGTACTGCTCGATCGGGTACTCCTGCAGGAAGCCGGAGCCGCCGAAGGTCTGCAGCGACTGGGCGAGCTGCTCGTAGCCCTTCTCGGAGCCGTAGCCCTTGACGATCGGCAGGAGCAGGTCGTTGAGCGCGTGCTCGGCCTTGGCGTCCTCGCCGCCCGCCTCCTTGACCGCGATGGCGTCCTGGACGGAGGCGGTGTAGAGGACGAGGGCGCGCATGCCCTCCGCGTACGCCTTCTGCGTCATCAGCGAGCGGCGCACGTCGGGGTGGTGCGTGATGGTGACCTTGGGCGCGGCCTTGTCCATGAACTGCGCGAGGTCGGGCCCCTGGACGCGCTCCTTGGCGTACTCCAGCGCGTTCAGGTAGCCCGTCGACAGCGTGGAGATCGCCTTCGTGCCGACCATCATGCGGGCGAACTCGATGATGCGGAACATCTGGCGGATGCCGTCGTGCTTGTCGCCGATCAGCCAGCCCTTGGCGGGGTGGCGGTCGCCGAAGGTCATCTCGCAGGTGTTGGAGGCCTTCAGGCCCATCTTGTGCTCGACGTTGGTGGCGTAGACGCCGTTGCGCTCGCCCAGCTCGCCGGTCTCGAAGTCGAAGTGGTACTTCGGGACGAGGAAGAGGGACAGGCCCTTGGTGCCCGGGCCGGCACCCTCGGGACGCGCCAGCACGTAGTGGAGGATGTTCTCCTCCATGTCGTGCTCACCGGAGGTGATGAAGCGCTTCACGCCCTCGATGTGCCAGGAGCCGTCCTCCTGCTGGACCGCCTTGGTACGGCCGGCGCCGACGTCCGAACCCGCGTCGGGCTCGGTGAGCACCATGGTCGAACCCCAGGTCCGCTCCACGGCGATCTGCGCGATCTTCTTCTGTACGTCGTTGCCCTCGTCGTAGAGGATGCCGGCGAACGCCGGACCGGAGGAGTACATCCACACGGCCGGGTTCGAGCCGAGGATCAGCTCCGCGTACGCCCAGATCAGGGACGGGGGAGCCGTGGTGCCGCCGATGCCCTCGGGCAGGCCGAGCCGCCAGTACTCGGAGTCCATGAAGGCCTTGTAGCTCTTCTTGAAGGACGCCGGGACCGGCGCGGTGTTCGTCTCCGGGTCGAAGGCCGGCGGGTTGCGGTCGGCGTCCGCGAAGGACTCGGCCAGCTCGTTCTCGGCGAGGCGGGTCAGCTCCTCGAGCACGCTCTTGGCGGTCTCGGTGTCCATCTCCTCGAAGGGACCGGTGCCGTACAGCTTGTCGCGGCCGAGTACTTCGAAGAGGTTGAACTCGATGTCGCGGAGATTGGACTTGTAGTGCCCCATGGTGACGGCTCCGTATAGGACTCGGCGAGGCACTGACTCCTCGCATCGTTCACGTACCAACAAGTAGCTCCGATGATGCTACCCGTCGGTAATAAGAAGCAACCCCGATCCGGTCATCTGTGACACGTCTCAAGCTACGGCCGTTCGGGTGGCGTCGCGGCTCGGTACTCTTGCGCCCATGTACGGCTACGACCAGAACGTTGGCGCTCAGCAGCAGTACGCCCCGCCGCAGCAGCCGATGCCCGGCGGTGTCGGCGGCTACGGCCAGCAGGCGCCGCTGTACCCCGAGCCGTCCCCGCCCTCGCTCGCGGACGCGGTGCGCGCGTTCACCACCGGGCAGGTGTCCGCGGAGGACTTCCAGCAGGTCTTCGCCACGTCGAAGGTGTACTGCCCGCGCGGTGACACCCCCGGCTTCCTGGCCCTGCACAACACCCAGCAGCCGGTGATCCCGATGTTCACCTCGCTCAAGGAGCTGCGCCGGTACGCGGGCAAGGAGTCCAAGTACTTCGTCATCACCGGCGCCGAGGTGATCGACCTGCTGCCGACCGGGTACGGCTTCGTCCTGGACATGGAGGGCGAGCACCGGATGGTGTTCGACGCCAAGGCGGTGGAGCAGATGGTCGACTTCGCGATGCGGCGCATGTACGGCTAGACGCCACCGCTGCGCAGACGGCCGACCGCCGGTCCGGCGGACATGCGCTCCCTCGTTTGTCACAGGCATGCCATAGGGTGCCTCAGGCAGCCGCGCCCCGCGTGCCACCGTTCTTCCGCGGTCGCGTCCGGGTGTCGCGCGGCGCTCTCATCTCCCGGCGACCCCGGGATCTCCTGTGGGGGTTCATCACTGTGCGCATGCGCAGCACCTCGGCCGCGACGGCGCTCGCGGTCCTCTTCGGCTCGGTCGCGCTGAGCGTTGCCGCGGCGGGCTCCGCCTCGGCCGAGTCGGCAGTCCTCACCCAGCCCGTGGGGCTCGTCACGGACGGCGCTCTCCAGCGTGTCTTCGTCGCCGACCAGGACAACGGACGAATCCTGGCCACCGACTACAAGGGCACCCTGGTCGGCGTGAACGTCGGCTTCGGCCGCCCCAGCGATCTCGCGCTCTCCGACGACGGCCTCACCCTGTACGCGGCGCTGCCCACCAGCCACGAGATCGTCGCCCTCGACGCCGCCACCCTGCAGGTCAAGACCCACTACGCCCTCGGCGACGGCGTCGACCCACGCGAGGTCGCCTTCGCGGGCGGACGGCTCTGGTTCTCGTACCGGATCACGGGCGAGGACAGTGCCTTCCACGGCAACCTGGGTTCCGTCGACCCCGCCGCCGACGCGGCCGCAGCGGTGACACTCGGACAGCTCCCGGACACGGTCGCCCCGTACTACAACGCGGCGGTCCTCGACGCCGACCCGTCCGCACCCGGTCGGCTGGCCTTCCTCGACAGCGGCGACAGCCCGGGCGCGGTGAACGTGCTCGACGTCTCCGGAGCCACCCCGCAGGTGGTCGCCAAGAGCGACGGCGGGTACAACTTCGCCGACGTCGACCTCGTGGCCGGCGGCTCCCAGGTGCTGTTGAACGGCTCCCGGAAGCTCTCGTACGCCGACGGGACCTTCACGGAGGCCGGGGGCCTGACGGAGACGGGCTGGTCCGCCGACGTCTCGCCGAGCGGTCTGGTCGCCCAGGCCTACGACCGTCATGTGAACGTCTACAAGCAGGGCGCCGACGTACCGGTGCGCCGCTTCGAGACGGGGACGTCGTCCAGCATCGGCGAGGTGGCGTGGGCCCCCGACTCCTCGCGGCTGTTCGCCCTCGCCGGTACGGGCAACACCTTCACCCTGAAGGCGTTCACCGGCCCGACGCTCAGCGTGCCGACCCTCACGGCCGACGCGCCCACCTCCGCGACCCGTGCCAAGCAGCTCACGGTCAAGGGAAAGATCACGGCGAACGTGCCGCTCCCGACGGGCGCGAAGCTCGCGGTCACCCGGACCGACCTGGACAGCCCCGGCGGCAAGGCGCTGCCCGCCGTCACGGTGAAGGCGGACGGCACCTACTCCTTCACGGACACCCCGCCGGCCGGCGGCACGGTCACGTACAAGGTCACTTACGCGGGCGACGCCGAGCACACATCGGCCACCGCCTCCGACAAGGTCGCGGTCTCCCGCGCCGCGACGACGCTGACCCTGAACAACAACGGCAAGCTGTACAACTACGGCGCCGATGTGAGGTTCACCGCGCACCTCGGCACGACGTACAAGAACCGCAAGGTCGAGATCTACGCGGACCCCTTCGGCTCGGACAAGCCGAAGAGGCTGGTGAAGTCCGGCACCGTCAACACCAGCGGCAACCTGTCCGTGACCCTGGACATGTCCCGCGATACCGCCGTCACCGCGGTCTTCGCGGGCGACTCCCGCTACCAGCCGAAGACCACGAAGGTCACGGCGTACGCCCGGGTCAAGATCTCCACCGCCGTCTCCAGGCACTACAGGACGGCCAAGATCGGCTCGACGTCGTACTACTGGTTCCACAAGAGCACCGACCCCCTGCTCACCACGACGATGAGCTACTACCCGGGCCGTAAGCAGCGTTTCGATCTCCAGGTCTACTACCAGGGTTCGTGGCACTCGGGGGACTCCCAGTACTTCCCGCTCGGTACGAGCGGGAAGTCGGCCGTCCAGCTCGGGGCGCCCGGCGAGTCGGGCATCCGGGCCCGCATGCGCTCGGTGTACGTCAACGGCTCGTCCGGCGACTCCGTGAACTCCACGACGTACGGCTCGTGGAAGTACCTGTACTTCAGCAACTGACCCAGCCGACCCACGCGCCCGGCTGCCCGTGCGACATCGACGGCCCGGAGGGAATGCCCTCCGGGCCGTCGATGTTGGGGGTAGCAGAAAGTTCAACGCTCAACTAAAGTGGGCGCACAAGGAGGTACCGAAATGCCTGCAGTGACCGTCGAGAACCCGCTGACGCTGCCCCGTGTGAGCGCGCCGGCCGACGCCGTGGCACGCCCCGTGCTGGCCGTCACGACCGCGCCGAGCGGTTTCGAGGGCGAGGGTTTCCCGGTCCGCCGGGCGTTCGCCGGGATCAACTACCGCCACCTCGACCCGTTCATCATGATGGACCAGATGGGCGAGGTGGAGTACGCGCCGGGCGAGCCCAAGGGGACCCCGTGGCACCCTCACCGCGGCTTCGAAACCGTCACCTACATCATCGACGGGATCTTCGACCACCAGGACTCCAACGGCGGTGGCGGCACGATCACCAACGGTGACACGCAGTGGATGACCGCGGGCTCGGGCCTTCTGCACATCGAGGCCCCGCCGGAGGCGCTGGTCATGTCCGGCGGTCTCTTCCACGGCCTGCAGCTGTGGGTGAACCTCCCGGCCGAGGACAAGATGATGGCCCCGCGCTACCAGGACATCCGCGGTGGCAGCGTCCAGCTGCTGACGTCCCCCGACGGCGGCGCGCTGCTGCGTGTCATCGCGGGCGAGCTGGACGGCCACCAGGGCCCCGGCATCACCCACACCCCGATCACGATGATCCACGCGACCCTCGCCCCGGGCGCCGAGATCACCCTGCCCTGGCGCGAGGACTTCAACGGCCTGGCCTACGTCCTGGCGGGCCGTGGCTCGGTCGGCACCGAGCGCCGCCCGATCCAGCTGGGCCAGACCGCGGTGTTCGGCACCGGCTCCTCGCTGACCGTCCGCGCGGACGAGAAGCAGGACTCGCACACCCCGGACCTCGAGGTCGTCCTGCTCGGCGGCCGGCCGATCCGTGAGCCCATGGCCCACTACGGCCCGTTCGTCATGAACACCAAGGACGAGCTGATGCAGGCCTTCGAGGACTTCCAGAAGGGCCGCCTGGGCACGATCCCGGCCGTCCACGGCATGTCGGAGACCGGCCCGCAGGACTGACGTACCAGGACCAGGGGCTGCACCCCGGGGGTCCAGGAGGCTCCGGCCCCCTGGGCCCCCGGCCCGTGTCTCCCGCCCGGCCTCACCCGCCCGGAGTCCCGCGGCAGGACAGCCGTGGCCCCCCATGATCCGCTGGAAGCGTGTCGTTGCTGCCCGAGCCCGTCCGCCGGCTCGCCGCCTGGTGTGTCGTGCTGCTGCTCGTCGCCGGCGTCGGGTGGGTCGGGGTGCTGCTGTGCGGGGAGTTCAGGACCGCGGTCATTCCGGTGCTGCTCGCCCTGCTCGGGTCCGCCCTGCTCGGGCCCCTGCACCGCAGACTCGTGGCCGCGGGCGTGCAGCGGTCGCTCGCGGCCGGGGTGACCTGTGTGGCCGTCGTGGCCGTCGTCGGTGGCGCCGTCTACATCGTCGTCGCCGCGCTCATCGACACCGGCGACCAGATCATCGCCTCCCTCCGGGAGGCCGCCAGGTCCGTGGCGCAGCACTTCGGAGCCGCGGGGACCGGGCTCGACGACCTCGCCGCCAACTCGCGCAAGCTGCTCAGCAAGTTCGGCGGGACGGCGGCCTCCAACGTCATCAGCGGGGTCAGCGTCGTCGGCGAGAGCATCGCCATCGCCGTTCTCGCGCTGTTGCTCGTCTTCTTCTTCCTGCGCGATTCCCACCGCGTCGTCGACAACCTGCGGGCCGTCGCGCCCGGGGACACCGCCGACACTCTGGAGGCCATGGCGCGGCGCTCCTACGAGGCCGTCGAGGGGTTCATGCGCGGCACCACCGTCATCGCCCTCATCGACGCGACCCTCATCGGCATCGGCCTGCTGATCCTGCGCGTGCCCGGCGCCGTCGGACTCGCCGCGCTCGTCTTCGTCACCGCCTACATCCCCTACCTCGGCGCCTTCCTCTCCGGCGCGATCTCCGTGCTGGTCGCGCTCGCCGACCGCGGCTTCGTCATCGCGCTGTGGGCGCTCGGGGTCGTGGTCGCGGTGCAGGTGCTCGAGGGGCATGTGCTCCAGCCGGTGATCCAGAGCCGGACCGTGCAGATGCATCCCGCGGTGGTGATGCTGGCGATCACCGCCGGCGCGTCCGTGGCGGGCATCCTCGGCATGCTCCTCGCGGTGCCTCTGACCGCCGCCGCCTTCGCCGTCTTCCACGAACTGCGCACGCGTTACGGCGCGCCCGCGCCGTCGGACTCGTAGAGCTCGAACCAGATGCTCTTGCCCTCCCCTTGAGGGTCCACCCCCCATGCGTGGGCGAGCAGTTCGATCAGGAGCAGGCCGCGGCCGGAGGAGGCCAGCTCGCCCGGGTGGCGCCGGTGCGGGAGATCGTCGCCGGCGTCCGTGACCTCCACCCGCAGTCGGCGCCCGCCCGGCTCCCCGGTGACCTCGGCGAGCAGCAGCGAGTCGGCGTCGGTGTGGACGAGGACGTTGGTGACCATCTCGGAGACCAGCAGCACCGCGGAGTCCACCTGCTCGCCCGAGGCCCAGTCGTGCAGCAGCTCGCGCAGGTGCCGGCGGGCCTCGGCGATCCGCTCCGGCTCGTCCTGCGCCACCGACAGCAGCGTGCGCCGCACCGCGGACCGTACGGCCGTGTCGTCCCCGGGCCGGCACAGCAGCAGTACGGCGATGTCGTCCTCGCGGCGGTCGGCCAGCGGGCCGGTGGTGTGGTGCGAGGACGGCCCGTGCACGCCCTGCACCAGCGCGTCGGCCAGCGACTCCATGTCGCCGCGGTGGTCCTCCAGGATCGCGCGGATGCGCCGCCAGCCGCTCTCCATGTCGTGCCCGCCGGTCTCGATCAGCCCGTCGGTGCAGATCATCATGGTCTCGCCGGCCTGCAGCGTGAACCGGGTCGTCGGGTAGTCGGCGTCCGGGTCGATGCCCAGCGGCAGCCCGCCCGTGGTCGGCCGCATCATCACCGTGCCGTCGGCCATCCGGATCGCCGGGTCCGGGTGCCCGGCGCGGGCGATCTCCAGCTTCCCGGTCGCCGGGTCGACCTCCACGTACAGGCAGGTCGCGAAGCGCACGTCGGTCATGTGCTCGTCGTGGGTGATGCCGTGCAGGAAGCGGGAGGCGCGGGAGAGCACGGCGTCCGGGCGGTGCCCCTCGGAGGCGTAGGCGCGCAGCGCGATCCGCAGCTGGCCCATCAGGCCGGCCGCCCGCACGTCATGGCCCTGGACGTCCCCGATGGCCACCGCGAAACGGCCTCCCCCGGACCTGGTGCCCCCAGGCAGCGGGATCATGTCGTACCAGTCGCCGCCGACCTGCAGTCCGCCGCCGGTAGGGACGTAGCGGGCGGCCATGCCCATCCCGGGGATCTCCGGGCCCAGCGAGGGCAGCATGGAGCGCTGCAGGCCCTCCGCGAGCTCCCGCTGGGAGTCGGCGGCACCGGCCCGGGACAGGGCCTGCGCGAGCATCCGGGCGACCGTGGTCAGGACGGCCCGCTCGTCGGGCGTGAAGGCCACCGGGTAGGCGAAGGCCGCCATCCAGGCGCCCATCGTGCGCCCGGCCGCCGTCAGCGGCAGGAACGCCCACGAGTGCCGGCCGAACTTCTCGGCGAGCGGCCAGGTGACCGGGTAGCGGTTCTTGTAGTGCCCGGGGGAGGAGAGATAGACGGCCCGGCCGGTGCGTACGACCTCGGCGGCCGGGTAGTCCGTGGCCAGCGACATGTGGGAGAACGGGCCGTCGTCGCCGGGCTGGTGCCCGTGGTGGCCGATGATCGTCAGCCGGTCGCCCTCCACGCCGAACACCGCGAGCCCGTCCGGGGAGAACCCGGGCATCGACAGTCCGGCCGCGACCCGCAGCACCTCCGCGGTCGACCGCGCCTCGGCCAGAGCCCGGCCCGCGTCCAGCAGGAAGGCCTCCCGGGAGCGCCGCCAGTCCCCCGTGACCGCCCTGCGGCCCGCCGGCGAGCCCGGGGTCGGCTCGGTGACCTCCTGCAGGGTGCCGATCAGCTCGTACGCGTGCCGCTCGGGGTCGTAGGACGGCTTCGAGCGGCTGCGTACGACCCGTACGATCCGCCCCTGCTCGTCCATGATCCGGATGCGCACCTCGGCCAGCGTGCCCTCGGCGACCGCCAGTTGCACCACCCCGGTGATCTCGTTCCAGTCGACCGGATGAAGGCGGGCCCGGGTCTGGGCCTCCGTGAGCGAGGCCGGCTCCGCGGGCAGACCGAGCAGCCGCGCCGCCTCCGCGTCCACGGTGACCAGCCCGGTGGCCGTGTCCCAGTGCCACAGTCCGGTCGCGAGAGATGCGAGTACGTCGTTCACGGGCGGCAGGGACTCGCCTGTGCGCATTGCCCCACTTTATGAAGATCGTCTGGATAGGCGCCACTGTAGGAAGATCCGAGGGGTGGGCTTCGCTGTTGGAGGTGTCACCGAGGGCCCGGAGCGGATGCCGGGCCGGCGGGGGAAATGGTGGGGAGCCGATCTTGGCCTGGCCGGTACCCTTGATGGGTCCGGGCCCCGTGTCCGGCTACCGCCGGGGCGGCAGCCCCGGCACTCATCACCCCACCACGAAGGACGATGAACGACGATGCATCGGTACAGGTCCCACACCTGCGGCCAGCTCCGCGCCTCTGACGTCGGCACCGACGTCCGGCTGAGTGGCTGGCTGCACAATCGGCGCGACCTGGGCGGCATCCTCTTCATCGATCTGCGTGACCACTACGGCATCACGCAGCTGGTGGCCCGTCCCGGCACGCCCGCCTACGAGGCCCTGGACAAGATCTCCAAGGAGTCCTCGGTCCGCGTCGACGGCCGGGTTGTTTCACGTGGAACCGAGAACGTGAACCCCGACCTGCCCACCGGTGAGATCGAGGTCGAGGTCGGCGAGGTCGAGCTGCTCGGCGCGGCCGCCCCGCTGCCCTTCACGATCAACGCCGAGGACGGGGTCAACGAGGAGCGGCGCCTGGAGTACCGCTTCCTGGACCTGCGCCGCGAGCGCATGCACCGCAACATCATGCTGCGTACGGCCGTGATCTCCGCCATGCGGCACAAGATGGCGGCGATGGGCTTCAACGAGATGGCGACGCCGATCCTGTCCGCCACCTCCCCCGAGGGCGCCCGCGACTACGTGGTGCCCTCCCGCGTGCACCCGGGCAAGTTCTACGCGCTGCCGCAGGCCCCGCAGCAGTTCAAGCAGCTGCTGATGATCTCCGGCTTCGACCGCTACTTCCAGATCGCGCCCTGCTTCCGCGACGAGGACGCCCGCGCCGACCGCTCGCCGGGCGAGTTCTACCAGCTCGACATCGAGATGTCCTTCGTCGAGCAGGAGGACATCTTCCAGCCGGTCGAGAAGCTGATGACGGAACTCTTCGAGGAGTTCGGAGGCGGCCGTCACGTCACCTCCCCCTTCCCGCGCATCCCGTTCCGCGAGGCGATGCTGAAGTACGGCTCCGACAAGCCGGACCTGCGCGCCAAGCTGGAGCTGGTGGACATCACCGATGTCTTCGAGGGCTCGGAGTTCAAGGCGTTCGCGGGCAAGCACGTGCGTGCGCTGCCGGTGCCGGACGTCTCCGCCCAGCCCCGCAAGTTCTTCGACCAGCTCGGTGAGTACGCGGTCGAGCAGGGCGCCAAGGGTCTGGCCTGGGTACGCGTGGCCGAGGACGGCTCGCTGTCCGGCCCGATCGCGAAGTTCCTGACCGAGGGCAACGTCGCGGAGCTGACCAAGCGTCTGTCGCTGGCCCCCGGCCACGCGGTCTTCTTCGGCGCGGGCGAGTTCGACGAGGTCTCCAAGATCATGGGCGCGGTCCGCGTCGAGGCGGCCCGTCGCGCCGGCCACTTCGAGGAGGGCGTCTTCCGCTTCTGCTGGATCGTCGACTTCCCGATGTACGAGAAGGACGAGGAGACCGGCGGGATCGACTTCTCCCACAACCCCTTCTCGATGCCGCAGGGCGGTCTGGAGGCCCTGGAGACCCAGGACCCGCTGGACATCCTCGGCTGGCAGTACGACATCGTCTGCAACGGCGTCGAGCTGTCCTCCGGCGCGATCCGGAACCACGAGCCCGAGATCATGCTCAAGGCCTTCGAGATCGCGGGCTACGACCGGGACACCGTCGAGGAGAAGTTCGCGGGCATGCTCCGCGCCTTCCGCTTCGGCGCCCCGCCGCACGGTGGCATCGCCCCGGGCGTGGACCGCATCGTCATGCTCCTCGCCGACGAGCCCAACATCCGCGAGACGATCGCCTTCCCGCTCAACGGCAACGCCCAGGACCTGATGATGGGCGCCCCGACCGAGCTGGACGAGACCCGCCTGCGGGAGCTGCACCTGAACATCCGGAAGCCGCAGCCGAAGTAAGGCACAAGCAGGGCGGTAAGGGCTCGAGACCGGCATCGGTTTCGAGCCCTTTCCCATGCGCACCTCGATTCACAGCTCTTTCCGATGTTCCCGCGCGGCCCCCGGCTTCTACGGTCCTGGCCATGACGGAGACTCAGGAAGTACAGGACAAAGGACAGTTGACGCGCCGTACGGTGCTGGCGGCCGGCGGCGTGGCCGTGACGGCGGTGGGGGTCGGCGGCGCCTTCGCCGTCAACGCCTCCGCGCAGGAGGAGGCCGCGGAGGACACGTGCTACACGCTGACCTCCGAGCTGGTCGAGGGCCCGTACTACATCGACGCCGACAAGATCCGGCAGGACGTCACCGAGGACGAGGAGGGCATCCCCCTCGCGCTCACGCTCAAAGTGATCGACGCGGAGACCTGCAAGCCGCTGCGGGACGCGGCGGTCGACATCTGGCACTGCAACGCCCTGGGCGTCTACTCCGGGTACGAGGCCATGGGCAGCGGAGGCGGGGGCGGCGGCCCGGCGCCCTCGGGCACCCCGACGGAGACTCCCACGGGCACCCCGACCGGCGCACCGCCCTCCGGCGGACCCGGCGGCGGGGGCGGCGGACACCAGGAGCCCACCGACGACGAGCGCTACCTGCGCGGCACCTGGCGCACGGACCGGCACGGCCACGTCACCTTCCGGACGGTCTTCCCCGGCTGGTACCAGGGCCGTTGTGTGCACATCCACGTCAAGGTGCACGTCGACGGGACCTGGACCGACGCCGGCTACGAGGGCGGACACACCTGCCACACCGGCCAGCTGTTCTTCGCCGAGAAGGCGGTGCTGCTGACGGGGGACGTGGAGCCGTACTCCACCAACACCACGACCCGCACCACGCTCGACGAGGACACGATCTACCCGGGCAACGGCCACGCGGGCGGGCTGCTGTATCTGACGTACGACAAGAAGCACATGGCGCGGGGCGTGCGCGGCCGTCTCACCCTGGGTGTGGCCCCGGACGAGACGAACAGCGGCAGCTGACGCCGTCGTGCACGTCAGCCGTCACCGTCCTCCTCACCGTCCGGGTCGTGCTCCATGCCGTTCTCCGTGTCGGGTGAGGCACCGTCCTCCAGCAGCCGCTCGGCGATGTCGTCGGACCAGTGCTGGGCCCAGGCGCGCAGGGCGGTGACCTGCTGTTCGGCCAATCCGTAACGGACGAAGTCCGCATCCGCGTACCAGTCGGTGCCGGTGAGGCGGGACTGGAGGGTAGGCAGGTCGAAGGGGTCGAGGGCGTGCCGGCGGCCCAGTTCCTCCAGGCCGGGGAGGGAGAAGCGGGTCGCCGCCGCCTGCGCGTCGATCAGGTCGACCGCCGCGCCCCGGTCGTACAGGGCGCGGATCTTCGTGCCGACGGCATCCTCCAGGGAGAGGGCCGGGCCGTACTCGGTCAGCTCCGGAGGCTGCCAGAAGACCTCCTTGTGCAGCGCGAGCACGCACGGCTCACCGGTCGGCGGGTCCGTGACGGTCAGCTGCGCGGTGAGCGCGGTGACGGCCCCGGCCCGCACCTGCCGCCCCCGCGCCTCCAGCGCCGCGCCGACGGCAGCGGCGATCCGGTCCATGGCCTCGGCGCTCTCGGTCGCGAAGTCCAGGTTGGCGTGCGGCCGCTCCAGCAGCCCGTGCGCCTGCAGGGCGTAACCGCCGGCGAGCACGAGAACGTAAGGGCTGCCGACGGAGACGACGTCCGCGAGGAGCCGGCGGTGGGGTTCGGGAATGTTCACGGGAGAATTTTTCTGGCTTCCTGTCACACACGCGCGACGACGCGGTTCAGAGGGGTGTCCGTCACTCAGTGATCGCTCGTTGGGAGCCTCTCATGCGTACCGCCCACATCGTCGTCACCCTGCTCGCCGCACTGATGGCCGGGTTCTCCGGGACCGTGCTGCTCCTGCGGGCGCAGTGGATCGTGCAGGCGCTCACCGACTACCGGGTGCCGCAGGGGTGGTGGACCCTGCTGGGGGTGGCCAAGACCGCCGGCGCCGTGGGGCTGGTGGTGGGGTTGTTCGTGCCGTTCGTCGGGGTGCTGGCGGGGACCGGGCTGGTGGCGTACTTCCTCGGCGCTGCCGTGACCGTGGCCCGGGCCCGGTGGTACTCGCACGTTCCGTTTCCGCTCGTCTACGCCGCGCCCGTGGTCGGAGCGCTCGTCCTCGGGTACCTGGCCTAGCCGGAAGGAAATGGGTACGGCGCGGCAACTTTCCCGGGAGCGGCGGCCACTGAGGGGTCGTAAGGCATCTTCAGCAGACCCTAAGGACTCCTCCGTGGCAGCTCCCTCCCACCGCCGGTCCCTCCGCAAGCGGCGCACCCTTGCCGTGTCCGCCGCCGTCGTGGCCGCGGGTGTCGGCGCCGGTGTGTTCGTGATGAACGCGAACGCCACCGCCGCCGACCTCTACCACCAGACGCTGCCCGCCAAGGACGGCTGGGCCGCCTCCGGCACGGGGACCACCGGCGGCGCGAAGGCCGACTCCGCGCACACCTTCACCGTCTCCACCCGGGCGCAGCTCGTGAAGGCGCTGGGGTCGGCCTCCGACACCACGCCCCGGATCATCAAGATCAAGGGCACCATCGACGCCAACACCGACGACAGCGGCAAGAAGCTGTCCTGCGCCGACTACGCGGTGGGGACCGGCTATTCGCTCTCCGCCTACCTGAAGGCGTACGACCTCGCCACCTACGGCCGATCCAAGCTGCCCTCCGGTACGCAGGAGAAGGCCCGCGCCGCCGCCCAGGCCAAGCAGGCGAAGAACATCGTCTTCAGGGTGCCCGCCAACACCAGCATCGTGGGCGTGCCCGGGACGAACGCCGGGATCACCGGCGGCAGCCTCCAGGTGAAGGACGTCGACAACGTCATCGTCCGCAACCTCGCCTTCTCCGCCACCGAGGACTGCTTCCCGCAGTGGGACCCGACCGACGGGGACGACGGCAACTGGAACTCCGCCTACGACGCCGTGACCCTGCGTGGGGCCGGCCATGTGTGGGCGGACCACAACACGTTCACCGACGCGCCCCGCCTCGACAGCGCCAACCCCAAGTACTACGGCCGCGAGTACCAGATCCACGACGGCGCCCTCGACATCACCAAGGGCTCCGACCTGGTCACCGTCGAGCGCAACCGGTTCGTCGACCACGACAAGACGATGCTGATCGGCAGCAGCGACACGGACAGCACCGGCAAGCTGCGCGTCTCCATCCACCACAACGTGTGGAAGGGCATCGTGCAGCGGGCGCCGCTCGCCCGTATCGGCCAGATCCACGTGTACAACAACGTGTACGACACGACGACCCTCGACGGGTACGCCCCGCTGTACAGCATCAACTCCCGTGCCAAGGCGCAGGTCGTCGCCGAGGACAACTACTGGAAGGTGCCGAGCGGCGGCAAGGTCTCCAAGCTGCTGAGCGGCGACGGCACCGGTTCCGTCGCGGGCAGCGGCAACCTCGTCAACGGCACCGCCACCGACCTCGTCGCCGCGTACAACGCCGCCTCGTCCAAGAAGATCAGGACGACGGTGAACTGGACGCCGACGCTGACGGCGGGCCTGGAGACGTCCGCGAAGAACCTGCCGACCGAGCTGGCGACGACGACTGGCGCCGGGGTGCTGTCCGTCGGCTGAGCGATCAGGGCCGGGGGAAGCGCCGACAGAAGCAACTGATCCCTTCCCCTGGCCCCCGGCCGTCGCTTCAGCAGTGCATACGGGCCTGCGCTCGTTCCGGCTGTCCACTGGGCACAACCGCATGTCCGTTCCGGTGGTTCAGAAACCCAGACAGGTGATCTGAACGACGTAGACACGTTCGCCGGCGGGAGCGGTGCGGGCGGCTTTCTCCGCACCGAAGGCGTACTCCCGCTTCCAGCTCAACCGCGTACTGCCATCATGGCGTCGTCCAGGACGGCGCTCAGCTGCCGCAGAGCTTCCTGAGCCGTGGCAGGGTCCTCGTGTTCCAGCGTGTTTTGCGCCTGAGCGAAGCGGGAGGACAGGTCGGGGCGGCGGGCGATCTCGATATCCCGGGCCCAGATGAGGACCCAGCTCTGCACAGGGCTCAAAGACTGCCACTCGACGGCTTTGGCGAAGGCGTCGTCCTTCGTGGCCTGCATCTCGTCCAGGCGCCCTGGGGCAACGACGGCGAGGGCCGCACGGAGGGCGTCAGGGGTCTGCTCGGGGCGGGGGATCAGCTCGCGTCCGTGGTCGGCCACGTTCATGCTAGGCGGCCTCCATCAGGTCGGATCGGCAGTCGCGGCAGTGGCCGGGCAGGGGAGAGCGGAAGGCGCAGCCGTCGCAGGTTTGGAACGGGTGCCGTGGGTCCGGGGGCCGCGCGGCCGGCGTCCGGAACGGCGGTGGGGGCGGGAGCTGGGCGGCGCGGCGGTGGGCCAGGAGGGCGGCCGGACGGCGCAGCGGGTCCTGGGGGAGGTCCCTGGTCAGGGCGTGGCGTACGGCGGTGGGAGTGAGGTCGCGTTCCAGCCAGGCGGCGACGCCGGGGGCGAGGTGTTCGGCGTCGGCGACGGAGAGGAGGAGGCGGGGGTCTGTACGGCGGAGGCCGGCGAGGAGGTCGGTGGCCGTGCGGTTGAGGGTGGGGCTGGGGTGCGCGGGCTGGGGTACGGCGGGGAGGAGCTTGCGGGGCGGGGGCTTGTCGATGGCGGTGCCGGTGGGGAGCGACTGGATGTGGCAGGCCAGTCCGATCGCCAGCAGGGACAACTCCCGGTGCTGAGCGTAGGGCAGGCAACCGGGCCCAAATCCAGCTGAGTTGGGCATATTCACTCGCTGGAGTGAGTTTGCGCGGCGGGCGGGAGGGGTGGGGCTTGGCAGGGTTTCTTTCTCCCCGGGTTTCTCAGGGAAGAGGGCCGGTCGCACCGGAGCGTGGTTCTTCATGCTCCGGTGCGGAGACATCGAGTTCGGCCCAGACGGTGCCCCTGCGTCGAGGTGGCTACAGCCCCCGGCACTGTCCGTGTCCCTGCCGAGAGGGGCTATGGGTCCGCGGCCCCTCAGGAGCGGCGGCGCCACCAGCGGCGCCGCTCCCCGGGGGCGACGGCGGTGCCGAGGGCCGCTCGGATGCGGTCGAACGTGGCTACGGGGTGATGGCCGAACCCGTGGTCGTCCGTGGGTAGGGCCACTCCCGCGCAGACCAGCTTGAAGCTGTCGCCCTCCAGGCGGAGACCGAAGAAGACCGGGGCTCCCACGCAGCCCTGCGGGAGTTCGGTGCTCCAGCGGATCGTTCCGTCGGCGGCGCGGGCGAGGGCGCCGACCACCACCGCCTGGTCCCGTTCCCCCTCCGCACCCACGTCGTGGGCGAGGACGTACGCCGTGACCGGCTCGGCCGTGATACTGGCGATGTCCTCGGCGCGCGCCGCGATGCCGTCGGTTATCTCGTCGGTCCGCCAGCGCCAGCCCTTCCTGTCCGCGTACGTGTGCAGGCCCCCGGTGGGCATCACGGCCACGCCGAGACCGTCGAGGTGCGTCCAGCCTTCGGCGAAGGAGGTCATCAGCAGCTTCTCCGCGCTGGGTGCCGGGTCGCACAGCTCCGGCCGTATGGTCACCTCGGCCAGTTCCATGCGGGTTTGCTCGGCGGCGGTCACCAGGTACTGGCGGACCGTTTCGTCATCCCCGTCGCTCGCCACCAGCTCGTTGAACCAGAAGGCCGTCGCGTACGGCCCCGGGCGGTTGGCCCGTTGGAAGGGCAGCGTCGCACGGCTTGCGTGGCCGAGAACCGCATCGATGGTGGCCTGTTCGAGGCTCGGGAGTTGCGACACGGGGGTGGAGCCTAGCGGCCCGAAACCGTATGGCGGTTCCGGGCCTCATTGCCACGGGCCGGGCGAGGAGCGTCGCTGACGTAGGAGATGGGGGTGGTGACGTAGTACGACGACGGGTGCGGGGCCGTTACGGCGTCACCCCTCCTGGCCGCCGAAGCGCTCCTTGTAGGTCTCCAGGTCCTCGTCCGTCAGCTTGGCGAACAGGACCGGCGGGACCGTGAAGGGGGTGCCGGCCGGGACGGAGGTGAGGGACTTCGCCGCCTCCGGGGTGGCCCAGGCCGCGGTGTCGTCCGCCAGGGAGAAGGCCTCCCGCATGGTCTTCGCCGTCGCCGGGATGAAGGGCTCGGAGATCACCGAGTAGAGGTGGATGAGGTTCATCGCCGTGCGCAGGGTGAGGGCCGCGCCGTCCTTGTCGGTCTTGATCTCCAGCCAGGGGGCCTTCTCCTCCAGGTAGGAGTTGCCGGCCGACCACAGGGCGCGCAGCGCGGCGGCCGCCTTGCGGAACTGGAGGGCCTCCATGTGCTCCTCGTACTCCGCGAGCAGGCGCGCGATCTCCTCGCCGAGCCGCGTCTCCGCCTCGCCCGGCTCGCCGCCCGCGGGGACCTCGTCGCCGAAGCGCTTGCGGGAGAAGGACAGGACGCGGTTGACGAAGTTGCCGAGGGTGTCGGCCAGGTCCTTGTTCACCGTGGCGGTGAAGTGCTCCCAGGTGAAGGACGAGTCGTCGGACTCGGGCGCGTTGGCGATCAGGAAGTAGCGCCAGTAGTCGGCGGGGAGGATCTCCAGGGCCTGGTCGGTGAAGACGCCTCGCTTCTGCGAGGTGGAGAACTTGCCGCCGTAGTACGTCAGCCAGTTGAAGGCCTTGACGAAGTCGACCTTCTTCCAGGGCTCGCGCACGCCCAGCTCGGTGGCCGGGAACATCACCGTGTGGAACGGGACGTTGTCCTTGGCCATGAACTGCGTGTAGCGGACGTCGGTGTCGACGTCGTACCACCAGGACTTCCAGTCGCGGTTCTCCGGGTCCTGGTCGGCCCACTCCTTGGTCGCGCCCAGGTACTCGATCGGGGCGTCGAACCAGACGTAGAAGACCTTGCCCGCGGCCGCCAGCTCCGGCCAGGTGTCCGCCGGGACCGGGACGCCCCAGTCCAGGTCACGGGTGATCGCGCGGTCGTGCAGGCCCTCGGTCAGCCACTTGTGGGCGATGGAGGAGGCCAGCTGCGGCCAGTCCTTGTCGTGCCGGGCGACCCACTCGCGGACCTCGTTCTCCAGCTTGGACTGGAGGAGGAAGAGGTGCTTGGTCTCGCGGACCTCCAGGTCCGTGGAGCCCGAGATCGCCGAGCGGGGGTTGATCAGGTCCGTCGGGTCGAGGACGCGGGTGCAGTTCTCGCACTGGTCGCCGCGGGCCTTGTCGTAGCCGCAGTGGGGGCAGGTGCCCTCGACGTAGCGGTCCGGGAGGAAGCGGCCGTCGGTGGGCGAGTACACCTGGCGGATCGCGCGCTCTTCGACGAAGCCGTTCTCGTTCAGCTTGCGGGCGAAGTGCTGCGTGATGTCGCGGTTCTCGGCGCTGGAGCTGCGGCCGAAGTAGTCGAAGGCCAGCGCGAAGCCGTCGTAGACCGCCTTCTGCGCGTCGTGCGCCTGGGCGCAGAACTCGTCGACCGGGAGGCCCTGCTCCTTGGCGGCCAGCTCGGCGGGGGTGCCGTGCTCGTCGGTCGCGCAGATGTACAGGACGTCGTGTCCGCGCTGGCGGAGGTACCGGGAGTACACGTCCGCCGGGAGCATGGACCCCACCATGTTGCCCAGGTGCTTGATCCCGTTGATGTACGGAAGGGCGCTGGTGATGAGGTGTCGAGCCATCGGGGGCTGCTCCCAGGTCGCGGTCGCTGTGTGTACGAACCTTGAAATCGTAGCCGACATGTGTATGCCGCCCGCTTCCCGTTTTACGGGGTGAGAAGCGGGCGGCACGGGGGTGCGGAGCGTTATGTGGCGTTACGGCCGGTTGTGGTTGCTTACGGGCGCCAGTTCGCCAGTACGCCCTCGTACAGCTCCGTGTCCGTCAGCTCGCGCGGGGTCGGGCCGGCGTGGAAGAAGGACGTGTTGTCGGTCTTCAGTTTGCGGAGGTAGTCGAAGGCCTTGTTGTCGTGCTCCCCGAAGGCGACGAAGGAGAAGAACACGGAGGGGTGCTTCTTCGCGGCCTCGGTGAGGGACTGGGTGGCCGGGGTCTTCGCGTCGGGGGCGCCGTCCGTCTGGAAGATCACCAGGGCGGGGGTGGTGTCCCCGGTCTTCTCGTGGTGGGTGAGTACGGCTTCCACGGCGGCGTGGTAGCTGGTACGGCCCATGCGGCCGAGGGCGGCGTGGACGTCGTCGATCTTGGTCTCGTGGTCCGGGGTGAGGGTGAGGTCGGTGGTGCCGTCGACCTCCGTCGAGAAGAGGACGACGTGGACCGTGGCCTCGGGGTCGAGGTGGGCGGCGAGGGCGAGGGTCTGGTCGGCGAGGGCCTGGGCGGAGCCGTCCTTGTAGTACGGGCGCATGCTCGCTGAGCGGTCGAGCACGAGGTAGAGCTTCGCTCGGGTGCCGGTGAGGTCGGTCTTCTTGAGGGTGGTGGTGGCTGCCTTGTAGGCGGTGGTGAGGGAGGGGGTGCTGGACTTGACCCGGGTGAGGGGGGTTGCGGGGCTGAGCGTGGCCGGCTCCGCCTCGGAGGTTGCCTCCGGCTCCGGCTCCGGCTCCGCCTCGGAGGTTGCCTCCGGCTCCGGCTCCGGCTCCGGCTCCGGCTCCGGCTCCGGCTCCGGCTCGGCTTCGCCTTCGGCGGTCTCGTTCCCACCCGCACCACCCGTGCGGGTCTCGTTGTCGGGTGCGGGTGGCCCCTGCGGGGCGTCCTCGCCGTCGGCGGCCTGCGGCTCGTCGTTCGCGGCCTTCGCCTCGGCTTCGCCTTCGGCTGCCAGCGGCTCCGGCTCGGCGGCGGGCTCCGGCTCAGCCTCAGCCTCAGCCTCGGGCTCCGGGGTGGCCTCGGCGGCCGGCTCCGGCACCGCGACGGGCTCGGGCTCAGCCGCCGGGGCGGCCTCTGAGACGGG
Source organism: Streptomyces sp. NPDC101165 (assembly GCF_044768135.1). Taxonomy (NCBI): domain Bacteria; kingdom Bacillati; phylum Actinomycetota; class Actinomycetes; order Kitasatosporales; family Streptomycetaceae; genus Streptomyces; species Streptomyces sp. NPDC101165. Next base: position 115,370 of record NZ_JBIWPG010000006.1, on the reverse strand, counting down.
CTCGGGCTCCGGTGCCGCCTCGGTGGCGGGCTCCGGCTCGATCGCCGGCTCGATCACCGGCTCGGGCTCCGGGGTGGCCTCCGCGGCCGGCTCCGGCACCACGACGGGCTCGGGCTCGGCCACCGTCTCCACCACAGGCTCGACCTCGGCGACGGGCTCCGCCGCCGGCTCGGCCTCGGCCACCGGCTCGGTCGCCGTCTCCGCAACCGGCTCGGGCTCCGGAGCGGCCTCGGCCACCGGCTCGGGCTCGGCCACCGTCTCAGCCACCGGCTCGACCTCGGCTACCGTCTCAGCCGCCGCCTCGGGCTCGGCCTCCGCCACCGGCTCGGGCTCCGCAATCGGCTCGACCTCGGTGACGGGCTCCGCCACCGGCTCGGGCTCGGCCTCGGCCGCCGGCTCGGCCTCTGCCGGCTTGGGGGCCGAGATGTTGTCGAAGGCTGCCGAGACCAGATCGTGCTCGTCCGGCGAGGCCGAGCGGGGCTCGGGGATCTCGGGGGTCGGGGTGGGGGTCGGCTCGGTAGCCGGGGAGGGAATTGGTGCCGGCTCCTGGTGCTGCTCCTGCGAAGGAACCTGTTCCGCACCCTCTGCGTCGGCGGCACGCGCTTTGCGTGACCGGCCGAACGCGTTCCGCAGGAGAGTGAGAATGCCCATGTGCGCAACCCTTCGCGTGAGTTGATGCCCGTCAATCCCTGGCCAGGACGGACACGTAAGGTTAGCGGCCTGGGATTGCAATCTTGGGGAGGGGCGAGTCTCAGCCGAGTCTCGACCGCATGTCAGTGTGGCGACGCGATCGCCCTCGCCGCAGCCACTTCCTGACGGAGGGGCTCCAGGACGCTCCCCGACGGGCCCGTGAGGTCTGTGCGGACTGCCACCAGGGTCTCCGCCTCTCGTACTCCGTCCGACAGCTCCCTCAGCTGTAGCGACACTTGGGAGATTTCGGCTGCCGACGGGGGCGGGGCTCCGTGTCTTACCCGCACTCGGGCCGCTGTCGTCGCGTCGACGATGCGCTCGACCGCGACCACCAGGGGCCACCAGGCCGCCGCGCGGCGACCGGTCGGTGGGGGTTCCGTCAAGGCCCGCTGGAACTCCGTGCGGATGGTCGAGAGGTCGCGGTAGAGGCGGCGGCGCATGCGGGCGCGGCCGGCGGGGTCGGTGTCCGCGCGGAACGCCGCCTCGACGTAGACCGCCGTGTCCGCGACGGCGTCCGCCAGGCGGTCGCCGACCCGGGTGTGCCAGCTCTCCGGCCACAGGAGGTACCCGGCGATCAGGGCGATCGCGCAGCCCATGAGGGAGTCCAGGAGGCGGGGAAGCAGGAGGGCGGTGCCCTTGTGGTTCAGGATGTCCGAGAGGAGGAGGATCACCGGGGTGATCGCTGCTGTCTGGTAGCCGTAGCCCCTGGGGGTCAGGGCAGGGATCAGCGGGGCGAGGACGAGCATGACGGGGACGTCCCACCAGCCGGGGGGTACCTCGGCCAGTACCGCCGCCGCGATCACCAGGCCCGCCACCGTGCCCAGCGCCCGCAGCAGGGCCCGTGAGAACACCGAGCCGAAGTCGGGCTTGAGGACGAAGGTGATGGTCAGGGCCACCCAGTAGGAGCGCGGGACGGGGATGAGGGAGACCAGGGCCTGCGCGATGCCGATGCACAGCGCGAGGCGCAGGCCGTAGCGCCAGGAGTTCGCGGAGAGGACCACGTTGCGGGCCGCGCGGGCCGTGCGGATGCTCGGGGTGGCGGGGCGGCCCAGGCGGTCGTCGATTCCCCGGGGGTCCACGTCGGGGGCCGTGACGACCTCGGCCGTGTGGCGCAGGGCGTGGTCGACGGCCCGGGCCGTCTCCGTGGTGGGGGCGGGGAGGTGCGGCAGGGCTATCGGGCCGGTGTAGCCGGTCTCGATGGCCTCGGCCAGGTGGCGGACCGCCTCCGGAACCTCCGGCGGGAGCGGGCGGCCGGCGAGGTGGACGGCGGGGGCCGCCTCGACCACCGGAGTGATCGCGTTCAACTGGGCTAGGAGCCGGGTGAGTTCGCGGCTGCGGCCGTGGTGGCGGGCGCGGTGGGCGAGGATGAGGTCGTAGGCCTGGTTGAGGGACTGGGTGACCTCGAAGCGGATGGCGGTGTAGCGGTCCGGGTCCGGGTCGGCGCAGGCTGCCAGCAGGTCGGCCACCGTGCGGTACGCGGTCCCCACCGACGCGCGTTCCGGCACCCCGGCCCGCAGTGGCCAGGCGAGCAGCGCCAGGGCGAGGACGAGCAGGCCGCCGCCGCTCATCAGGGCTGGGGGCAGCCACCAGGGGCCGGGGAGCGGAAGTCCGGCGCCGATCACGGCGTTCAGGAGCAGCAGCAGTCCCGACACGGAGGACACCACGCCGATCGTCGAGATCATTCCGGACACCAGGGCGACGCCGGTGACGGCGGCCACCGCGTACCAGCCCTGGCCGTACACCAGGGTGCCCACGGTGACGCCCACCGCGCCGAAGAGCTGGGGGACGGCGATGTTGACGATGCGCATGCGGTAGGCGTCGGCGGTGTCGCTGATGACGCCGGACAGGGCGCCCATGGAGGCGAGCGCGCCGTAGGTCGGCCGACCGGCCGCGAGTCCGATCGCCAGCGGGAGTGCCATCGCGAGTGCGGCCCGGGCCATCGCGGCCCAGTTGAGGGGTGCCCGGTGGGGTTTGAGGTTCCGGACCAGCCAGTCGGGAGGGGTGAGGCCGATGGGGAACTCGCTGGACATGCGCCCATTATGACCGCTTCGGTCCGGCCCGCCCCGGGTCATCTGCGCTGGTGGAGCGTGATGTCGACAACGAGGGCGCGATGGTCGGTACCGGTCAGGCGCAGGAAACGGGCGTCGGTCGCGGAGAAGTCCGGGGTGGAGAGCAGGACGTGGTCGATCTGGGCGCCGATGACGGAGGACGTGCGGGCGGGCCAGCTGGGGGTGCGGTCGTGGCCGTCGAGGCGGGCGGCGTCGGTCAGGCCGGCGTCCAGGACGCGGCGGAAGGCCGCGTGGTCCTGGGAGGCGTTGAAGTCGCCCGCGAGGATCGTGGGCGTGTGCGGGTCGGCGGCTGCGAAGGCGCGGAGCCGGCCCAGCTCCCGCTGCCAGAGGCCCACCTGGCGGACGAGCGGAGGCATGGGGTGGGCGAGCTGCACGCGGACGGCGTGGCCGCGTACGTCGGCCACTGCGCCGGGCATGCCCATCGTGCCGCGGACGCCGGCCGTGCCCTTCAGCGGGAAGCGGCTCAGGATGAGCGAGCCGTGGGAGCCGCCCGCGGCCACCGCCTGCCGGTGGGGGTAGGCGCGGGCGAAGTCCCGCTCCAGCGTGGCCTGGCAGGTGTACTCGCACTCCTCGACGAAGACCAGGTCGGGGCGCAGGCGGCGGATCTGCGGGACCAGGGCGGGGGTGCCGCGCCCGAACTCCACGTTCGAGGTCAGTACGCGCAGGGCGGCGAGGGGCGGGCCGACCGGTTCCGTGGTCTTCCCGTACGGCTCCAGGTACCAGGCCAGCAGCCCCAGTACGACGACTCCCCACACCAGCCCCGGCCACCAGCGGGCGAGCAGCGCGCACAGCAGGGCGACGCCGGTCGGCACGAGCAGCCAGGGCAGGAAGGCGAGCAGCTGCGGCACGGGCGTGATGCCGTCGGTGCCGGCCACGCGACAGCCGACGACCACGCTGACCCCGGCGAGCAGCAGTCCGGCCGACCAGGAACCGAGTCCGCGCCCAGGGCTTCGTGTCACTCCTCGAGCCTACGAGCGTGGGTCGACCCCGGTCAGGAATTTCTCCAACACCTCGTTGAACTCCGCCGCCCGTTCCAGGTTCGGCATATGGGCCGCGCCCGCGACGACGTGCAGGACGGAGTCGGGCAGCGCCGTGTGCATCGCCTCCGCGTCCGCCACCGGGGTGTACGTGTCGTCGGCGCCCACGACGACCAGCGCGGGCACGGTCACCCTGGTCAACAGGGGGCGGTAGTCGGGGCGTTCGGCGCGGCCGCGCAGGGAGGCCGCGGCGCCCTCGGGGGCGGTGGCCGTCATCATGCGGTGGACGTGGGCCTTGACCTCGGGGGCGGCGTACGGGGCGACCATCTTCTCCAGGACCTCGTCGGCGTAGCCGCGCATGCCCTCGGCGAGCAGCCGGTCGGCCATGGCGTTCCGGCCCCGCCTGCCCTCGGGCGTCTCGGGGTCGGGGAAGGTGTCGGCGAGGACCAGGCCCCGGACGCGGTCGCCGAAGCGGTGGTAGCACTCCATGGCGATCTGGCCGCCCATGGACAGTCCTGCCAGCACGAAGGAGTCCACTCCCAGGAAGTCCAGCAGTTCCTCGATGTCCTGGGCGTGGCGGGCGAGCGGGACGGTGCCGGGGGTCAGCGGGGAGGAGCCGTAGCCGCGCAGGTCGGGGGCGATCACCCGGCGGCCGGCGGAGAACGCGGCCAGCTGCGGGGTCCACATGGTGCGGTCGAAGGGGTGGCCGTGGACGAGGACGAGGGGGACCCGGGAGGAGATTCCGGGGTTTTTGTCCTCGTACGAGAGGAAGGGGGGCATGTGACCGACCCTAGGTCCCCCCAACTTCTCGGTGCAATAAAATCTTTGCCCTCGGTGCAATCCGATGTGCCGGTACGGCTGGGGGACTTGTGACGGCAGGGGGAGTCGTGGACGACTACCGGCGTATCGCCGACCGGATCGCGGGCGACATCAGCGGCGGCCGGCTCCGGCCGGGGCAGCGGCTGCCGCCGCAGCGGGCGTTCGCCCGACGGCACGGGATCGCCGCGTCGACGGCCGGGCGGGTGTACGCGGAGCTCGTCCGCCGCGGGCTGGTGGTGGGCGAGGTCGGGCGCGGTACGTTCGTCCGGGCCACCCCGCCGGACGTGCAGCCGGGGCACGCGCTGACCGAGGCGGCGGGCGGCGCGCCCGTGAACCTGGAGCTCAACTACCCCTCCGCGCCCGGCCAGGCGGAGCTGCTGGCTCCCGCGCTCGCGTCCCTGGTGCGGCCGGACGCGCTGGCCGAGGCGATGCGGCCCGCCCCGGCCGCCGGCAGTGCGGCGGCGCGGGAGGCGGTCGCGGGGCTGCTGGCCGGCGGTGGTCCGCGGCCCGACCCCGACGGGATCCTCTTCACCGGCAACGCCCGGCAGGCCATCGCCGCGACGCTCGCCTCCCTGGTGCGGCCGGGTGGGCGGGTCGGTGTGGAGCCGTTGACGTATCCGCTGGTCAAGGAGATCGCGGGGCGGCTCGGTGTCACCCTGGTCCCGCTTGCGGCGGATGCGGAGGGGCTGCTGGCGGAGTCCGTGGCGGCGGTTCATCGTGCCGCTCCCCTGTCCGCGCTCTACCTTCAGCCGACGCTGCACAATCCGACCTCGCTGACCCTGAGCGCGGAGCGGCGGGTGCGGCTGGCCGAGGTCGTCCACAGCCTGGGGATACCGGTCGTGGAGGACCGGATCTGGTCCTTCCTGCACCCTGGCGGCGAACCCGCGCTCGCCGATCTCGCGCCGGGGCTCGTGCACGTCGTCGACGGGCTGTCCAAGCGGGTTGCGCCGGGGCTCACGGTCGGGTTCGTCGTCGTACCCGGCGGGCGGGTGGAGGCGGTGGCGCGGGCCGTCCGGTCCGGGGGGTGGAGTGCGGGGTGCTTCGCGCTGGAGGCGGCTGTGCGGTGGATCGGGGACGGGAGTGTGGCGCGGTTGGTCGAGGCGAAGCGGGAGGATGCGGGGCGGCGGCAGCGGGTGGTTGCGGCGGAGTTGGAGGGGTTTGCCGTGCGGGCTGATCCGGCGGGGTACTTCGCGTGGTGGGAGCTGCCCGGGGGGTGGCGGGCGGACACGTTCACCGCGGCGGCGCGGGCGCGTGGCATCGCGGTGACCCCGGGTACGGCGTTCTCCGTGGACCCGAGTCGTACGCCGGATGCCGTGCGGGTCGGGCTTGCGTCGGTGCCGGAGGGGGAGCTGGCGCGGGCGTTGCGGGTGCTTGCGGGGGTTGCGCGGGGGTAGGGCCGCCTCGGCTTCGCCTTCGGCGGGATTGGATTCCCGCCCGCACTGCCCGTGTTGCTTTCGTCGTCGGGTGCGGGTGGCCCCTGTGGGGTGTTGTCGCCGTCGGCGGCCTGCGGGGCGTCGTGCGCCTCGGCTTCGCCTTCGGCGGGATTGGATTCCCGCCCGCACTGCCCGTGTTGCTTTCGTCGTCGGGTGCGGGTGGCCCCTGCGGGGTGTTGTCGCCGTCGGCGGCCTGCGGGGCGTCGTGCGCCTCGGCTTCGCCTTCGGCTCCTGCTCGATGACGGGCTCAGGCTCTGGCTCGGGTCGTGGCCGGAGGCTGGGTCGGGGTGGGGGCTGCGGGGTCCTCGTGGGGGCGGTGGGAGGGGCGGGGGAGGTGCAGGCGGCGGGTCAGCCAGGTGGTCAGGGCCACGGTGAGGCCCAGGGCCAGGAGGAGCCAGGACGTGGTGCGCAGGGTGGCGGTCAGGGCGTCGTAGATCGCGGCCGCCGCGGGGTGGGGGACGTCGGCGGGGAGGCCGGCGAGGGTGAGGCTGCGGCCGATGGTGAGGGCGAGGATCAGGAGGGCGCCGCCCAGGGCCGTGCCCAGCGCGGTCGCAGCGACGGCGCGGCGGCGGTGGACGGCCAGGGCGATTCCGGCGACGGCGAAGACGACGGCCGCGACCGGGAGCCAGAAGCCGGCGACTTCGAGCACGTGGAATCCCTTCCTGAGCCGGCCCACCTCGCCCGCCTGGAGCACGGGGACCGCGGTGTGCTCCACCGGGATGCGGGCGGCGAGCGGAATGTGGTCGTCGGTGAGCTGCTGCTTGACCTGGGCGGTGACGGGGGCGAGGTCCACGGTGACCGGGCGCTCGCCCGCGTCCTCGGCCGGGTCCTCCGCGCGCAGGGCGCGCAGGATCGCGTCGTGCGTGACCCGGTTGCCGGTGTCCCAGGCCAGCCGGAAGGCGCGGGTCTGGGTGAAGGAGCGCACCGCGTCGTGCACGAACGGGGCGACCGAGCCGTGTACCCCGCGGACGTCCATCCGCTGGTCCACCTCGCGCAGGATGCCGTCCCCGACCGTCTTGGCCACGGCTTCCCGCACATCCGGGTCGGCGGCGAGCGGGGCCATCGTGGTGACGTACCGGCCCGTGTCGGCGAGCCCGTACGACGCCCAGGCCGCCAGCGCGCCGAACGGCACGAGCAGGCAGGACAGGGCGATCAGTACGGCCGACAGGGAGCTCCTGAGGCGTGGGGGCACGCTTCCAGGCAAGGCCCGCGGGGCCCGGTGGGCGAGTGGTACGACTGCATTCGGGGGAAATGTCAAGCCGAACGGCCGCGCCACCTGGCGGAGCCGGGCATTCCGCTCTCCGGTGGAGGGTTCCTCCGAACGGGTGTTTTCTGGTGCTGGTGAGGAGGGAGTTACAGGGGAGTGCGTGGGCCCCGGCCGGTCTCCGGCCGGGGTCCACGCGCGTCCCGTGTACTCGGCTGCTCAGCGGATGCGGTTTCCCAGCCCGTCCTCGTGCGTGTAGTAGCGGTAGAACAGCACGCCGCCCACGACCACGGCGAACGCCACGCCCAGGCCCGTCGACGCCAGGACGGAGTGGCCGCGGCCGCTCAGGCTGTACAGGAAGCCGACCGCGATGCCGGTGAAGGCGGCCCACAGCGCCGCGTGCAGCTCGCGCGGCAGCCGCGGGGTGAGGGCCGCCAGACCCATCCAGACGGCCGCGAACACGATCGCCGTCACGAAGCCGAACAGCAGGTTCCAACCGGTGATGGGCCCGCCGTAGCGGGTGTTGGCCGCGGCCCAGTACCCGTAGATGAGCCCGAGCACGACGGGTACGGCGACCTTCGCCACCGCGTGCGTGCGCTCGCTGAAGACGTCGGGAGTACGACCGCCCCGGACCATGCCGCCGGGTGCGGGTGCCGCTTGAGCCATGAGAGCACTCCTCTCTCTCCTCGCCCCCGCCTACCAGAGCACACCTGGGGGGACGCCCTGGCAAGTCGGCCGACAGAGTGACGAGTGCCCGGATGCGGCGCCCATGTTCCCGTGTTTCGCTGAATTTCTCCGAGGACGTGGAGGGCTGCCCGGCCGTGACGGACATGGAGTACCGGCTCCGGCGGCAGTTGCTGCGGGTCCGTGGCCGGAGCATCGCCTGGGTGCCGCCCCTGCTGCTGCTCGTCGGCATCGTGCTGGTGGACATCAACACCACCGAGGCGTTCCGGATCGTTTCCTGGATCGTTCTGGTGCCCGGCATCGCCGCCGCGATCTGCGGCGCGTGGGGGACGGCCGCCTTCGCCGTGCTGTCGCTGGCGACGTACTTCGTCGTGGACAACGCCTGGCCGGGCGAGTACCCGGCCGGACTCGGCGACTTCGTCCTGGTCGCCCTCGGCGGTGCCCTCGGGGTGCTGGCCTCCGCCGTGCGGGTGCGCCGGGAACAGCAGATGCTGCACATCCGGGACATCGCCGAGACCACCCGGCGTACCGTGCTGCGCCCGCTGCCGCCGGTCTGGGCGGGCCTGGAGCAGGCGGGCGTGTACCTGGCCGCCGACGTCGAGGCCCAGGTCGGCGGGGACTTCTACGACATCCAGCCCGGCCCGCACGGCACCCGCGTCCTCCTCGGGGACGTGCAGGGCAAGGGCCTGGGCGCGGTGGAGACGGCGGCCGCGCTGCTCGGCACCTTCCGGGAGGCCGGCTACCACGAGGCGGACCTGGCGACCGTCGCCCGGCGGCTCGAGGTGCGCATGGTCCGGCACCGCGGGCACACCACCGCCCTCGGCCGGGACGACGGCGACCGCTTCGCCACCGCCGTCCTGCTGGGCTTCCCCGCAGGCACCCCGGACACGATCGAGCTGATCAACTTCGGGCACGAGCCCCCGCTCGCCGTCGGACCGCACGGGGTGCGCGCCCTGCCCGCCGGCGACGGCCTGCCGCTCGGGTTCGGCGACCTCGTGCCCGGATGCCCACCGCTGCACCGGGTGCCGTTCGGGCGCGAGGAGACCCTGCTCATGGTGACCGACGGGGTCACCGAGGCGCGGGACGCCGCCGGGGAGTTCTACCCGCTGACCCGGGAAGTGGCCCGGGCGGTCGAGGCCGACCCGGGGCGGGCCGAGCCGCGGCGCCTGGTCCGCATGGTCCGTGACGGCGTGCTGCTGCACTGCGGCGGCCGCCTGGAGGACGACACCACGGTCTTCGCCGTCCGACGGGCGGGCGAAGACCCCGTACGGGGACGTTTGCAGTCCTGAGACGCGCCTTTGCAGCAGCAGCGGTTACGGTGCTGGCAGTAGGGCGATCGACAAGGGGGAGGGACGATGCCCGGAACCGTGCTGCTGCTCGCGGCCTCGCCGCTGGGCCGGGGGCGCCTGGTGGACGCGGCCGGGGTGCTGCCCGTGCTGGCCGCGGTCGCCCCTGCGGTGCTGTCCGGCACCGACACCGCGAACGTGGTCGAACTCGCCGACCCGCTGGAGCCGCAGGCCGTCCTCACCCGGCTGCGCGCCGCCGCGGCCGCACCCGGACCGCTCACCGTGTACATCACCGGGCAACTCCACCTGGACCGCCGCCAGCACCAGCCCCACCTGGCCCTGGCCCGCACCACCCCGGCCACCGTCCGCTACACGGCACTGCCGTGGCACTGGATCAGGGAGGAACTGCGGCTGCGCTCCGCGGGGTCCACGGCACTCTTCGTGGACCTGCACGCGGACGCCGAGACCTGGCAGCACCTCGCCCAGCGGCCGCTCGACTCGGGCCGCACCAGCGCGGTCTACGGCCGCATCGCACCCCCCTCCGGGCGGCGGGGTCTGGCCGAGCCGTCGTACATGAAGGCGGTGGCGACGCTGTTGCGCAGTGGACACCGGCCGCCCTTGGACCAGTTGCACCACCAGGCCCTGGCGCGGATCGCCGACGAAGCACCGACGAACATCCTGCTCACCGCTCGGCCTCGGCCGACCGGCGATCCCCACGCCGCCATCAGCGCCGCCGTCCAGGCCGGGCGGCACGCCGACGCCGACGCGCTCGCCGCGCAGCACGAGCAGGGGGCCGTGCGTGCCTGTGGGCCCGCCTCCGACGAGGCGCTGCACTGGGCCGAAGTCCGGGCCGATCTGGCGATGTTCGCGGGGGACTCCGTGCGCAGTTGCCGGGCCTGGCTGAGTGTGGCCGGGGTGCGGCTCGCTGCCGGGCAGGCGGTGGACGCGCCCGCGGTGGAGGCGGCCGTGGACCGCGCCCACCATCAGTGGGGGTGCATCAAGGACGCGGCGCGGGCCCGTGAACTCGGACCCGCGCTCGCGGAGTTGAGGCTCCGGGTGCCCGGCCGCCGGCAGGGCGCGCTGGAGAACGTCCAGCGGCACCTGCGGCAGCTCCAGGCGGCCGGGTAGCGGCCTCAGTTGGTGAAGGTGAGGTACTTCCAGGCGCCGTGCGTCGTGGAGTTCACGCTGTCACCGGAGGTGGCGTTGTAGTACGAGGAGCGCACCCGGAAGCGCCAGCCGACGTCCTGGCTGTGGTCACCGGTCATCCGCACCTTGGACACGCCGTCGGAGCCCAGCGGGAAGTACATCGGGTCGCCGTCGTACCACTTGCCCTGGTAGTACACCTGGAACTCCAGGCGCTGCTGGCGGCCCGGGTAGTACGTCATCTTCGTCGTGGTCAGCGGGTCCTTGGACTTGTGGAAGAAGGCGTACGTGTGGCCCCACGTGTACACCGACTTGTAGTTGTTGCTGAGCGACGTCGACACGCTCACCCGGGCGCCGACCGTGCTGGAGGCCGACCGGGGCTGGTAGCGGGAGTCACCGGCGAACTTCGCGGTGACCTTGGTGTCGCGCTTCAGGTCCAGGGTGACCGACAGGTTGCCGTCGGAGTTGACCTTCCCGGACTTCACCAGCTTCTTCGGCTTGTCGGAGCCGAACGGGTCGGCCCAGATCTCCACCGTGCGGTTCTTGTAGGTGGTCCCCAGGTGGGCCGTGAACTTCACGTCCTTGCCGTAGGAGTACACCTTGCCGTTGTTGTTGATCGTCAGCGTGGGCTTGGCGCGGGAGACGTCCACGGTGTCGGAGGCCTTCGCGGAGGTGTGCTGGGCGTCGCCCGCGTACGTCACCGTGTACGTGACCTTGCCACCGGCCGGCGGGGTGTCGGTGAAGGAGAACTTGCCGCCGGTGCCGAGGGACTTGGTGCCGAGCGACTTGCTGTTCGGCGACTCCAGATCGGTGCGGGTGACCTGCAGGGGGGTGCCGGCAGGCAGCGGCAGCGTCGCGGTGAGCGTGCCCTTGACGGTGAGCGACTTGGCGCGGGTTGCGGTGGCGGGGGCGTCGACCGTCAGGACGGGCTTGGACTTGGTGGAGTCCGTCAGGACGCGGAGCGTGTACACGCTGTTGTAGTTGTGGGTCAGCGCGAAAAGCCGGCCCGCGCCCGTGCCGGGCTCCCAGGCCAGGTTGGCGTTCCCCAGCTCGTCGTATCCGCTGATGTTGTCGGTGTCGGGCCAGGTGTACTCGCGGACCGGGGTCGTGGTGCCCGGGTTGAACATGTACAGCGACGGGTCGTACGGGGCGTCGGTGCCTGCGGCGACCGTGCCGTCGTCGGCGATCGCGACGGAGCTCGGGTGGTACTCGGTGGTGTAGCCGCTCAGTGGAGTGAGGTCCGAGGTCTTCCACACGTGGTGCTGGTTGCCGGGGTTGGCCGTGATCAGACGGCTTCCGTCGGGCGTGAGGGCGAGGTCGGACGTGGAGCCGAGGCCGCCGGTGGAGCCGCCGTAGCGGGCGGTGCGGGTGGCGGTACCCGTGGCGACGTCGTACACGCCGAGCCAGGAGTTGTAATACTCCGGAGCCGCGGCGGCCAGGGTGTTCGGGGCGCCGGGCGTGGCGGCGAGCAGCGGGGCGCCGGGGTAGTCGGTGTCGGGGTCCTGGTCCAGGGTCACCACCGGATCGGTGCCCGACAGGTCCAGCGAACCGATGTGGCCGTGCTCGGCGGTGCCGTAGCCGAACCACAGCTTGCCGCCGGCCAGGGCGAGGTGGGCCGGGTCCGTGCCGTCGCCGGTCGCGTACCGGGTGGACTCCGCCACCGTCGTCGTGTCGATGGCCACGATCGCGTCCGCGCCCGGCGAGGCCGCGTACACCGTGCCCGAGTCGGCGGACAGCTGCAGGCCGGTGACGCCCGGCAGGGAGGTCACCGAGCCGACGACGGAGCCGCTGTAGTCCGTGGCGACGACCTTGCCCTGGTACGGGTCACTGACGAAGATCCGCTGGTGGACGCCGTCCACCACGATGTCACCCGCCGACTTGATCGGCAGGATCTTGGTGGAGTCGGCGGCTGCCGGAGTGGCGGCGAGGGCCGCCGAGCTGAAGAGGACGGCCAGGGTGGTGGCAGTCGTGAGGGTGCGCATACGCACGCTGATTCGAACCCCCCGGAACGAATGAGTGAGGTGAGCGCCACGCGGCACGGCTGATGTGTAAGCCCCCTGTGTGCCGTGCGTGGCGGATGAGTGAAGACTAGGCCGCGAAGACTAGGTCATGCCACTGACAAAAAGGCGAGCGCCCCCGAGACCAGGGTCCGGACACCCGGGGCGATCGTGGACAGGTCGGGCGCGAAGTGGGGGCTGTGGTTGCTCGGTACGGCCGAGAACTTCTCCGGGAACGTCGTGCCCGGGGCCTTCTCCCACACCTCGGCCGGAGTGGTCGTCACGAACCAGTAGGAGTACGGGATCGAGCCCAGCGCCAGCTCGGGGAAGTCCTCGCTGCCCATCGCCGGGCCCGGGTCGAACACCGTGGCCGCGCCGAAGACCTCGCGGTGCACGGCGGCCACCGCGGTGTCCGTGCCGACGTCGTTGACCGTCTCCGGGAAGCTGTTGCCGAGGGTGATCCCGGGCTCGCGCGGGCAGCCGGCGGCCAGGCACTCGCCCTGCGCGATCCGGCGGATCGCGGCCAGCATCCGCTCCCGCACCTCCTCCGACTGGGTGCGCAGGTTCAGCTCGATGCGTGCCTCGGACGGGATGATGTTGTGCCGGGTGCCCGCCTCGATCCGGCCCACGGTGAGCACCGCGGCCTCGCGGGCGGCCAGTTCCCGGGAGACGACCGTCTGCAGCCGGGTGACCAGGTAGGCGGCGGTCACCACCGGGTCCACGGTCGACTCGGGCCGCGAACCGTGGCCGCCCCGGCCGTGCACCACGATGTCCACGTCCGTCGACGCCGACATGATCAGGCCCGGCACGTGCGGGTACAGACCCGTCGGGCCCGGGGCCGCGTGCTGCCCGAGCAGCACGTCCGGGCGCCCGAAGCGCTCGTACAGCCCGTCCGTGACCATCCGGGCGGCGCCCTGCCCGGTCTCCTCGGCGGGCTGCCCCACGACCAGCAGGGTGCCGTTCCAGGTCTCCCGCCCGGCCGCCAACGCCTCGGCCGCGCCCGCCAGCCAGGTGACGTGCAGATCGTGCCCGCAGGCGTGCATCACCCCGTCCGTCCGCGAGGCGTAGGGCAGTCCGGTCTCCTCCTGCACCGGCAGCGCGTCCATGTCGGCGCGCAGCAACACCGTCGGCCCGTCCCCGTTGCGCAGCACCCCCACGACCCCGGTGCCACCGATCCCCTCGGCCGTCTCGAACCCGGCCTCCTTGAGCCGCCCGGCGAGCTTCCCGGCGGTGCGGTGCTCGCTCAACGACAGCTCGGGGTGACGGTGCAGGTCGCGGTAGAAGTCCTCCAGGTCCGGGACCGGGAGTCCGGCGGTGAGATCCAGAGCGGTGCGCGCTGCGGGAGAGGTCACGGGGAGAAGGGTAGGCCCCCGGCGGGACACGGGGGGAGAGCCGTGCTCACCAGGTGAACCCCTTCTGCACCTCCATGCACGCGTCCTCCTTGTCGCCGGGCAGCACGGCCGCCGTCGAGGGCGCCTTGTCCGGGCTCTTGCTCTTCGGGTAGGTGTCGCCGGTGCGCCAGTCCGCGCCGACGGTCAGGGTGACGCCCGAGACGTCGGTCGACCGGTGCACCTGGCCCAGCGGGACGCCGAGTGCCTCGGCCACGGCCTGGGCGTCGCCCTCCAGGTCGGCACTGGGGTACAGGAGAAGGGTCTTGGACTCGGTGGCCGCGGTGACGTCCGCCCTGGCCCGGGTGAACCCCTTGCCCTGCAGGACCTGGGTGACCGCGCTCGCCCGTTGGGGCGTCGGGGCCTCGGTGGTCGTCCCGGTGCCGTTGCGGACCTGGACCGCGAGGGTGCCGGCCGGGGCCGAGGGGGCCTTCGCCTTCTGCTCCGCCTTGTGCTTGGCGCCGCGGCCGTCCAGCGGGGTGTCGTCGCGGACCATGGAGAGGAGCTGGTCGGCGTCCTCGGGGTCGGGCACCAGCCGGTTGTGGTCCTGCGACCACTGCACGGTGGGCAGCGTCGTCATCGTGATCCGCTTGGTCGGGACCTTCTGCAGTTCCCCTGCCAGGTCGTACAGCTTCTTGACCGTGCCGAGGCCCTCGTCGACCGTGAGCGCCTTCGTCGCGGCCTCCGCGAGCCTGCGCATCTCGGTGGGGTTGCCCAGCGTCGCGTTCGCGCGCAACTGGCGGACCATCGAGTTCATGTACATGTGCTGGGCGTGGGTGCGGCCGATGTCGGTGCCGTCCTCGAAGCCGTAGCGGGTACGCAGCCACTGCAGGGCCTGTTCGCCCTTGACCGGGTGGGTGCCCGCCGCCAGTTTCAGGCCCGAGCCGTGGCCGTCGGAGGTGTGCGAGTAGACGTTCTGCTTGACGCACACGGGGACGCCGCCGATGGCGTCCGCCATGTCGACCACGCCGGAGAAGTCGACCATCATGAAGTGGTCGACGTGGATGCCGGTGAGCTTCTGCCAGGTGGCGACGGTGCAGCCCGGACCGCCGCGGCCCAGCGACTCGTTCGCCATGGCCAGCGAGAGCGCGTCGTACACCTTGGCGTCGGTGGTGCACCTGGGGATCGGGATCATCGTGTCGCGCGGGAGGCTGACCACGGACATGTTGCTGCGGTCGGCCGAGACGTGCAGCAGCATCTGCACGTCGGCGAGCGGCGGGCGGCCCACGTCGGCCTTGGACCCGCCGAGCTTCAGGTCCTTGGCGGTGTTCCGGCTGTCCGAGCCGATCATCAGGATGTTCAGCGGCGTCTGTCCGGCGGCGTTCGGGGTCGCCTCGGGCACGTCGGAGTCGCCCAGGTTCCGCTCTGCCTTCTTGATGTTGGCGTTGAGGTGCTCGTAGTAGAGGTAACCCGCGCCAGCGGTCCCGAGTATGACGACGGCCAGGGTGGCCGCCGACCAGCGCAGTATCCGGCGTTTGGGGCGCGGGGCGTCGGGTTCGGTGCCGCCGCCTCCGTGGCCGCCGCCACCGCCGTGCCGTCCCCGGTTCTTCGGCCGCGCCTGCGCGTCCAGCGTCATTGCCCTGCCCTTCCCGCCCTGACGAAGCGCACGTCGACCTCGTCGCGGCTGCACCGGATCGCACACACTAACGGCGTGGTCATCCATGCAGGGATGGGTGGTGAGATATGCCACTCGCGTACAACCTTCTCCGGGGTTGACGAACTGCCTTTGTTTCTTGGGCAGTTCTCGTCGGTCTTCGCTTCCGGGAAGGCGCCGCCGGGTGATTTGTCCGGACGTCACGTTGTTTCCGCTCAAAGCCCGCAGGACATCCACAGCAGGTGAGCGCGAGGCGGGCGAGATCGGTCAGGGCTGGGACTGCTGCACGGCCGGCGGACTCGGCGGGGCGTCCGCCGCCCGGGCCGGGCCCGCGTTCGCCGCCGTGATCAGTGCCGCGATCGCGAGTACGGCCGCGGCCACGCCCCGGGCGGCCGGGGTTCCCCCGCTCGGGCGGGGCCGGGAGAGGGGCAGTGCGGTGGAGCGTCCGTAGGGTGCGGATGTACGTCCGTGCACGGCGACCTCGCAACAACAGCAGCCTGTTAAACATGCTTAATTCGCCGTTTAACCTAGGGGTGCGGAACCCGAACGGCAAGAGGTGCCAGGAGAGTTGGGGGGAGCAGGAAATGCGGGAGCGGGACGATCCGGAGGTCGTGGGCCGGCGCGTACAACAACTGCGCACCGAGCAGGGCCTGACCCAGCGCCAGTTGGCGGAACCGGCGTACACCCCCGCCTACATCTCCACCCTGGAGGCGGGCCGGGTCCGCGCCTCCGACGAGGCGCTCAGGCACATCGCGGACCGCCTCGGCGTCGCCTTCGAGGAGCTGGCCGTCGGCCGGCCCGCCCGCCTCGCCACCGCCCTCCGGCTGCGGCTCACCGAGGCCCAGCGCGCCCTCGCCGACGGCAAGGCGGAGGAGGCGGCCGGCCAGTACACCGCGCTGCTCGCCGAAGCGGACACGCACGGCCTGGTCCCCGAGCAGGCCACCGCACTACTGGGACTCGGCGAGTGCGCCCTGCAGACGGGCGAACTGTCCCGGGCCCGCGACCACTTCGAGCGAGCCGAGCACCGCCTCGCGCAGGAGTCCCTCCCCAGCCGCGTCCCGGCCGTCCGCGGCCGTGCGATCGCCCACTACCTCGCCGGCGAACTCCGCTACGCCGTCTACCTGCTGGAATCCACCCTCGACGAACTCAACCGCGGCGGCCTGCACGACCCCGACGCCCTGCTGCTCCTCTACGCCAGCGCCATCGGCCCCTACATGGACATGGGCGCCCACGCCCGTGCCGCCCAGGCCGCCGAGTTCGCCCTGGCCCTGGCCCCGCAGGCCGCCGACCCGGCGCTCATCGCCCGGATGCACCGCTCGGTCGCCCGCACCCTGCTCGCCGAGGGCCGGGTCGCCGAGGCCGACGCCTCCCTCGCCAAGGCGGCCGAGCTGTACCGCCAGCTCCAGCTGCGCACCGAACTCGCCAACTGCCACTGGATGCGCGGCTACGTCTGCGCCCAGAACGGCGACCTGGACCGGGCCGAGGCCGAGCTGCGCCAGGCCCTCACCATGCTCGCCCAGACCCGGGCCGCCCTCTACCGCAGCCAGGCCGCCGTGGAACTCGCCGACGTCCTGCACCGGCGCGGCAAGTCGGCCGAGGCCGCCGACCTGCTCAACGGCGTCCTCGGCGACCTCTCGTCCGAACGCGGCGCCGTGCACGCCGCCGCCGCGCACCGCCTCCTCGGCATCATCGCCGAGGACTCCCGCGACACCGAGGCGGCCGAGGAGCACTACGTCCGCGCCCTCAGCCTCCTGGAACGGGCCGGCGCGGCCGGCGACCTGGCCGACCTGTGCCGGCTCCTCGGCGACCTGCTGCGCCGTACCGGCCGCGTCGAGGCGGCCCTGGACGCCTACCGCACGGGCCTCGGCCACCGCACGGCGCCGGGCACCACGACCCTCGGCCCGGCGCCCGCGCAGCCGCCCCTGTGACCCTCCGCCCTCACCTGCGCACCGGCGTCACCGCCTTGGGCGCGAACACGTCCGACCGGACCCCGGTGGCCAGGTCCCGGGCCGAGGCCGGGAGGTGCCCCGGTCGCGCCGGGTGCCCCTTCGTGGCCGGGTGCTCGGCGAACAGGGCGGTCGTGAGGGCGAGCCGGCCGGTGTACGCCGACTGCCACAGCGTCCGGGTGCCGGGGCCCGTGCCCGCACCGCCGGTGTACGTCACCGGCTCGCCCGTGACCGCGTACTTCGCCGCCGCCGCGGCCATGACGGAGCCCATGACCCGGTGCCGGTCCGGGCGGGCCGTGTACACGGTGTCGCCGCCCCGGGTGATCCGCTGCACCATGTACGGCGTCGCGTAGGTGCCGTCCGCCGCCGCGGTCGCGTACGCCGAGGCCACGGTCAGCGGTGTCGGTGCCGCGGTCTTCGCGAGCTTCGACAGCGGCGCGCCGAGCGGCAGGCCGCTGAAGGGCCGCAGTGCCGTACCGGCCTCCACCGCGCCCGACAGGGCGTCGTTGAAGGGCTGGTGGGCGTAGTCCGTACCGCCGTACAGCACACGGACCGCGCCGTCGCCGGGGACCATGGCGATCACCGCCGCGTGCAGCTTCGTACCCTCGGGCAGGCCCGCGGACCGCTGGCGCACGCGCTCCGACACCGCGTACTGCGTGCTCAGGTCGAAGGTCGTACGGACCGTGTAGCCGCCGCGCGCCAGCTGGTCCTGCGTGATGCCGAGACGGCGGGCGGCCTCGGTGGCGGCCGCGTCGATCAGGTACTGGCGCTGGCCGTCCGTGTCGCCGGGCGGATAGAAGCGGAAGGCCGGGAAGGCGGCCGAGGAGCGCTGCGCGGCCGTGATGCTGCCCGAGGAGCGCATCGCGTCCAGCACCCAGCGCCAGCGCTTCTGCAGCGTCGTGGTGACCTTCGCGTCCGAGCCGGCCCGTTCGTAGAACGTCGGCCGGTTGATGATGGCCGCGAGCGCCGCGCCCTGCGACACCGTGAGGTCCTTCGCGTCCACGCCGAAGTAGTTCCGCGCCGCCGACTCGATGCCCGCCGCGCCCCGGCCGAAGTACACGGTGTTGAGGTAGCCCTCCAGGATCGAGTCCTTGGAGCGGGTGCGGTCCAGCTTGACGGCGATCAGCGCCTCACGGGCCTTGCGGGTCAGGGACTGTTCGGGGCTCAGCAGGGCGTTCTTCACGTACTGCTGGGTGATCGTCGAACCGCCCTGGCGCTCCCCGCCGGACAGCGTGGCCACGGCCGCGCGCACGATCGCGCTCGGCGAGACACCCGAGTCCGTGCGGAAGGAACGGTTCTCGGCGGCGATCACCGCGTCCTGGACGTGCCGCGGCACCTGCGCCAGGGACACGTCCTGCCGGTCCACCGGCCCGCGTCGGCCCAGGTACTCCCCCTCCGCGTCCAGGAAGACCGTGCTCTGGCTGACCGTCTCCGGGTGCGGGTCCGGGACGGCCGTGAGCAGGTACGCCACCCACACCGTGCCGACCAGCACGAGGCACAGCGCGAGCAGCGCCACGAGGATGCGCCGGACCCAGCGGCCCCGGCGGCGGCGCAGATGCTTGAGGAGACGTTTCACCAGCCCACCCCGCCCCGCGCCAGGACCTTGCCGCCGGCGTCGTAGACCGTGACCCGGGTGCGCAGCAACTCCTGCTTGTCGGCCGGGAGTCGGGGGGTCGCGTACCAGACGTCCCAGCCAGGGTTCCCGGCGAGGGTGAGCACGGTTGCGGTGGTCCTGCCCGAGGGCTGCTGCACCTCGACGCGGGCGGCCGGTCCGCCGCCGCGGTGCACGCCGGACAGCAGCAGCCCGCTCCGGCCGGTCACCTCCAGCCGGAGGGTGACGGTCGGGGGCTCCGCGGAGAGCCCCGAGACCGGCAGGGACTCGCCCCCGCCCCGCGGCGACGACCAGTGCGCGCCGTCCTTCGTCAGCCACAATTCCTCGCCGGACAGCGGCCGTACGTGCTCACCGGCGGCCACCACCCGCACGGTCCCGGCGGCCACCGACCGTGCGGGAGTCACGGGCCCGCCCCCGGACCCGCCCGTCAGCCGCCGGCCGACGTAGCCGAGCGGGCCCAGCACCAGCAGACAGCAGATCAGCAGCACGGTGATCCGGCGCCGTCGGCGCCGCGCCCGGCCCTCCCGCTCGATGGCGGCGAGCGGGACGGGCGTGCGGGGCGCCTCGTCGCGGGCGGCGGTGAACGCCTCGCCCAACTCGCCGTCCAAGTACTCCGGTTGCCTGTGCCTCATGCTGCCCCCAAGGCCTTCAGCCCCCGTCGTTCGTACGACTTCACCGCGCCGACCGACCAGCCGAGCATCTCGGCGATCTCCAGCCGGCCCAGGTCCTCGCCCAGCCGCAGGACCAGCACCACCCGCTGGCGCGCGGGCAGGGCGGCGAGGGCCCGGGCGAGCGGGGCCTGCGGCGCGGGTCCCGTGCGGTGCGGCCGACGGCCGACACGACGGCCGAGAGTGCGGCCGAGAGTGCGGCCGACATGGCGGCCGAGATGGTGGCGCACGAGCAGCCGTCGTACGTAGAAGTCGGTGTCGTTGCCCGGGATGCGCCGCCAGTGGGCGTACGCGTCGGACAGGGTGGTGCGCGTCAGGGCGTCGGCCTCGGCCGGGTCGCCGGTCAGCAGATGGGCCGTGCGCAGCAGACGCGGCCAGGCCACGGCGGCGTAGCCGCCGAACTCGCTCCGGCGGCCGGAACGACCGGCGCGATGACGGGTTCGGCGGTCGGCTCTGGTCGTCATCGGGTTCCCCCTGCGATGTGTTTCGATGTGCGACGTACGGGACCTGTACGCACCGCGAAGCGGTCCGGGTTGCACGGCGGTACGGGGAAGTTGGGGCACGAGTGGCAGGGGAGGCATGACCGAGGACGAGTTCGACGCGTTCTACGCCGCCGCGTTCCCCCGGCTGACCGGCCAGCTCTACGCGTTCACCGGGGACCACGTCGAGGCGCAGGACGTCGTGCAGGAGGCGTTCGTACGGGCCTGGGACCGGCGGCGCGACTTCCTCGCGGACGGGGCGCCCGAGGCATGGGTCAGGACCGTCGCGATGCGGCTCGCCGTCAGCCGGTGGCGGCGCGCCCGGCGCTGGCTGGAACTGGTGCGGCGCACCCCGCCACCGGAGTCCGTGCCCGGGCCCGACCCCGAGCACACCGCGCTCGTCATGGCGCTGCGCACCCTGCCCGAGGCCCAGCGGATGGCCGTCG
Source organism: Streptomyces sp. NPDC101165 (assembly GCF_044768135.1). Lineage (NCBI taxonomy): Bacteria > Bacillati > Actinomycetota > Actinomycetes > Kitasatosporales > Streptomycetaceae > Streptomyces > Streptomyces sp. NPDC101165. Next base: position 94,935 of record NZ_JBIWPG010000006.1, on the reverse strand, counting down.
TCCTGCACCATCTGTGCGACCTGAGCGTGGAGCAAGTAGCCTCGGAAACCGGCGCCCCGGTGGGGACGGTCAAGGCCCGTCTGTCCCGTGGCCGCGCGGCACTGGCCCGGGTGCTGGCCCCGGGCGAGGGGGAGAGGGAGGGCGACCGTGTCCGATGACCGCGACCGCGATGTCGACCCCCGTCCCGAACTCTCCGGCGCGCTGCGGACGTTGGCCGAGGGGAACCAGTCCCCGCCGCCCGTCGCCGGTGCCGAGGTCCGCCGTCTGGCCGTACGGCGTGGCCGTCGCCGGCGTACGACCGTCGTGGTCGGCGGGGTGGCCGCCGCGGCGGCCCTCGCCGTCACGGTGACCGTCGGCCTCGGCCTCCGCCACGACTCCGACTCCGGCCGCCGCACCACCCCGGCCGCCAGTCCCCGGCTGCGGACCAGTCCGGCACCCACCCCGACTCCGGCCGCCGCCGACGCCGTCGTCGACCTCACCGGGATGACGATGACCCTCGACGGGCGGATCATGCCCATCTCCTCAGGAGTTCCCCAACTGCCCACGCCCACCGGCAGGTTCACCGTCGTCGCCAAGTCCCTGAAACGGGAGATGGAGACCGGGAGCGGCGGTGGCAGCGGCACGTCGATGCCGAGCGTGCCGTGGGTGATCGAGCTGCGCTCCGCGGACCGGACGAGGACCACCGCCATCGCCCTCACCTACGACCTGAAGGCCCCCGGCACCTATGCCTCCACCGGCGGCTGGATCGGCCTGCCAGAAGACGACGCGAAGTGGGTGTACACACGGCTGGACAAGGGCGCGGTGGTGCTGGTGACGGGGCGGACACCGTCGGTGCGGGCCTCCGTGACGACGCCGTCCTAGGGCCTGGTTCAGACCTGGGCCCGGCCCTGCTTGCGTACGTCCGCCAGGCGGAGTGCGCCGATCTGGACGGCCAGCTGTGTCGCGTCGTTCGGCACGTCGCCCAGGCCGGCGTTGGTGAGGGCGAAGGCGTCCTCGCCGACCCGGACGGCGGCCAGGTCCATCGTCAGGAAGACATCCTGCTCGTCGGAGGTCGTGGTGGCGACGGTGACGTGCAGACCCTGGCGCACGTCCCCGACCTCCGGCAGGAGGGCGTCCTGGACCTGGACGTCCTCGACCAGGCCGTTCTCCGAGGTGGCCGTGAACCGGGCGCACTGCACCGGCATCGTCTGCAGCCACTTCAGCACGGCGTCGACGTCCGACGGGCGGCGGGCGCCGATCTGGTAGCGGATCTGGGCCTCGGTGTCGTCGTCGTCGAGGCCCACGGCGACCCGGGCGGGGGCGCCGAGGAGTTCGTCGGAGTAGAGCGCGTCCAGCAGGCGCTGGCACTCACCGGCCGTCGTGGTCGCCTTCAGCAGGCCGTCCCGCCAGGTGGCCGCCCCGCGCGTCGCGGACCAGGGGGCGCCGAGGTCGGTCTCCGTGATGAGCGCGGCCCGGGCCTGGTCGTCGGTGAGCGTGGATCCGTCGGCCCGGGCCGACGGCTTCGCCGAGGGGGAGGGCTTGTCGACGGTGGGCAGGGGCTGCTGCGCGGACGGCGGGCGTTCCAGGCCGAGGGCCGCGCACCCGGTGAGGGCGAGGAGGCCGGTGGCGAGGGCGGCGAGAGGGAGGGCGCGGGGGCGTATGGCGGCGGTCATCTGGGGTGCCTCCCTGGCGGGGCAGGTGGGGGTGGAGGTGCCTCCTCTCACGGCACCATCGCCGCGACCCGCTCACCAGCGCTCCGGGCCGTCCGGGTGAGGGCGGGAAACCCCGTCCGGGTGAGCGGCGGGGAAGACCCGGGGAAAACCGATGGCGCTGCGGCAGGGGCCGGCGCTACGGTCGCCCCATGAAGCGCGCCCAGCCGTGTCCGCAGAGCACGACGACGCCGGAGACCGTCCCGGCGCGCTGACACCTGACTCAGTCCGAAGCCCCGGGGCGAACGCCCCGGGGCTTCGGCATGCCGGTGGTGTTCGCCTCCCGCACCGAGGAGACCCCCATGACCGACCCGATCGGCGACCGCGTCCCCGACCACCGCCGCCTCGGCCGTGAACTCGGCCTGTTCGACACCGACCCGCTGATGGGCGCGGGGCTGCCCTACTGGCTCCCGGACGGGGCCGTCGTACGGCACACCCTGGAGGAGTACATCCGGGAGGCGGAACGCGCCGCCGGCTACCGGCACGTGTACTCGCCCGCGCTCGGCAAACGCGAGCTCTACGAGACCTCCGGGCACTGGGACCACTACAGCGACGACATGTACCCGCCGATGAACCTGGGCGCGGAGGAGGTCGTCCTGCGCCCCAGCCTCTGCCCCCACCACGCCCTGATCTACCGCTCCCGCTCCCACAGCTACCGCGAACTGCCCCTGCGCATCGCCGAGCTGGGCACCATGTACCGCGCCGAACTGTCCGGCGTCCTCGGCGGCCTGACCCGGGTGCGCGCCATCCAGCTCAACGACGCCCACATCTTCTGCACCCTGGAGCAGGCCGTCGACGAGGCCCGCGCCGCGCTGGAGCTGATCGCCCGCGCCTACGCCGACCTCGGCATCGAGGCCGTGCGCCACCGTCTCTCACTGCCCGGCGAGGGCGGCAAGTACGTCGCCGACCCGGAGCTGTGGCAGCGGGCCACCGCGCTGCTGAAGGAGGTGCTGGCCGAGTCCGGAGTGGCGTACGAGGAGGCGGAGGGCGAGGCCGCCTTCTACGGCCCCAAGATCGACGTACAGATCGCGGACCCGGCCGGCCGCGAGTCCACCCTGTCCACCGTGCAGATCGACTTCCACCAGCCGGCCCGCTTCGACCTGCACTACATCGGAGCCGACGGTGCGAAGCACCGGCCGGTGATGGTGCACCGCAGCATCATCGGCAGCGTGGAGCGGGCCGTGGCCCACCTCATCGAGGCGCACGGCGGGGCCTTCCCGGCCTGGCTGGCCCCGGTGCAGCTGGCCGTGCTGCCGGTCGCGGAGGAACAGGTGGAGCGGGCGGCCGCGGTGGTCCGGGAGGCGGCCGCGCTCGGCCTGCGCGCCGAACTCGCCGCCCCCGAACAGGGCACCCTCGGCGCCCGCGTCCGCGCGGCCCGCCTGGTCCCGTACCAGGCGGTGATCGGCGACCGGGAGGCCGACGCGGGCCTCGCGGCCCTGCGCCTGCGGGACGGCCGTCGCCCCGGCGCGCTCCTGGTACCCGAGTTGCTGCGACGCGTCGCCGACCGAGTGGCGGCGAAGGGCACCGCACTGTGGTCCTGAGGGTCCTGAACTAGTGTCGGTACGACGGAAGGAGTCCGACGTGACCGGTCTGCCCATCCCCGTGATCATCGACTGCGACACCGGCGTCGACGACGCCCTGGCCCTGCTGTTCGCCGTACGCCACCCGCACCTGGACCTCAGGGCGGTGACCTGCGTGGCCGGGAACACCGACGTCGACGGGGTGGTCCGCAACACCCTGACCGTGCTGGAGGAGGCGGGCGCCCCGGACGTCCCGGTGGCGCGCGGCGCCGAGCGCCCGCTGATCGAGCCGGCCCGCTCGGCCCGGCACGTGCACGGCGTGGACGGCATGGGCGACCTCGGCCTGCCCGCGCCCAGGCGCGGCCGCGCCGCGGTGGACGCCGTGACCCTCCTGTACCGCGAGATCCTGGGCTCCCCGACCCCGGTCACCCTGATCCCGACGGCGCCGCTCACCAACATCGCGCTCCTGCTGCGCACCCACCCGGAGGTGACCCGGAACATCGAGCGGATCGTGTTCATGGGGGGCGCGGTCGCCACCGGGAACGCCACGCCGGTCGCCGAGTTCAACGTCTGGCACGACCCGGAGGCGGCGGCGGTCCTGCTCACCGCAGGGGTGCCGATCACCATGTACGGGCTCGACGTGTTCACCCAGGTCGTCGTACCGGGCCCGGACGTACGGCGGCTGCGGGAGAGCACGGAACGGGGCACCCGGCTGGCCGGCGAGCTGCTGGCCCACCGCCCGTCCGCACCCGACCCCGACGGCGACGATCCGGCAGGGGGCCTCGGTGACGCGGGCGCGGTGTGCGCGGTCGCGGACCCGGCCGGCATCACCACCCGCCTGCTGCCCGTCGAGGTCGCCCTGGCCCCCGGCCCGACCCGTGGCCAGACGGTCGTCGACCGCCGCCACCGCCCCGGCGAGTCCGAGATCCACGGCGGCGTTCGCGAACAGGCCCTGGTGGACGTGGCGTTGGCGGTGAACGTGGAGCGGTACGTGAAGCTGTACCTGGAGACGGTGGAGCGCCGCTAGGGCAGGTCCGGCGGATCGGACGTCGGCCCGGCCGCCTAGGTTCTGCGCGGAACCGGCCCGGGCTCGTCCGGCCGGCCTTGTAGTGCCCAAGGTTCCGTTTCCGGGCAAGGTGGACAGAGTTCGGGTATGCCAGACCTCTCCTCCAGGAATCCCGACTGGTGGCGCCAGGCCGTCATCTACCAGGTCTATCCGCGCAGTTTCGCCGACGCCGACGGTGACGGCCTCGGTGACCTCAGGGGTGTCACCGAGCGCCTGAACCACCTCGCCACGCTCGGCGTGGACGCCCTGTGGCTCAGCCCCTTCTACCCCTCCGAACTCGCCGACGGCGGCTACGACGTCGCCGATCACCGGGACGTCGACCCGCGCCTCGGCAGCCTCGACGACTTCGACGCGCTGGCCGCCGAGGCCCATCGGCTCGGTCTGAAGGTCGTCGTGGACATCGTCCCGAACCACACCTCGCACCTGCACCCCTGGTTCCAGGAGGCCCTGCGGGCCGGACCCGGATCCGCGGCCCGTGAGCGCTACGTCTTCCGCCCCGGCCGCGGCGCCGCCGGCGAACTCCCGCCGACCGACTGGCAGTCGGTCTTCGGCGGCAGCGCCTGGCGGCGGCTCCCCGACGGCGACTGGTACCTGCATCTGTTCGCGCCCGAACAGCCCGACCTGAACTGGGAGAACGAGGAGGTCCGCGCCGACCTCCGCACCACCCTGCGCTTCTGGTCCGACCGGGGCGTCGACGGCTTCCGTATCGACGTCGCCCACGGCCTGGCCAAGGACCTGGCCGAACCGCTGCGGGACGTCGGCGCTCCGGGCGTCACGGGCGAGGAGTCCCTGCAGCGGGTGGAGCCCGGTACCCACCCCTACTGGGACCGCGACGAGGTCCACGAGATCTACCGTGACTGGCGCAAGATCTTCGACGCCTACAGCCCACCCCGCACCGCGGTCGCCGAGGCCTGGGTCCCGGACGCCCGCCGCGCGCTGTACGCCCGCCCGGACGAACTCGGCCAGGCCTTCAACTTCGAGTATCTGCAGGCTGGTTGGGGTGCGGACGAACTCCGTCAGGTCATCACGGGCTCCCTGGCGGCGGCCCGCGCCGCCGGTGCCTCCGCCACCTGGGTGCTCTCCAACCACGACGTCGTCCGCCACGCCTCGCGCCTCGTGCTCCCGCCCGGCACCGACGAGAACGCCTGGCTGCTGTCCGGCGGCACGGCCCCGGCGACCGACCGGGAGGCGGGCCTGCGCCGGGCCCGGGCCGCGACGCTGCTGATGCTGGCGCTGCCCGGATCGTCGTACGTCTACCAGGGCGAGGAACTCGGCCTGCCCGAGGTCGCCGACCTGCCCGCCGAGGCGCTGCAGGACCCGATCTGGGGGCAGACGGGCCATGCCCGCAAGGGCCGCGACGGCTGCCGGGTGCCGCTGCCGTGGACGACGACCGGGCCCTCGTACGGCTTCGGGTCCGGGGCCGCCTGGCTGCCGCAGCCGGCGTCCTTCGCGTCGTACGCCGTCGAGGCCCAGGCCGGTGCCGAGGGCTCCACCCTGGAGCTGTACCGCACCGCGCTCAGGCTGCGCCGCAAGCTGCTGGAGGGCGAGACGCTGACGTGGACGCCCGACGCCCCGGCCGGGGTGCTGGACTTCGCCCGCACCGAGACCTGGCGCTGTGTCACCAACCTCACCGCGGAGCCGGTACGACTGCCCCCGGGCGAGGTAGTGCTCGCCAGCACCCCGCTCCCGGAACCGGACGCCCTCCCGCCGGACACCACGGTGTGGCTGACCTAGCCCACGGTCGGGCTGGGGGCGGGTGAGGCGCCGCCGGTGCCGCCGCCGTTGCCGCCGGTGAGGCCGTTGATGTCCACCGGTGTGGAGGTGGCGTTCGGCGGCGGCGTGAGCACGACCTGCGGCTGGCCCGCCGGCGGGGGCGGCGGGGTCAGGTCCGAGCTGGGCAGCTTCGGCGGGGTGGTCTGCTGGAAGAGGGTCTGGTCGAAGTCGACCAGACCGGTCCTCTCCATCACCGTGATGTGGTCGAGCACGGTGTCGTTGGCCTGGTCGGCCAGGGCCCGCACGAGCGAGTTCTTGGTCGTGGAGCGGATCTTCGCCACCGTGTTGAAGATCGAACCGTGCGTCATCCGCAGGATGTTGGCGAAGTCGGTGTCGAACTTCTTGCCGCTGTCCGACTTCAGCGTGGCGACGAAGCCCTCCTGCTGGGGGCTCGCCACGTTGGGCAGCGTGATGTTCAGCATCGGCGCGATCTTGCGGCAGGTCGTGTCCAGCGCGGAGTGCCCGTCGACCAGGTGCTTGCTGGCCTCGATCACCCCCTTGCTGGTGCCCTTCTGCAGCCCGATCTGCCCCACCGGGTACTCCCACAGGCCGGCCGCGCGCACCTTCACCACGAAGTCCCGGTCGGACTCGGTGAGCGGACCCCACTGGGTGTTGGCGATGACACGGTCCGGGGAGCTCGAGACGGTGCTCACACCGAGCATGCTCGGGTAGGCGAGCGCGCCGAGGGTCAGGGCCATCGCTCCGCCCACGAAGAGAGTTCCCGTCGCGTTCCGCGAGATGCGCACCGTGCCTCCTGCCTGGCCGTGGATCCGCCTGCAGGCGGTTCGGACGCACAGCAGTACGGATGCGGAGGTCATTTGTGTCGGTGGTTTCGGGTAAAGATTCGTCCCGGTCGTGCGCGAGGGCCAGATGACCGCAGTTGGTTAAAGGTTGACCTTCCCGCAGGAGAGTTGACTCTTCCTCGGGAGAACCGAGGGGAAACGCAGTCCTAGATTCGCCGCATGCCCCCACAGCCACCCCCGCGCATGCGTGCCGCGCTGCCCGTCCTGCCCTACCGCAAGCCCACCAAGGGCCGTGACTACTGGGTCCTGGACGACGTCCTGCCGGATGTCGACGCGGTACGCGAGCGGTGTCTGGCCAAGGACGACTGGGTCGAGGGCTACCCCTACACCTCGGAGACCTGGCCCGGACTGCGGGCGATGCCCGGCCTGGAACCCGGTGAACTCGACCGCATCGAGCGGCTGGTGAAGCGGTCGACCGGGGCGAAGGAGCTGTGGGTGCAGCAGGCGCCCGGCGGCGGCACCCTCAACCACAACTGCGTGCAGGTGGTCGGCGAGGGCGAGAGCGAACCGCGCCCGCACACCGACTCGCGCGCGCTGTGCCGGTACGCGGCCGTGCTGTACCTCAACCCGCACGTGCCCAAGGACTGCGGCACCAGTTTCTTCCGCCAGTCCCTGCCCGGCGGCCGGCTCGGCGGCAATGTCGTGCAGGCCCCGCACAACAACCTCGTCGAGGCCCTCGGTACCCGCTTCGTCACCCCGGACGCCTTCGAGGAGGACGTCCGTGTCCCGCACCGGTACAACCGCCTCCTCCTCTACAACGCCAACCTGGTGCACAGCGCGACCGGTTACTTCGGCAAGGAGCTGGCGGAGAAGCGGATGACGGCCGTCTTCTTCTGGATGGCCTGAGCCGTTCCGCCCCGGCCGCCGGCTCACCCGAACGGAGCAGCCCCCGTGGTCTCCGGGCCGGGTGGGCCGGATCGTCGTACGTACGACCGGCTCGGGGCGACGACGGCGGAGGTACGGCCATGACGCAGCACACCCGACCGGCACGGGCGGGGAAGACCGACTGGGCCGAGGGAGGGCTCGTCTTCGCGGGAGTGATGCTCCTGGTGGAGGGCGTCCTCGCCGTCCTCCAGGGCATCTCCGCGCTCGCGGCCGACGACGTGTACAGCCGCATCGGCACGTATGTGTACAAGATCAACCTCACCGGCTGGGGCTGGATCCTCCTCGTCCTGGGTGTCGTGGCCGTCGTCACCGGCGCGGGTGTCCTCAGGCGCGCCGAGTGGGCCCGGGCGGTCGGTATCGGCCTCGCCTCCCTGAGTGTGATCGCCCAGTTCCTGTTCCTGCCGTACTCGCCGGTCTGGGCTCTCGTCATGATCGCCATCGACTTCTTCGTGATCTGGTCGCTCGCCGTCTATCAGCCGGAGTACCCGGCCGACTGACGTTCCCATGTGATGCAGGTCACATGGGTGGGCTGTCACGCACGGCGGGGCTCGCCAGTCCCATGGTCGTCACCGGCACCGGACGAAGACGACGTGCCCGGTGACCCGACCCCGGGAGTGGACATGCCGAAGCAGCCGAAGACCGGACGACGGGCGCAGGACGGCCACCGGGTCGTGGTGCTGGGCGCCGGCTACACCGGCATGCTGGCCGCGATCCGGCTGGCCCACCGCACGCGCCGCACCGGCGTCCAGGTGACCCTGGTCAACCCCTCCGCCCGCTTCACCGAACGGCTGCGCATGCACCAGGCGGCGACGGGCCAGGAACTCACCGAGCACGGCATCCCCGACCTGCTGGCGGGCACGGGCATCACCTTCGTCCAGGGGTACGCGACGGCCCTGGACCCGGGGGCACGCACCGTGACGGTGGGCGCGGGCGACGAGGGTGACGCGGACGCGGCCGTACTGCCGTACGACACCTTGGTCTACGCCCTCGGAAGCCGGGCCGACACCGGCGCGGTGCCCGGGGCCGAGGAGCACGCGTACACCCTGGACGGGCACGGTCCGGCGGGCCGGCTGGCGGCGCGGCTGGCCGAGACGGCGCGGACGGCGGGCACGGTGACGGTGTGCGGCGGCGGGCTGACCGGTGTGGAGGCCGCGACGGAGATCGCGGAGTCGCACCCGGACCTGTCGGTGACCCTGCTCTGCACACAGGAGCCGGGCGCGATGATGGGTGAGAGGGCGCGGTCGTACCTGCGCGCCGCCCTGACGCGCCTGGGCGTCACGGTCCGCACCGGCGCACAGGTGACCAAGGTGCTGCCGGACGCGGTGGAGCTGGCGTCGGGCGAGGTGCTCGAGTCGGCGGTGTGCGTGTGGACGGCGGGCGTACGGGTCTCGCCGCTGGCGGCGCGGGCGGGCGTGGCGGTGGACGAGCGGGGCCTGCTGCTCGTGGACGAGACCCTGCGCTCGGTCTCCCACCCCGGGATCCACGCGATCGGGGACGCGGCGGCGATCCGGATGCCCTGGGGCAGGCTGCACGGCACCTGCCAGAGCGGGATGCCGACGGCGGCGTACACCGCGGACGCGATCGCCCGCCTGCTGCGCCGCCGCCCGGTCCGCCCCTTCCGCTTCGGCTACGTCCACCAGCCGGTGAGCCTCGGCCGCAGGGACGCGGTCATCCAGTTCACGCACCCGGACGACACCCCGCGGCGGGCGTACCTGAAGGGCCGGGCGGCGGTCCGGTACAAGGAGCTGGTGAGCGGGAGCCCGCTGCCGTTCTACCGGCTGAGCAGGCGCATGAGCGTGACGGTGGCGCTGTCGAAGGCGGGCCGGGCGGGGAAGCAGGTCGCCGCCGACGACAGGAGCGGTGTTGTTCTGGCAGGTTGATCCCATGAAGATCACGCAGGCGCAGCCCGGTGGGAGCCCGGACCCGTACCTCGAACACAGGCGGCTGCTGTTCGCGACGGCGTACCGGATGCTGGGCAGTGTGGCGGACGCCGAGGACGTCCTGCAGGACGCCTGGCTCAACTGGAACGCGGCGGACCGCTCGGCGGTCCGCAACCCGCGCGCCTACCTGGTCCGCACGGTCACGAACCTCTCCCTGACCCGCCTGACCTCGGCCCGCGCGATCCGCGAGCAGTACGTGGGCCCGTGGCTCCCCGAGCCCCTGCTCACCTCTCCCGACGCCGCCGAGGAAACGGAGCTGGCGGACAGTGTGTCGACGGCCATGCTGGTGATCCTGGAGACGCTGACCCCGGTGGAGCGGGCGGTGTTCGTCCTGCGCGAGGTCTTCGGCTACTCCCACGCGGAGATCGCCGACATCCTGGACCGCCCGGAACCCACCGTCCGTCAGATCGCCCACCGCGCCCGCAACCACGTCCAGTCCCGCCGCCCGCGCTACGACACGGACCCGGACCGGCGGGCCCGGATCACCACCCAGTTCATCGAGGCGTGCGCGGGCGGCGACCTGAACGCGGTGATGGAACTTCTGGCGCCGGATGTGACCTGCTGGTCGGACGGCGGCGGCAAGGTCACCGCGGCCCGCCGCCCGCTGCACGGCCCCGACCATGTGGCGCGCTGGATCCTCGGCGTCCTGGCGAAGCCGCAGTCGGCCGGCGTCACCTTCCGACAGGCCCTCGTCAACGGTGAGTTGGGCATCCTGTTCACCGTGGGCGAGATGCCGGTGGCGGCCCTCACCTACGACCTGTCCGAGGACGGCATCAGGAATCTGCGCCTGCAGGTGAACCCGGAGAAGCTGACGGGGCTGCGTCCTTCGGGCGAGTGACGCCGGCGTCCTCCGCTCGGGAGGCGCCGGGCAGGCACTTGCCCACCGTGATGAAGAAGAGCACCAGGCCCACCGTCAGCAGGACATGGCCGAGGCCGGCGATCCCGGCGATGGCGTCCGAGCCGGAGTGGCCGAGGACCGTCAGCGTTCCGTGCAGGGTCATCATGCCGACGGTCACCGCCAGGCCGGCGTTGTAGGTCCAGAAGAACCAGTTGAACAGCCGCTGGGAGGTCAGCGCGAACTGCTTCTCCAGCGCCAGGACGACGAGGAAGAACAGCATGCCGAGCGCCAGGACATGGGTGTGTACGACGGCGAGCTGGGTGTCTCCCTCGAAGTCCTTGGCCTTGGTCAGCTCGCGGTAGTACAGGCCGCTGACCAGCCCGATGATCATGTAGATGTGAGCGGTGTTGAGGATCTTCCTCATCTGCGTCTTCCCCCGTGAATCCGCGTCGGTGTCGGCCCCCACCTTGCGCCCGGCCCGTCCGGGCATCAACGATGAACCTGATAACGAGTCATAACCGTCGGCTAATGAGTCCGAAGGGGGGCGAGTGGAGCTCCGCGACATCGAGATCTTCCTGACCCTCGCCGAGGAACTGCACTTCAGCCGTACGGCACATCGTCTGCACGTCACCCAGGCCCGGGTCAGCCAGTCGATCAAGAAGCAGGAGCGGCAGATCGGCGGCCTCCTGTTCGAACGCACCAGCCGCGCGGTACGGCTCACTCCGCTCGGCGAGCAGCTGCAACGCGAACTCGGCGCCGGTTACCGGCAGATCATGGACGGTGTCGCCGCGGCCAGGGCCGCCGCCCGCGGGACGGACACCCTGACGGTCGGCACCGTCGGCCCCCACTCCTGGATGCTGTCCGACGCCGTGGCCCTCCTGCGGGCCCGTTCCCCGGAGATCCAGGTGCGGTTCCGCGAGATCCAGCCCCCCGCCCCCCTGGATCTGCTCCGCTCCGGGGACGTCGACATCGCCGTGCTCTGGCTGCCGGTCGAGGAACCGGACCTCACCGTGGGCCCGGTCATCCACGCCTCGCGGACCCTGCTCATGACCGGAGCCTCCCACCCGTACGCCCGGCGCGACGCCATCCGCCTGGAGGACCTCGCCGACTGCGCGTTCGTGGCCAGCCGCGCCCTGCCGGCCTACATGGAAGAGGCCCTCAACCCCTTCCACACCCCCTCCGGTCGCCCGATCCCCCGTGGCCCGCAGGTTTCGACGTGGCAGGAGGCCCTCACCGCCGTGGCCACCGGTCAGGCCGTCGCCTCGGTGTCGGGCGACATCGCGGACTTCTACCCGTGGCCCAACCTGGCCTTCATCCCGATCCTCGACGCCCCGCCGTCCCGATGGGCCCCGGTCTGGCGCACGGCCGCGGAGAGCCCGCTCATCCGCTCCTTCACCCAGGCGCTGTCCGACGCGCCGCCGACGGTCGGCGAGGACTGCTGGTGCGCTCTGCCGGCGCAGAGCCCGGAGGCCTGAGGGCTCTCTGCCGGGGAAGTCCGACGGCCATGTGCCGGGCCATGACGGGAAGGCACCCCTCCGGATACGGCTTCACGGCGTCGCCGCTCGCTCAAGGGTCAAGCCGCTGCGAGTGGGTTCGGCTCGCCACATTGCCGCCAGCTGGGGGTAGGACTCGATGAACCGGCGTGTTTCTTCCAGCGCGGTGATCCTGGGCGCGCCGATCTCGGCGTGGTCGAATCCGGTGTCCTGATGCCCGAGGCTGTCGAGATCCGCCCATGCCGGATCCTCGGCGAAGACGAGTTGCAGCTCTGCTTTCCAGTACTCCGGCTGCCAGTCGGGGGCGTCACGGTCACCGGCATCGTTGACCGCGAGCAGTCGCCCGAAGGACGGCGAAGGCTGGTCGTCGTTCCCGTCCCACCTGCCCCATTCGACGATGAAGCCGTCGCCGTCGTTCTCGGGCCGCTCGATCCCCGCGACCTCGATCTGGAGAAAAGCGCCGAAGGCATTCCGGGTGGCGTCGACGTCGCGTACGGCATCGGGCTCGACCCCACGCTGTCTCAAGGCTCGCGCGAACACGTCCACGCTGGATCTCCAGGGAATGGGCATGCGGGATGCCATCGCGCTGTTCCACGTCAGCTCGGGGAGCTGCTCCGGGAGAGGCGGACACCGTACCCATCGGGCCCGTCCGGGTACTGCCGATCTGCGTGGTTTCATCCGCACGGGATGTGGAGGGGCGTGTCGTCGTGACCCGCTCTGCGAGGCTGCAGGCAGCCGGCGGAAAGGGTGCGTTGATGGAGTGGAAGACCTATGGGGAGCGGCGGATCTACTCGAACCCGTGGGTGAATCTGTGCCTGGTGGACGTGCAGCAGCCTGATGGGCTGCGGTGGGAGTACCACGTGGTGCGGCTGCGGCACCTGGCGGTGGGGGCCCTCGTCAATGAGCGGCGCGAGATCCTCATGATGTGGCGGCACCGGTTCATCACGGACTCGTGGGCCTGGGAACTCCCCATGGGGCTGGTCGAGGAGGGGGAGACGCCGGAAGAGGCGGCGGCGCGTGAGGTGCTGGAGGAGACCGGCTGGCGTCCCGGGCCGCTGAAGCCCCTCATCTACGCCGAGCCGGCCAACGGGATCACCGACTCGCAGCATCATGTGTTCCGTGCGGACGGGGCTGCGTATGTCGGGCCGCCCACCGAGCAGAACGAGTCGGACCGGATCGAGTGGGTTCCGCTCGGTGAGGTGCGGGGGATGATCGACCGGCGGGAGATCGTGAGCAGCGGGTCGCTCGTCGGGCTGCTGTACGTGCTCATGGACGAGGGCATTCGCTGATCCCCCTCACCAGCTGGCGTGTCCCTGGCAAGTCTGCTTCGGCGTGCGTCAGGATGATGCGGTGAACGAAGAGATAGTGGAGCCGGCCGCGCGCTCCCGCACCCTCGGCCTGAGGCCCATCAAGGTGTCCGGGCACCTGACTGCCGGGGCCCTGCTGCTCGCGGGGCTCGCATGGGTCGTGCGGGCCGTGTGGGAAGTGCGGCTGGCCATGGCCGGGGAGCCTGCCTCGGGGCCGCCGGACCAGGGGAACGGGGTGCACCGGGCGCTCAACGGGCTGGAGGACTCGTACCACCTCGTCACCAGCCTCGGGGGCGGCGCCGCCCTCCTCTGCGCGCTCCTCTTTCTCTCGTGGATGTGGCGGGTACGGGACAACGCGCGTGCGCTCACGGGGCAGACGCCGAAGTACGCCGGGATCTGGGTCTACCTCGGGTGGCTCATGCCCATTGCCAATCTGTGGTTCCCGCGTGGGATCGTCGCCGACGCGTTCCGGACCACCGCTCCGGGGCGGAAGCTGCCCGTCTCCGTGAACGTGTGGTGGGGGCTCTGGGTGGTCGGGATGCTCGGCGGGGTGGGCATCATGTACCGCGACTCCACCGACGAGCTCATCGCCCGGGCGTACAGCGAGGTGTGGCCGCTGCTCGTGTCCGACGCCGCCGTCATCGGGGCCGCCGTGGCCGGTGCGTTCGCCGTGCGGGCCGTCACCGCCGTACAGGTGGAGCGGATTCGCCAGAGGCAGCCTGGCGTGGTGGTGGAGTCCGCCGTCGGCGGCGCCGAGGGCGCCGAGGGCTGAGACCCGTCACGTCCCGCTCGGGCTGGGTGGTGGTGTGCCGTCGCAGGGGCAAGGATTTGCTCATGAGCACCATGGCCATCGTCGGCGCCGGGCCCGGGCTGGGCGCCGCCGTCGCGCGTCGGTTCGGGCGGGAGGGGTACGAGGTCGCCCTCCTTGCGCGGGACCGGGAGCGGCTGCAGGTCCTGGTGGGCGAGCTTGCCGACGAGGGGGTCGCCGCGCGGGGGTTCCCTGCCGACGTGCGCCGGCCGGAGCAGTTGGTGGCGGCCCTGAAGGACGCCGCCGCCGTGCTCGGGACCGTCGAGGTGTTGCAGTACAGCCCCGTCCCGCACCGGGACTTCATGCGGCCCGTGCTGGAGACCCGGCACCGGGATCTGCTCGGGCCGATCGAGTTCTCGGTGTACGGGCCGGTCGCGGCGGTGCAGCAGGTGCTGCCCGGTATGCGGGCGCTCGGGCGGGGGACCATCCTGTTCGTGAACGGGGGGACGGCCGCCGTGCCGCATCCCGAGCGGGCGGGCACGTCGATCGCGTTCGCCGCGGAGAGCGCCTACGGGCATCTGCTGCACGACCGGCTCGCCCCCGAGGGGATCCATGTCGCCCAGCTGGTGATCCCCGGGGCCATCACGCCCGGGCATGTGCGCAAGGATCCGGCCGTGCTCGCGGAGACCCTGTGGGGCATGCATCGGGAGCGGCACGGCTTCCGGCACTACGCCGACGACCTGGACAGCTGACCCCGCGGCCCGGAGATCGCGTCGCCCTGCGTGAAGAGCATTTGTGGGCCAAGATGGTCGTATCGGGCCGTATCGCTCTCTTCGAGGGGGCCTCAATGGCTGTCGAAATCCCCCCGCTCATCAAGCCCTCCAAGTTCAGGCGCCGGGGTGGCCTGCTGGGCGAGTGCATGGCGGAGTTCCTCGGGACCTTCGTCCTCATCTCCTTCGGCTGCGGCGTGGTCGCGATGGCGGTGGCCGGACTGCCCGGTTCGGGCCGTGCGGCGACGCCCACGACGATCTTCCTCGCGGCCGGTGACTGGCTGCTGATCGCGTTCGGCTGGGCGTTCGCCGTCTGCTTCGGTGTCTACGTCGCCGGTGGTGTCAGCGGTGCCCACCTGAATCCGGCGGTGACGCTGGCGATGGCCATCCGCCGCGGGTTCGCCTGGACCAAGGTCCTGCCGTTCATGTTGTCGCAGGTGGTCGGCGCGTTCGCGGGCGCGGCGCTGGTCTATCTCGTTTACCACGACGCGATCAGCGCCTATGACCACGCCGCGACGGGGCCGAAGGTGAACGGGCGTACCAATGCCACGTTCTCCATCTTCGCGACCTTCCCGGCCGCGTACTTCCATGGCGGCATCTGGGGGCCGTTGATCGACCAGATCGTCGGTACCGCCTTCCTGCTCATGCTGATCGCCGCCCTCATCGACCTGCGCAACCAGGCCGTGAAGGCCAACCTCGGCCCGCTGCTGGTGGGCTTCGTGGTCGCCGCGATCGGCATGTCCTACGGCGCCAACGCGGGGTACGCCATCAACCCGGCCCGTGACTTCGGGCCGCGGCTGCTCACCTATGCGGCAGGGTGGCAGAGTTATGCCTTCCCGGGCAGCGTGTCCGGCGTGTACAGCGGCTACTGGTGGATCCCGATCGTCGGGCCGTTCGTCGGCGGGATCATCGGGATCCTGATCTACGACCTGTTCATCGGCGACGTCCTGCTCGTGCGCTCCGAACTGGGCGAGCTGCCCGAGCCGGGCCGGACCCGGGGGACGGAGGAGGTCGACGAGGAGTAGTTAGTCCTCTCCGGGCTCGGACCGGTCCCCCTCGGACCCCGCTGCCGCCCTGCGGGCCGCCGACGCGATCTCCTCCAGCGCCGTCAGGTGGCCCGTCAGCGCGCGCCGGCCGGTGAGCGTGAGGGCGGCCCAGGTGCGCGGGCGCTTGCCCAGGTAGCCCTTGCGGATGCTGACGTAGCCCGTCTTCTCCAGGGCGGAGAGCGTCTTGCTCAGCGTCGAGTCGGACACCTGGCAGTAGTCCCGCAGGACGGCGAACTCCGCCTCCCCGCACGCGGAGAGGTAGGCGGCGAGGGCCAGCCGGGTGGGGTGGTGGAGCTCCCGGTCCAGGGCGGGGGGCTGAGGCGCCTCGGTCATGCCGCGCCCACCCCCGTGGTCCGCAGCAGGTGCTCCAGGCCGCCCGCGAGACCGAAGGCCACCAGCCAGCCCGTCGTGCCGTACGGGATCGCGGCCAGCAGGCTCACGGCGATCGGGGCGAGGGGGAGCAGCCAGGTCCGCCAGGCGTACCGTCCGGGCTCGCGGCGCCGGTCGAACCAGGGTGCGACTCCGCCGTGGTGCGCGCCGAGCCAGACCAGGACGAAGAAGGCGGCCAGGCTCAGCAGCCCGCCGGTCAGCAGCCATGCCGCCCACCCCGGCCGGCCGTCGGCGAGGCCCAGCGCGGTGAACCCGGCCGCGAACGTCAGGGCCTGGCCGACGGCGTAACCCCGGGGCCTGGTCCGCCGGTCACTGGCCGTGCGTGCGGCGGCCTGGGCGGCTCGTGCGGCGGTCAGCGCGTCCTGCGCCTGCCGTGCGTCGATGGGGTCCCCCGTGCTGGCCATGTGTGTACCTCCGGTGCTGGTGGGGCGGCTGGTCGGACCCGCCCACTGATCACCTTCAGGATGGACAGTACTTTCCATAAATGCAAGTACTTTCCAGCTGGGTCATCGGCTGTCCCGCGGGCAGCCTCACCAGCCGGTCAGCAGCAGGTGGTTGAGGAGCAGCGCGAGCACCGTCTGTGCGGTGAGCCAGACCCGGGGGCGGGGCAGGTAGGCGCACGCCGGCAGCAGCCACATCGCGAACGGCAGCCAGATGCGCTCGGTCTCGGCCTTGCTCATCCCGGACAGGTCGGCGACGAGGAGCGCGAGGAAGGCGGTGGAGACGAGGACCGCCAGGCGGACGGCGGCGGGGTCGGTGCGGTGGGTGAGGGCCGCGGCCGTGCGGCGCAGGCCCGCCGCCGTCGCCAGGCCCGTGATCAGGACCGTGCAGGCCAGGTTGGCCCACACCCAGTAGCCGAAGGGGCGCTTGCCGCCGACGCCCTGGTAGTAGCGGGTCACCAACAGGTGGTACGCCGTCCACCAGTTGAAGCCCACGAGCGTGAACGCCAGTGGTACGACGACGAGTCCGGCGAGGAGGGCCAGGAGGAGCGCCGGTCGCTCGCGCACCCCCTCCCGGCCCAGCAGCAGGACCGCCGCTGCGACGAGGGCGAAGAGCGTGAGGCCGTACGACAGGTAGCAGGTCAGGCCGAGCAGCAGGCCGGAGGCCGCCGCCCAGGGCAGGGAGCGGCGCGTGACCGCGAGGGCGAGCAGGGCCACGGACCAGGCGGCGACGGCAGCGAAGTACGCGTCGGCGGAGGTGCCCAGCCAGACCGCCGCCGGGGCCAGCACCAGGAAGGGGGCCGCCCGCCGGGCCAGGGTCTCGTCCGCCAGGGCGCGGACGGCGACCAGGACCGCCACACAGGCCGTCGAGCCGAGGGTCACGCACCACATCCCGGCCCAGCCGCCGCCCCGCAGCCCTATCCGGTCGAGCAGGACGAAGGTGAGCGTCGCACCCGGCGGGTGACCGGCGACATGGGCCGGCCAGGGGGCGGGGGTGCCGCTGACGATGTGGTGGGTGAAGTCCCGCAGGGTGGCCGGGATGTCGTGGAAGCGGCCGATGACCCGGAGGTACTCCTCGCGGGTGGTGAGGCGGACCGTGATGCCGCGGTGCCAGCCGTCGACGAGGGCGAGGGAGAGGATCCAGGCCAGGGCCGACCCCCAGGCCGTCACCAGCAGGGCACGCCACGGCAGACGGGCGGCCAGGGACGGGCCGTACGCCACGCCGGCCGCCGCGAGGAGGACGGCGGCCGGGGTGCCGGGACCCACGTGCGGGTC
This sequence comes from Streptomyces sp. NPDC101165, assembly GCF_044768135.1. NCBI lineage: Bacteria > Bacillati > Actinomycetota > Actinomycetes > Kitasatosporales > Streptomycetaceae > Streptomyces > Streptomyces sp. NPDC101165. The sequence continues at coordinate 76,953 of NZ_JBIWPG010000006.1, read as the reverse complement.
CCATTCGGCCAGTACGGGCGGCCAGTGCACGAACAGAACGCGGTAGGTGTCCTGGAGGTGGCGGCCGACCAGGACGGCCACCGTCACGAGCAGGGCGGCGGCCCCGGCGGCGTACAGATCACGGCGGAGGGAGCGGGTCACGTCGGCACGTTAGGCCGCACGGCCCTGCACGAGTCGTCGTACAGGCCGGACGTCAGCGTTTCGTCATGGGTCGCGCACCCTTTCCCGGGCTTTTCGCGGCTTACGGTCGGGGCATGCGCGACCTTCCCAGGCTTCCCACCTCCCCCGGTTTCTGGCGCAGCCCCCTGCGCGGCCGCTGGTTCACCTCGGTTCTCGGTCTCGTGCTGCTCGTCGGCATCACCGTGCTGTTCGTGACCGGCCTGCTGTCCTACGCGGCCTACAACCCGGACCTGCACCCGGTGAACGACACGACCCCGGACAAGGGGATCCTCGGCTTCTACCTCTTCGCGTGGCCTACCGGCCCGGTGTGGCTGTACCGGTTCACCCAGGGCCTCCATGTCACCCTCGGCATCACCCTGATCCCGGTCCTGCTGGCCAAGCTGTGGTCGGTGGTGCCGAAGCTGTTCACGCTGCCGCCGGCCCGCTCCGTGGCGCACGCGCTGGAGCGGATCTCGCTGCTGCTGCTGGTCGGCGGCGGGCTGTTCGAGTTCACGACCGGCGTGTTCAACGTCCAGCTGAACTACGTCTTCCCCGGCTCCTTCTATCCGCTGCACTTCTACGGGGCGTGGGTGTTCTTCGCCGCGTTCGTGGCGCACGCGGTGCTGAAGACGCCGACCGCGGTGCGGACCGTGCGGCGGCGGCTGCGCGAGGAGGACGAGAGGGACGAGAGGGACCAGAGGGACGCGGACGACCTGGCCGCGCCGGACCCCGACCCGCCCACCGTGTCCCGGCGCGGGGCGCTGTGGCTGGTCGGCGGCGGCTCGCTGCTGCTGTTCCTGACCACGGTCGGGCAGAGCCTCGGCGGCCCCTTCCGGCGTACGGCCCTGCTCGCGCCGCACGGCGGGGCCGACCCGGCCGGCGGCCCGAACGGCTTCCAGATCAACAAGACGGCCGCGTACGCAGGCATCGACGCGGCGGAGACCAGCGAGGAGGCGTGGCGGCTCGTCGTCACCGGCCGCACCGGGACCGTGCGCCTCAGCCGCACCCAGCTGCTCCAACTGCCCCTGCACAGCTCGTCGTTGCCGATCGCCTGTGTGGAGGGCTGGTCCACCGCCGACCAGTGGTGGCGCGGGGTGCGGCTGCGGGACCTCGCGGCGCTCGTCGGGTACGAGGGCGACCCGCCGGACGTGTTCGTGGAGTCCCTGCAGCGGCACGGCGCCTTCCGCCGCGCGGCCCTGCGCGCCAACCAGGTGGCCGACCCGCGTTCCCTGCTCGCCCTGTACGTCAACGGCGAGGAACTGTCCCCCGACCACGGCCACCCGGCGCGCGTCATCGTGCCCGCCGCACCAGGGGTGCTCAACACCAAGTGGGTGGCCCGGCTGACGTTCGGAGACCTGTGATGCGCCGCCTGTCCGTGCTGCACCGCCTGCCTGTGGGCAGTCCGCTGCAGATCCTGCTGCTCTGCTGTTCGTTCGCGCTCGCCGCGTACGCCGGGGTACGGCTGCTCGCCGGTGACTGGTTCGGAGTGGCGCTGTGGGTCGTGGGGGCGGCCCTGCTCCACGACCTCGTTCTGCTGCCGCTGTACTCGATGGCGGACCGGGCGGTCGTGCACGGGCTCGACGCGGTCGGACGGCGCGCGTGGGTGATGTACGTGCGGGTACCGGCCGCGTTGTCGGGGCTGCTGGTGCTCGTGTGGTTCCCGCTGATCTTCAACCTGGTGGACCGGCGTTACCGCCTGGCCACCGGTCAGTCCGCGGACGTCTTCCTCGGCCGCTGGCTGCTGATCACCGCCCTGCTCTTCGGCGGCTCGGCGCTGCTGCTCGCGGTGCGGGTGCGCAGGGCGACGAAGCGGCGGTCGCCGGCCGTCCACTGAGCCTCCGCGCGCCACTCGACGGCCCGGTCAGCGAGTCGGAGCAGCGCCGGGGTGCCGATCCGCGCCCACGGGAACGGGTCGCCCATGAGGGCCCGCCCGTGGGCGACGTCGACCACCTGCACCCGGGTGCGCTCGTCCAGGTCCAGCCGGGCCGTCTCGGCGATCAACAGGCCGCCGGGGGCCAGGAGTTGACCCATCCGGTGCAGCAGGGCGCGCGGGTCGCCGCCGATGCCGATGTTGCCGTCCATGAGCAGGACCGTGCCCCAGCGGCCCTCACCGGGCAGCGGGTCGAACACCGAGCGGCGCAGGGCCTGGCCGCCGACCGTGATGGTGCGGGTGACGGCCGCCTCGCTGACGTCGACGCCGAGGACGGTACGGCCCCGGGCGGCCAACTCCGCCACCAGCCGGCCCGGGCCGCAGCCGACGTCCAGGACGGCGCCCTCGCAGCGGTCCAGCACCGCCGCGTCCACCGGGTCCGCGCCGGCGCACCAGCGCTCCACCTCCAGCGGCAGGAGCCAGCCGTCGGTGCGGCGCAGGTACAGCGGGCCTCGGCCGGTGCGCAGGGCTGTGGCGTACGGGTCGGAGACGGCCCAGGCGGGGCCCTGCGGGGCGTCGGCCGAAACCGCCTCGGCTGCGCCGTCGGCGATCGTGTTCCCACCCGCACCACCCGTGACGCTTTCGTCGCCGGGTGCGGGTGGCCCCGGTGGGGCGTATTCACCGTCGGCGGCTGTGGCTGTGGCTGTGGCTGCTCGGCTGCGTGGAGCTGTCGTCGGGCCGGATGCGGGGGTCATCGGGCACCGGCCGCCGTGCAGTCCGCCAGCCGGGCGGCGAAGGCTCCGTGCGGGGCGAGGGCGGCGACCGCGCGGGCGTCGGCGGCGGTGTCGACGTCCCGCAGCCGGGGCAGGTCCCGTACCCGCAGTCCGGTGGCGACCAGCCGCTCCCGCTGCACGGCCCCGGTCTCCGGCGTGGACATGGGGACGCCCCGCAGCAGCGCGGGCTCCGGGCGGGCCAGGCCCAGCGCCCAGAACCCGCCGTCCTCGGCCGGGCCGAAGTACGCGTCGCAGCCCGCGAAGTCCACGGTGAGCAGCTCCGGGGTGACCTGCGGGGTGTCCATGCCGATCAGCAGGGCGGGGCCGGCGCAGCGGGCGAAGGCGTCGGCGAGGCGGGCGTCGAGTCCGCCGGTGCACTGGGGGACGACGTCGAAGCCGGGGGGCAGCCAGGGGCCTGGTCGGCCGTCGAGCACGAGGACTCTGCGGGTGGCCGGGGTTTCGGCCACGGCCCGCAGGGTGTCGGAGAGCGAGGCTTCGGCGAGGGCGGCGGCCTGCTCGGGGGAGAAGGGCGGCGTGAGCCGCGTCTTGACCCGCCCGGGCAGTGGCTCCTTGGCGATGACGAGGAGGGTGGTCATGTGGGCCTTCCTTGACTGGTGACCGGAGTGGGGGCTGGGCGGGGGGCTTCGCTTGCCCGCAGCTACGAGCGCCCCAAAGGGGCGCGGGGAACTGCGCGACCAGCCCCCACCGGCCCGCAGCCAGGCACGGACAACGAGCGGCAGCGGCTAGGCACGGACAACGGGTGGCTCGTTCAGGACCTTGCTCATGTCCCGTACCGCCTGCCATGTCCCCCGCCAGGTCCCCGTGACCTTCGAGGCACCGGTGCGCGGGAGGTACGGGACGTCGTGCTCGGTGATGTGCCAGCCCGCGTCGGCCGCGCGGACCACCATCTGCAGGGGATAGCCGCTGCGGCGGTCGGTCAGGGCCAGGGCGAGCAGCCGCTCGCGGCGGGCCGCGCGCAGGGGCCCGAGGTCGTGCAGACGCAGTCCCGTGCGGCGGCGCAGGAGGTGAGCCACCGCGAGGTTGCCCGCGCGGGCATGGGGCGGCCAGGCGCCCCGGGACTGCGGGCGGCGCCGGCCGAGCACCAGGTCGGCCTCGCCGGCCCGGACCTCGCGCACGAACGGGACCAGTTGCGCGGGGTCGAGGGAGGCGTCGCAGTCGCAGAAGCACACCACGTCGGCGGTGGCGGCCAGCAGCCCGGCGTGGCAGGCGGCGCCGAAGCCGCGCCGCTCCTCGCGCACGACGGTCGCGCCGAGGCCACGGGCCAGGTCGGCGGAGCCGTCGGTGGAGCCGTTGTCGACGACGAGGGCGCGCCAGCCGGCCGGGATGCGCGCGAGGACCCAGGGCAGCGCCTCGGCCTCGTTCAGGCAGGGCAGCACGACGTCCACGTCGCAAGGGGGAGGGGAGGTGCTCGTCACGGCGTTCACCCTACGAAGCCGAACCGGGGCAAAGGGGGCATCGCCTCCTTACGAAACGCGGACGTCGGAGCCGCGGCCGAGCTTCCCGGGCGGCTCGGTGCCAGGGTGGAGACATGCAGCAGCCGTACGCATCACCGGACGCCGGGCCACGACCCGGTCCCCTGGGCCGGATCCTCGTCGTGGACGACGATCCGACCGTCGCCGAGGTCGTCGCGGGATACCTGGACCGGGCCGGATATGCCGTGGACCGTGCCGCCGACGGCCCGGCCGCCCTCGCCCGGGCCGCGGCGCAGCGGCCGGACCTGGTGGTGCTGGATCTGATGCTGCCCGGGATGGACGGCCTGGAGGTGTGCCGGCGGCTGCGCGAGCACGGTCCGGTGCCGGTCGTGATGCTCACCGCGCGCGGCGACGAGGACGACCGCATCCTCGGCCTGGAGGTCGGCGCCGACGACTACGTGACCAAGCCGTTCAGCCCGCGCGAGCTGGTGCTGCGGGTGGAGTCGGTGCTGCGCCGCGCCCGGCCCGCCGTGCCGCGCGGCCCGCTGGGCGCCGCCGGTCTCACCGTGGACCCGGCCGCCCGCCGCGCCACCAAGAACGGCACCGATCTGGCCCTCACCCTCCGGGAGTTCGACCTGCTCGCCTTCCTCCTGCGGCATCCGGGGCGGGCGTTCGGCCGGGAGGAGCTGATGCGGGAGGTGTGGGGCTGGGACTTCGGCGACCTGTCGACCGTCACGGTCCATGTCCGCCGCCTGCGCGGCAAGGTCGAGGACGACCCCGCCCGGCCTCGCCTCATCCAGACGGTGTGGGGCGTGGGGTACCGCTTCGACCCCGCCGGAACCGGACCGGAGGGGGACTGACATGCGCGACACCCTGCTCATCGCCCTCTACGCCTTCCTCGGCGCCGCCGCCACCGGCCTCGTCGGAGCGGCCGTGCTGCGGCTGATCCGCCGGCGTTCCCTCACCGCCTCGCTCGCCGTGGTGGCGGCCGTCGGCGTGGTCGCCATGCTCGCCGGGACGATGGCCGTGGCCCAGGCGATGTTCCTGTCCTCGCACGACCTGCGGGTCGTCACCACGGTCGTGGCCATGGCGGCCGTGGTCTCCCTGGTCACCGCGCTGCTGCTGGGCCGCTGGGTCGTCGCCCGCAGCCGTGAACTCGCCGACGCCGCACGGCACTTCGGGGACGGCGGTGCCTTCGCCGCGCCCGAGGTCCCCGCCACCGCCGAACTGGACGCGCTCAGCCGCGAGTTGGCCGCCACCAGTGCCCGGCTCGCCGCGTCCCGGGAGCGCGAGCGGGCCCTGGAGACCTCCCGGCGCGAGCTCGTCGCGTGGATCTCGCACGATCTGCGCACCCCGCTCGCCGGGCTGCGTGCCATGTCGGAGGCCCTGGAGGACGGGGTGGCCGCCGACCCCGACCGCTACCTCAAGCAGATCCGCACCGAGGTGGAACGCCTCAACGACATGGTCGGCGACCTCTTCGAACTTTCCCGCATCCACGCCGGCACGCTGCCCCTGAGCCCGGCCCGGATCTCGCTGTACGACCTGGTCGGCGACGCCCTCGCGGGGGTCGGACCGCTCGCCCGCGAGCACGGCGTACGGCTCGTGGGCGACCGGGTGGAGCCGCTGCCGGTGGAGGTCGACGGCAAGGAGATGAGCCGGGTCCTCGCCAACCTGCTGGTGAACGCCATCCGCCGCACCCCCGCCGACGGCACGGTCGCCGTCGCCGCCGAGCGCGCCCCCGACGGCGTGGTGCTGTCGGTGACGGACGGCTGCGGCGGCATCCCCGAGGACGATCTGCCCCGCGTCTTCGACACCGGCTGGCGCGGCACGGACGCGCGCACGCCGCCGGCGGGAGCGGGGCTCGGCCTGGCGATCGTCCGGGGCATCGTCGAGGCGCACCAGGGCAGCACGACCGTCCGCAACATCCCGGGCGGCTGCCGCTTCGAGGTGACCCTGCCGGCGGCGAAGGCGTAGGCAGGGTCACCTCAAGGAACCGGCTAGCCCGCCAGGTCGGCCCCGAAGCCGGTGTACTTGCCGGCCGGGAGGCCCACCTTCGTCGGGCCGAAGGTCGTCGTCGCCGTCGTCGAGTAGAGCGTGGGCGAGGCACCCGGCAGGAACCAGACTGCGCCCTCGGGGTCGTTCTCCTGAGCGGCGACGGCCGTGAGGTCGGCGTGGCCGTCGTGGTTCACGTCGGAGGCGAGGAGGGTGTCGCCGAAGTTGTCGCCCGCCTCCAGGGTGCCCGGCACGCCGGGGCTGTCCTGCGTGAGGAACACCGGGCGGGACGTGCTGAGGCCGGAGGCCGAGCCGCGGAGCAGGGTGATCGCTCCGGCGGAGGAGCGGTAGTCGGAGTCGTCCCCGAAGGTCTCGCCCGGCGCGCCGACCGCCAGGTCCCCGTAGCCGTCCTTGTCGAAGTCGCCGATCGCCAGCGCCTGGCCGAAGCGGTCGATCTCCTCGGAGGAGTCCGGGACGCCCGAGGTGTTCTGGGTGATCGAGACCCGGCGGGTGGCGCTCGGGCCGGACGAGGTGCCGTAGATGACGTGGATCTTGCCGCCGGTGGAGGCCGAGGGCTCGTCGGCCGGGTCCTCGGGGTTGCCGAGGACGATGTCGCCGAAGCCGTCCTTGTTCAGGTCGCCGATCGCGGCCGTCTCGGCGGTGCGCAGGCTCGCCGCCTTGCTGATGCCGTCGGTGGTGCCCTTGTAGTAGACCGCCGTGGCGAGATGGTCGCCGCCCGGCTTCTGCCCGGTGATCACCAGGTCGGCCTTGGTGTCGCCGCTCACCCGGCCGGCGGTGAGGGCCGGCCTGTCGATGCCGGGGGAGTAGGAGGAGACCCGGCCCGTCGAGCCGGACTTGGTGAACGGGCCCCGGATCAGCCGGACCCGCCAGCTGCCGGGGTTCTCCGTGTCGCTCTGCGCGGAGATCGCCAGGTCGGGCTTGCCGTCGCCGGTGAAGTCGGCCGCTGCGATGCTCGTACCGAAGTAACTGCCGTACAGGGTCTGCGGGTTCTTCACCGTCGTACCGCCGGACAGGCCGCTCCTGGAGCCCCAGACGATGACGACCGTGCCCGCTTCCTGGGCGCTGCCGGCATTCTCGTGCTGTGCTCCGACGACGAGGTCGCTGTAGCCGTCGCGGTTGAGGTCGGCGGTGGCGATCCGGTCGCCGAACTGGTCGCCCTTCTCCGCGTCGCCGGGAATGCCGGCGGTGTTCTGGCTGATCAGCTGGCGCTTGGCCGGGTTCAGTCCATTCGCTGTGCCGTAGACGACGGCGACCTGGCCGGCGTCGGCCTTGCCGCCGACCGCGGCGGACGAGGCGGCGACGGCCACGTCCCGGTAGCCGTCCCCGTTGAAGTCGCCCTGGAGCCCGGAAGGGGCGGCCGAGGCGGGGGCGGCCAGGGTCACCGGGGTCAGCCCCGCGACGAGCAGGGCGGCGAACGCGGTGTTGCCGCGCAGGGGGTGCTTCACGTCTGTGTCTCCGAGGAAGAGGGGGTCAGTCGGGCAGGACCGCGCCGAACGAGTGGCGGCTGCCCAGGCCCAGCGACTGAGGTGTGAACAGGATCGAGCCGGTTCCGGTGGGGCCGGAAGCCGTGCCCGGCAAGAGGTGGAGGCGGCCGATCTCCCAGGCGGAGGCGACCAGTTCGGCCCGGCCGTCGCGGTTGAAGTCGCGCAGCAGGACCGAGGCGCCGAGCCAGGCATCGTTCTCGTCGGCGGGGTCGCCCTCGACGCCGGGCGTGCCGGTGTCGTACTGATGGGCGTTCGTGCCGCTGAGGCCGTGCCTGCCGCCGCGCAGGACGGTGACCGCGCCTGCTCTGAAGAGGCGGTCGCCGATGACCTCGTCGGGCGCGCCCACCGCGAGGTCGGCGTAGCCGTCGCCGTTGGTGTCGGCGGCCGACACGTCGAAGCCGAAGGAGTCGCCGGACTCGGACGTGCCCGGGACGCCGGCCGTGTTCTGCGTGAAGGAGGTGCCGCTGGTGCTCGGGCCCTGGGAGGTGCCCTTGTACACCCGGACGGTGCCGCCCTTGCCCGCGTTGGGGAGCCCCACGGCGAGGTCGCCGTACCCGTCCTTGTCGAAGTCCGCGATCGCGGCGCTCGTGTACGTCAGGCCGCCGGTGCCGATCAGGCCGATCTTCCGCGGGGGCACCGTGGGGCCGCCCGACCGGCCGCGGTAGAACCAGGCCCGGTTGGTCCAGGTGTCCGCGTCGTAGCCGAGGACGGCGAAGTCGGCGGTGCCGTCCTTGGTGACCTTGCCGGAGACTACGAGGTCCGGGCTGATGTCCTCGCCGTCGATCGGGTCTAGGTTGGTGGCCGTGCCGCGCGAGCCGGATCTCGTGAACGGGCCGCGCAGGACATAGATGTAGTTGTCGGTGATCGCGACGACGTCCTGCTTGCCGTCGGCGGTGAAGTCGCCGGCCGCGACGTCCTTGGCGAAGCCGCAGTCCTTGCAGCCAGGGCTCTTGAACGAAGTCCCTTCGGTCAGTCCGGACTTGGAGCCCCACAGGATGGTGAAGGTGCCGTGATAGGCGCCGTCGTCCTCGCCGGGGGCGGTGACGACGAGGTCGCCGTAGCCGTCCTTGTTCATGTCCGCCGGGGTGACCTTCGCACCGAAGAAGTCGTTCGTCTCCGCGGTGCCCGCGATGTAGGGGGTGTTCTGCGTGATCACCGAGCGCTTGGCGGCGTCGGGGCCGTGGGCGGTGCCCCAGACGACCACGACCGCCCCCGCGTCCTTCTTGCCGGCCACGGTGGCGGTGCGGTCGCCGAGGGCGAGGTCGCGGTAGCCGTCGCCGTTGAAGTCGTCCGCGTACTTCGCCGTGGCCGCGGTCGCGGGTGCGGCCAGCGCCAGCGGGGCCAGGCCGGAGGCGAGCAGCGCGGCGGTCAGCAGGAAGGTGCGCTTGCGCAAGGTGTCTCCCACGGATCGGGGTGGATCCCGGGCGCCAGGGTGGCGCGCGATCAGGAGACTCTCGGCAACAGGCAAGGGTTGTACGTGAGTTCGGTTAATTCTTGGGGTCTTCGGGGCAGTTGATGCACTTGCTGTCGACCGGGTGGTGACCCGGACCGCCCGTCCACAGGTTGTGGATGCCGACGGGAGTCACCCGGGTCGGTGGCCGATCGCCAGCAGATGGGAACTCGCCGCGAGCAGGTCGGGGTAGGGCTCGGCCATGCGTGCCGCGGTCAGCGCCGACTCGAACATGGGTGAGCCGATGAGTGACTCGCCGGTGTGCCGTTCGGTCGCGGCCAGGAGCGACCAGGCCGGGCCCTCGACGCCATACACCTCGGCGTCGGCGAATCCAGCTGCTGCCACTTCATGCCGCAGTTGCTCACCGCTGTGGAAGTACGCCGAGGTGAACGCCTTCTTCCCGTCGTGGGTCTGCGTGGTCAGAATGCCGCTGATGCTCTTCTCCATCGGCCCCTTGTGGAGGTGCGCGAAGGCGGTGTGTTCGAACAGGGAGGCGTACCGGTTGATTCCGGCTGCGGCCAAGAGCCCTCCCGGCTTGAGCACGCGGTAGGCCTCGGCAAGGGCCCGTTCCCGGTCCGCACGGTCGAGCAGGTGGTACAGCGGGCCCAGCACCAGGACCACGTCGTAGGAGGCGTCCCCGGCACTCAACTGCCGGGCTTCGCCGAGTTCCACGGATGCCCCGGTCCGCGCGGCCTGCTCGATGTGGCGGGGGATCGGGTCGACGAGGTGCACGGTGTAACCGTCTGCGACGAGCCACCGTGCGTGGGCGCCGGGCCCGCCGCCCACGTCGAGGATCCTGGCAGGTGGCTCCGGGAGGAATCGGCGCAGCAACTCCTGCGTGCGTACCATCTCCAGACGCCCATCGGCCGTGCCGGCCAACCGGTCCGCCTCGTCGATGGTCTCGCTGTAGAACCTCACGATCTCCGGCGCTACCTCAGGGCTCGTCATGCGGGCATTGTGGAGGCTCACCGGTGGACCAGTCCAGTGATCGGAAGTGCGCACCATGCCGTTGCTGAAGTACGAGCAGATCGCCGAAGATCTGCGCACCCGGATCGCGAACGGCGAGTTCGGCCCGGGAGACCTGCTGCCTTCGGGCCGCGACCTCGCCGAGCAGTGGGATGTCTCGCGAGCCACGGTCGTCAAGGCGTATGACGTGTTGCGCAACGGCGGCCTGGTGGTGGCCCGCCAGGGTTCCGGCTTCACGGTCTCGGAAACCCCGATCGCCCGACCGGCAGGCAGGCGCCGCGCGGGCTCCACACGCGTGTCGGGCGGTGCCCCGTACCGGCGCCTCGGCACCCCGGACCGCACCGTGCCGCCTGGGCACGTGGCGGATGCCCTGGGACTGGAAGCCGACGAGGAGGTGCTGCGTCGCGTACGGCTGGTGCTGCTCGAAGACGGAGCACCGCACAGCCTCGTGACGGCCTGGTTCCCGCTGCCGATCGCCGACGCCGCACCACGGCTCGCGATGAAGGGGCCCATCCCCGAGGGCACCACGCATTATGTGCGCCGCCAGACCGGCCGAACGCCGGCAGAGGGAGTCGACATCACCACGGTTCGCCTGGCCACGGACGAGGAGGCGCAGCTTCTGCAAGTGGAACAGCCGACGGCTGTGGCGGTCGTGCTGCACACGGCCTTCGACCAGGATCGCAGGCGACTGGTGTGCGAAGAGGGTGTGACAGCGTCGCACGTCTTCGAACAGATCGACAATTACCCGATGTAGTAAGCGAACTGACACTCCAACTTTTGTGAGCAGCTTGACTGGACCGGTCCACCGGTCCAGTCTCTGGGTGGTACTGCTCGGTCGTGCCAAGTGGTTCCCACGCGGCATGCCCGGCCGGTCGGCATGAGCAACCCCGGCGACTGAATGAGCAGCCCTGGGGCGTGGCCAACGCTGTGAAGGAGCGTCGACACCGTGAAACCCACCGTTGAACCGGGAGCCGCGGCACTGCACCCGGTGGAACGCGAGGCCGGCATGCTCGTGCACTCCGGCGCCGACCGGAGACTGGCCGTCGAACACTGGCTGCTGTCAGCCCACCCCGCCCCCGAGCAGGCCCGTCTGGAGTGGCAGGAGCAGAAAGTGGCGCTGATGCCCATGGGATCCCAGTTCTCCGCCGTACGGATCCCGGGCCATCTGGTCTTCGCCGCCGCCGGGACGGCCGAGTTCGGTGGAGTAGACGCGTTCCTGGACGAAGCTCTCGACGGTGGCCCGGTCATCTGTGACCCTCGCGGCCTGCGGTACTACGCGCTGGTGCCGGTGAGTATGCCGCTCACCTGGAGCCAAGCGGCAGAGGAGTGGCGGGCGTCAGCCACCGTGGAACTCCTCGGCTGCGGCACCTACTTAGGAGTGCCGCGCGTGACCGAGGTGGACTTCGATCCGTGGGCTTGCGTCTCGTACTGGTCCGTACCGATGTCCGCCGCCCTCTGCACGCCCCTCAGGGTGGCCCGGCTGATCACGGCTGGACAGCACGTGATGGCAGAAGGACAGTAGGCGGCCTTGGCTGGTGCCGGCTCCTTGTTCTGCTCAAGGGCGATGGCCGTGCCGTGACGGCTCACCGGCCCCCGGCGAACTCCCGCATCCCCTCCTCGAAGGTCACCTCGGGCTTCCAGCCCAGTTCCGCGCGCAGGCGGGACGAGTCCGCCGTGATGTGCCGTACGTCGCCCAGCCGGTACTCGCCGGTGATCACTGGTTCGGGGCCGCCGCAGGCGGTGGACAGGGCGTGGGCGAGGTCGCCGACCGTGTGGGGGTCGCCGCTGCCGGTGTTGTACGCCGTGAGTGTTCCGGGGCGCGGGTCGGCCTCCAGCGTGGTGACGTTGGCGGTGGCCACGTCCCGGACGTGCACGAAGTCCCGGCGCTGGCGGCCGTCCTCGAACACGCGCGGGGGCTCGCCGCGTTCCAGGGCCGAGCGGAAGAAGGAGGCGACCCCGGCGTACGGGGTGTTCCGGGGCATGCGGGGGCCGTAGACGTTGTGGTAGCGGAGGGAGACCGCCGTGCCGTCCGTGCAGCGGGCCCAGGCGGCGGACAGGTGTTCCTGGGCGAGCTTGGTGGCCGCGTACACGTTGCGCGGGTCGGTCGGGGCGTCCTCGGTGACCAGGCCGGGGGACAGTTCGGTGCCGCAGCGGGGGCAGCGCGGGTCGAAGCGGCCCGCGGCCAGGTCGGCGGCGGCACGGGGGCCGGGGCGTACGACACCGTGCACGGGGCAGTCGTAGCGGCCCTCCCCGTAGACCACCATCGACCCGGCCAGGACCAGTCGCCGTACGCCCGCCTCGGCCATCGCGGCGAGCAGCACGGCGGTGCCGAGGTCGTTGCGGGAGACGTACTCGGCCGCGTCCGCGACGCCGTTGCCGAGGCCCACCATGGCCGCCTGGTGGCAGACCGCGTCCACGCCGGACAGGGCCGCGGCGACGGCGGACGGGTTGCGCACGTCGGCGCCGGGATCGTCCCGGACGTCGTACCCGACCGGCTCGTGGCCGCGCGCCCGCAGCGCGTCGACGACATGGGACCCGATGAACCCGGCACCGCCGGTGACCAGTACACGCATACGGCCACGCTAGGTCCGCGACCCGCCCGCGACCGGGTGCGACGGGCGGTACGTCACCCCTCCGTAAGGACTGCTCAGAGCGGCTTCGCGGGCCAGTCCAGCAGGCGGGCGCCGATCACCGCCGTCTGCAGCGGGTAGCGGTGGGCCGGGTCGGCCGGGTCGGCGCCGGTCAGCTTGTGGATGCGCTCCAGGCGGTAGGTCAGGGCGCGCACGCTGAGCGAGAGCCGGCGGGCGGCCTCGGCGGCCACGCAGCCGGAGTCGAAGTACGCGGTGAGGGTGTCCAGCAGCGGCTGCGGCCCGCCGCGGGCCGCGGTGAGCGGACCGAGGGTGTGCGAGACCAGGTCGGCCATCGCCTGCCGGTCGCGGGCGAGCACCGGGTACACGAGCAGGTCGGCGGCGCGCAGCAGTGGCTCGTTCAGGTCGAGTCGTCCGGCCATCTCCAGGGTGGCGAGGGCCTCTTCGTACGACTGCACGACCCCGCCGGGACCGTGCTGAGCGCGGCCGATCGCGACCCGGCAGCCCTCGGCCGCCGCGTACACCTGCTTGGCGAAGTGGGTGAGGACGTCGTCCTCGTCGCCGGGTGCGACGCACAGCAGCCGGCCGTTCTTGGTGGTGAGCAGGATGCTGCGGGCGTCGAAGCGGGCCAGGACGGCCCGTTCCACCTGCCGGGTCACCGGATCGCCCTCGATGTACGGCACCGGACCCTCGGCGACGGCGACCGCGTGCGCCCGGGACATCCGCAGGCCGAACCGCTCGGCGCGCTCGGCGAGGCGGCCCAGGTCGCTGCGGCCGTAGAGCAGGTCGTCGATGAACTCCCGGCGCGCGGCCTCCTCGCGGCGCACGGCGAGCTGCTGGGCGTGTTCGTAACCCTCGGCGAAGGCGTCGACCGCCTGCTGCACGGCGGCCAGCGTGCTGTCGGCCGAGCGGGGCGTGCCGGGCCAGGCGGCGCGGGCGGCGGCCAGGTGGGCGACGACCAGGGCGCGCAGTCCGTGGCCGGACTCGGCGGCCTGCTCGCCCAGGGCGCGGCGCACGGCCAGTTCCTCCCGGGTCAGCCGGCGGCCGGTGGCCGCGACCTCGGCCAGCGTGCCGGCGTAGCCGTCCAGATAGTGCTCGGGTATCGCCTCTTCGGTCACGCCGTCCCCGTCCCCCGTGATCTTGATGCGCCGGTGACGGTTTCTTAGCGCCTCTCCGGCATCTAGACATTATGGAACGCTGCCGGAAACCGGCAATGCGCGGGCGCGCTCCCCTCGTGCACCATCACCCCACGGGGGAGCACTACGGATGGTTCAGGTGCCGGACATCGAACGGGTGTCCGGCACCGGAGCCGGGCTCTTCCGTCTTCATCGTCTGACGCACAAGGACGTATGCCATGGAAGCGCTCGGCGTGCTGGTCGCCGTCTGTCTCGTCGTCGTACTGCTCGCGCTGTTCTCCTTCTCCCGGCTGTACCGCAAGGTGGACCAGGGCCGGGCGCTGATCGTGTCCAAGACGCGCAGGGTGGACGTGACGTTCACCGGGCAGGTCGTGCTGCCGGTGCTGCACAAGGCCGAGACGATGGACATCTCGGTGAAGACGATCGAGATCAGCCGCTCCGGCCGGGACGGGCTGATCTGCCGGGACAACATCCGCGCCGACATCCGCATCTCGTTCTTCGTCAAGGTCAACAAGACCGAGGCGGACGTCATCAAGGTCGCCCAGAACGTCGGCACCGAGCGCGCCAGCCACCAGGACACGCTGCAGGAGCTGTTCCACGCGAAGTTCTCCGAGGCGCTGAAGACCGTCGGCAAGCAGATGGACTTCACCGACCTCTACACCAAGCGCGAGGAACTGCGGTACCACATCATCGAGTTGATCGGCGTCGACCTCAACGGCTACCACCTGGAGGACGCGGCGATCGACTATCTGGAGCAGACGCCGCTCACCCAGCTCGACCCGGCCAACGTCCTCGACGCCCAGGGCATCCGCAAGATCACCGAGCTGACGGCGGTCGAGCACGTGCGCACCAACGAGGCGCAGCGCAACGAGCAGAAGGAGATCACCCGGCAGAACGTCGACGCCCGCGAGGCCATCCTGGAGCTGGAGCGGCGGCAGACGGACGCGGAGATCAAGCAGAAGCGGGAGATCGAGACGTCCCGGGCCCGCGAGGAGGCCGAGACCGCGCGGGTCGTGGAGGAGGAGAGGCTGCGCGCGCAGGGCGCCTTCCTGCGCACCGAGGAACAGCTGGGCGTGCAGCGGGAGAACCAGGCCCGCGAGGTCGCGGTCGCCGCGAAGAACCGCGAGCGGGTCATCGCCGTCGAGAACGAGCGCATCGAGAAGGACCGGATGCTGGAGGTCATCGCCCGGGAACGGGAGACGCAGCTGACCCGGATCTCCGCCGAGAAGGAGGTCGAGGCGGAGAAGCGGGAGATCGCCGAGGTCATCCGGGAGCGGGTCGCGGTGGACCGTACGGTCGCCGAGCAGGAGGAGTCCATCAAGAAGCTGCGCATGGTCGAGGAGGCCGAGCGCGAACGGCAGGCCCTCGTCATCGGCGCCGAGGCCGAGGCGCAGGAGAAGCTGGTCAAGGACATCAAGGCCGCCGAGGCCGCCGAACAGGCCGCGACCCACCGCGCCGCCGAGGAACTCACCCTTGCCGAGGCCCGGTTGAAGACCGCCGATCTCGACGCCCGGGCCAAGCTGCGGCTCGCCGAGGGCGTCCAGGCCGAGGCCGCCGCCGAGGGGCTCGCCGCCGTGCAGGTCCGCGACAAGGAGGCCGAGGTCATCGAGAAGTCCGGCCGGGCCGAGGCGCAGGCCACCGAGGCGCGGCTGCGCGCGGAGGCCGAAGGTACGCAGGCCAAGGCGCTCGCCGAGGCCGAGGGTGCGCGGGCCGCGGCGGAGGCCACCGGGGCGCGGCTGAAGGCAGAGGCGGAGGGCGCCCGGGCGAAGGCCCTCGCAGAGGCCACCGGCATCGGGGAGAAGCTGAAGGCCGAGGCGGCGGGCCTCACCGAGAAGGCCGCCGCGATGGCCGCCCTGGACGAGGCGTCGCGCGGGCACGAGGAGTACCGGCTGCGGCTGCAGGCGGAGAAGGAGATCCGGCTGGCCGGCCTGGAGACCCAGCGGCAGGTCGCCGAGGCCCAGGCCACGGTCCTCGCGACCGGTCTGGAGAACGCCGACATCGACATCGTCGGCGGGGAGTCCGTCTTCTTCGACCGGCTGGTGTCGGCGGTCTCGCTCGGCAAGGGCGTCGACGGCTTCGTCGACAACTCCCGTACGGCGCAGGCGCTGGCGAAGCCCTGGCTGGACGGCTCGGGCAGCTTCACCGACGACCTGGGCCGGATCCTCGGCTCCTTCGGTACGGCGGACGTGCAGAACCTGACGGTGTCGGCGCTGCTGATGAAGCTGATGAAGTCCGGCGGCCCGGAGGCGGGACAGTTCCGCCAACTGCTCGACCGGGCCGGTGAGCTGGGCCTCGCGGACACCCCGCTGACCGCGCTGAACGGTGCCGCGAGGAACTGACGGCCCGATGCCGGGCCGCCGTACGGGGGTCGGCGGCCCGGCAGCCCTGCTCACCCACTCGCAGCCTTTGACCCGCAGCCTTTGACCCGAAGCCCTTGAAGGGAAGCGCCGTCCATGGCAACCGCCCCGGAGACGGGCTCGTACGACACCGTCGACGCCGGCACCTACGAGGTGCTGCGCGACCGCCTCACCGCCCGGGCCGCCGACCTCGCCCGGCGGGCCGAGGCCCTCAACGCGCGCCGCGCCGAGGAGTTCGGCTCCGCCGGCCTCGGCCTCACGGCCACCGGGCGGCTGCGCACCGGGCACGCGTGCGTGCCCTGCGACGTCGTCGCCGTCGGGGACGTGCTGCTGTTCGGCAGCACCGGCCGGACGGCCGACGGGACGGCGGCCTCGGACGTCCTCGCCCTGTACGACCGGGACCTGAACCGGCTGCCCGACGACGCCGTACCAGGACTGCTCGACGACCCCGCGTTCGTGCGGGAGTTCACGGCCCTGCACCGGTACTACCGGCAGGCCCGGCTGCTGCGGCTGCGCCGCCTGGACGACCGGCTGCTGGCCGTGTTCCGCACCGGCGACAAGGCCGAGGACGTCCGTGCCCTGCGCTGGAGCCTGACCGCCGACGGCGGGGCCCGGTTCCTGGACGCGCGCGGCGACCGCGACGACGTGGTCCCGCCCGCCCACGACTTCGCCTGGACCGAGACCACCCGAGAGGACCATGTTCTCGGGGCCGGCGGCCGGGACCCGTATGTGGCGGTCCCGGGCGGGGTGGGCGTGGCGACCGTCGGCGGCCGGCTCACCGTGCGCGGCCCGGAGGGCGAGGAGCTGTACGCCGAGCCGGTGGAGGAGCCGCTGCAGGCCCTCGCCGACGCCGGGGTCGCGCACGCGCGGGTGGGCGCCCTGGTCCTGCTGCGGGTGCGGCCGTACAAGGAGGACGCCGACCGGTACCTGGTGTTCGACACGCTGAGCCGGTCGGTGGTCCGGCTGGACGGCGTCGGACAGGCGTGCCGCCGGCTGCCCGAGGACCGGGGCATCGTCTTCCCGGGCGGTTACTGCCTGGCCTCGGGCGCGCACAAGACGTACGAACTCGACACGACGGGGCTGGAGTTCGAGCGCGAGGTGCGCTCGCCGAACGGCGAGGACGTGCTGTACGCGTTCCGCTCCCGGGCCGAGGGCCGCACGCTCCTGCTGTCGTACAACACCCTGCGCAAGGAGGTCGCCACCCCGCTGCCCTGCCGAGGCTGGGCCCTGTTCGAGGACGGCACCCTGGCCGTGCTGCGCGCCGACGGCGACGAGCCCGCGCACACGCACCCCGTGCAGTGGTGGACCTCGCCGTACGTCTCCGACACCCACGCGGCCGCCCTGCGCACCGGTACGGGCGCCCTGGCCCGGGTCGGCAACGCGGACCTCGTGCGCGGGCTCGCCGACTGCCTGTCCGTCGCCCGGCTCGTCGCCGAGGGCATCGGGACGGGGGAGGGCTACCGGGCACTGGCCGCCGCCTGCGTGCGCGCCGCCGACACCCACCACTGGCTGGGCGAGCCCCAACTCGGCGACCTGCACACGCCGTTGGCGGCGGTGCGGGAGACCGCCGAGCAGGTGCTGACCGAGTTCGAGACCGTACGGGCCCTGTCCCGGCAAGCCGATGAGGCGTTGGAGGAGGCCGCGGCCCGTATCGCCGCCGTGGTGCGCCGGCTGCGCGGGGAGGCCCCGCGGGACGCCGCCTCCTGGGTGCGGGGGCTCACCGAACTCCGGCACGCCCACGGCCATCTGCTGACGCTGAAGGAGCTGCGGTACGTCGACACCGCCCGGGTCGACGAGCTGGCCGCCGAGGCGGCGGCCGATCTCGCGGCCTTCGGGCGGCGCGCGGTGTCCTTCCTGGCCCGCGAGGACGCCTTCGAGCCGCAGCAGGCGGAGGTGGAGCAGCTCGTGGCGGAGGCGGCCGCGGTGCCGACCGTCGCCGCGGCCGCTCCCGTCGCCGCCCGGCTGGACGAGCTGGCCGACGGGCTGCGCACGGTCACCGAGGTCGTCACCGGTCTGGACATCGCCGACGCCACCGTCCGCACCGGCGTCCTGGAGCGGATCGCCGAGGTGCTGGGCGGCGTCAACCGCGCCCGCGCCACGCTCGACGCCCGCCGCCGCAGTCTTCTCGACCACGAGGGCCGCGCCGAGTTCGCCGCCGAGACGGCCCTGCTGGCGCAGGCGGTCACCGCGGCGCTGGCCGCCGCCGGCAGTCCCCAGGCATGCGACGACCAACTCGCACTCCTGCTGGGCCGGTTGGAGGACCTGGACGCCCGGTTCGCCGAGTTCGACGACTTCCTCGGCGAACTGGCCGACAGGCGCACCGAGATCTACGAGGCCTTCGCCGCCCGCAAGCAGTCCCTCGCCGACGCCCGCGCCCACCGTGCCGAGCAACTGGCCGCCTCCGCCGCCCGGGTGCTGGAGACCGTCGACCGCCGTGCGGCCACGCTCCCCGACACCGACGCGGTCACCACCTACTTCGCCTCCGACCCGATGGTCACCAAGGTCCGCCGGACCGCCGACGAACTGCGGGCCCTCGGCGACGGCGTGCGCGCCGAGGAACTGGACGGCCGGCTCAAGGCCGCCCGCCAGGAGGCCGCCCGCGCCCTGCGCGACCGCACCGACCTGTACGCCGACGGCGGCCGCACCCTGCTCCTCGGCGGCCACCGCTTCGCCGTCAACACCCAGCCCCTCGACCTCACCCTGGTCCCGCACGGCGACGGCCTCGCCTTCGCGGTCACCGGCACCGACTACCGCCGCCCGGTGACCGACCCCGGCTTCGCGGACACCCGCCCGTTCTGGGGCCGTCACCTGCCGTCCGAGTCGCCCGAGGTCTACCGCGTCGAACACCTCGCCGCGCGGCTGCTGGCCGAGCACGGCCCGGCCGCCCTCGCCGCGGCCGACCTGCCCGCGCTGGTGCGGGAGGCGGCGCAGGCGTCGTACGACGAGGGCTACGAACGCGGCGTCCACGACCACGACACCACCACGGTCCTCACCGCCCTGCTGCCCCTGTACGACGCCGCGGGCACCCTGCGCCACGAGCCCTCCGCCCGGGCCGCGGCCCAGCTGTTCTGGGCGCACGGCACGACGCCCGGCGCGCGAGAGGCCTGGTCCCGACGGGCGGTGTCACTGGCCCGGGCCCGGGACGCGTTCGGCCCGTCGGGCGCCCTCACCGAGCTGGTGGGGGAGCTGGCGGAGGCGATCGGGCGGTGGAGCGGGGGCCGGGCGGGCGCGTCGAGGGAGGCGTGGGAGGCGTGGGAGCCGGGTGCGGGGGCGCCCGCGCGACCGATCGAGGGAACGTCCGCGCGACCGGGCGACGGGGCGTCGGCTCGACCGGCCGCCGAGCCGCCCGCGCCGGTGGCCGACGGGCCGCTGGGACGGCGTGCCGTCGCCGAGCCGCTCGCCGGTGCCGCCGCCGCGTACCTCTTCGACGAGCTGACCTCCGGCTCCGGCGGCTTCGTCCTGGGCGCGGTCGCGCGCACCCTGCTGGAGAAGTTCCGGCACACGGTGGGCGGTTCGGACTACGCGAGGGACCTGGAGGCCCTGACCGACCTCGGCGCCCGCCGACAGGTGGCCGAGGCGTGGCTGACGTCGTACGCGGCCGCCACCGGCGCCGAGGCGGGCCCCGGTGAGCTGGCCGAGGCGGTCGCCGCCGAGCTGTGCCCGGGCCTGCCCCGCTACGACGGCGATGCCCCGCTGACCGCGACCGCTGAGGGCCTGCTGGGCACCCACCCGCGGGTGACGGGCGGCCGGCTGCCGCTGCGCCTGGACGAGTTCCTGGCCCGGACGGCGCGGTTCGCCGAGCTGGAGGTCCCCGCCTTCCGCGCCTACCAGCGCCGTCGTACGACCCTGGTGGACGCCGAACGCGAGCGCCTGCGCCTGGCCGACCACCGCCCCCGGGTGATGACCGCCTTCGTCCGCAACCGCCTCGTCGACGAGGTGTACCTCCCGCTGGTCGGCGACAGCCTGGCCCGGCAGCTCGGCACCACCGGCGAATCGAAGCGCACCGACACCGGCGGGCTGCTCCTGCTGATCTCCCCGCCCGGCTACGGCAAGACGACGCTCATGGAGTACGTCGCCGACCGCCTCGGCCTGATGCTGGTCAAGGTCAGCGGCCCGGCGCTCGGCCACGGCGTCACCTCGCTCGACCCGGACGACGCTCCGAACGCCACCGCCCGCCGCGAGATCGAGAAGATCAACTTCGCTCTGGCGGCCGGCAACAACACGCTCCTGTACCTGGACGACATCCAGCACACCTCCCCCGAGCTGCTGCAGCAGTTCATCCCGCTGTGCGACGCGACCCGGCGGGTCGACGGGGTGGGGGAGGGCGAGTCGCGCAGCTACGACCTGCGCGGCAAGCGCTTCGCGGTCTGCATGGCCGGCAACCCCTACACCGAGTCAGGGGACCGCTTCCGCGTGCCCGACATGCTCGCCAACCGGGCGGACGTCTGGAACCTCGGCGACGTCCTCACCGGCAAGGAGGACGTCTTCGCGCTCAGCTTCGTCGAGAACGCCCTCACCGCCCACCCGCTCCTCGCCCCGCTGGCCGGCCGCGACCGCGCGGACCTGGACCTGCTGGTCCGCCTGGCCTCGGCCGACCCCACGGCCCGCGCGGACCGCCTGACCCACCCCGTCCCGCCCGCCGAACTCGACCGCGTCCTCGCCGTTCTGCGCCACCTGCTCACCGCCCGCGACACGGTCCTCACGGTCAACGCGGCCTACATCGCCTCCGCCGCCCAGTCCGAGGCGGCCCGCACCGAGCCGCCGTTCCGCCTCCAGGGCTCCTACCGTGACCTGAACCGCATCGCCCAGCGCCTGAGCCCGGCCATGAACGACGGCGAACTCGGCGCCGTGATCACCGACCACTACACCGCCGAGGCCCAGACCCTCACCACCGGCGCCGAGGCCAACCTGCTGAAACTCGCCGAACTGCGCGGCACTCTCGGCCCCGAACAGGCCGCCCGCTGGGCCGAGGTGAAGACCGCCGACGTCCGCGCCCGCACCCTCGGCGGCCCCGGCGACGACCCCCTGACCCGCGCGGTGGCCGCCCTCGGCCTGCTGGCCGACCGGGTCGCGGCGGTCGAGTCCGCCATCACCCGGGCGACCGGCCCCCGGGACGGCTCCTGATGCTGTAATCCCTGGCCCCGGTCTCGTACGGCGGCATTCGATCGACCGTGGTCAGCGGTCGCAGCCGTCATGATCGCATGGTGGACGCGCGAATACACACTGTTTATCCGGATTTGTGTCAGTGCAGTTGGGGTGCTCCCAGCAGCATGTCGAGGTCACACACCTGTGCCCGCCGGTGGTGCCCCTTCGCGTCGGTCAGTTGCACGCGAGAGCCGTAGTCGTGCGCCGTGGGGTGCGGGGGCCGTACCTCGACGCGGGGGTTGTATTCGGCCATGACCTCACAGGACCCGGACGGCGAGCCGATCGCGTCGTAGAAGACCGGGATCGCGATGCTGTGGCCCGGCTTCAGCACCAGATGGACCGGCGTGGACTCCTTCGGCTTGGAGTCGGCCGACGGCCCCTTGCCGACGTACACACTGAGCTCCGGGTAGCCGTCGAAGGCGCAGGGCTTCGATCCCTTGTGCGCGGCGCTGAGCGTCGCCGTCGGCGTGTTGTGCGGCTTGCCCGGGAGAAGGGTCATCTTCCAGCTCAGCTGGGGCGTTCCGCATGCGGCGATCCGGGTTCCCGAGACGCTGTCGCTCTGGCCGCAGGCGGCGGTACCCAGCAGCATCACCAGGCCGACCGTGCAGGCCGCCGCTGTCCGCCGTGACATGAGATCTCCCCCTGGGCGACATCACTCCGCGGGGCCGGATGCCGCCGCTCCTGCCTCACCGGACAACTAGATGCGGGCCGGCGCGCCGAGGTTCCTCACCGGCCGGCGAGATGATCAACTCCCTTGCGCGATCTCGTGCAGCCTCTTCAGTCCAGAGTGCCAACGGCCTTTGAAATATCCATGATTCAGCGCGTCGGGCTCGTCAGCGCTTTGGTGTTCCCCCCTTGGTCCCGTGTACGTCCGAGGTGGGCCGTTCCGAGGAACTCGTCGGGCACCGGGGGCGTCGGGCCTGCATCAGGCGAGCCCGACCAATTCGGCGATCGTCCCGCCGAGCACCCGGTCGCGTACCTCTCCCGGGCTGGTGACCCGCTCCACCAGCGCCCGAGTGAGGACCGGGTCGCCGTACGGCGCGTCCGATCCGAACAGGGTCCGGTCCGGAATCTCTTTGATGGCCAGCCGGACCGCGAAGACGATGTTGGCCGTGGACAGCTCCAGGTACATGCTCGGGGTGTCCCTCACCAGCTCGACGGCCTGCATCCAGTTCAGCCCTCCGAGCTGGCTGACCACCAACGGAACCGTCGGATACCGGCCGGCGAGCGCCGACATCTTCTTCAGATCGTCCGCCGTGGTCGGAGCGAATCCGTGCACGACCACGGGCAGCCCACCGTGATCTGCTGCCGCCCGGAGCACTGGTTCGATCACCTCTGCCCGTCCCGGCGGCGGTGTCAGCTCGCCGATTCCACACAGCCCACGCCCGACGACCTCGCGTTCCACGATCGCGGCAGTCTGCTCCGGCTCCAGGTCCAGCGGCACGGACAGGAAGCCGATGAACCGCTGCGGCTGCGCGGCGAGCGCGGCGTCCAGCTCCCCCCACGCTCCGCGGTACCCCTCGACGGTGCCGGCGCGACCCCCGATGGCCTCGTCCAGGATCGCCATCTCCCGGCGCAGCGAGGTGAGGTCACCGGCCCGTTCCGGGTGTGGGCGGGTGGCGAACAGCACGGCGCGGTCCACCCCGGCCTCGTCCAGCAGCCCGACGTGTTCCTCGACGGGGTCGTGGACGTGGCTGTGCGCATCGATGATCAATGACTCGCTCCTTCCTTGGCGATCGGCCCGGAATGGGGCCGACCAGCGCACTGTTGCTCCCTGACACTGTGGGAAGGTCAAGTCGGAGGGAGCCGGCCGGTGCTGATCGGGGAGCTGTCGCGTCGTGCCGGAGTCAGTGAGCGCCGGCTGCGTTACTACGAGCGGATGGAGCTGATCAGCTCGGAGCGCCGCGCCAACGGCTATCGCGAGTACGACGACCGGACGGTGGAGACAGTGCGGCGCATTCGCGCCCTGCTGGCGGTCGGCTTGCCCACCCGCATCATCCGCCAGGTCCTGCCCTGCACCTTCGACGACGCGTCGCTGCGCCCCTGTCCCGGCGTGCTCACCACCCTCCGCACCCAGTTGGACGTCCTCGACGAGCGTGCCGCCGATCTGGACACCGCGCGACGCCTTCTGCGCCGGACGATCGCCGCCACCGAGGACGCAGCAGGCCGCGACCTGGTGTCGGGCGCCGAAGTCCCGTACTCGGGTGGGGAAACCCGGCTCAGAAGTCGAAGCTCGTCTTCTGCAAGCTGATGTACAGCCAGACGACGGTGGCGGCCCACGTCGCCAGGGTGCCGAGGAGGACGCCGCCGGCTGCCCAGACGCCGGACCGGCGGCCCAGGAGGGCACCCGCGAAGCCGGTGAGGGCGGCGCCGCCCAAGGGGGCGCCGAAGAGGACCAGGGCCGCGTTCACGAGTGTCACCTTCTCGTCGTGGTTCCCGCGGCAGCCGGTCGGGCTCGTGCACTCCATGACGTCGTGGCCCAGCCAGTACAGCCCGTACACCAGGGGCGCCAGCAGGATCGCGGCCAGGATCAGCAGGGCCGTGGCGGGGCTCCGGTCCGGCCCTGGCGGGGAGGGAAGCGTCATGAGGTGATCGTGGGCGCCCGGGGGCGTGCGCCGCATCCGTTCTCGTACTCAGGCGCCACCCGGTGACATCGCCGGCACCGAGGGCGTCGTCTCCGGAGCTCGCCGCCCGAGACCGCGCCCAACTGGTCGTCATCGCCTACCAGACGGGGCTGGTACGGCCCCCGGGGTGAGCCCGTCGCCCGGCAGGCGGGCGGGGGCCGCTGTGATGTTTGGGCCTGTATGTGCGCTTGCTGTACCGGGGTACCTGTGTGACGGCTGTGACCCCTGTCATGGAAGCCAGGACAAGGGGATGAGCGTGGCTCCGCGTATCGCACGTCATCGGCGTTCAGTGCAGCGTCGCGTACTCGCAGGGATGTCCGTCGCCGCGGCGGCCGGGCTCGCGGTCACCGCGACGGTGGGCATGAACGCCGAGGCCGCCTGGACGTCGTCGTGGAGCGTCTCGGCGTCCGGCTGGTCCGCCGCCGACTCGCCCCAGGTGTCGGTCGACCGCCAGGGCGACGCCCTGCTGGCCTGGACGGCCGGCGACATGTCGACGACGTACTCCTACCAGCGGGTCCAGACCCGGGTGCAGTACGCGAGCGGCACCAAGGGGGCGATCCGCACCCTGTCGCCGGACGGTGCCGCGGTGTCCTGGCCGGAGATCGCCTCCGACGACACCGGGGACTCGGCGGTGGTCTGGCAGCAGGACAGTCAGGTCGTGGGCCGGCGGGTCGCCGCCTCCGGCAGTCTGGTCGGACCGCTCCAGCAGCTCTCCACGTCGGCCCCCGCGACCACTCCGGTCGTCGCGGTGACACCGGGCGGCACCGCCCTGGCCGCCTGGACGGAGAGCCGCGACGGCAGCTGGTACACGGTCGCCCGGCGCCTCAAGCTCGACGGCACGGTCGGCGCGCCCCTCACCCTCGGCTCGGGCTCGGCCGAGAAGCCGGCCGTCGGGGTCGACCGGAGCGGCCGGTTCGTCGTGGCCTGGGCGCGGGGCGCGGACGTCGCGGCCAAGCGGATCACCTCGACCTCCGTCTCCGCCACGAAGGTGCTCACGACACCGATCGCGTCGTACGGCGGTTTCGGCATGGTGCGGGTCGGTGTGGACCGGGACGGTGACGCGGTCGTCAGCTACCACTCCGGTGGTGGCGCCGTCGCGCAGATCTGGGCCTCGCGCTGGAGCCGTACCGGCACCCTGGCGGCCCCGCTGCGCATCTCGGCCGCCGCGGACAACGTGGGCTTCCACCACGCCCTCGCCACGGACCTCGACGGCGATTCGATGATCGTGTGGACCCGCTACACCAACGGCAAGCTGGAGCTGCTCGGCCGCCGGCTGTCCGCGACCGGCACCCGGGGCGCCGTCACCGCCCTCGGTCTCGGCGACCGGCCCGACCTGGCCCTCGACGACGACGGCGACGGCATGCTGGTCTTCCACACGGTCGTGCCCAAGTCGACGCCCCCGTACAGCTACACCAGGACCAGCGCCCGCACGGTCAGCCGCTCCGGCACGTTCGGTGCGACGAAGACGCTCACCTCGGACGGCCGCGTCCCCCAGGTCGGCACCGCCCCGAGCGCCAGGTTCACGGTGGTCTGGCAGCAGGAGAGCTTCCCGTACCCGATCAGGTCCGTCACCGGTTCCTGACGTCCCGACAGCTGAGGAACGGCGGGCCGGGCGCAATCTCCCGAGCGGTGTCAGCCGTATAGACGGCAGAGGGATCAATCCTGACGAAACACTGCTAGATGAACAGCTGGAGTCATGATGACCTCCAACGCCACCGAAGTCACTCTGATGGGGCTGGGAGCGTGTTGTGCCGTAGGAAACACGGTGCTGCACACTCTGCTCATTCAGGATCACCTCGAGGAGATGTTCTACATCGGCGTCCTCTTCGCCGTGGGCAGCGCCGTCATGCTGGTCGTGGCGGTGGCGCTCGTCATGGTGCGGCGCCCCATGGTCGCTTGGGTGACCGGGGCGCTCGTCAGCCTCGGCATGATCGCCGGCTTCCTGCTGTCGCGCACCGTCGGTCTGCCGAACGGCTACTACGAAGACGGTTGGGAGGCGCCCTACGGCCCGCTCTCGCTGCTCGTGGAGGGAGTCTTCGTCCTCGCCTTCCTCACCTGGCTGGGAGTCAGGGAGGAGGAGGGTGCGGCACCCGAGCCGCGGCACCGGGCGGCCCACGAACGGACCGCATCGCGCAGCGACTTGTCGAAAGGCTGGTGAGAATTCAGTTCTGACGAGGGTTCGGCTTCAGTACGGCGAACACGGCCCGGC
This sequence comes from Streptomyces sp. NPDC101165, assembly GCF_044768135.1. Lineage (NCBI taxonomy): Bacteria > Bacillati > Actinomycetota > Actinomycetes > Kitasatosporales > Streptomycetaceae > Streptomyces > Streptomyces sp. NPDC101165. Next base: position 50,746 of record NZ_JBIWPG010000006.1, on the reverse strand, counting down.
CCGGGTCCGTGAGCCAGGCGATGCGCCCGACGTCCGGCACGTCCGCGGCCGGCATGAGCACCGCCCCGCCGTTCCCCTGTACGGCCGTGACGACGGCATCCGCATCGGCCACGGCGAAGTACGGCACCCAGCGCGCCGTCTCCTGCTCCCCCTGGAGCGGAGCCACGCCGCCGAAGGATCCCTCCTGTTGGTCGCCTTCCCCGATGCTCAGGACCCGGTAGGTCATGCCGGGCGCCTGCATCTCCTGGGAGCGCCAGCCGAACAACCCCTGGTAGAAGCGGACGGCCGCTTCCGGGTCGGGGACGTGCAGCTCCACCCACACCAGCGTGTTGTCACCCGACGTCCGCTCCAGGCCCATCGCTGACTCCAGGACGGCGAACCGCGCGCCCTGCGGGTCGGTGAACTGGGCCAGCCGGCCCTCGCCCACGCTCAGGGGCGCGACGCGCACACCGCCGCCGCCGGCGGTCACGGCACCGGCGGTGGCCTCGATGTCGTCGCTGCGGAAGTACGTCGTCCAGGCCGATGCGGCGCCCTCCTCGGTCAGCGGCCCGAGCGCGGCGACCGTTCTGCCGTCCTGCTGGAAGAACCCGTACCCGCCCGCCTCGGGCCCCAGCGACAAGTACTGCCAGCCGAAGACGGCGCCGTAGAAGGCGGCGGCCGCGTCCGTGTCGGGACTGCCGAGGTCGATCCAGACGGGCGACCCGGCGCGGAAGTCGGTGCCGAGCATGGGTGTCCTCCTGCGGGTCGGGAACTGAGACGCCGTCACTATGCCGCCCACGAGGACGGCATCGAGCCCGGCGGCCCGCAACTCCCGGCCGTTTCACCCGGGCTGGGGAACCCGGTGGGACCGCCCGGTCGCTAGCGGTTCTCCGTGCAGGGCGGAGCGTCCGGCAGGTGTTTCATGGCCCACGCGCCGAGTTCCCTGAGCGTGGGCTCCAGCGCGGCGCCCGCCTCCGTCAGCCGGTAGGAGACCCGCAGCGGGGGTCCCTCGTCGACCTCGCGGACCACGAGTCCCGCCCCGCCGAGTTCGGCGAGCCGGTCGGAGAGCATGCGCTCGCTGATGCCGGGGATGGCCCGGCGCAGGTCGGCGAAGTGCGTCTGCCGCCCCTGGAGGACGGACAGGATCGGGCCGTTCCAGCGCTTTCCGAGCACCTGGAAGACGCGGGTGATGCCGTCATCCACCCGCGCGCACTGTGCCACGTCATGCGTCTGCTCCGCCGCCATGGGGCCAGGGTACTACCCGACCGTTGGGGGATGAAAAAAAGTAAGTACCTGTGTTAGACATAGCTGCATACGAAATCTCAGGCCTGCTTGCTGCGGGCCCGTTCCTCTGGAGACCCCCATGGCCACACTGCTTCACATCGACTCGTCCCTCCTCCCGGGCGAGGCATCCGCCTCCCGTACCGTGACCGACGCCTTCCGCAGGACCTGGGAGGAGCAGCACCCGGACGGCACGGTGGTCTACCGGGACCTGGCCGTGAACCCCGTCCCGCACATCGACGCCCACGCCCACATCGCCGGATTCGTCGACGCGGCCGCCCACACCCCCGAGCAGGCGGCCGCCTTCGCCGACCGCGTGAAGCTGATCGAGGAGCTGGAGCAGGCGGACGCGGTGCTGATCGGCGCGCCGATGTACAACTTCTCGATCCCCTCGACCCTCAAGGCCTGGCTGGACAACGTGATCCTGTTCGGCCGCACCGCGGGCGAGACCCCCTCCGCCAAGGGCACGCCCGTCACCGTCGTGGCCAGCCGCGGCGGCTCCTACGCGCCGGGCACCCCGCGCGAGCCGTACGAGTACGTCCAGAACTACCTGACGGCGGTCCTCGGCGACGCGCTCGGCCTCGAGCTCGACTTCATCGTCCCGGAGCTGACCATGGCTCCGCAGAACCCGGCGATGTCCGAGCTGATCCCGCTCTTCGAGGCCTCCCGCGACCGCGCCCTCCAGGACGCGGCCGTCAAGGCGAAGGCCCTGGCGGAGCGCTTCGCCGCGTAGCCGGGGCGCCGGCCTCCCTGCCCCTGCCCGCCGGGGAAGGGGCGGGCTCCTCGGACCTGATCTCCCGCTCATCCGTTCGGACCGCCGCGGTCGCCGCCCGGTGCGGCCCCTCCCAGAGTGGGTGGCGTGGCCCGGCCGGAAGGGGTGTGGGCGGACAGGAATGAGGAGTGAGCAGCGTATGAGTCCCAGGAAGACGGCAGCGAAGGTGGCGACGAAGGGGTTCCCCACCGCCGAGGACGCCCTCGAGATCGCCTCGGAGTGGGCGCCCGCCCAGCTCATCGACAGTGAGGAGATCGGCCTGCGGCTGAACCGGATGATGGCGGACGGGCACGCCGGGCCGGGCATGGCGCCGCCCGGACCGGCCGCCACCGCCGCGCACCTCGCCGCGGCCGGTCTCGGCGAAGCCGCGTGGCACGCGCCCACCGCGGCCGCGGCGCCGATGCCCGCGCCGATGGAGACGGAGCAGCTGCGCTCGCTGGTGACCAGGCTCGTACGGGCCTCGCAGCGGGTGCGCAAGGACCACCGGCAGCTGAGCACCGCCGAGCGGGACCGGTACAACGAGGTGCTGCGTCAGCTCGCGACCACGCCGGCGTACAAGCAGCTCATCGCCGACCACCAGGACATGAGCCACCGGCACCACACCATGCCGGGGATGGGGCCGGAGGCCACCCAGCGCTTCCTGCCCTGGCACCGCGCGTACTGCCTCAAGTTCGAGGAGCTGCTCCGCACGGTCGATCCCGCGCTCACGATTCCCTACTGGGACTACGCCAACGACCACGCCCGCCCCGACTGGGTGTGGAAGCCCACCGGCGTCTCCCGGCCGACTCCCGCCACGAGCGGTCTGCCGACCCAGGCGACCATCGACGGACTCCTGACCCGCCCCACGTTCACGGCCTTCACGTTCGGCAGGGTGATGGCGGGCGTCCAGCCCAACGGCCTGGAAGTGGCCGCCCACAACAATGTGCACAACTGGTGCGGGGGCACGCTCAGCCACCCCATGGAGTCGTCGAACGACCCGATCTTCTTCCTGCTGCACTCCAACGTGGACCGCATCTGGGACCAGTGGCAGCTGACGCACACGGGCGGCCCCAACGTGACCGGCGCGGACGCGGGTCTTGACCCCTGGTGGACCCCGGCCGCCGGCGGCCTCACCACCGACTCCGTCAAGGACATCACCGTGCTCGGTTACTCCTACCAGTAGCCGCCCACCCCCCCCTCGCGACGCCGCAGATCCTTCCAACCCCCCGTGAAACACGGGGGGTTGGAAGGCGTGCCGGTGGAGCAACGTAGGGGGATGGAATGGATCAGCCTCGCGAGTACGGCACTTGGTGCGCTGGTCGGTCTGGCGGCGACGTTCGTCCTGGACCGGGAGCGTTGGCGGCGGGAGAGCGACCAGCGCAGGAGGGACGACCGGCGGGCGGTGTACACGTCGTTTCTCGCCGCCACCGCGGAAGCGAGCGAGACCCTCATCAACATCGCCCGCGGTCACGACACCGACGCGTCGGCGTCGACCCGCGCCGGGACCGTCCTGCGGGACAGCAGGGTGCTGTCCCGGCGGCTGGAACTCTCCCTCATCGCGGAACCGGCCGTCATGGCACAGGCGAACGCCCTCGTGGACCGCCTGCGCGCATACCGCCACGTCGTCGGTCAGGGCCTGGCCGACGACACGGAGGCCGTGGACCGGGCGCGTCTCGCCTTCAACGAGCAGCGGGACCAGGTCATCGAGGTGATGCGCAGGACGCTGACCTGAAGCTCGCCCGGAGCACGCCTTCTCCCTCGGGGCACCCTCGCCCCTCGTCGTACAACGCCCTCGTGGGCGTGGGCGACATCACCGGTGACGGCAAGGCCGACCTCGTGGCCCGCGACAGCTCCGGCACCGTGTGGCGCAGCAACGGCAACGGCAAGGGCTCCTTCGGCAGCCGCACGAAGATCGCGACCGGCTGGCAGAGCTACAAGGGCCTGTTCTGACGCGGACTTCGGCGCAACCCCGGCGGGCCCGGACGACTTGTTCGTCCGGGCCCGTTCGCCGCTACTTGTGCTTCCCGCTGCCCTTGTCGCCGCCCGTGCCGCCCGTGCTGCCCGTGTCGCCGGGAGTGTTGCCGGACGTGCCGTTGCCGGAAGCGTCGGTCTTCCCTGTCGCGCCGTTGCCGGTGTCCGCGGCACCCGCGCCGGGGTTGCCCCTGCCCGCCGACTTGCTCGGCGTGGCCGTCGCCCCCGCCAGCTGCGCGGAGCAGTACGCGGTGACCTTGTCCGTACCGCCGGCGGCCGCGACGAGCCGCTGCCAGGCCCGTGTGTCGAGCGCCTTGCCGCGGTCCTTGACCTGCTCGTAGGCCTTGCAGTGGGCTTCCGTGTCCTGGCCGGGACCGTCCGCCGGTCGGTGCCTGCCGGAGGGGGACGCCGACGACGCCTTCCCGCCCTGCCGGTCCGGGGCGACCGCCGACGGGTGCGCGGTCCCTCGGCCGGCACCGGCTCCGTCCGCGGACGAGCCGGCCGAACCGATGGCCGCGACCGCGACACCACCCAGGGTCAGGCTGGCGAACACCACGCCGAACGTCACCTTCACAGAGCGCCCGGCACGGCGCTCCGCGGCCGGCCGCCAGTCGTCCCGGCGCCGGGTGCGTGCCCGGTGCGCGGCCGTGCCGTGGGCGGCCCGGAAGGCGGCCACGGCTTGCTGCTCGGCCTCGGGGTCGAGATCGCCTGCGCGCAGGGCGGCGGCCAGCATCGTCTCCAGCGCGGTGGAGTCACGCACGTCCTGCTGACCCGACGCGGCGCCGCCAGGGTGCACATGCCGACGGCCCGGAACCGCGCCGCCGCTCATCCGTTCACCCATGTCCGCTTCCGTTCCTGTCCGACGGGTTCGATTCGTTCTCGCCGCCGACGCCCAACTGGCGGGCGAGGCGTTTCAGGCCCCGGTGGGCCGCGGTCCGCACCGCTCCCGGACGCTTGCCCAGGACGCGTGCGGCGGCGGGGCCGTCCAGGCCGACCACGACCCGCAGGAGCACGGCCTCGGCCTGGTCCCCCGGCAGCGAGCGGACCAGTTCCAGGGCCCGCTCGGTGGAGAGGGACTCCAGGGCCAGGTCGGGGGTGCTGTGCGGGGCCGGCAGGTCCAGTACGTCCTGTTCGGTCCCGCCCGCCCGGGGCCGTACGCGCAGGCGGCGCAGATGGTCCAGGGCCCGGTGCCGGGCGATGGTCGCCGTCCAGCCGCGGAACCCGGCCCCGTCCCCCTTGAAACGTCCGAGGTCACGGGTGATCTCCAGCCAGGCGTCGGAGGCCACGTCCTCCGCGTCGTCGCCGACGAGCCCGCGCAGATAGCCGAGGAGACCCGGCTGCACGATCCGGTAGGCGACCGCGAAAGCGTTTTCGTCACCGTCCTGGGCCCGCGCGACTGCCGCTCCCAGTTCCGCGTCGTACGTCTGCACGCGCCGGGGGTGCCCTACCTGGCCCAAGACTGTCCTCGTTCGCACGGGGTTCATGGCGTTCGTCATCCGCCGTGCTCCGGTCGCGTCGACGGCCCCCCATAGTGACCAGCGTCAGTTCTCACAGAAGTGTCACAACGCACCATGCGTCTTCACGTCGTCGCCGTCCGTGCCCGGGTGACGTTTCGCGCCGGCCCTGCGCTGCATGGCGTGGGAACCGGGTCCGCGCGAGTGGCCCAGGGCGATCGCCCGGCCGGAAGTCGGCACCACGATCCGCCAGTCCCCCGAACCTCTCTCCGTGGCGCTGCTGACTCCCCCCGGCAGCGGCACGGAGAGGGACGGGGGCGGCCGGAACCCACCCACTGCACGGGTTCCGGCCGCCCCCACATGCCTCGGTGGTGAGGCGGCCGTCGGCCGAGGTGTAACACTTTCGGCCGAGTCCGCTCTGTCCATGTGGACGACCGTGTCGGTCGGCCAGGACAGGGGACGCGACTCGTGCAGTGGACGAACGACAGCGGCGGAGGGTACGGCGAGGATCCGTACGGCGGCGTCGGGTACGCGCATGCCTACGGCCACGAGTACGGCGCCTATGGCCACGGGTACGGCGGCAGCGCCACCGCCGACACGGCCCCGATGCCCTGGTACCCGGCGCAACCCGCGCAGTGGACGCACCCGGGGTACGGCACCGATGCGCTGCCGCCCGCGGAGTTCGACACATCCGGCCATCCCGTACCGGAACAGGACACGCCGACGAGCGAGTCGGCGCGGCCCGTCTTCGTCGATTCCTCGGGGCGCCGCCAGCGCCGCGTGCTCCGCGCCGCCCGGCTGCTGGTGATCCCCGCCGGCGGCTACGTCGCCCTGCTGATCAGCACGATGCTGGGCGGCCCCAGCATCAGCTCCCCGTTCGTGCCGCAGTCGGGCGCCACGCATTCGGCCGTGCCTCGCGCGACCGCACCCGACTCCGCGCCCGGCACGGGCCGCACCGCGGGGAGCGGGGGCCCCGCCGCGGCGCGGCAGAAATCCGGCCCCGCAGCGCAGAAGACCTCCAGCCCCACCGACCGGCCGACAGCGTCGACCGCTCCCGCGGCCACGTCCCGGCCCAGCACGATCACGTCCCCGACCTCGACCACCACCTCCGATCCCGCTCCCGCCCCCTCCTCCAAGGGCCGTGCCATCGGCTCGTCCCACAACCCCGTGAAGTGATCCAAGGCCCCGACGTGACCGATCGCCGACGCCGCAAGGCTCCTCCCCGCCGCAACACCCGTACCCGCCAGGTCACACCCCGCACCCACTGGCTGCTGCTGAGCGTGCTGGCGGTGACCCTGTCGACGGCCCTCCTGCTGCAGGGCTACACCCACCACATGTTCCGCATCACGTCGGACGCGGTGACCGGCGCCCGGGGCCGCAGCGACACGGTGCCCACCCAGGTGGTCCACGGCGGCCCCGTGATCGCGAACGCCGCCACCTCTCCGCACACCGCCAAGGCGCAGGCCCGCACCGTCGTGCTCACCTTCGACGACGGCCCCGACCCCGTCTGGACCCCGCGCATCCTGGACGTGCTGCGCCGCAACCATGTGCACGCGACGTTCTTCGTCGTCGGAACCCAGGTCGTGGCCCACCCGGAGCTGGTCCGCCGGATCGTCGCCGACGGCCACCAGATCGGCATCCACACCTTCACCCACCCCGACCTGGCCCGCCTCGCCCCATGGCAGCGTTCCCTGGAACTGCGGGAGACGCAGCTGGCGGTGGCCGGCGCCGCCGGGGTCACCACCGCACTGCTGAGGCCGCCGTACTCCTCGAAGAACGACGCGCTGGACGACGCCGACTGGTCCGTCCTCCAGCAGGCCGACGCCGCGGGCTACGTCACGGTGCTCTCCACCCAGGACGCGGAGGACTGGCAGCGTCCCGGTGCGGACCGCATCCTCGCGAACGCGACACCGCACGGGCGCGCCGGGCAGATCCTGCTGATGCACGACGGCGGCGGTGACCGTTCCCAGACCGTCGCCGCGCTGAGCGCCCTGATCCCACGGCTCAAGGCACACGGTTTCCGGTTCGCCACGGTCGGCGCCGCGGTCGGCATGGCCGGACCCGTCCAGCCCGCTGGGCTCGGCGACCGTCTGCAGGGGATGGCCTTCATCAAGGTGCTGCAGGGCGGCGACCTGGTCGTGTGGCTGCTGGGCGTGCTGATGTACGCGGCCGGGGCGATCAGCGTGCTGCGCGCGGCGGTCGTGCTGGTCGCGGCCCGCCGGCACCGGCGCCTGCGCTCTCGGGGCCGGGGCCGGTCCTGGGGGTCGCCGGTGACCGAGCCGGTCAGCGTCATCGTCCCCGCGTACAACGAGAGTGCCGGAATCGAGGCGGCCGTACGCTCACTGCTCGCCTCGGACCATCCGGTCGAGATCATCGTGGTGGACGACGGCTCGACCGACGGCACTGCCGATCTGGTGGAGTCGCTCCGCCTGCCGGTACGGGTGATCCGCCAGCAGAACGCGGGCAAGCCCGCAGCCCTCAACACCGGACTCGCCGCTGCCACCTACGACCTGGTGGTCATGGTCGACGGTGACACGGTCTTCGAACCCGACACCGTCCGCACGATCGTGCAGCCCTTCGCCGACCCCCGGGTGGGTGCCGTCTCGGGCAACGCCAAGGTCGTCAACCGCGGCGGTCTGCTGGGCCGCTGGCAGCACATCGAGTACGTGGTCGGCTTCAACCTCGACCGCCGCCTGTTCGACCTCGCAGAGTGCATGCCGACCGTGCCCGGAGCGGTCGGCGCGTTCCGCCGCCGGGCACTGCTCGACCTCGGCGGGGTCAGCGACGTCACCCTCGCCGAGGACACCGACCTCACCATGGCGCTGTGCCGCGCCGGCTGGCGTGTGGTGTACGAGGAGGGCGCGAGGGCCTGGACCGAGGCCCCCGCGTCGCTGAACGCCCTGTGGCGTCAGCGGTACCGCTGGTGCTACGGCACCCTGCAGGCGATGTGGAAGCACCGCGGCGCGCTCGTACAGCGCGGCGCGGCCGGAAAACTCGGCCGCCGGGGCCTGGGCTACCTGCTGCTCTTCCAGGTGCTGCTGCCGCTGCTCGCACCCGCCGTGGACATCTTCGCCGTGTACGGGCTGCTCTTCCTCGATCCGGTCCGGATCGTCGGGCTGTGGCTCGCCTTCCTCCTGTTGCAACTCATGATGGGCCTGTACGCGTTCCGCCTGGACGGAGAACGGCCCGGCCCGCTGTGGAGCCTGCCGTTGCAGCAGTTCGTGTATCGGCAGCTGATGTACCTGGTGGTGATCCAGTCCGTCTTCACCGCCGTGTCGGGCTCCCGGCTGAGATGGCAGCGCATGGAGCGCTACGGCAGCCTGCAGGCCCCGGTGGGGGCGGAGGCGCCCGGCAATGAGCGCCCTGCTCAGGGCCCCGTCAGTCCGCAGCGGCCGCCGTACGCCCCCGTTCAGCAGCCGGCGCCGTATGCCCCTGTCCAGCAGCGGCCGCCGTACGCCCCCCTCCAGCAGCCGATGCCGTACGCCCCCGTTCAGCAGCCTCCGCCGTACGGCGGACTTCTCCAGCCCCCGCCGCCCCCGGGTTTCCGGCAGCCCGGACCGTACGAGACACAGCAGTTGTACTGAGAGAAGAGTGAGCACAGCCCATGAGCGGACACCGGCGCCGGCCGCCGCAGCGCTTCAACAGCGGCACGCGTGGCGGGGGTGACCGTGGCACGGGCCGCCGGGCCGCACGTCGTGACCAGGCCCCACGAGAGGAACTGCCGGGCCGCGCCAGGAGAAGGGCGCCGCAGCAGAAACGTTGGATCGACTACCCGCGCCGGGGCAGGACGGGCCCGCGCCGCTGGCTGCCGTCGGTGCTCCAGGTGCTGTCGCTCTTCCTGCTCGTCCTCGGCGGCACGGCAGCGGTCGTCGGCTACGCCTACGCCACGGTCACCATCCCCGACCCCAATCCCAGGACACTGCTGCAGAACAACGTCTACTACTGGTCGGACGGGACCGTCCTGGCGACCGACGGCAGCGTGAACCGGCAGAACGTCACCCTCACGCAGGTGCCCGCCGATGTGCAGTGGGACTTCATCGCGGCGGAGAACTCGTCCTTCTACACCGACCCGGGCATCGACCCGCAGGGCATCGCCCGCGCCGTCGTCCACATGGCCGAGGGCGACTCCGTCCAGTCCGGATCGACGATCACCCAGCAGTTCGTCAAGAACACGTACCTGGACCAGTCGCAGACGGTCTCGCGCAAGTTCAAGGAACTGCTGATCTCGTCCAAGATCGGCGCCAGCATGTCGAAGCAGCAGATCCTCCAGGGATACCTGAACACCTGCTTCTTCGGCCGTCAGGCCAATGGCGTCCAGGCCGCCGCCCGCATGTACTACAACCTCCCGGTGGAGAAGCTCGACGTGAGCCAGGGAGCCTTTCTCGCCGCGGCGGTCAACGAGCCGAGCCTCTTCCAGTACGCGGACTCCGACCCCACGGCCAGGGCGAAGGCCGAGGCCCGCTGGTCCTGGGTGCTCGACCGGATGGTGCAGACCGGCAGACTGACGTCGCAGCAGCGGGCCCGGTACGCCGCCGCGGGCTTCCCGACGCCCAGGAAGTGGGCCCCCGGTTCGGGATTCACCGGCCAGACCGGCTACCTGGTCCAACTGGCCCGCTCGTACGTCCAGGCGCACGACCCGACCGTCACCGACAACAGCCTGAGCCGGGGTGGGTACCAGATTCACACCACTTTCGACCGGAAGAAGACGGCGGAGCTGTCCAAGGCCGTCGCGAACGTGCGCAAGGAGCGGCTCGACCCCGCCCACCGGTCGGTCGACCGGGACGTGCAGGTCGGAGCCGCCTCGGTGGACCCCGGGACCGGCAGGATCCTGGCCGTCTACGGCGGCCCCGGCTACGACCGGGCCCACTACTCGGACAACGCCGACACCTCCGGCGTCCCGGTGGGATCGACGTTCAAACCGGTCGTCCTCGCCGCCGCGCTCCAGCACGGAGCCGTCATGCAACCCGGCAAACCTGCCCAGTCGGTCACCCCGGCCAGCAAGTTCAACGGTGACGACGGCATCAGGATCAAGGACCAGCAGGGCACCTACGTCACCGACGACAAGGACCCCACCGGCTTCCTCCACCAGCACAACGACACCACGCACCGCTGGGGCTACATCTCGCTGCGCACGGCCATGGAGCAGTCGGTCAACACGCCGTACGTGCAACTGGGAGAGGACGTCGGCTACGACAACGTCGCGAAGACGGCCCAAGCCCTCGGCATGCGCTCCGGCAGCCTCGCCGCCCCCAGCGCCGGCTTCTACATCGGCACCTCGACACCGAGCGCCATCCGGATGGCAGGCGCCTACGCGACCTTCGCCGCCTCCGGTACGCAGACCACCCCGTACTCGGTGACCAAGGTGACCCACAACGGCACGGCGCTGCACGGCTTCACCGCCCCCGCCCCGGTACGGGCCCTGCCGTCGGCCGTCGCCGACCATGTGACCGACGTGCTCCGCGGCGTCATAGCCCGGGGCACCGGAACCAAGGCCCAGGCACTCGGCAGGACGGCCGCGGGCAAGACGGGAACCACCGACGACTACCGGTCGGCCTGGTTCGTCGGCTACACCCCCCAACTCGCCACCTCCGTGGTCCTCTTCCGAGAGGACCCGAAACATCCCCAGCTGCAGTCCCTGATCGGTGTCGGCGGCCTCCAGAAGGTGTTCGGCGGCGACATCCCCACCGAGATCTGGACCCAGTACATGCGCGGCGCCCTCACCGGCCTCCCCGACACCCCCTTCCCCAAGCCCACGCCCCTGGGGCACGGCGCCGACGAGCCGGGTGCTCCGTCTCCCACTCCCTCCGCACACCCGGACAAGCGGGGTGGCAAGGACGGCAGGAAGACGTCCCCCACCGCCGACCCCGGGCCGAGCGCCCCGGCACCCCGTCCCAAATGCCATGGCCACAGGTGCCGTTGAGCCTTGCCCGGCGGGATTTTGCAAAAGTCTGATGGAGGGTCAATTCCACCTCGGGTCTTGCCGGTTGCTGTGCAAGCCTCTAGGTTAAGCGCGCTCTTAAGTCTACTTAACTGCGTACTTAAGCGAGGTCTCCGTGCAGCACCGCGCAAGACCACGTACGTGCAGGACCGTTGCTGTCGCGGCAGCCTTGGCCGCCGCGGTGGCGTTGGCCGTCGGAGCGAACCCGGGGCAGGCCGAGGCGGCAGGCGCCGCCCCCGTCCCCACCCAGCGCGTCGAGTACTTCCCCGGCCCCGGAGCGGAACCCCGCCAGGTGACCGTCCCGGCGGACACCCCCGCCCGGACGGCCCGCCGCACGCCGGCCCCGGTGGGAGCCACCGCGACGGCGAGGGCACTTCAGCGGACCGGGCCTGTGGCCGGGCGGCTCGATCTGGTGGTGATGGGCGACGGCTACACCGCGGACGAACAGGGCGAGTTCGCCTCGGACGCCGAGGAGAAGCTGGACGAGATCTTCGACGTCGAGCCGTACCGGAGCTACCGCGGCCTGTTCAACATCTGGTTGGTCGGCGCCGTCTCCCACGACTCCGGCGTCTCCGGCGACCCGACGGCCGATGTCGCCAAGGACACCGCGCTGGGCGCCCACTTCTTCTGCGACGGCCTCGAACGCCTGCTGTGCGTCGACACGGACAAGGTCGCGGACTACGCCGCTCTGGCCCCGGACGCCGACATCGTCTTCGTCATCGCCAACTCCGCCAAGTACGGCGGCGCGGGCTACTCCGCCGGTGACCTGCCGGCCGGCTCGCCCTTCCACGGCGTGGCGACGATGTCCTCCGAGAACGACAGGTCGTACCTCATCGGCGCCCATGAACTGGGCCACTCCATAGGCCACTTGGCCGACGAGTACCAGTACGCGGGCTACGGCGCCTACCCGTACACCGACGAACCGGCCGAGGCCAACCTCACACTCCACCGCGACCCGGACGGGTCGAAGTGGTACCGCTGGCTCGGGGCCGACGACCCGACGGGCTCGGTCGTGGGCACGTACGAGGGCGGGGGGTACTACGAGACGGGCATCTACCGGCCGACCGAGACGTCCATCATGCGCTCCCTGGCCTCGACCGAGTTCAACGTCGTAGGCCGCGAGGCGATGATCGCCGGCTTCTACGCCGACGCGGACGCGCTGACCTCCTCCGTCCCCACGTCCCGGCCGCTCGGGCAGGGACGGCGGATCACCGTGCGCCTCGCCCGGCTGACCGGCCTCGCCGACCTCGAACTGACCTGGTCCGTCGACGGCAGACAGATCCCGTCGGCCACCGGCGACCTGTCGGTGACGCCGCACGAACTGGGCGTCCACGGCCGCGGCCACGAGGTCACGGCGACCGTGACCGACCGCACGACGGCCGTACGGGACCCCGCGGTCCGGGCACGGACGACCGACTCGCTGACATGGACGGTGCGGTGACGCGGTAGCCGCGGCGGCTCACTCGGTACCGGCGGGCCGGCGGGCGTCGTCGTCCGGGAAGAGGGCCGCGGCCACGTGCCGGGTGTCGGCGTACTCCACGACGGAGGCGATCCTGCCGTCGCGGACGGTGTAGATGCCGATGCAGCGGTTGTCGTAGGTGCCGCCGTACACGGTGGTGGCCCTGGAGGTCCATTCGGCCACCACGCGGTCGCCCTCGGCGATGGTGCTGACCAGTTCGATCTCCACGGTGCCGGGGACGAAGACCGTTCCCATGGCGCCGAGGAACTCCTCGACGATCTCGTCGCGTCCTCGCCACACCTTGGAGACGGGCAGATCGCCCGGGTAGTGCCAGGTCGCGTCCTCGCGGAAGCTGTCGTGGATGACATCGGCGTCGCCGTCGCGGACGGCCTCGACATAGCGGATGACGACGGCCCTGGGGTCGTTGGTGGTCATGGAAGTGCTCCTTCGGTGGTTCCTGCGTCCGGTCGTTCGGGCGCCGGTCAGGACAGGGTGAGGACGGCCTTGCCGCGGATGCGGCGGTCGCGCAGGTCGGTCAGGGTGGCCGCGGTGTCGGCCCAGTCCGTGACGCGGCCGATCTCGGGGTGCAGGCGGCCTTCGGCGGTCAGCCGGACCAGCGTCGCCAGGTCGTCGGCGAGGCGGGTGTCCGCGTCGAGGTAGTGGAAGTGGCGGACGACAGCCGATTCGGGACCGGCGAAGAAGTCGAAGAAGTCGAGCGTCGCCGGAGTACGGCTTGCCTGCCCGAACCAGATCAGCGTGCCGCGCCTGGCGAGTCGCGCGAGCGCGAGGGGGAGGGCCTGTCCGCCGGTCGACTCCAGCACGATGTCGTAAGGGCCCCGGGCATCGGCGACGTTGTGGACGATCTCGGTGGCGCCGAGTTCGGCGAGCCGGGCGCCGCGGTCGGCGTCCCTGGTCACGGCGGTGACCCGGGCCCCGGCGGCGGCCGCGAGTTCGGTGACGAAGTGGCCCACGCCTCCGGAGGCACCGGTCAGCAGGACACGTCGTCCCAGCACCGGTCCGGCGGCGCGCAGCAGCCGCAGCGCGGTGAGCCCGGCCAGCGGCAGCGCGGCGCCCTGGAGCGCGGAGACGCCGTCCGGCAGCTCGGCGAGCGCGTCGGTCGGCACCGCCACGTACTCCGCCCAGCCGCCCTCCCTGGGGTGCCCGACGACCCGCGTGATCCCGGGCGGTCCGCTGCCGTCGGCGGCCGGCTGCACCACCAGCCCCGCGATGTCCTTGCCGGGGCGGTCGTCCGGGCCGGGCCGCTCCAGCCTGAAGGTCTCACCCCGGTTGACCGAGAACGCCTCGACCTTCACCAATGCCTCGCCGGGGCGTGGTGCCGGCTCCGCGACGTCGGCGAGCACGACCGGCTCGGCGGGGTCTCCGGTCGGTACGAAGGCTTTCATCGTGGTCGTCCCTTCGGTGGCCCGGGGCCGTCCCCCGGTACTGTCTGCCGGGACCATCCGACCGGGTGCGGCGGCTGCTCGGCCAACAACGAAGCGGCCGGACCGACAACGCGGGGTTGTCGCATAGGGTCAGAGGCATGGACCTCGACCTCGCCCTGGTCCGCGCTTTCGTCGTGACGGCCCGGACCCTGCACTTCGGGCGGGCCGCGGAGGAGCTGAACACCAGCCAGCAGGCGCTGTCCAAGCGCATCGCGCGGCTGGAGGAGCTGCTGGCCGCGCGGCTGTTCGAGCGACAGGGCGGCATCCGGCTGAGCGAGGCGGGGGAGCGGTTCCTGCCGGCCGCGCGCGAGGCGCTGGTGGCGGGCGAGCGGGCGGTCGCTGCGGTGACGGGCGCCGGACCGGTCGTACGGATCGACACGTGGGGTCATCTGTACGCGCCGATGCGCACGGTCGCCGACGCGGTGGAGGCGCTCGGTGCGGTGCGGTGCGAGCCGGGTCCGGGACGTGACTGGCCGTCGGTCGCGCAGGCGCTGCTGCGCGGTGACACGGACCTGGGATTCGGCCGGGTGCACCCGCTGCCCGACGGCCGGGACGCGGGACTCGCCCAGCGGCTGGTGCGGCTGGAACCCGTCGACGTGGTCGTCAGCCCCTCCCACCCGCTGGCCGACGCCCCCGCCCTGCGCCCGGCCGACCTGCGCGACAGCGTCCTGTGGTCCCCGGCCGAACTGAGCCGTCTGGACTTCCTGCGCCGCTTCGCCGACGCGTTCCACATCACGCGCCGGCACGACGGTCCCAACCTGGGCCTGGACCACCTCGTGCAGCACATCCGCACGGAGCCCGAGGGCTTCACTCTCTTCCCCGCCGACGCGCCGCTGCCGGACCACATGGGCCTGCGCTGCATCCCGCTCGTCGAGCCGACGCCGCTGTACGCGTGGTCGCTGGCCTGGCGCGAGTCCTCCCCTCACCCCCTGCTCGACACCTTGCTGCGCGGCTTCACCGAAGTCGGCCGTGCCCGGCGCTGGTTGGAGCACTCACCGCGGCGTGACTGGCTCCCCGACACCGACCATTCGAAACTCGCAGGTCACAGCGTGCCGACCGGGTAGCGGATCGGCGAGTGCCGTCCGAGTCTCCTCCCAGTCGTCGAGCGACCGCACCGTCCGTACGTGGAACGGCCGGCTCAGCCTGCCTGCGACGGGGGCTGCTTCATGGCGTCGACGACGGCCCGGTTCATGATGGCGCTGGTGTAGAGCACCGTGCCGGGGGTGATCAGGTGGTCCGTTCCGCTGTTCCCGTACACCTGGACGGTGCGCTTGCCGAGGAAGACATGGGTCTTCTTGTCGAAGATCCATTCCTCGCGCTCACCGCTGGGCTTGTCGAGCCGGGCCACCGCCACCCCGTGCCGGCCCGCCGCGTCCACCGCGTCCCCGACCACGACGACACCGGGGATCTTCGCGGCGGCCTTGAACAGCGCCGAGTAGAGCTCCGCCGGGGGGTAGCTCTCGCCGAGCAGGTCCCCGATGGTGGTGAACGCCTCCTGGTCGGGGGAGTTGCCGTGGCCCTTGGTCTCCCTGTAGATCTTGGCCAGCAGTTCGTCGGGGTCGGTGGTGAGCTTGGCCAGGTAGTCGTACGACGGACCGTTCAGGTCCGCCTTCGGGGTGTTGCCCTGCTCGTCGGGAAGGCTCAGGGTTTCGCCCTCGGGACTGTCGTCGACCGCGGGGTCGATGAGCCAGCCCTTGGTGCCGTCCGGGGACATCCACACCTGGCGCCGGTGCAGCGCGTGGCTGGCGAGGCTGGACTTGTCGCCGACGGTCTTCACGAACGTTTCGGCCGCCTTGGACTCGATGTAGATGTACTGCCCCGGCTTGACGTCCGGGTGGGACGTGTCGGCCGCCGCCAGCGAGAGCTGGTCGAGCAACTGGGGCACGCCCTTGCTGGTCGCCGCGCCGATCTGCGTGGTCAGCGCCGGTCCGGTGGCGACGCCTCCGTCCTTGACCCCGCCACCGCCGGACATCGACACTCCGGCGACGACAGCTGCCGCCACGGCGGCCGCCAGGGCGGGCAGCGCGATCGCCGGACGCGGGAGCCGCGAACGCCGCGTCTTCACCGGGACCACCGTCGCCGTGCGCTCTTCCTGCTGCATGTCGTGGATCTGGGCCATCAGACGCTCCCTGTGGAACTGGTGGCGGCCCGTCGGCAGGTCACGCGCCGTCCGGGAGAAGAGCTGTGCGCTCTCGTCCCACTCGGCCGGGTTCTGCCGGGAGGTGTTCGCGTTCATCGGTTTCCTTCCTGTGCGGGCCGGATCACGTTCGTGCGATCACCTCTTGTCTGTCGGGCGGGACGGCCGACTTCCCGATTTCCGCGGACTTTCTCGGACAGCGGCCCGGCCGCGAGGCGGACCGGTTCGTCCTGGGCGTAGGCGCGCAGCTTCTTGCGGGCCCGGGAGAGCCGGGAGGCGACGGTTCCGACGGGAATCCCGAGGGCCCCCGCCGCGGCCTCGTAGTCCAGGCCCTCACCCAGGCAGAGCGTGACGACCTCACGCTCCGGCCGGCGCAGCCTGGCGAGGGCGGTGAGGGCCGTGGCGAGGCGGCGCCGGTCGTCGACCCGCTCGGCCACCTCGTCCGCGTGGTCGGGCACCGACAGCTCGGCCGCCGCGGCGGCGCTCGCGGCGGCCCGGTATCTCCGGTTGCTCCGGTACTGGTTGCGCGCCGTGTTGGTGGCGATGCCCAGCAACCAGGGCCGCAGGGAGCCGCCTTCGGGATCGACCCTGTCGCGCAGCCGCCACGCCTCCAGGAACGTCGCGGCCATCACGTCCTCGGCCACCGCCCAGTCGGCGGTCAGCCGGAAGGCATGGTTGTAGACCGCGCGGGCATAGCTGTCGAAGAGCTCCGCGAACGCGCTCGATTCCCCGGCCCGTACCCGGGTTCGCATATCAGTGCTCACCTCAATGAGCTGTCCGGCACCCTGCGCCCACTTCCCGTGACCTGCGTCACATGTGCTGGGGTCATGGTGGCGTCCCGCCGCCACGTCGGGGGTGCCGTGCTCGGCTCCCTGGCCGGCCTGACGACGGCCGCCTCCTACGACCGGCCCCTCACCCGGCCTCGTCGCGAAGGGCCTTGTCGATGTCGCTCAGTGCGCTGGTCAGCCGTGCGTAGTCGTCGGCTGCCAGCGGCCTGACGAAGTACTCCTCCACCACGCGGGCGTGCACGGCCGCGGCGCGCAGGAACGCCGCGCGTCCCTCGGTGGTCGGTTCCACCAGGGCCACCCTGCGGTCCTCGGGGGAGGGGGTGCGGCGGACCAGGCCCGCCTCCTCCATGCGGTCGATCAGGCGGGTGGTGCCGCTGCTGGTGAGGGTGAGGTCGTCGGCCAGCTGCCGCTGGGAGACCTCCTCGCCGGGCCGGCGGCAGAGCCGTATCAGCACCTCCAGCATGGTGTGGCTGATCCCGCACTCCCGCCGTAGCGCGCTGTCGATGCGCTGTTCCAGGCGGGTGGCGGACTTGATCAGCAGGCCGAAGTCCCGGACGAGCCCGCTGTTGGCGGCGCGGGCGACGGCTTCGTCGTCGTGCTGGGGCGTGGCGTTCATCGCCCCGAGTTTACTGCTGACTCATCTACTGCTGCCTCAGTCACTGCTGTCTCAATTGCTGAGTAGTCAATTGCTGATCAGTCAATGAAATCCTAGAGTGGGCGCACCCACGAGCGAGAGGGAGATCAGTGGATCTGCAGCACTGGCTCGGACGAGCCACCCACGCGATACAGGACTGGGCCGATGGCTTCGGCCCGTACCGGCCCCACCCGTCCCTCCAGGTGGACGACGACCGCTTCGGCACGGTCTTCGAGGAGTTCACGGGCCGGCTGAAGGACAACTACCCCTTCTTCCACCCGCACTACGCGGGCCAGATGCTCAAGCCCCCGCACCCCGCCGCGGTGGTCGGCCACCTCACCGCCATGCTGATCAACCCGAACAACCACGCCCTGGACGGCGGCCCGGCCACCGCCGCGATGGAACGCGAGGCCGTCGCCCGGCTCGCCGCGATGTTCGGCTACGACACCCTCCCCCACAGCCCTTCGGGCGCGGGCGGTGCCCCCATTCGCTCCGACTACGCTCCGCTCGGCCACCTCACCACCAGCGGCACGATCGCCAACCTCGAAGCCCTCTTCGTCGCCCGCGAACTCCACCCCGGCCGGGGCGTCGCCCACAGCGCCGACGCCCACTACACCCACGGCCGGATGTGCCACGTCCTGGACATGACGAGCCACCCCGTCCGCACCGACGGCCAGGGGCGGATGGACCTCGACGCGCTGGAGGACGTACTGAGCACCGGGGACGTGGGCACCGTCGTCCTCACCACCGGCACCACGGGACTGGGCGCCGTCGACCCCGTCCACGAGGTCCTGCCGCTCGCCGAGCGCCACGGCGTCCGCGTCCACGTCGACGCCGCGTACGGCGGCTTCTTCACGCTGCTCGCCGGCGCGGACGGCCCGGAGGGGCTGCCCCCCGAGCCCTGGCGGGCCCTGGCCCGGGCCGACTCGATCGTCGTCGACCCGCACAAGCACGGACTCCAGCCCTACGGCTGCGGGGCCGTCCTCTTCCGCGACCCCGAGGTGGGCCGCTTCTACCTGCACGACTCGCCCTACACCTACTTCACGTCGACCGAGCTGCACCTCGGCGAGATCAGCCTGGAGTGCTCCCGCGCCGGCGCCGCCGCGGCCGCCCTGTGGCTCACCTTCCAGCTCCTCCCGCCCACCCCCGACGGCCTCGGCCGGGTCCTGGCGGCCGGCCGGCGAGCCGCCCTGCAGTGGGCGGACCTGATCGAGGCGTCCGACCTCCTGGAGCTCTATCAGCAACCCCAGCTGGACATCGTCACGTACTTCCCCGCCGTCGACCCGGCGAGCCTCGCCGGCATCGACGCGGCGTCCGCCCGCATCCTGGCGGACGGCATGGAGAGCCCCGACCCCGTCTTCCTGAGCACCCTCAAGGCCGGCCGCGAGGCGTTCGCCGCCCGCCATCCCAAGATCACCGCAGATGCCGACGGCGCGCGGATCCTCCGCAGCGTCCTCATGAAGCCGGAGTCCGAACACCACGTGGAGCACCTGCACAGCCGCGTCGAGCGACTGGCCCAGGCCGGCTGACCCGATGACATCCGCCGCGTCGCGACCGAGCGCCGGCCGTCGCACAGGACTCACTCGGGCGGCAGCACACCGTGCTGTTGACCGAAGCCGCCGACATGGAGGTCTGCCCCGTGCCGATGCGTCCGGTGGGTGCTCGATGCGTGGCACAGCGCGATGAGCGCGGCGTCGTCGTCGAGGCAGCCGCCGACGTGGTCGAGCAGATCACGGCGGATGTGGTGCAGCAGCTCCTCGGGGCTGCTGCCGGCCCACTGGGCGGCCCGGTCCGCCAGCGGGTAGAAGGCGCGGCCGGCGTCCCGGGCCTCGATGACCCCGTCGGTGTAGAGCAGGAGGGTGTCCCCGGGCTCGAAGGCGAACACGTCGACGGTGTACTCCTTGGCCGTCGGCCCGTGGATCCCCAGTGGGGGTGCGGGGTGCACGGGGACCGTGACGGCACTGCCGGGGCCGAGCAACAGGGGCGGAGGGTGGCCGCAGCTCAGTATCCGGGTGACGTGACCCTCGTCGGGGATCTCCACCAGCATCACCGTGGCGAACCGCTCGCCCAGGTGTTCCTCGGGCCCGAGGTCGGGCAGGTTGCGGGCCACGCTGCGTTCCAGGGAGTCGGCCAGATCGGGCAGGGAGGTGTGGTGGTGGGCGGCTTCGCGGAACGCCCCGATGAGGAGCGCGGCCTCGCCGATGGCGGACAGCCCCTTCCCCCGAACGTCACCGATCATGACCCGCACGCCGTTGTCGGTCGGCGTCGCGGCGTACAGGTCACCGCCGATCTGGGCCTCGGCCTCGGCCGCCATGTACAGACAGGCGATCTTCATCGAGCCGATCTGCTCCGGCAGCGGCCACAGCAGAACGTGCTGCGCCGCCTCGGCGACCATGCGCACCTGGGCCAGCTGACGGACGCGGCGGTCGCGCACCACGCAGAAGAACACGGTCATGGCCGACAGCACGGCCAGGGCGAGGATCTGCACCAGCACGTTCCGGCTGAACAGCACACCGAAGTGCCAGCCGATGTACGCCTGCGCTCCCACGGCCAGGAAACCGACCAACCCGGTCAGCCAGGCGTCGGCGAACGAGGCGGTGATCGCGGGAGCGATGACCAGCAGCGGACCGAGATGGATGTCGGCCGGGACCAGCTGGTCCACCACCGTGATCACCACGATGAGCACGATCGGAATCACCAGCAGCGCATGGCTCGACTGCCATGGCTGCCGCACACCGGCCGCGTATCGCCGGACGTCCACATCTTCCACAGTGCACCATCGAGCTGGTGCGGACACTCCGGGCCGAACCTAGACTGGCGACGGCGTAGAAAGTCCCGGACGAGGGAGATATGAGCCATGGCCAAGCGAGGGAACAAGAAGCGCGCTCGCAAGAAGAAGAAGGCCAATCACGGCAAGCGTCCCAACGCCTGAGCCAGACGACACCCCCGGGTCCATGACCCGGGGGTGTCCGGCTTCACGTACGACGTACCGCCGGATCTTCGACGTGAGCGTCCTCGGCACCCCGGGCATCTCCGCCGAAGCCGGCCCCGCCCTGCGCGCCGCGGGCGGTCCGACGGTCCGCTGAGTACCTGCCGTGCGATCCGCCGTACATCCGCGTGCCACGTCGTACGAGGAGGTACGTCCATGACCGTCCAGCACACGCCGCCCGCGGACCTGCGCCTGACCGCCGAGATCTACGCGGCCGTCCAGGCCAGGGACCCGGCACAGTCCGAGTTCCACCAGGCGGCCCGCGAGGTGCTGGAGTCCCTGGAGCCGGTCCTGGCCCGCCACCCCCGGTACATCCGCCACCGGATCCTGGAACGCATGTGCGAGCCGGAACGGCAGCTGGTCTTCCGTGTCCCCTGGGTGGACGACGCCGGCCGGGTCCAGGTCAACCGAGGCTTCCGAGTGGAGTTCAACAGCGCCCTCGGCCCCTACAAGGGCGGCCTGCGCTTCCACCCCTCCGTGAACCTCGGCATCGTGAAGTTCCTCGGCTTCGAGCAGATCTTCAAGAACGCCCTGACCGGCCTGCCCATCGGCGGCGGCAAGGGCGGCGCCGACTTCGACCCCAAGGGCCGCTCGGACGCCGAGATCATGCGGTTCTGCCAGTCCTTCATGACCGAACTCCACCGCCACCTCGGCGAGCACACCGACGTCCCGGCCGGCGACATCGGCGTCGGCACCCGCGAGATCGGCTACCTCTTCGGCCAGTACAAGCGCATCACCAACCGCTACGAGTCCGGTGTGCTCACCGGCAAGGGCCTGAACTGGGGCGGCTCCCACGTCCGGACCGAGGCTACGGGATACGGCACCGTCTACTTCGTCTCCGAGATGCTCGCCGAACAAGGCCAGGACCTCGACGGCAGGCGGGTCGTCGTGTCCGGCTCCGGCAACGTCGCGGTCTACGCCGCCCAGAAGGCCCACGCACTGGGTGCCACGGTCGTCGCCATGTCCGACTCCGGCGGCTACGTGGTCGACGAGACGGGCATCGACCTCCAACTGCTCAAGGAAATCAAGGAAGTCCGCCGCGCCCGCATCAAGGAGTACGCCCAGACCATGACCCGGGCCCGCTACGTCGAGGGCGGTTCGGTCTGGGACGTCCCGTGCTCGGTCGCCCTGCCCTGCGCCACCCAGAACGAACTCGACGAGAACGCGGCGCGGACCCTGCTGGCCGGGGGAGTGGTGGCGGTGGCCGAGGGCGCCAACATGCCCACGACTCCCGGGGCCGTACGACTTCTGCAGGAGTCCGGCGTGGCCTTCGGCCCGGGCAAGGCGGTCAACGCCGGCGGCGTCGCCACCTCCGCCCTGGAGATGCGGCAGAACGCCACCCGCGACGCCTGGACCTTCGAGGACACCGACCGCCGCCTCGCGGCCATCATGGCCGGGATCCACACCACCTGCCGCACGACCGCGGAGGAGTACGGGTTCCCGGGCAACTACGTGGTCGGCGCGAACATCGCGGGCTTCGTGAAGGTGGCGGACACGATGCTCGACCTCGGCGTGGTGTGAGACGCCGGACCCCGGGGAGCGGGAGGCCCGGCCTTGGCGTCGCATCGTCACCCGGGCATGGGAGCCGGCTCCCGGGTGTGTAACTTCGCGCCATGTCTATCGCTTTCGCCGTCCTCGGCGCTCTGGCCGCCCTGCTGGCCGTGATCAACGGTGTTCAGGCCTTCCTCGGCCGTCAGCTTGTCCGGCCTTCGGTGAGCAGGCGTCCAGGCCGACAGCTTCGGGCCGAGTCCGCCGTCGCCGCCGTAGCCATGCTCGGTGCGTCCTTGGCGGCTTTCGGGGTACTGGCGGGCGGCCAGTGGCCTGCGGTCGGCGGCCTCGTGATGCTGGCCGGGTGGATCGGCCTCATAGTCGTCCGCAGGCAGTTCGCTGCCCAGGCATAGCTGTCCGAGGGCGTCCGCCGCCCCGCGGTCCATTGCCATGAATGGTGAGGAGGGGAGTGGCCCGGGTGTGGAGAGCGCCGCCGGCCTTGACGCTGAGGCTGACGGCAGCCATGGAGACCAGGTCGGGGAAGTCGACGATGCACACGAGGTCGTCCTCCCCGAAGGCGAAGTACATGGCCTCGACCGTCCCGCCGAGGCCGGTCACGACGTGGTCGACGGCGGCGCGGCGGCCACTCGCGCCCTCCTTGCGCAAGCCCTTCGTGCCCTCGGGCGTGTAGGTGGCCTGGATGAGGAACTTCGGCATAGGGGCGCTCCCTGCCCGTGACTTGTCCGGTACGCACAACGGCCTTCCCGCTGTCACGCCGGCCACGGCTGGATTCACTCGTAAGGCACACCTGGTTGCGGGGCGGGTGACAGCGCGGTGCGGGCGGCGGAGAGGACCTGCTCGGACAGCGGGGAGTCCTTGGTGGCGCGGGCCAGGAGAAGGGCGCGCAGGCGGTGCAGCCACTGGCCACCCTCGCGCTGTGGGCGGCGATCGCCGCCCTCCTGGTGAGCCTGCGCCCCCGCCTGAGCCGGCGGCGCACGCGGGCGACCACCTGACCCGACTTCGAGGTCTACGCCGAGAAGCGGCGAGAGGAGCGCTCACGCCTGACCCGCACGGTGCGCGGCGACTGCCTCGGCCGTCGGCCGGTCAGGTGGGCCCGTCCGGGCTCCGGGAGAACGCCGTGTCGCCGGCCGTCGCCACGATCGCGTCCCTGACGAGCAGCACGCGCGGTGGGTAGTCCTGCGCTTTGTCCCCGGGGTCGTCCAGCGCGGAGGTGCGCCAGACCTCCGCTCCGGTGCGGCTGTCCAGTGCCAGCAGACGGCCGAAGCGGTTGGAGAAATAGACCCGCTTGTACGCCGCCGACACCGCGGGCGCGGACAGACTCTCCACGTCCGTCACCTTCTGCCAGAGCTGTCTGCCGCTGTCCGCCGACACCGCGGTGACCGACCCGTCGGACCGGACGAAGTAGACGACGCCGTCCACCAGGGTGGCCGCGCCGGTCAGCGGACGTACCAGCGGTATCCGTCTGACCTGCCCGGTTTCCGAGGCCACCCGCAGCAGCGCGTTGTACGGCCGTTCGTACCCGGCTTCGTACACGTCCTTCGCGGTCTGGGGGGCGAGGAACAGGGGCTGCCCGCCGACGGTGCCGAGCGCTACCGCCTTCCTGGGCAGTGTGGCGGTCTCGGTCAGGCTGCCGGGACTGAGCTTCATCAGCTCGACCGGGGCCTGGCCGGGCTCGGTGCCCTTCGAGCACAGGGCGTAGGGGACGCCGCCCAGCACCGACGGAGTGCAGTACTCGTCCAGCGAGGGCGCCCGCCACAGTTCCTTGCCGGAAGGCCCGTAGGCCACGAACGACGAGTGGTCGGGAGACAGGGTCAGCAACCCGCCATCGTACAGGATCGCGTCCTCGGACTTGCTTATGTCGCGTTGCCACCGCCGGTGCCCGGTAGCGGCGTCGAGGGCCACCACGTGCCTGGTGCTGTCGTCCGGATCCTCGTACCCGTAGACCAGCCCGTCGCGAACGCCGATCGGCTGCACCCCCTGAGGGCGGGTGCCGGTCCGCCACAGGGTGCGGCCGGAGGCCGCGTCGATCCTGGCGACCGTGAAGCCCGTACCGCCACAGAACAGGGCGCTTGCCTCCGCCACGCATCCGGGGCTGTCGTAGTCGAGAGGGACACCCTTCACGTCGTGGCGCAGCTCCGTGCGCCATGGCCGCCAGCCGTCGGGCAGTGACGCGGCACGGCCGGTGGCCGTGGCGGCGGTCTCGGTGCTGGTGTCCGGATCGGACACGAGGACACCCGCCCCGACACACAGCCCCGCGACGGCCAGCGCCGCGACGAGGCCGGTGAGC
Organism: Streptomyces sp. NPDC101165; assembly: GCF_044768135.1. Lineage (NCBI taxonomy): Bacteria > Bacillati > Actinomycetota > Actinomycetes > Kitasatosporales > Streptomycetaceae > Streptomyces > Streptomyces sp. NPDC101165. Next base: position 26,127 of record NZ_JBIWPG010000006.1, on the reverse strand, counting down.
AGCATCCGGACTCGGCGTCGCTCGCCGGTGGCGGTGCCGGTCGCTGCGCCCGCGGAGGTGGTGGCCGCGCTCCCAGAAGCGGGGCGGCGCCGGGGTCTCGCGGATCGCCCGGTCTTCGGGGACGCGGTGGCGTCGGATTCCGGCATCGCAAGGAGCATGCGGTGTATGTCCGCCAGTTCCGGCCGTGCGGCTGGGTCCTTGTCCAGACAGCGCTCGACAATGCCCAGGAGCGGTTCGGGCACCCCGCCGAGGTCCGGGGTCCCGAAGACCACCTGATACCCGGTTATGTACGGACTGTCGGCGTCGAACGGCCCCGTGCCGACGGCCGCGAACACCAGCAGTGACCCCAGCGAGAACACGTCCGACGCCGGGGTGACCTCTCGGGGAGAGGCCAGTTGTTCCGGCGACATGAAGGGCGGAGTGCCGATCATCCGCCCGGTCGCGGTGAGGCTCTGGTTGTCGGAAGCGCGCGATATACCGAAGTCGATGACGCGCGGCCCGTCCTCGGTCATCAGGACGTTGCTCGGCTTGAGGTCCCGGTGCACCAGGCCCGCCCGGTGGATGTCGCGCAGCGCCTCGGCGAGCCCCAGCCCCAGCGCGCGCAGGTCCCGCCAGCTCAACGGGCCGTCCTTCTCCACGACTTCGGCAAGGTTGAGCCCCGGCACGTGGAGTGTTGCCATCCACGGCCGGTCGGCGTCCGGATCGGCGTCCACGACAGGCGCGGTGAAGGCGCCGCTCACCCTGCGCGCTGCCGCGATCTCCTGCCGGAAGCGCGTCCGGAACTCCTCCTCCTGGGCATACGGCCCGTGCACGAGCTTGACCGCGACCTGCCGACCTGAGGCGGAGACTCCCAGGTAGACGACTCCCATGCCGCCCGCCCCGAGCCGACCGAGAAGGGTGTACGCGCCTATGGACTCGGGGTCCCCAGTGCTCAGGGGCGTCATCGCCGATCGTCCTTCCCAACGCCTGCCTGCCTCACGAGATCAGACTAGGGCCTGCCGCCCCTGGCGAGGGCTCAACTCCTGGCCGTCCGGGCCGATGTCGAAGTCAGCTGCCCCTACGGTCCTCCATTCCATTCATGGAAATTCTCCGTATTCCGGAAGCCGGCAAAAAGAGAATCGGCCGACTGTCGATACGAGCCGGCGGTGGACCAGGTTGCATGGCCGCAGCAGATTTTTTCGAGTCTGCCCTTTAGGGCAACTTCGACGACGGAAAGGGCATTGACCTTGATCGTTCATGAGGTTCCGTCGGCTTGCACCGAACCGCCCCCGGGCATTGCACGTCTTCAGGTGTGTAGGCGCGCACTGACCTCGCGCGCAGTTTCGCATTCGAGGGGAACCCGAAACTCATGAAGAGCAAGCTGACCGCCGTGGCCTTTGCAACGATCGTCCTCGCCGGCACTGCCGCTGCCGCCGTCCCGGCCTCGGCCGCCCCCGTCAAGGCCACGCCGACCCGCTGCCACACCGCCGACCTGAAGGCCGGCTTCGCCATGGGGGATGACGCGAAGCCGGAGATGGGGCAGACCGAGAAGCAGACCCAGGCGTACATCTGGTTCACCAACCAGAGCAAGCGCACCTGCACCCTGTCCGGCTTCGCCGGTGTCGACATGATCGGCGCTCAGAAGACCGACGGCACCTGGTCGCTGGCGCGCTCCTCCAAGAAGCCCGAAAAGGTGACCCTGAAGCAGGGGGAAACGGTGGACTTCAGCATCGCCCTGCTCCCGGTGGCCAAGTCCACGCCTCAGAAGGACAAGTTCGTTCCGGCGAAGTTCCTGGTCACCCCGCCGAACGAGACGAAGCACTTCACCCTGAAGTGGCCGTTCGGCGGCCAGATCCTCAAGCAGGACGGCGCCACCCACCCGGGTACCTACCTCAACCCGGTCGGGCTGTAACCGACGGACGTGCGCCGTGCCGATGTTGAAGCCCCAGGTCGCCGACCTGGGGCTTCAAGAAGAGCAGGTGACGAGAATCGAACTCGCGCTCTCAGCTTGGGAAGCCAAGGGCATCCAGGGCTGGCTCCAGGCCTCACCTGCGGCGGAGGGACGTAGACGCCGGTGGACTGTGGATGGGTTCCCCGATGCCGATGTGATATCCGAACGCCGTACGGGTGGAGCGTTCTGTCCCGTGGGAGTACACGGCCCTGGGGATGACCTTCCACCTGGGTCGTGCCTCTGGCTCCGTCTGCACGCTGTCGCGAACCAGGTAGGCCGACAACGGATACCGCCGGGCCATGATCTCGCGACGGGCCGGTCAGGGTACGGAAGCCGGCCACGGGGTGATGTCGCGGCTCACTGTGGTGGTGGCGTCGAGCAGAGCACGCCACGTGGTGGTGACGAGGTAGTCCCCGTCTGGAGGGATGCTGCTCGACGCGGGCCAGGGCTGCTGGGCCGTCTCCACCTCTGCGCGTGATGGCCCTTTCACAGGGTTCAAGGGGGAACTACGTCTGACGAATACCGGTACGTCGAAAGCGTCGGGCGCAGACATCGTGATGTCGCTCGCCCCAGGTGGAGGAAGCATCCGCTCACCTTGCCGGCGGCCAGGGATACTGATCCCAACAACCGCCTTCTTGCTTATTGCCCTGCAAGAAGCGGCACCCAGGAGCCTCAGGGAGGCGCCCGACCTCGATTTGGGGCACGCGGAGGGCACCCCGCAATTGGACTGGACAAAAAACAAACCCCAGGCCACTGACCTGGGGTTTCTATCTGGAGCGGGTGACGAGAATCGAACTCGCGCTCTCAGCTTGGGAAGCTGATGTTCTACCATTAAACTACACCCGCGTAATACGGACAGTTCGGCTCCGTGGAGTCGATGTCCGAACGCTCGCTCACTGTACCTCATCGCAGACCCCCGGTGCCCGGACCGCGGGGTCCGTGTGCGTCGGGGGTGTGTTCCAGGTGGGTCGCAGGGGTGGGATCCCGGTGCGGGGCAGGCGAGTTGGGGCGTACCGTGGAGGGGTGGGGGAGGGTCCGGGTGAGGCCGGAGTGCCGCCTGGAGAGTCGTCTCTTTGATCCCGTAATGTGGCTTTTGTCGTCAGGGCAGTAAGCCGGACGCGGCTCTTGGGGAAGGGACTTGAGGGACTTGATGGAACGCACCGTCGTTCGCTGTGCGGACGGGCACGTGTTCAGCACCACTTCGTTCCCGATGCAGCAGGCCGAGCGGCTCGGCCCCGGCCGGTTGGTGAGGTGTCCGCAGTGTGCCCGGCTCCGCAGCGCGGTGCCGGTCGCCCTGCAGAAGCGGTAACGGGCTGGGCGTTGCAAGATCGAAAGGCGCGCGGAGCCGTCACGATTGTCACGGCTCCGCGCGCCTTGCGTATCCTCGGGACGTGCTTCTCTCAGACAAGGACATCCGGGCCGAGATCGACGCCGGGCGGGTGCGCATCGACCCCTACGACGAATCCATGGTGCAGCCGTCGAGCATCGACGTGCGTCTCGACCGTTTTTTCCGGGTGTTCGAGAATCACCGGTACCCACACATCGACCCGGCCATCGAACAGGCCGACCTGACGCGACTGGTCGAGCCCGAGGGCGACGAGCCGTTCATCCTGCACCCCGGTGAGTTCGTGCTGGCCAGCACGTACGAGGTCATCACGCTGCCGGACGATCTCGCCTCGCGGCTCGAGGGCAAGAGCTCGCTCGGGCGGCTGGGGCTCGTCACGCACTCCACCGCCGGGTTCATCGACCCGGGGTTCAGCGGTCACGTCACCCTGGAGCTGTCCAACCTCGCCACCCTGCCGATCAAGCTCTGGCCCGGGATGAAGATCGGCCAGCTGTGCATGTTCCGGCTCAGCTCGCCCGCCGAGTTCCCGTACGGCAGTGAGCGCTACGGCTCCCGGTACCAGGGGCAGCGCGGGCCGACCGCCTCGCGGTCCTTCCAGAACTTCCATCGGACCCAGGTGTGAGGGCGACGGCGACATGAGTGACGTACGCGAGAACCTGACCTACGAGCGGTTCGGTGTCGCCATCCGTGAGCTGGCGCAGACCATCGCCGACGACGGGTACGAGCCCGACATCGTGCTCAGCATCGCGCGCGGGGGTGTCTTCGTCGCCGGCGGGCTCGCCTACGCCCTCGACTGCAAGAACATCCATCTCGTGAACGTCGAGTTCTACACGGGCGTCGGGACGACGCTGGAGATGCCCGTCATGCTGGCGCCCGTCCCCAACGTCATCGACTTCTCCGACAAGAAGGTGCTCATCACCGACGACGTCGCGGACACCGGCAAGACGCTCAAGCTCGTGCGCGACTTCTGCCTCGACACCGTCGCCGAGGTGCGCTCCGCCGTGATCTATGAGAAGTCCCACTCCCTCGTGCAGTGCGAGTACGTCTGGAAGCGCACCGACGAGTGGATCAACTTCCCGTGGAGTGTCGAGCAGCCCGTGGTGAAGCGGGCCGGGCAGGTCCTCGACGCCTAGACGGCGACAGCAAGAGCGAGAGAAGGGCCCCCGGCGCTGTGCCGGGGGCCCTTCTCTCGCTCAGTGCTTCTAGAACGTGCCCAGCTTCACTATCGACAGCAGGGCGATCAGCTGGATCGCCGACGCGCCCAGCGCCTTCGGCCAGGGCAGGTCGTGGGAGCGGGAGACCATCAGGGTCAGCAGCGCGCCCGCGCCGACCCAGGTGGCCCAGCCGAGCAGCTGGACGAAGCCCGCGTCGCCGCCGAAGAACATGGCGAAGACCAGGCGGGGCGCGTCCGTGAGCGACATGATCAGCATGGACAGGCCGACCGTGGGCTGCCAGGCGCCGTCGCCGCCGAGCTGGCGGGCCAGGCTGTGGGTGACCACGCCCAGGATGAAGGCGCTCAGGACCAGTGCGACGGCGGTGATCAGGACGATCGGGACCGCGTTGGACAGCGTCGCGTTGATCGCGTCCGAGCGGGCGCCGTCGAAGCCGAAGACGGCGAGCAGGCCGTAGAGGAACGTGACGATCAGGGCCGGGGCCCACATCGTGTAGTCCCGCATCCGCAGGAAGGTCTGGTCGGGGGAGAAGATGATCCCCTTCAGCAGTTCCTTCCAGTGCAGCGGCGGGCCGGTCGGTCCGGACGGGGCGGCCGAGCCGGCGTGATAGGTCGCGCCCTGCGTGTAGCCGGCGGCCTCGTCGACCGAGAAGGCCTGGGTGTGGCCCGGACTGTTCGCGGCGTACGGATCGTGGCCGCCGTGCGCCTGGCCCGGGTAGCCGCCGTCGCCGAAGTACTCCGGTCCGTCGTCGGCCGGGCCCGGGTAGCCGTACTGCCCCTGCGGCGGGTACGACGGCTGCGGCGCCGACGGGTAGCCGTACGACGGGCCCTGGGGCCGGCCTCCGGGCTGCCCGTAGCCCTGTCCCCGGCCACCTTGGCCGCGCCCCTGTCCGTGCCCGTACGACGGTCCCTGCGGAGCCTGTTGTCCCTGGGGGGTGCGGTTGTCCCGGCCCCCGCGTCCGTTCCTGAATCCAGCCACGTCATCGAACGTACCTGGTCCCGGAGAGTGACGTGCCGGGCCCGGGGGTACGGACCCGGCTTTGCGGCCGACCTGTGACATCCCCTAAGGGACCGTCAGGGGACGCGCCGGGGATTCCCCCGGTTTCACCGGCCCCTGACCGAGCCCTTCACTGGCCCATCAGGCGGCCCAGCTGCGGGTAGCCCGTGGCCGGGACGCCGGTCGCCGCCGGGCCGAAGGACAGCGCGCCCGTGGTCCGGATGCCGGAGGCCGAGCCGCGCAGGCTCCACACCGCGCCGTCGGAGTCGTTCTCCCCGTGGGCGCCGACGGACAGGTCCGCCTTGCCGTCGCCGTTCAGGTCGGACAGCCGGACCGCCGAGCCGAAGAAGTCGTTGTCCTCGGCGGAGCCGGGGACGCCGGCCGTGTCCTGGGCGAAGGACTGGGCTCCGGTGCCGGTCAGACCCGCGGCCGAGCCGCGCAGCACGGTGACGGCGCCGGTCTGCCAGTCGGGACCGATGGCCTCGTAGATCGCGCCGACGGCCACGTCCGCGTACCCGTCGCCGTTGACGTCGCCGACGGAGAGGGAGTGGCCGAACCAGTCCTCGGGCTCGTCGGTGCCGGGGACGCCGGGGCTGTTCTGGGTGATCGTCGCCTGGGGCGTGGTGCGCAGGCCGCTCGCGCTGCCCAGGTAGGCGCGGACCGCGCCGCCGTCGTTCGCGGAGACCGAGCCGGGGGCGGTGGCCGCGACCACGTCGCCGTAGCCGTCGCCGTTGAGGTCGCCCACGGCGGCCGTGCGCCAGGCGCCGCTGTGCACGAAGGTCTGCAGGGACAGTGGCGTGGCGGGGTCCGCCGAGCCCGTGTAGACCAGCTGGCCGTCGTCGTACGTCCGCTCGTCGGTGCCGCTGATCACCAGGTCGTCGACGTGGTCCCCGTTGACGTCGGCGGCGGCCAGGCCCTGGGCGCCGTGGACGACACCGGCCTCCAGCTCGGTCCGCAGCACGAACCGGGACGCGGCGCCGGAGGCCTTGGTGAAGCCGCCCTCGAGGATCCACACGTCCTTGCCGAGGCTGCCCACGGCGAGGTCGGCGCGCCCGTCGCCGGTGAAGTCGCCGACCGCCAGGGTGAGGCCGTACTCGTCGTGTGCCGAGGACCCGGGGCCGGGGACGGTCCAGGCGCCGGAGAGGCCGTTCTTCCCGCCCCAGACGACGACCGCGGTGCCGGCGCCGTCGTTCTCGTCCGGGGTGCCGACGACGAGGTCGGCGTAGCCGTCGCGGTTGAGGTCGCCGGAGGCGAGGGCCGCGCCGAACTCGTCGTTCGTCTCGGCGGTGCCCGGGATGCCGGCGGTGTTCTGGGTGATCACCGTGTGCCGGGAGGCGCTGATCCCGGACGGGGAGCCGTAGTTCACGACCACCGCACCCGCCCGGGCCTTTCCGCCGACCGTGGCCGACGGGGCGGCCGTGACCAGGTCGCGGTAGCCGTCGCCGTTGAAGTCGTCCGAGAAGCGGGCGGGGGCGGCGGTGGCCGCCGTGACCGGCAGGGCGGTGAGCAGGCCTGTGGTCAGGGTGGCGGCCACGAGGAGGGTGCGGGTGCGCAAGGCGGGGCTCCGGGATGACGGAGGGGTGCCGGGCCCGCGGGGCGGGCCCGGCGGACGGGTTGCTCAGTCGGCGAAGTTGGCGCCGAAGTACGGCGTGCCCGTCGTGGAGACGCCCGAGGTGCTCGGGGAGACGGTGCGGGAGCCGGAGGTGATGATCTTCGTGCCGTCGGAGGGCAGGTAGGTCACCGCGCCGTTGCCGGCGTTCTCCGCGGAGCCGACGAGCAGGTCGGCCTTGCCGTCGCCGGTGACGTCGTCGAGCTTGACGTCCTGGCCGAAGAAGTCGTCGTCCTCGTCGTTGCCGGGCACGCCCGCGGTGGACTGGGCGAAGGACTGGGCGCCGGAGTCGGTGTTCAGGCCGCTCGCGGTGCCGTAGAGGACGGTGACCGCGCCGGTGTTCGCCGCACTGCCGATGTTCTCGCCCGCCACGCCGATCGCCAGGTCGAGGAAGCCGTCGCCGTTGACGTCGCCCAGGTCGAGCTCGTAGCCGAAGAAGTCGTTGCCCTCGGCCGTACCGGGAACGTTGCCCGTGTCCTGGGTGATGCCGGTGGCGCTGGGGGTGAGGGGGCCGCCGTCGGAGCCGTACGTCACCCAGACCTTGCCGCCCTTGCCGGAGTCGGGCACGGAGGTGCCGTCCTCGGTGGTGGGGTTCCAGTAGGCGCCGCTGACGATGTCGCCGTAGCCGTCGTGGTTGATGTCGCCGATCGCGGTGATCACGCCGGGCTTGAGGGTCATGGCCTCGGACATGTGGAGGCCGTTCACCCCGCCGGGGATGTAGTAGTTGCGGTTCCAGCCCTCGGCGGTGTCGGTCTCGAAGCCGTCGACCACCAGGTCCGTCTCCTGGCCGCCGTTGATGTTGCCGGCGGTCAGGTTCATCGGGCCGTTCGCGTCGGTGCCCATGATCGGGGGCTTGATCGTGTACTTGCCGCCGGGGGTGCCCGAGCTGTTGATGCCGCCCTTGAGGACGTAGAGGGTGGCGGCGGAACTGCCCACGGCCAGGTCGGCCTTGCCGTCGCCGTCGAAGTCACCGGCGGCGAGGTTCTTGCCCCAGTAGTCGTGCGCGGTGGGGGCCGGGTCGGCGACCGTGACGCCCTTGCCGGTGATGCCGGAGGCCGAGCCCCACAGGACGGCGATGGTGCCGCCGTCGGTGTCGCTGCCCACGTCCTCGCCGGGGGAGCCGACCGCGAGGTCGTCGTAGCCGTCGTTGTTGAAGTCGGCGTACGCGGTCTCCGTGCCGAAGTTGTCGCCGGTCTCGGCCGTGCCGGGACTGCCGGCGGTGTCCTGGCTGATCGTGGAGCGCTTGGCGGACGAGACGCCGGTGGCGGAGCCGTAGAGGACGACCACCTGGCCGGCCGCCTTCTTGCCGCCCACGTAGGCGCCCTGGGCGGAGAAGGCCGTGTCGCCGATCCCGTCGCCGTTGAAGTCGGCCTGCGGGACGCTGGTGGAGTCGGCGGCCGTGGCGGTCACGGCCGAGAACGTGAGCAGACCGCCCGTCAGCGCGGCGGCGGTGGCCGTCGCGAGGGCGAGTCGCAGAGGCTTGTGCATGCGTGATTCTCCTGCGGCATGCGGGAATGCCTGGCGGGGCATCCCCAGTCGATGGGGTGCGGACGTCCGTGTTCGTCGTGAGTTGTCCTGCGGTTCACGGAGCGTTCGGCGATCAGGAGACCGGCGTCGGGGCGTAAGGGTTGTACAGGAGTTCGGTAAATTCCTGAGACTGTTGTGACCTGAGGGAAAGCGGTTACGGCGCGAGGAACGCCGAGGTGGAGAAGGCCACCGCCGGCTTCGTTTCGAGCAGCCCCCGCTTCGACCCCCGGTACACGGCGACCGTGTCCTTCGTCTCGCCCCGGTACGTCCGCACCACCAGGTCCGCCCGCCCGTCCCCGTCGAAGTCGGCGGCCGCGAGGAGACGGGTCGTGCCGGGCGCGGGCGGTACGACGGTGACCGCGTCCTTCGTCGACAGACCGGCCGTTCCGGCGCGGAAGAGGCGCAGCCGGGAGGCGCCGGCGACGAGTTCGTCGCGGCCGTCGCCGTCGAAGTCGGCGGCGTCGAGCATCGGGCCCGGGGCGGCGAGAGCGGCCCGCGTGGCTGCCGGGAGGTCGTAGCGCAGGGACGTTTCCCCCGTGCCGCCGACCGCCGCGTCCAGCGCCCTGCCCCTGCCGAAGCGGCCGAGGGCGACGTCGGCGCCGGAGGGTAGGACGGCTCCGGTGCGCGTCGGGCCGCCGGGGCCGCCGAGGACCAGCGCGGACGCGGCGGTGCCTGCCGCCCTACGGACGATCAGGTCGTCGTGGCCGTCGCCGTCGACGTCGGCCGCGGGGCCGGCGGGCACCTCGCCGGGGGAGGCGAGCGGGGCACCGGCCGCGCGCGGAGCGCCTTTGCGGCTGAACGGGCCGCGCAGATACGACAGCCGGCCGCCGGATGCGTGCAGCACCAGGTCCTGCTTCCCGTCCCCGTCGAAGTCGCCGCACACCGGCTGGTCCGGCCAGTCGTTGCCGAAGCGGGCCGCGTCCGGCACGGTCAGTTGCACGGCGCGGCCGGTCAGGCCGGCGGGGGAGCCGAAGAGGATCTGCAGCGGCACCGGGGGCCGGCCCTGACCGTCGTACGGCGGGTCGGTCGACACGACGAGGTCGGTGAAGCCGTCGCCGTCCAGGTCGCAGCTCTCCTCCGCGTCGAAGACGGCCGGGAGTCGTCCCTTGCTGGGCGCCGCCTGCTTCTTGGGGCTGAGCAACTGCCGGGCGCCGGGGGCGAGTCCGTGCGGGCCGCCGTAGACGATCCCGATGCCGGCGTCGTCGGCGTGACGCTGCTCCTTGACCAGGTCGTCGAGGACGAGGTCGCGGTGACCGTCGCCGTTGAAGTCGTCGGGGGTCCTGCTGCCCCTGCCGTGCGGGACGGGGAGCCGGGCGGGGGCGTCGGCGATGCGGGTGGGGGTGTCGTGGCCGGCGCCCGGGGCGGCGGGGCCGCAGGCGGCGAGGAGCAGGGTGGCGCAGAGGACCCCCGTGGACATCCCGCCTTTTCGCACGCGCACCGTTCACCTCGTCAGCACCGTCGCCCGACAACCTCGCAATGATGCATGTGCGGGAGGGGTGGGGTAAGGGGCGGGGGGTGCGGGGGTCAGGCCGGTGACCAGGAACTGGTCGGACACCGACGCCTTGGAGGTGCTGTTGATGAGCGCGGCCCGGTTGTCTTCGGCCGCCAGCACCAGCGTGTTGGAGGAGTTGCGGATGTCGGCCGACATGAAGGAGGAGTAGGTGGCCACCGACGACCACAGATAGCCGCCGACCGTGACGAGGACCTGGCCGGAGGCGGGTGTGGTGAACGAGGCCGCCATCGGGGTGCTCCCGCCCGGGCGATGCGGCCTCCATCTCCCTCCGGCCCCGCGCCTCACGGGCTCCACCCCGGCCGACCACTCCTCCGACGCGTCCAGCTCGTCCGAACACCCCGCCGGCCCTGACCCGTTGACCGGTCTGGGCCGCCTGCTCGCCTCGGCGAATTCGATCAGCAGCGCGTATGGCGGCAGAAAGCAGGCGATCAAGGTGACGAAGTGCTCGTGCCGCCTGAGCCGGACAGGACGGGCCGGGGCAGGATGGACCCATGAGCGTAGTGAAGATCAACGTACTGACCGTCCCCGCCGAGCAGCGGGAGGTGCTGGAGAAGCGGTTCGCTTCGCGAGCCCACGCCGTGGAGAACTCCGACGGGTTCGAGTGGTTCGAGCTGCTGCGGCCCGTCGAGGGGACCGACACGTACCTCGTGTACACGCGCTGGCGGGACGAGGAGTCGTTCCAGGCGTGGATGGAGGGGCCGATGAAGGCGGCGCACCAGGGTGGCGGGGAGGGCGCCGAGCGGCCCAAGCCCGCGGCCAGCGGCTCCACCCTCTGGTCCTTCGAGGTGGTGCAGCAGGCGGGACCGAAGAGCGCCTAGGTCACCGCCGCACTCGACAACGCCCCATGTCCCTGCGACAGACGGGGCAGCGCCGAAGATGTCGACCAGTGGTCGGCGCTTTGTGGCCTTGACCTTCTCACCGCCCTCGTAGCCGTGCAGGCCACCCCGTTCGGCGGCTTGCACGCTCCGGCTGTCCACGACCGGGCCGTCGCGTCGCGTCCGTATGCCCCGCCGACGAGCCGTTCGGACGCCTTCCGGTGCTCCGCCGGAGTCGTTTGACGATCCGTCATGGGGTGGCTCCCCCGCATGGAGTGCATGGCTGCCTATCGTCGAGCCTGCGCATCGGGAACATAACATCTCATTCTGGATGGTTCCCTCGGTTCTATGAGGGGTGCAGCTTGGATCTCCACGGATTCCTGAAGGCTCTTGCCAGACGCTGGCCGACTGTCGTGGTCTGTCTGGTGCTCGGGATCGGGGCGGCGCTTGCCGTGACGGGCTTGTGCACCCCGGTCTACGAGGCCAGGACCCAGCTCTTCGTCGCCACCAGCACCGGTCCGGACACCGCCGAGCTGAACCAGGGGCAGAGCTTCTCGCAGGCGCGCGTGCAGTCGTACGCCGCCATCGTGACGACCCGACAGGTGATCCTGCCTGTGGTGAAGCAGCTACGGCTGCGCACCACACCGGAGGAACTGGCCTCCCGAATCACCGCCGTTGCCCCGCTCAACACCGTGCTCATCGACATCACCGTCCGGGACACCGCACCCCAGCGGGCTGCGCGTATCGCCAACGCCGTGGCGGGGCAATTCAGTGCGGTCGTCGAGCGCCTGGAGACGCCCAAGCGAGCGCCCGACTCGCAGAAGAGCCGCAAGGGCGATGATGCCTCCCTCACCTCCCCCGTCTCCCTCGGAGTCACTCAGGAGGCCGTGGCCCCCACCGGTCCGGTCTCGCCCCGCCCCCTGTTGAACCTGGCCGCGGGCGCGCTCGCCGGCCTGCTGCTGGGTGCCGGACTCGTCGTCCTGCGCGAGACGCTCGACACCACGTTCAAGATGAGCGAGGCGCTGAGTGAGTTCACCGCGCTGCCGGGCCTCGGCACCATCCCGTACGACAGGAACGCCCCCAAGCAGCCGCTCGTCACCGCCGCCGGGCACTCCAAGCGCGCCGAGGCCTTCCGCAAGCTGCGCACCAACCTGCAGTTCTCCCAGGTCGACGACCCGCCCCGGATCATCGTGGTGACGAGTTCGGTTCCGGGTGAGGGCAAGACCAACACCGCGGTGAACCTTGCCCTCTCGCTCGCAGAGGCAGGTGTCTCCACTTGCCTGGTGGACGCCGACCTGCGCCGTCCGTGCGTGGCCTCGACCTTTGGTCTCGTCCAGGACGCCGGTCTGACCACGGTGCTCATCGGAAGGGCCCGCATCGCGGAAGTGATGCAGCAGGCCGGCGGGCTTTCGGTGCTCGCCAGCGGTGCCGTACCGCCGAACCCCACGGAGTTGCTCGGCTCGGCGCGCATGTATGAGGTGCTGCGCGAGCTGGCGGACACCTATGAGGTCGTGATCGTCGACTCCGCGCCGCTGCTGCCGGTCGCCGACACCGTCGGACTCGCCTCGCTCGCTCAGGGCGCGCTGCTCGTCGTCCGCGCGGCCAAGACCCGCAGGGAGCAGGTCCGCACCGCCGCGGAATCGCTCGAGCGCGTGGGCGTCCGCGTTCTCGGCACCGTCTTCAGCATGGCTCCGATCTCCAAGGGCAGCCGCTACGGCCAATACGGCTACTACGGGGAGTACGGCGAGCTGCCCACTCCGCGTACGTCAGCGTCCGATGAGAAGACCACTGCGCCCGCGGTGATGTGTCCGCCGGGCGAGAAATGAACCACACGTCGCGCGGTCGGGGCGCGGCCGATGCGTCCTCCGGACGGGCCATGACCCGGGTCCTCTTCGTCTGTACGGGCAACGTGCACCGTTCGGTGCTCGCCGAGCGACTGCTGGCCGCCAGGCTTCCGCCCGGCTCGGCAGTACGGCCGGAGAGCGCCGGTACGGAGGCCTGGCACCGCTCCGGCATGGAGAGCTCCACCCGGGCGGCGCTGGAAGAACTGGGCGGTGACGGCTCCGGCTTCACCACCCGCCCCCTCACCGAGCGGCTCATCGCGGAAGCGGCGCTGGTTCTCGGACTCGCGCGCGAACACCGGGAGGCGGCCGTGCGCCTTGCGCCGTCGGCGATGCGGCGCTGTTTCACCCTGAAGGAGTTCGTACGGCTCGCTGCCGGGGCGCGAGGCGGTGAAGGCTCAGGGGCCGAGGGCGCTTTCGATGCCGTGCTGGCGGGCGCGGCCGCCCGTCGGGGTGTCGCCACTCCGGTTCCGGCGGCCGAGGACGACATCGCGGACCCCCTGGGCATGCCCCGCGCCATGCTGTCCGGGTGCGCCCACGAGATCGACGGGGCGGTCGGCAGGCTCGCCGGGCTGCTGGATGCAGGCGGCTCGGGCGTATGAGCCGGTGGGCTCCGCTCGGCGCCAACCATGTTCTGTTCGATGGCTGTTCGGCACCGGACCCGTCTTGCCGGTGGCGGTGTCCGGTTGCGGCGCGGGTGCCCGATATCCAGGGCTGACGATCCCCCTGCCAGCACTCCTCCGCCAGCCGGGTGGGTGTTTCGCTCATGCCCGCGGCAGAAAGATATGCCCGTGAATGTCGTGTATGTATCGTCTGTTCGAAATGGCCGTGAGTGTCGAGGAGATGAGTTCGTGGCGCACATCGATGCGGTGGTGACGGGAGCCGGAGGGTTCATCGGCGGACACCTGACGAGTGCCCTGCTCGCCGAGGGGAAGAGCGTGCGGGCCGTCGACCGCAAGCCGTTCCAGGAGTGGTACCAGGTCCACGACGGCGCGGAGAACGTGGTGGGCGATGTCTCGCTGCGTGACACCTGCGCCGAAGTCCTGCGGGGTGGCGCCGACGAGGTCTACCACCTTGCCGCCGACATGGGCGGGATGGGCTTCATCGAGAACAACAAGGCCGCCTGCATGCTCTCCGTGCTCTCCAGCACGCACATGCTGCTCGCCGCCAGGGACGCCACCGTCGGACGCTACTTCTACTCCTCGTCCGCGTGCGTGTACGCCGCGGACAAACAGACGGACGCCGACGTGCTCCCGCTGAGGGAGGAGGACGCCTACCCTGCCATGCCCGAGGACGGCTACGGCTGGGAGAAGCTGTTCAGCGAGCGCATGGCGCGCCACTTCCGCGAGGACTACCGGTTGGCCACGCGCACTGCCCGCTACCACAACGTCTATGGCCCGTACGGCACCTGGGTGGGCGGCCGTGAGAAGGCTCCCGCCGCGGCCTGCCGAAAGATCGCCCTCGCCGTGCTCACCGGCGCCGACGAGGTGGAGATCTGGGGCGACGGCGAGCAGACCCGTAGCTTCACCTACGTGGACGACTGCGTCGAGGGCACGTTGCGTCTGATCCGCAGCGAGTACACCGACCCGCTCAACATCGGCTCGGATCGGTTGGTGTCCATCAACCAGCTGTACACGATCGTGGAGCAGATCGCGGGTGTCAGGCTGCGCCACCGCCATGTCCCGGGCCCGCTCGGGGTGCGCGGCCGCAACAGCGACAACGCCCGGATCCGCAAGCAGCTCGGCTGGGCTCCGGAGACGTCTCTCGTGCAGGGACTGGAGCCCACCTACCGCTGGGTGTACGACCAGATGAAGGCGCAGCTCGACGGTCGAGCGGTCACATGCTGACCTCGCCGCATCCGCGCGTCGATGTCCTGGGCGTCGGCATCAGCGCGGTGGCCCCGCACTCGGCCGTCGAGGAGATCTCCCGCTGGATCAGGACCGGTGAGCGGTCGTACGTCTGCGTCACCGGGGTCCACGGCGTCATGGAATGCCAGCGTGACCCCGCTCTCCGCGATATCCACAACGCCGCCGGCCTGACCGTCCCCGACGGTATGCCGATGGTGTGGGCCGGCCACCGCGCCGGGGCGACCTGGATGCGCCGGGTCTACGGGCCCGACCTGATGCTCGCCGTCCTCGAACGCGCCGCCGAGGAAGGCTGGTCCTCCTTCCTGTACGGCGGAGCCGAGGGCGTGCCCGAGCTCCTGGGCGAACGACTGGTGGGCCGCATCCCCGGGCTGAAGATCGCGGGTGCGTACTCGCCGCCCTACCGGCCGCTGACCGCGCGGGAATCGGATGCGATCGTCGCCGGCATCAACGCCTCCGGTGCCGACCTGGTCTGGGTGGGGCTGTCCACGCCGAAGCAGGAACGGTGGATGGCCGCACACCGCGACCGACTCGATGCTCCGGCCCTGCTCGGCGTCGGCGCCGCCTTCGACTTCCACGCCGGCCTCCAGCCCCAGGCACCGGCCTGGTTGCAGCAGCGAGGCCTGGAGTGGGCCTACCGTCTGGCGAAGGAACCGCGCCGCCTGTGGCGCCGCTATCTCCGCAACAACCCCTCCTACCTGGCGCGGATCGCCCTGCGTCCACCCCGGCTGACGACGACCGAAGGCGCCCTTTCATGAAGATCGCGGTGGTCCACAGCTTCTACGCCTCCGGACAGCCCAGCGGTGAGAACGTGGTGGTACGCGACCAGGTGCGCGCGTTGCGCGGGGCGGGCCACGACGTGGAACTGTTCGCCGCCCACACCGACGAGCTGGCCCGGGATCCCTTCTACGCGCTGCGAGCCGCGGCGCGCGTGGCGTCAGGCAGAGGGCACAACCCGCTGGCCCGGTTGCGTGCGTACGGCCCCGACATCGTGCACGTCCACAACCTCTTTCCCAACTTCGGGCGTTCGTGGGTCCGGGAGTGGCAGGGACCTCTCGTCGCGACGTTGCACAACTTCCGGCCCCTGTGTGCCGTGGCGACGCTCTACCGCGAGGGTGCGGTGTGCACTCGCTGCCCGGACGGCGATCGGTGGGCCGGCATGCGGTACGGCTGCTACCGGGGGTCGCGCGTGACGACGTTCCCGTTGTCGTGGGCGGGACGGCACGGCCTGGCCGCCGACCCTCTGCTCGCCCGGGCGGACCAGCTCGTCGTGCTGTCCGCCCTCAGCCGCCGCACCTATGCCCGAGCCGGTGTGCCTCACGATCGCCTCGCCCTCGTACCCAACTTCGTCCCCGGACCGCGTCGGGAGGAGGTTCCCGCTGCCAACGGGCGCTGGATGGTGGCCGCTCGTCTCACGGCCGAGAAGGGCGTGCTGGAACTTCTGCGCCAGTGGCCGGGGGAGCAACCGCTGGACGTCGTGGGCGACGGCGAGTTGCTCGCTGCCTGTCAGGCCGAGGCACCCTCTTCGGTCCGTTTCCTCGGCCACCTCGACCGTGACGACCTGCGCCGCCGGATGCCGTCCTGGCGCGGGCTGGTGTTTCCCAGCCGTTGGTACGAGGGTGCTGTACCGCTGGTCTACATCGAAGGGCTGGCGGCAGGGCTGCCGGTGATCGCCTTCGAGGGATCCGCGGTGGCCGAGGCGGTGCGGGGCAACGGCACCGGCTTCGTCACACAGTGGGACAGGCCCCTCGACCGGCTCCTCGACGAGGCCGGCGCCACGTTCCCGGAGTTGCGTGCCCACTGCCGTCAGGTGTACGCGAACCACTTCTCGAAAAGCGCCTGGATCACTCGTATCGACAGAACCTATGAGGACGCAGCCCGTGTCACCTACGGCCGTACCGCAACCGCCGTGGAAATGTCGGCCAGTGAGGCGACCGATTCGTGAAAATGGGACATCGTCCGTCCGGATTGCGGGTGTCCGTCTTCGCAGGCAGCCGGAACAGAAGGCCTTTCCAGGCGCAGCGCGGCCGACTTCAGGTACCGGTTCGGGCGTGGGGGATTCCATGACGCCAGCCGGCTTTCCCGTGGCTTCCTGCCCACCGTCCCGTGAAACGGTGGGCAGGAAGTTCTCGCAGGTCTAGGTCAGCTGCTCGGCGTCGATACGGGAGAAGACGAGGTCGCAGTCGTCCGTGACGGGTCGCCGCCAGCGTACGGGCACCACGGGGTTGCCCATGGCCGGCGGATAGCTGTGGGGCTCATAGTCGTTGGCGAGGCGGTAGAGGTGGAAGCCGTGCTTCAGCAGCGGATCGATGATCTCCTCAACTCGTCGGCCCTGACTGGCCAGCCGTTCCGGACCCACCTCGATGACCAGTTCCGCATCGGGACCCAGTCTGTCGAGCGCGGGGGCGAGTCCCCGCACGACCGCGGCCTCGGCCCCCTCCACGTCGATCTTGATGATGCGTGCGCAGCGAAGCTCCTCCTCGGTGAGGATCTCGGGCAGGGTGCGCGCGGTCATCTCGAACGCCGGCTGTGTGGCCCCGGCGGGGCGGACTACCGTGGTCCCCCCGAGGTTGGCGGGGTTCTCCAGGTAGAAGGTGAGGCGCTCCACGGTGTCGGAGACGGCGGTGTTCACACTCCGGACGTTGCCACACTCGTTGGCCCGCAGGTTCGCCGCCAGGACATCGTGGAACCGGGGAGAGGCCTCGATGGACACGACCCGGCCCGTCGAACCGACCTGGCACGAGGCGAGCACGCTGAAGTAGCCGACGTTTGCGCCGACATCGACGAAGGTGTCTCCGGGCCTGAGCCGACCCTGCATCCAGCGCGTCAGGTGCGGCTCCCACACACCGAAGAGGTAGAGATACCGCTGAATCACGTCGTGCGTGTCGACGGAGAAGACCGCCCCGAATCTGGTCTGCGCGGTGTCGGTTACCGGACGCTCTCGGAAATCCCTGTTGAGCAGCCTCACCACCGTCTTGTTCAGCCATGGTGCCGCCGTGCGGTCTCCGATGACCGCTCCATGTCCGTACCGTACGTACCTGCGCAGAAGGCGGCGTCCTTGAGAGGGAAGAGGAGGGATCACGCGCGGTCTCCGGGAAAGGGGATGTGAGCCGGCAGGGAGCGATTCCATCCGGGGGCTACGGGTCCACCGACGGGCGAATCCTCAGACACCGCGGAAGACCCTTCGGAAACAGGCAATGCTGACGCAGACCGTGTGGGACACCACGGATGCGATCACCGGACCGGCAAGGAGCAGTGTGGCGAACGCCGCCATCAGACCACCGCTCGCACCGGCGCACGGAATTCGTCATGTCGCACCCCATGGCGTTGCTACGGTGAGTGACCTCCGGTGAGCCCGGACTGAGGGTAACCGAGCAGGGGGCCGGTATCCGATAACGGCGCCGTGAGGGCGGTTTCGCGAAGGACACCGCGGTGTGTCGGATGGCCTTGCCTCGATGAATGACTGGACCATCTCACTGTTCGAGCGCTGAGGGCTGAGATTCGATAAAGAGAGTCGTCGTATGCACAGTGTCCTGATCGCCGTCCCCACTCTTGGACTGCGCCCACTGACATCGCTGCTGACCGAACTGTCCAGGCAAGCAGCAGAGATGCGTCCTCGGGGATACGCGGTCGAGATCGTGCTCCTGGACAACTCGGCCGACGGCTCTGTCGCCGAAAGCCGGGCGGCGGTGAACCACGGTGCGCGCTATCGACGGGTACCCAGACGCGGGTACTCCCAGGCACGCAACGCTGCCCTTGACATGGCTGCTGGGTATGACGCGCTGATCTTCATCGACGACGACGAGATTCCTTGCCATGGCTGGTTGTCGGCTCTGCTGCAGGGGGCGGACAGGTACGGTGCGGACGTCGTCTGGGGACCCGTCCGCGCTGTAGTGCCGCCGGGCTCTCCGCGCTGGCTCGCCGACGGAAGGACGCTGCGTCCCGAGCCCTCCCGGCCCGACGGCCCGGTGCGTGGGGTCGTGGCCGGGGCGGGCAACACACTGCTGCGCATGGTCGCGGCGGAGAAGACAGGGCTGCGCTTCGAGGAGAACTTCGATCTTTGCGGCGGAGAGGACACGGTGTTCTTCTCCAGGATGGCCGCTGCCGGGGCGCGCGTCGTGTGGATCGGTGCGGCCTGTGTCGTGGAGACGCAGGACCCGGACCGGCTGACGCTCAAGGGACTGATGGCGCGGGGTTACCGCCGTGGTGCCGTCAGTGCTGTGGCGCGGCGGGCGCTTCAGCAAAAGCTGGAGCCCCGACTCGCCGTACGACGATCGGTCAGGATGGCGCGGGGCGTCGTCCGCATCATCGTGGGCGTGACCGTGTTCAGGCCCACGACAGCAGCCCTGGGAGCAGAGGATCTGGCATTCGTGAGTGGGTGGTGCGTCACGGTTTTGGGTTGCCATTCCGGGCCGGCGTAGCCGGAGTCGGTGAGCGGCAGCGGGCGTGGGCCCACCAAGGACATCTCTCCTCACAACACATTGACCAGTTGGGGGAGTTCGTCGAGCGACAGGCGGCGGAGCAGACGCCCAACCGGAGTGATCCTGGGGTCATCGCGCAGTTTGAACAGATGGCCGTTTGCTTCGTTACGAGCCAAGAGCGCCGCTTTGTTCTTGTCCGCTCCGGCGTGCATGGTGCGGAACTTGAGAATCTGCAGACAACCAACGCCAGAGGGGCTGACAGCGGCATGAGGATCAGGCTGTCGACCACATCGACAACCCGCTTGATGAGCATGGCAACCGCGTCCGTTCGTGGGAAATTGACAACACAGGACGGGAAAGATCGGTTTTCGGGCCACGGCTCTCTCACGATGTCTACCGTCAGATCGGTGCGCCACGCCCGGTCGGTGGCACGGATGCTCTGAGAGGTCGAAAGGCGGTTGCTATGCGCGCCCTCAGCGAGTACACCGACCCGCTCAACATCGACTCGGATCGGTTGGTGTCCATCAACCGCTGGGCTCCGGAGACGTCTCTCGTGCAGGGACTGGAGCCCACCTACCGCTGGGTGTACGACCAGATGAAGGCGCAGCTCGACGGTCGAGCGGTCACATGCTGACCTCGCCGCATCCGCGCGTCGATGTCCTGGGCGTCGGCATCAGCGCGGTGGCCCCGCACTCGGCCGTCGAGGAGATCTCCCGCTGGATCAGGACCGGTGAGCGGTCGTACGTCTGCGTCACCGCGGTCCATGTCGGCCTCAAGTCCCAGGCGCCGGGCCGGGTGCAGCAGCGAGGCCTGGAGTGGGCCTACCGTCCGGCGAAGGAACCGCGCCGCCTGTGTCGCCGCTATCTCCGCAACAACCCCTCCTACCTGGCGCGGATCGCCCTGCGTCCACCCCGGCTGACGACGACCGAAGGCGCCCTTTCATGAAGATCGCGGTGGTCCACAGCTTCTACGCCTCCGCACAGCCCAGCGGTGAGAACGTGACCGTACGCGACCAGGTGCGCGCGTTGCGCGGGGCGGGCCACGACGTGGAGCTGTTCGCAGCCCACACCGACGAGCTGGCCCGGGATCCCTTCTACGCGCTGCGAGCCGCGGCGCGCGTGGCGTCAGGCAGAGGGCACAACCCGCTGGCCCGGTTGCGTGCGTACGCCCCGGACATCGTGCACATCCACAACCTCTTTCCCAACTTCGGGCGTTCCTGGGTACGGGAGTGGCAGGGAGCCCTCGTCGCGACGTTGCACAACTTCCGGCCCCTGTGCGCCGCGGCAACGCTCTACCGTGGGGGTGCCGAGTGCACTCGCTGCCTCGACGGCGATCGGTGGGCCGGCATGCGGTACGGCTGCTATAGGAGCTCGCGCGTGACGACGTTCCCGTTGGCGTGGGCGGGGCGACACGGCCCGGCCGCCGACCCGTTGCTCGCCCGGGCGGACCAGCTCGTCGTGCTGTCCGCCCTCAGCCGCCGCACCTATGCCCGAGCCGGTGTGCCCAGCGAACGTCTCGATCTCGTACCCAACTTCGTCCGCGTACCGCACAGCGAGGCGACCGGCGACAACGGACGCTGGCTGGTGGCTGCCCGTCTCACGGCCGAGAAGGGCGTGCTGGAACTTGTGCGCCAGTGGCCGGGGGACCAACCGCTGGACGTCGTCGGCGACGGCGAGTTGCTCGCCGCCTGTCGGGCCGCGGCACCCTCCTCGGTCCGTTTCCTCGGCCACCTCGACCGCGACGACCTGCTCAGCCGGATGCCTTCCTGGTGCGGCCTGGTCTTTCCCAGTCGCTGGTACGAGGGCATGCCGCTGGTGTACAGCGAGGCCTTGGCCGCAGGCCTACCGGTGATCGCCTTCGAGGGCTCCGCGGTCACCGAGGCGGTGCGCGAAAGCGGCACCGGCCTTGTCGCACAGTGGGATCAGCCGCTCGCCCCGCTCCTCGCGAGGGCCGCCGACACGTTCCCCGGTCTCCGCGCCCACTGCCGCCAGGTGTACGCCGAACACTTCACGGAATCGGCCTGGACCGCCCGTATCGGCAGGACGTACGAGGAGGCGGTGCGTGCCAACAGCCGCCTCGCGGCTGCCGTGCAGAAGTAGCGACCTATGGGGCGACCGATTCTTGGAAACGGGAGTGCGCATGCTGTACCCGAAAAGTGAGGCGGCCGCATGTGCGGACACGGGGCGCCGTCCGTCGCGATCTCACGGGTCCGTCCAAAACCCCGTCGCGGACCCGCACATGATCGCCGGGGTGCTGGTGGTCGCCGTTCTCCTCACGGGGGGCCGATGGATTTCCCATGTGCCTGTGGGGCCGCTCTACATCAGCGATGTCCTGATGTTCGCAGCCTTCGCGCAGGTCGCCTGCTCAAGTCTGCTTTCCCCGAAGCGGACGGGGCGTACTTACGGGCCAGGAATCCTGGTCGGGCTGCTGCTCGTGATGACAGCGTTCCGCCTGCTTGCCACGCGGGCCGATGTATGGACGGCCGCTCGGGACGCGGCACCCTTCGCCTACGCCGTGATCTCCTATCTGTCCGCGAGCGCCTACCAAAGAGCGGGTGATCACAGCAGAGCTAGGACGGTCCGGTTGCTCCACGGCGGACTGCTCCTGCACTTCGGATGGCTGACGGTGGCCACGTTCGCACCGGGGTTCGCCACAGCGATGCCTCAGGTGGACGCGAGTTCACGGGTCATGGAGATCAGGACCGATTTCGATGTGGCCCTGCTCGGTGTGCTGGCGGGCGTGTCGATCCTTCGTATGAGAGGTGGGAGGACCTGGCTTCACGCGACGATGGCGGCTGCCGCGCTGGTACCGGCCCTGGCCCTGCCCTCCAGAGCCGGCATCCTCGCGTGCGGCGCGTGCGTGCTCGTGGCTCTCCTGCTCAGGTCGGCACGGCACGGACGCATCAACGTTCGCGTGGTGCTGGCCACGGCCGCCGCTGTTCTTGCCCTGGCGGCGGTGCTCCCGTTCACTCCGGGCGGTCAACGCCTTCTGGCGACCGACGGCAGTGCGACGGCTTCCAGCGACGTCGTGGCCGGCGCCGTAGGCACCAAACAGGCACGGATGACCGCCTGGGACCGAGTCATGACCTACACACTGGACGACTCGGTCCGGACGTCCGTCGGGGTCGGTTTCGGGCCGAACTTCATGGAGCAGTCCCATGCGGACATCCCGCTCCGAGGCAGAGGCGAGGACAAGGCCGACGGTTTGCGCTCGCCGCACAACTACCTGTTGACGGCGTTCGCCCGGCTCGGCCTGGCCGGACTCACCGTGGTTGCCTCTCTGCTTGCTGTTCTCGGGAGCGTGGTGATCCGGACCGTGCGCAGGGGCCCGCCCGACGAGTTGACGTCGGTGAGCGTGCTCCTGGTGATCGCGCTTTGCACCGCTGCCCTGCTGGGTGTCGTCCTGGAGGCACCTTTCGGAGCCATCCCCTTCTTCTGGGCGGTGGGGATCCTGATCGCGGGCGACAGGTCGCGACGGGCACGTCTCCGGCAGAAACCGGAACGGAAGGCTCCTCCGGCTGTGGTCCGGACGCCAACGGGTACTGGTCCGGGCGTGTCGGCCCTCCCGAAGACCGAGATCGCCGGGCAGCTCAGTTCGGTGTGAAGACGTTCGTGGACGTCGGTGATCCGCGCGGTCGGCTCACCGGGTCTCCTGTCGGGCTCGGACACCGCGGAAGACACTTCGAAAACACGGAATGCTGACGCAGACCGTGTGGGAAGCCACGGACGCGACCACCGGGCCGGCCGGGCCGATCAGCCAGGCCAGCGGTACCGAGAGGGCGAGGCTGACGACAGCCATGCGCACGTACCGGCCGGCCAGAAGCCGCAGGGCCGCCGGCTGGGTCAGCCACATCGCCACCGGGCTGACGACGGCGTGTGCCAGGAGCAGTGCCGCGAACGCAGCCATGAGAGCGCTGCCGGCACCTGCGCCTCCGTGGGTCATCCAGCGAGTCACGGAGGGACCCAGGGTGACCAGGCCGACGCCGACCAGCAGGGCGCCTGTGCCGAACCAGAGCATGATGCGGCCCAGTTCGGCCTTGGGTACCCGGTCGCTGTCGCGTCGCTGCCGCACAAACATGTTCCACAGCGGCACGGTCCCGGCGTTCACCAGCGCCCACGCCGGTGTGTAGAGCTGCGCTCCCGCGGAGTAGACGGCGACGGCGATCGGACCGGCCGTATGGCTGAGGACGAGCCGGTCGGAGCCGTACGCGACAGCCGTCGCCACGTTGATCACCGTCTTCGGCCCGGCCAGATGAACGATGCGTGTGACGCGCTGCCGAGGGTGGAGGCTGGTCACAACCGTGCGCAGCAGCGGCATCTCCAAGGCACGCCCGGCCATGAGCAACCCGATCAGGGCCGCCACGCAGTGCCCGAGAAATCCCGCGGAGACGAAGCAGTAGACCGGAGAACCGAGTGCGGCGAAGAGCAGTACGAGACAGAGGGCCAGAACATTACCGGCCGCCTGCAGAAGCGCGGAGACATGAGAACGGCGGAGGGCGTCGAGGGCGGAGTAGCCGAGGCTCAGGGGCACCACGCAGCCCATCAGTGCGGCAACGGTGGCGATGGACGCTCCGGCACCGGGAGCCGAGGCCGCACCGAGCAATGAGGACTGCGCTCCGGTGGCGACGACGACCAGCGCACCGATGATGATCAGCACGCCCGTACAAGTCAATGCCCGGGCCCCGGAGGTGATGGTGCGTTCGATGTGCTCTCTGCCTCCGGGACTGCCTTTGCTTCCCTCGACTGCGTCGATGAGTGCGGCTCCGATGCCCAGGTCTCCGATGGGGAGAAGGAGCACAGGCAGCGTCACGACCAGGGAGAAGAGCGCGTAGTCGGAAACACCGAGCGCACCCACGACGACATGGGCGGAGTAGAGGGCACAGAAGCCTGAAACAGGCAATGCGGCGGACCTGGCGATCAGCGCCGGCGCGCATGCCCGCAGCAAGCGAGAAGACCTGAGCTCCGTTTCGTTGCGGACATGCGCCGATCGCCGAACCAGTGACACCAATTCAGTTCCCCTGGTCAGTGCGCACCTTTGCCGGTCAGTACGGCTGGTACTGTGCGGGCGAGAATCGCGAGGTCGAGGCGCAGCGAACGGTGCTGCACGTACTGGAGATCCAGCCGGACCATGTCGTCCCAGGACAATTCGGAGCGTCCGGAGATCTGCCACAGGCAGGTCAGTCCTGGCCGTACCGAGAGCCGATTCCGTGCCGGGCCGGAGTAGTCGGAGTCGGCGAGCGGCAGCGGGCGTGGGCCCACCAAGGACATCTCCCCCCGCATCACGTTGGCCAGTTGGGGGAGTTCGTCGAGCGACAGACGGCGGAGCAGACGCCCAACCGGAGTGATCCTGGGGTCATCGCGCAGTTTGAACAGATGACCGTTTGCTTCGTTACGAGCCAAGAGCGCCGCTTTGTTCTTGTCCGCTCCGGCGTGCATGGTCCGGAACTTGAGCATCTCGAAGGGACGGCCGTCGCGTCCCGCCCGTACCTGCCGGAAAAACACGCCTCCTGGTGAAGTGGTGGCCACCGCGAGGCAGACAATCAACGCCAGAGGGGCTGCCAGCAGCATTAGAATCAGGCTGCCGACCAAATCGATAACCCGCTTGATGAGCATTGCAATCGCGTCCGTTCGTGGGAAATCGGCAACACAGGACGAGAAAGATCAGTTTTCGGGTTAGGACTCTCTCACGATGGCTATCGTCAGATCGGTGCGCCACGCCCGGTCGGTGGCACAGATGCTCTGAGAGGTCGAAAGGCGGTTGCTATGCGCGCCCTCGTTACCGGCGGTGCGGGGTTCATCGGTTCTCACCTGTGCGAACGGCTCCTGGAGGCAGGATATGACCACGTGGTGTGCGTCGATAACTTCCTCACCGGAAGCCGGGACAATGTCGCCCGCTTGATGAAGAACCCACGATTCCAGCTGATTTCCAGTGACGTGACGCACGGAATCGTCATCGACGACCAGGTCGACGTGGTGCTGCACTTTGCCTCACCGGCGTCCCCGGCCGACTATCTGAGGCATCCGCTCGCCACATTGCGGGTCGGCGCCGAGGGGACCCGCCATGCCCTTGAGCTGGCTGTCGAGCATGGCGCGCGTTTCGTACTGGCCTCGACCTCCGAGACGTACGGCGACCCGGAGGTTCATCCCCAGCCGGAGTCGTACTGGGGCAATGTCAACCCCGTCGGACCGCGCAGCTGTTACGACGAGGCGAAGCGCTACGCCGAGGCGCTGACCATGGCGTATCGGCGCGCGCGCGGCGCGAACGCGGGAATCGTACGGATCTTCAACACCTTTGGACCGCGTATGCGTCCGGGTGACGGCAGAGTCGTTCCCACCCTGGTCTGTCAGGCGCTGGGCGGAACTCCCATGACGGTCACAGGGGACGGTTCACAGACCCGGTCGCTCTGCTACGTGGATGATCTGGTGGACGGCGTGCTGCGCATGCTCGACGTCACCGAAGCGGGACCGGTGAACCTCGGGAACCCGCACGAGGTGACCATGCTGGAACTGGCCCGATGGATCCGCACGCTCACCGGTTCGCGCTCAGAGATCGTCCAGGTGCCGTTGCCCGCGGACGATCCCAAGCGGCGCCGGCCGGACATCACCCGGGCCGGCGCCCTGCTGGGCTGGCAGCCGCGGACCCCGTTGGAGGAGGGTCTGCTGCGGACGATCGAGTGGTTCGCCGCGCGCGGGGAAGTGGCGCTCACGGTCCCGACCCCTGCGTCTCCCGAGGCCCGGCTGGCGGTCGACATTCGCCGGTAACTCCCGGCGCGGCGAAGCCGCCGCACTCGAAGGTCCCGCGAACCGGGTGCTCTCTGGCCCGGCTTCGCGGGACCTTGTTCGTTCGGTGGATCGACGTTGTGCCTTCGGCTCGTCCGGCACGGCCAGGCCGCCCCAAGCACCTGGTGTCCTCCGCAGTGTCCGGCATGTCGAAGACCGTGCCGTCGGCCACGTCCAGCCGCCTCCTCCCACACCGGGCACCCCGAGGCCGCACACGCCAAGGGGTCTGCTGCAGGTTCGGGTGACAGGTTCGGTCACGCGGCCTGGAGGGCCGGTGTGGTCATGACGGTCTCGAATTCGACGGGGGTCAGCCG
>NZ_JBIWPG010000005.1:384797-488526 GCF_044768135.1 Streptomyces sp. NPDC101165 | reverse complement strand
GCCGCCAGCGTTCGTCCTGAGCCAGGATCAAACTCTCCGTGAATGTTTACCGGTAATCCGGTGAGCACCACGAGAGCGGTGCGAGAGGAGGAATAGTCCCCTCGCACACAGCGTCCTCGCTGTGTTATTTCAAAGGAACCTCGTCCCAGCTGATGCTGGAGACGGGGTATCAACATATCTGGCGTTGATTTTTGGCACGCTGTTGAGTTCTCAAGGAACGGTCGCTTCCTTTGTACTCACCCTCTCGGGCTTTCCTCCGGGCTTCCCTTCGGTGTTCCAAACTCTATCAGGGTTTTTCCGTCTCCCTGACCACCATCCTGCAGACATGCAGAAGGTGATCCCGAGAAAGGATCTGACGAGTTTGGGTGCTGCTTGACGGAGCCGCTTTCGCGTCACTCTCCCTCAAGCAGGAGTACGACTGTACACGGGCGCCGGAAGCGCGTGCAAATCGACCGAGCTGGTGGTCTAGACCACTACCTGGTAGCTTCCATACGGAACCGCCGCTTCATCTGACATACGCTGCTGCTCAGTGCCGTCCGGGACAGGCAGTGACGGCCCGCACGCAGCCCCACCCCTGGGAGGCTTCCCATGTCCACCGTGACGTCCCCTCTTGCTGGACTCGCCATCGGACTGGCCGCCGTGCCGGATCCGGTCTTCTCCGGGGCCATGGTCGGCCCGGGCACTGCGATCGACCCCGTGCGTGAGCCCTCCGAGGCTGTGGCGCCGGTGGACGGCGTCATCGTCTCCCTGCACCCGCACGCCTTCGTGGTGGTCGACGAAAACGGGCACGGCGTGCTCACCCACCTCGGCATCGACACCGTCCAGCTCAATGGCGAGGGCTTCGAGCTGCTCGTCAACAAGGGCGACACCGTGACGCGTGGTCAGAGCATCGTGCGCTGGAACCCGGCCGCGGTCGAGGCCGCCGGCAAGTCGCCGGTATGCCCCGTCGTGGCGCTCGAGGCCAGCGCCGAGTCCCTCACCGACCTCCGTGACAGCGGCGATGTGAAGGCCGGCGACAGCCTCTTCTCCTGGAACTGACGACAGTGCCGTCGCAGGACGGCGTCCGGACAACCACCGCGGCGGCGGGACCCGCCGCACTATCGGAGACGGGTGAGATGGAGACAACGCTGCGAGGCGTCGGCGTGAGCCACGGTGTGGCGATCGGCGAGGTTCGGCACATGGGAACGGCGGTGCTCGAGCCGCCGGCCAAGCAGATCCCGGCGGAGGAGGCGGAGCGCGAACAGGGGCGGGCGCGCCAGGCCGTGGATGCCGTGGCGGCCGACCTGATGGCGCGCGGCAATCTGGCGGGGGGCGAGGCCCAGGCCGTGCTCGAGGCGCAGGCCATGATGGCGCAGGACCCCGAGCTGATGGCGGACGTCGACCGGCGGATCGCCGTCGGCAGCACGGCGGAGCGTGCGGTGTACGACGCGTTCGCTGCCTACCGCGAGCTGCTGGCCGGTGCCGGGGAGTACCTCGCCGGGCGCGTGGCCGACCTCGACGACGTGCGGAATCGTATCGTCGCCCGGCTGCTGGGAGTTCCCATGCCGGGTGTCCCGGACAGTGACGAGCCCTATGTACTCGTGGCGCGTGATCTGGCTCCGGCCGACACTGCGCTGCTGGACCCGACCCTGGTGCTCGGTTTCGTGACCGAGGAGGGTGGGCCGACCAGTCACAGCGCGATCCTGGCGCGGGCGCTGGGGGTTCCGGCCGTCGTGGCCCTGCCGGGTGCCGGTGAGCTGGCCGAGGGCACGGTGATCGCGGTCGACGGCAGCACCGGCGACATCTTCGTGAACCCGAGCGAGGAGAAGAAGGCGCAGCTGGAGGCCGCGGCTGCCGAGCGCAAGGCCGCGCTGGCCGCTTCGACCGGCCCGGGTGCCACGGCCGACGGGCACAAGATGCCGCTGCTGGCCAACGTGGGCGGACCGGCGGACGTGCCGGCGGCCGTGGAGGCCGGGGCCGAGGGTGTCGGTCTGTTCCGTACCGAGTTCCTGTTCCTGGACGACAGCAAGAACGCGCCGTCCGAGCAGAAGCAGGTGGAGGCCTACCGTCAGGTGCTGGAGGCGTTCCCCGAGGGCCGTGTGGTCGTGCGCGTGCTGGATGCGGGCGCCGACAAGCCGCTGGACTTCCTGACGCCCGCCGACGAGCCGAACCCGGCGCTGGGCGTGCGGGGACTGCGGACGCTGCTGGACCACCCCGACATCCTGCGTACGCAGCTGACCGCGCTGGCCAAGGCGGCGGAGGGGCTGCCCGTCTACCTCGAGGTCATGGCGCCCATGGTGGCGGACCGTGCGGACGCCAAGGCGTTCGCGGACGCCTGCCGTGAGGCGGGGCTGCGGGCCAAGTTCGGCGCGATGGTGGAGATCCCGTCGGCCGCGCTGCGGGCGCGTTCGATCCTGCAGGAGGTCGAGTTCCTGTCACTGGGGACCAACGACCTCGCTCAGTACACGTTCGCGGCGGACCGGCAGGTGGGTGCGGTGTCGCGGCTCCAGGACCCGTGGCAGCCCGCGCTGCTCGACCTGGTCGCGCTGTCCGCCGAGGCGGCCAAGGCCGAGGGCAAGAGCTGCGGTGTGTGCGGTGAGGCCGCGTCCGATCCGCTGCTGGCCTGTGTGCTGACGGGTCTGGGTGTCACCTCCCTTTCCATGGGTGCGGCGTCGATTCCTTATGTCCGGGCGACGCTGGCGAAGTACACGCTGGCCCAGTGCGAGCGGGCCGCCTCGGCGGCGCGTGCGGCGGACAGCGCCGACGAGGCGCGCAGCGCGGCTCAGGCGGTGCTGTCCGGCGAGTAGTCCGGCCGGCCGCTCGCTGTGTGTCGGGTTCAGGGGCGTCCCACCTTCGGGTGGGGCGCCCCTGACGCGTTCAGTGGCGGTGTCCCTGTGCCGTGCTCTCCCCTCCGCCGAGGTGGGGTGGTGTGCAGTAGTCGACGCCTGGTTCGGGGGAGATGAGATCGCCGGATTCGACGTCGGTGCAGTAGGCGTCGAAGACCTCGGACGCGGTGAGGGGTTCGAGTCCGCCGCCGCGGAGCCGCCAGCCGTAGACGCGGTCGGCCGTTTCGGCGGCGGTGATGCGCATGACGAGGCCACCGGGGCTGTCGGTGGCGAGGCCCAGGGCGAGGACGCTGGTGAATTCGAGGGCTTCGGCCTCGTCGAGTTCGGTGGTGCCGTCGGTGTTCTCGTCGGCGTGGAGGACGGAGACGAGTGTTTCCGGTGGTCCGAAGACGCTGCAGACGAGGTGCCGGTCGCCGGGCGGGGCGGTGTCGAGGATGCGGGACAGCAGGTCGGAGGCGCAGGTGAAGGCGGCGCGGCCGATGTCCTCGCCGCAGGTGCGGCAGGGGCCGAGGCGGGTCAGGAGGGTGGTGGCGTACTCCCAGGTCGCCTGGCGTACGGCCTCGTCGACGAGGGCGGGCACAAGGGTGGCGAGGGGGCTGCCGTCGTAGGGGATGGTGGGGCCGGTGGCCGCGAGTTCGGCGGTGAAGCGGGTGCGGCTGGCCGGGGCTTCCGGGTCGAGGCCGGTGTCTGCGCAGAATTCGGCGTACTCCTCGGGGTCGAAGAGGGCCAGTGTGGTGTGGCTGCCCTGTGCCGCGCGGCTCTTGAGGAGCGCTTCCACCTGCTGGAGGTAGATGGTGTGGTCGTCGAAGGCGAAGCTGCGGTAGCGCCGCATGGCCCGGAAGTCGTGGTCGTCGGTGAGCAGGCCGATGGTGCCGGCGATTTCGCGGCGCAGGACGCGTCGCAGGGTCTGGTGGTCGGTGTGCGCCATGTCTTCCCCCAATGCGCAGTCGATCAATGCTCACTCACAGTAACCGGCGGCACTGACAACGGGCTCGGCCGGCGGCGGTCGCGGACCAGACGGCACTGGATTGCGCAGGTCAGGGCGATGGCGCACAGCTGGCCTCGGACTTCGCTGCCGTGTTCGGCGAGTCCGAGGCCAGCGGTGGACGGGCAGGGTGTCGGCGGGTCAGGCGCGCTTGCGGGCCAGATCCTCGTAGAAGCCCAGCAGGCCGAGGTTGTCGATGGAGCCGGGGTTGACGGCCTTCTCCAGAGGCGTGCCCTGGAGCAGGCGCTTGACCGGGACCTCGATGCGCTTGCCGGTGAGGGTGTGCGGGACGCCCGGGACCTCGATGATCTCGTCAGGCACGTGGCGTGGCGAGAGCTGTTCGCGGATGGCCTGCTTGATGCGGTTCAGGAGTGCCTCGTCCAGGACGGCGCCGGGCGCCAGGTGCACGAACAGGGGCATCCAGTAGCCCCCGTCGGGCTGCTCGATGCCGATGACGAGGGACTCCTTGATCTCGGGCAGGCGTTCGACCACCTCGTAGATGTCGGACGAGCCCATGCGCACGCCCTGCCGGTTGAGGGTGGAGTCGGAGCGGCCGTGGATGATCACGGAGCCGCGTGAGGTCAGGGTGATCCAGTCGCCGTGGCGCCAGACGCCCGGGTAGGTGTCGAAGTAGCTGTCGTGGTAGCGGCTGCCGTCGGGGTCGTTCCAGAAGTGGATGGGCATCGAGGGCATGGGGTCGGTGACGACCAGCTCGCCGACCTCGTCGACGAGGGGCTTGCCGCTCGGGTCCCAGGACTGCAGGTCGGTGCCGAGGCCGGGCGCCTGGAGTTCGCCGATGTACACGGGCAGGGTCGGTACGGCTCCGGCGAAGCAGGAGCAGACGTCCGTGCCGCCGCTGACGGAGGCGATCCACAGGTCCTCGCGGACCTCGTCGTGCAGCCAGCGGAACCCGTCGGGCGGCAGCGGGGAGCCGGTGGTGGCGACGCACTGTACCCGGGAGAGGTCGAAGTCGCGGGAGGGGTGCACCTCCGCCTTGCGGCAGGCCATGACATAGGCGGCCGAGGTGCCGTAGAGGGTGGCTCCGGTGCGTTCGGCGATGCGCCACTGGGCGCCGGTGTCCGGGTATCCGGGGCTGCCGTCGTACAGGACGATCGTCGTGCCTGTGAGCAGGCCGGAGACGAGGAAGTTCCACATCATCCAGCCGGTCGAGGTGTACCAGAAGAAACGATCCTCGGGGCCGAGGTCGCAGTGCAGGCCGAGCTGCTTGAGGTGCTCGACGAGGATGCCGCCCTGGGACTGGACGATGGCCTTGGGCAGGCCGGTCGTGCCGGAGGAGTACAGGACCCACAGCGGGTGGTCGAAGGGGACCTGATCGAAGACCGGTTCGGTGTCGGCGGCCGTCAGCGCCGACCACTCCAGGGCGCCCTCGGGTGCCTCGGTGCCGAGGAGCGGGATGTGGACGACGGCGCGCAGGGTGGGCAGCTCACGGCGCAGCTCGGCGACGATCTCGCGGCGATCGTGTTCCTTGCCGCCGTAGCGGTAGCCGTCGACGGTGAACAGGACGACGGGTTCGACCTGCTGGAAGCGGTCGAGGACGCTGCGGGCGCCGAAGTCGGGGGCGCAGGAGGTCCATACGCCGCCCACGGCGG
Organism: Streptomyces sp. NPDC101165; assembly: GCF_044768135.1. Lineage (NCBI taxonomy): Bacteria > Bacillati > Actinomycetota > Actinomycetes > Kitasatosporales > Streptomycetaceae > Streptomyces > Streptomyces sp. NPDC101165. The sequence continues at coordinate 483,106 of NZ_JBIWPG010000005.1, read as the reverse complement.
CCGTGGCGAGGAGCGCGACGACGGCCTGGGGGATGTTCGGGAGGTAGCCGCTGACGCGGTCGCCGGGGCGGACACCCAGGTCGCGGAGTTCGGCGGCGAGGGAGCCCACCTGGCGGCGCAGCTCGGACCAGGTCACCGGGCGCGGTTCGTGGGTCTCGTCGACGTACAGGAGGGCGGGCTCGTCCGCCCGGTCGGAGGCCGCGCGCAGGGCGTGCTCGGCGTAGTTGAGGGTGGCTCCGGGGAACCACTGGGCGCCCGGCATCGAGCGGTCGCCCAGCACGCGCGCGTAGGGGGTGGAGAACCGGACGTCGAACCACTCCGTCACAGCTTTCCAGAAGGTGTCCAGCTGATCGACGGACCACCGGTGCAGTTGCGGGTAGCCTCCCTCGGCCGGGGCACCGTGGTGCTCGGCGGCCCATGCCTGGAACTTGGTGATGCGTGCCTGGGCGATCCGCTCGGGATCGGGCTGCCAGAGCGGCTGGGGGTTCGCTGTCGACATGGGGTCGCTCCCGGGCTGTGCGCGTCGTGTGCGTCGGTCCGCGCACGAGCTGGGGTGTGCGCGTGACGCGGCTGACAGGGACGATGCCATGTGATCGACTTCTACACCAGGGTGCGCCCCACATAGTCCGTGTCGTGAAGATGTGGTCCTGGCACGGGTGAACGGCAGTTGAACGACACGCGCGTGTGGGGCGGTCAGTGGCAGGGTGAGCAGCATGGACGGTCGTGACCTGGTGCGTTCGGTGAGTGTGATCGGTTCGGGGAGGGCGGCTCAGGGGTTGCGTACCGTGCGCGCCGCATGGCGCAGGAGGCGTATCGATGCCGCGGCGCTGCCGCCGCGCGGCGCCGAGCGCGCGCGGGTACCGGGGCAGGTGCAGGGCGTGGAGCCGGGTCCCGGGGGCGGTCTGATCCGGTTCAGCCGGTCCGAGCTGCGGATCACCGTCGCGGTCAACGGGGCCGTCTTCTGGGGCTGGGACGGGGCGGGTCCGGAACCGTCGTACGCGCTCGCCGGGGGCTGTCCCGAGCCGGATCCGCGGGTGGTGCTGGAACCGGACAAGGACGGCGGCTGGCGGGTGGTGGCCGAGCGGGTGACGGTCGTCGTCTCCCGGCACGGCGCGCTGGAGGTGTGCACCCCCGGCGGCGTGGTGCTGCGGCGGGACATGCCGCCGCGCTGGTGGGAGCCGGTCGACGGGGGCGGGGCTCGGTGGATGCAGCGGTCCGAGGTGGCCGCGGACGCCCGCTTCTTCGGCCTGGGCGGGCGCGCTGCGGGTCCGCGGCTGCGGGACGGCACGTACCGGCTGTGGAACACCGACCCGGGCCGGGCGTTCGGTCCCGGGGACGATCCGCTGTACCTCACCATGCCGGTGCAGCTCGTGGTGGCCGATGCCGCGGCCCATCTGGTCTTCCACGACACCTCGTGGGACGGCACGGTCACCTTGCGGGAGGGCGAGGAGGGCGCGGGGTCCGGGCACGACCGTGCGGGGCGCTGTGAGCTGCGGATGGACGGCGGTCCGCTGCGCGGCTGGGTCATGGTGGGCGCCCCTGCGCGCGTGCTGCACACCTGGGCCTCGCTGACCGGGGCGCCGGCACTGCCGCCCGCGTGGGCGCTCGGTCATCATCACGCGCGCTGGGGGTTCGGCAGCGAGCAGGAGGTGCGCCGGATCGTCGCGGGGTACCAGGAGCGCGGTCTGCCGCTGGACGCCGTCCACCTGGACATCGACCACTACGCGGACCACCAAGTGTTCACCGTCGACCAGGACCGTTTTCCGAAGCTTCCGGGGCTCGCGGAGGAGCTGCGCCGGGACGGGATCCGGCTGGTGTCGATCGTCGACCCGGCGGTGAAGGCCGCGCCGGGCAACGCCGTCTACGACAGCGGGACGGCGATGGACGCGTTCGTGCGGGACGCCTCGGGGCGGACGGTGCGGGGCGAGGTGTGGGCCGGCGAGTCGGTCTTCCCGGACTTCACGCACGCGCGCGTGCGCAAGTGGTGGGGCGGTCTCTACGAGGAGCGGCTGGGGCAGGGCTTCGCCGGTTTCTGGCACGACATGAACGAGCCGACGTCGTTCAACGCCTTCGGTGAGCCGACGCTGCCGCGTTCGGCCCGGCACGCCCTGGAGGGGCGCGGCGGCGACCACCGGGAGGCCCACAACGTGTACGCGCTGTGCATGGCCAGAGCGGGCTACGAGGCACTGCGCGAACTGTCGCCCCGGCAGCGGCCGTTCCTGTTCTCACGGTCCGGCTGGGCAGGCATGCACCGCTACGGGGGGACGTGGTCGGGAGACGTGGCGACGGGCTGGCCGGGGTTGCGGGCTTCGCTGTCGCTGGTGCTGGGGCTCGGCCTGTGCGGCGTGCCGTACTCGGGGCCGGACATCGGCGGCTTCGACGGGTCGCCGTCGCCCGAGCTGTATCTGCGGTGGTTCCAGCTCGGCGCGTACCTGCCGCTGTTCCGTACGCACGCGAGTATGCGGGCGGGGCGCAGGGAGCCCTGGGAGTTCGGCCCCGAGGTGCTGGAGCACGCGCGCGCGGCGCTGCTCGAACGCCGGCGTCTGCTGCCGTACTTCATGACGCTGGCCCACCTGGCCCGGCGCACCGGCGCGCCCTATGTGCGGCCGCTGTGGTGGCGGGCGCCGGAGGACCGCGCGCTGCGCGACTGCGAGGACGCGTTCCTGCTCGGCGACGGGCTCCTGGTGGCGCCCGTACTGGACCCGGGGGCGGACCGGCGTGCGGTGCAGCTGCCGCGGGGCCGCTGGTACGACACGATGACGGAGGAGGCGTACGAGGGTCCGGCACAGATTCTGGTCGACGCGCCGCTGTCGCGGATTCCGGTGCTCGCGCGCGCGGGTGCGGTCGTTCCCGTGCGCGGCGAGGACGGCGGGCTCGAGCTGGAGGTCTGGGCGCCCGCCCGGGGACGGACCGGGGGCGGGCTGGTCGTGCCGGACGCGGGCGACGGGTGGGACGAGTCGGAGATGGAGCGGTACACCGCCCGCTGGCAGGGCCGGCGGGTGGTGGTCACCCGGGAGCGGGAGGACGGCGCCGGTGAACCGTCCCACCCGGTGCGCATTCGTGGACTCGGCTGAGCGGTCCGCTCAGATGTAGCGGCCCTCGAACCAGGCCCGCACGGCCACGGTGTGCAGCGGGAAGGCGAGTTCCTCGGGCCTGCGCAGCAGGTGCCAGCCCTCGGTCTCGTCCGTGGCGTCGGAGGGCGGCAGTCCTTCGGCCGGGCGTTCCGGGAGGAGTCCGAACAGCAGCAGATGCCCGTCGGGCGAGCTCATGGCGTCCACGAGGCGCACGTCGCGGACGGCCGCGTCGATGCCCGTCTCCTCCTTGAGCTCGCGGACGACGGCGTGCCTCCAGTCCTCCCGGTCGTCGATGTAGCCGCCGGGCAGTGCCGTGCCTCCGCGCGCGGGGGCGATGGTGCGGGTGATGACGACCAGGGCGGTGCCCTTGGTGTCGTACACGGGCTGGAGCGCGATCGCGACCGGCAGAGGATTGCGATAGGCGACGGTCCCGCAGGACGGGCACGTGCGCGGCCAACCGGAGGCGCCCTCTCCATAGGGCGCTCCGCAGCTCGAACAGTGGGAGTCCGGAGCGGAGTTGGCAGTCGGGTGCTGGATTTCGGACACGCGCGGACTGTATCCGATCAGAGGAAGGACGTGTTCCGCCAGCGGCGAGCAGTGCGGCGGCTGGATGTGGAGGGGCGTCCGGGACCACCCCCGTCGGCCCCGGCCGCCCCTCCTGATACCACGACGCCGGAAGGGGCCGTCCGGTTCGCCGGGACGCCTGCCCATTTCCGGATACCCGTGGCAGACTCCTGACGCATCGTCAGATAACTGTGCCGGGAGGAACATTGACGCGCACACGCACACCCGCGGTCTCCGACTGGTTCACCGGCGAGGGGGGCGACTTCCGGCTCCTGGGCACCCGTTGCACGTCCTGCACCTCGGTCTTCTTTCCGCGCGAGGACGTCCATTGCCGCAATCCGCACTGCGCGGGCGGCGCCGCCCTGGAGGAGGTTCCCCTGTCACGAACAGGTCGCATCTGGTCGTACACGGACAGCCGATATCGCCCTCCGTCACCCTATGTGAGCAATCCGGAACTTCCCTGGGAGCCGTACACGTTGATCGCGGTGGAGCTGGAGGCCGAGCGGATCGTGGTGCTGGGACAGACGGTCCCCGGGGTCACCGTCGCCGATCTGGCGGTGGGCATGGAGGTGGAGGTCGTCCCCGGGGTGCTCGACGAGGACGCGGAGACGACCTGGACGATCTGGCAGTGGCGGCCGACGGGGGTGACGGCATGAAGGCGGACGTGGCGGTGCTCGGAGTCGGCATGCACCCCTGGGGCAAGCGGGGACGCAGCTTCGTCGAGTACGGGACGGCGGCGGCCCGCGCAGCCCTCGCCGACGCCGGTCTCGACTGGCCGGATGTCGGCTCGATCGTGGGCGCGGACACGGTGCGTGGCGGATATCCGGGGTATGTGGCGGGGGCGACGTTCGCCAAGGCTCTGGGCTGGCAGGGAGCCCGGGTCGCCAGTGTCTACGCGGCGTGCGCCTCCGGCGCGCAGGCGATCGCGACGGCGCGGGCGCAGATCCTCGCCGGGCTCGCGGACGTCGTGCTCGTTGTAGGGGCGGACGCCGCGCCCAAAGGGTTCTTCCGGCCGGCGGGCGGCGACCGTCCCGACGATCCGGACTGGCTGCGCTTCCGCCTGCTGGGCGCGACCAACCCGACGTACTTCGGGCTGTACGCACGCCGCCGGATGGCGGTGCACGGTGACACCCCGGAGGACTTCGCGCTGGTCAAGGTGAAGAACGCGACCCTGGGGGCGCTCAACCCGTACGCGCGCTACCGCAAGCGGGTCACCGCTGAGGAGGTGGCAGCCTCCGCCGTGGTCGCCGATCCGCTACGGCTGCTCGACATCTGCGCGACCTCCGACGGCGGCGCCGCGCTGGTGTTGTCCAGCCTGGACTTCGCGCGCCGGCACGGTGCGGCGCGGCCGGTGCGGATCCGGGCCGTGTCGACGGTGACCCCGCGGTTCCCGAACACGGTGCTGGACCTGCCGGACATCGCCACGGACTCCGCCGTCGCGGTGCCGGCCCCGGACGAGACCTTCCGGGCGTCCATCGCCCGAACCGCCTACGAGGAGGCGGGCATCGGCCCCGAGGACCTGTCCCTGGCGGAGGTGTACGACCTGTCGACCGCGCTGGAACTGCAGTGGTACGAGGATCTGGGACTGTGCGGCGAGGGCGAGGGCGCGAAACTCCTGCGGGAGGGCGCGACGGCCCCGGGCGGCCGCATACCCGTCAACACCAGTGGCGGGCTCGCCTCCTTCGGTGAGGCGGTACCGGCCCAGGCCATCGCCCAGGTCTGCGAGGTGACCTGGCAGTTGAGGGAGGCGGCGGGCGATCGGCAGATCGCCGGGGCGCGCGTCGGAATCACGGCGAACCAGGGGCTGTTCGGGCACGGTTCGTCGGTGGTCGTGGTGCGGTGAGCGGAGCCCTGCCCGGGCAGCGTGCAACGGGAGAGACCCATGGGGCTGTCCACGCTGTGTGACCACCCCGGAATCCTGCGTGAACGTCTCATGAACTGCCCCTGGGCGTACGCGGGCAGCGCAATCATGCTCCCGTGCACTCCTGGACGGATACTCTCCGCTTCGCCTTCCAGCCAGTGGTCAACCTGAGGACGGGCGCGGTCGCCGCACTGGAGATACTCGCACGCCCGGAGACCGGCGACATCCTGGCCGAGGCCCGTCGTGACCCCGAACTCGACGGCAGGCTGGCCGTGTTGGCGCTTCGGGCGGCGATGCGCCAGGAGACGCTGCTGCCCTTGCACGTCAACGTGTTCGCTGCCACGCTCGCCGACCTCGGCGGCCTCACCCCGCTGCGCGACGCCGTTCGCGCGGTGGGGCGGATGCCCTGGGAGGTGACCCTCGACATCGTGCCGCCCTACACCCACGTACCGCAGCGGGCGCTGCTGGAGGCGGTGGCCTCGCTGCGCGAGCAGGGGTTCCGGATCAGCGCGGACGGCATCGGGGACGGGGACGTGCCGTTGAGGCTGCTCACCGACCTCTCTCCCGACCTGATCAAGCTCGACGGCTCTCTGCTGTCCCGGCCGGCCATGGTGCGGGCGATGCGGACGCTGTGCGAGCAGCTGGGCGCGCTGGTGGCGGTGGAGGGCGTGGAGACCGAGCTGCAGTGCGCGGCCGCGCTGGCGGCCGGTGCCCAGCTCGCCCAGGGCGAGCTGTTCGCGCCGCCGGCCCGGATCCCGGCAGCGGACGTATACGTTCCGCCCCGCTCCACCGGCGGCCTGGCCGTGCACCGGCCCGGGCCGTCGGTACGGGAGTTCGTGCGGCCCGCCGCCGTGCTGCCGGTCACCGCTTCGGCCGGGCAGGTACGGGCGCTGCTGACCGGCTCACCGGAGGTCTCCGGGGTGTTGCTCGTGGACCAGGCCGGGGTGCCGGTCCGGTCGGTGCACCGGTCGCGCTTCCTGCTGTCGATGTCCGGCCGGTACGGGCACGCCCTGTACGCGGACCGGCCTGCCTTCAAGCTGAGCGACGCGCCGCGCACGGTGGGTGTCGACGCCACCGCCTGGGAAGTGCTGGACGTGGTGGCGATCGGCGGCCGCGACCGCACCTCGGACGACGTGGCGGTCGTCGACCACCGCGGCCGGTGCGTGGGCGTCGTACGGCTCGCGGACCTCGTACGGGCGCTGGCCGAGACCCGGGTGGAGGAGGCGGCGGGGCTCAATCCGCTGACACGGCTGCCCGGTTCGGACGCGATCACGAGTGAGGTGGACCGGCAGATCGGCGACGGGCGGGCGTTCGCGCTCAGCTGGCTGGACATCGACCACTTCAAACAGGTCAACGACGGTGCCGGGTTCGCGGCGGGTGACGAGCTGATCCGTTCGGTGGGCCGGGCGCTGGAGCAGGCGGCGGCACGGCACGCGCACGTGGGGCACATCGGCGGTGACGACTTCCTGCTGCTGGCCGAGGAGGAGGCGCTCGATCCACTGGTCGCCGAGGTGCTCGACGCACCCTGGTCGGCGGGCGGGCGCCCCGTCACGCTGTCACTGGCGACCGTCGTCTGCCGGCCCGGTAGCGTGTCCGACCACCGGCAGGCCGCCGCCCATCTCGCTCCGCTGAAGAAGGCGGCGAAGGCGCTGCGCGGTTCCAGCTGGGTGCTCGCGCGCGCGGGGCTGCCCGGACACGAGATCCGGCGCGGCACCGGGGCGGCCCCGGCCCAGGCGGGTTACGCGACGGTCGAGCCCCTCGGGTGAACGGACCTGCCGTATACAGCCGTTGAGTGTCCACCTGCGGGAAGGGAGCGGTCGGCCGCCGTTCCCGGGTAACCGCTGTCACCGTTGCCGTCAGCAACCTTGACGGTCCCGTGGTGCCGGTGAACACTTCCGGGTGTCAGCCGACATCGCCGTACATTCTCGGCGTAATCAGGCACTGCGCCACGGGCCTTGTGCTGCTCTGCGGCCCGTCCCCCAGAGGCGATCCGGCTGCGAAGGCACGCTCGTCACGGACGCCGGGCGGGGCACGGGGCCCTCCCTGCCTTCGGCTGAAGTCGCCAAAGGAACCGTTCCTGCTGGAGGGCCGGGGCGCTCGCCCCGGACCGGCGCCAAGGGAGCCGCCATGAGCAACGGAGACATTTTCATCGGCGAAGTCATCGGCACCGCGATCCTGATCCTGTTCGGTGCCGGTGTCTGTGCCGCCGTCACTCTCAGACACTCCAAGGCACGCGCGTCCGGCTGGGTCGTCATCGCGTTCGGGTGGGGATTCGGCGTGCTCGCGGGCGCGTACACCGCCGCTCCCCTCTCCGGCGGCCAGCTCAATCCCGCGGTCACCATCGGCATCGCCGTGGACACGGGCAAGTGGGGCAAGGTCTGGATCTATCTGCTCGGCCAGATCGTCGGCGCGATGCTGGGCGCCGTCCTCGCCTACCTGGTGTATCTCGCGCAGTTCCAGGCCAACGTCCGCAGGGAGGGCACGGCCGAGGGGAGCACCGACGAGCCGGTGGCGACGCTCGGCATCTTCTCGACCATCCCGGAGATCCGGAACCCGGTCGCCAACCTCGTCACCGAGATCATCGCGACGATGGCCCTCGTGCTGCCGATCCTCGCCTTCGGGCTGACGAAGGGGCTCGGCGAGTCCGGCATCACGGTCCTGATCGTCTCACTGCTCGTCGTGGGCATCGGACTCTCCCTCGGCGGGCCGACCGGATACGCCATCAACCCGGCCCGTGACCTCGGCCCGCGCATCATGCACACCTTCCTGCCGATCCCGAACAAGGGCACGTCCGACTGGGGTTACGCATGGATCCCGGTCGTCGGCCCGCTGATCGGCGGGGCACTCGCGGGCCTCGTCTACAACGTGGCCTTCTGACCCAGCGACCCGACCCAGCGACCCAGGGACAGCCATGACGGATTCCGCCGAGAAGTACGTCGCCGCCATCGACCAGGGCACCACGTCCAGCCGCTGCATCATCTTCGACCACGGCGGTGCGATCGTCGCCGTGGACCAGCGCGAGCACCGCCAGATCTTCCCCAAGCCGGGCTGGGTGGAGCACGACGCCACCGAGATCTGGTCCAAGGTGCAGGCCGTGGTGGCGGGGGCGCTCGCCAAGGCCGGTCTGCGCGCCGACCAGTTGAGCGCCCTCGGCATCACGAACCAGCGGGAGACCACGGTGCTGTGGGACCGCGCCACGGGCAAGCCCGTGCACAACGCGATCGTCTGGCAGGACACCCGTACCGCTGCGCTGTGCAACGAACTGGGCGGCGCCGACGGCCAGGACCGCTTCCGCGACCAGACCGGACTGCCGCTGGCCAGCTACTTCGCCGGGCCCAAGGCGGCCTGGCTGCTGGACAACGTGCCGGGCCTCAGGGACCGCGCCGAACGCGGCGAGATCGCCTTCGGCACCATCGACTCCTGGCTGATCTGGAACCTCACCGGCGGCACGGACGGCGGCCGGCACGTCACCGACGTCACGAACGCCGGCCGCACCATGCTGATGAACCTGGAGACTCTCCAGTGGGATCCCTCCATCCTCTCCGCGATGAACGTGCCCGAGGCGGTCCTGCCCGAGATCAGGTCGTCCGCCGAGGTCTACGGCACCGCCGTCGGCCAGCTCGCCGGTGTGCCCGTGGCCTCGGCGCTGGGCGACCAGCAGGCCGCCGTGTTCGGGCAGGCCTGCTACGACGTCGGCACCGCGAAGAATACCTACGGCACCGGCAGCTTCCTGCTGCTCAACACCGGTGACCGGCCGGTGCCGTCCAAGAGCGGACTGCTGACGACGATGGGCTACAAGATCGGCGGTGAGGCGCCGGTGTACTGCCTGGAGGGGTCCATAGCGATAACGGGTGCGCTGGTCCAGTGGTTCCGCGACCAGCTCGGCATCATCCGCAGCGCCGACGAGATCGAGACCCTGGCGGCGAGCGTCGAGGACAACGGCGGCGCCTACATCGTGCCCGCCTTCTCGGGGCTGTTCGCTCCCTACTGGCGCTCCGACGCGCGCGGGGTCGTCACCGGGCTGACCCGGTACGTCACCAAGGCCCACCTGGCGCGCGCGGTGCTGGAGGCGACGAGCTGGCAGACGAGGGAGGTCGTGGACGCCATGTACCAGGACTCCGGGGTGCGGATCACGACCCTGAAGGTCGACGGCGGCATGACGAAGAACAACCTGCTCATGCAGCACCAGGCGGACGTCCTCGGCGTGCCGGTGATCCGGCCCCGGGTCTCCGAGACCACCTGCCTGGGCGCCGCCTATGCGGCCGGCCTGGCGACGGGCGTGTGGAACGACCTGGACGAGCTGAAGTCGCACTGGCAGAAGGACGCGGAGTGGACGCCGGCGATGGAGGCGTCGGCTCGTGACCGCGAGTACCGCAACTGGCGCAAGGCGGTGGAGAAGAGCCTCGGCTGGCTGGAGGACGACGAAGCATAGGAGTCGCGCGCGCCACGCGCGCGTGCGGCCCCGCCCAGGAACCACGGCCCGTACCCCTGTCGGCGGGGGTACGGGCCGTGCCGTGGCTCAGGTGGTGAGGGCCTGGCGGCGTTCGGCCGCGTACTCCATCGCATGCTGGACGACGCCGATGAGGACCTCCTTGACCGACTCCCGGTCGCGGGCGTCGGTCAGCAGGATCGGCACGTCGCCGTCCAGGTCGAGGGCCTGGCGGACGGCGTCGGCGGGGTAACGGGCCGCCCCCTCGAAGCAGTTGACGCCGACGACGAAGGGTATGCCGCGCCGCTCGAAGTAGTCGACGGCGGCGAAGCAGTCCTCCAAGCGGCGTGTGTCGGCGAGGACCACGGCGCCGAGCGCACCCTCGGACAGCTCGTCCCACATGAACCAGAACCGTTCCTGCCCGGGCGTTCCGAACAGGTACAGCACGAGGTCCTCGCGCAGGGTGATGCGGCCGAAGTCCATGGCCACGGTGGTGGTGTGCTTGCCCTCCACACCGCTGGTGTCGTCGACCGGGCGCCCTGCCTCGGTCAGCGACTCCTCGGTGCGCAGCGGCCTGATCTCGCTGACCGCGCCGACGAGGGTCGTCTTGCCCACGCCGAAGCCGCCCGCCACCAGGATCTTGAGCGTGACGGGCTCGACCGGGGGCATGCCGCGTTCAGTACGCCCGAGGATCATCGATCTCTTCTCCTGCTTGATGGTGGTCGGGCGACGGTCGGCCGTAGCCGCCGCCACCGGGGGTTTCGATGACGAGTACGTCGCCGGGACCGACGTCGGCCGATCCGCTTCCGCCGAGTTCGGTGACCGTGCCGTCGGCCCGCTCCACCCGGTTGGCGCCGAGCGCGCCGGGCTCGCCGCCCGCCATGCCGTACGGCGGCACCCGGCGGTGCTGGGAGAGCGTGGAGACGGTCATGGATTCGAGGAAGCGGATGCGGCGCACGGCACCGTCGCCGCCGCGCCGGCGTCCGGCGCCGCCGCTCCCCCGCCGGACGGCGAACTCCTCGAGCCTGACGGGCAGCCGCCACTCCAGCACTTCGGGGTCGGTGAGCCGCGAGTTGGTCATGTGTGTCTGTACGACATCCGCGCCGGGGAAGCCGTCGCCGGCGCCGGATCCGGAGGCGACCGTCTCGTAGTACTGATGGCGTTCGTTGCCGAAGGTCACGTTGTTCATGGTCCCGGAACCCTCGGCCTGGACACCCAGCGCGGCGTACAGGGCGCCGGTGATGGCCTGGGAGGTCTCGACGTTGCCCGCGACGACGGCGGCGGGCGGCTCGGGCGCGAGCATCGAGCCGGGCGGTACGACGATGTCCAGGGGGCGCAGACAGCCGTCGTTGAGCGGGATGTCGTCGGCCACCAGGGTGCGGAAGACGTACAGGACGGCCGCGTTGACCACCGAGAAGGGTGCGTTGAAGTTGGTGGCGAGCTGTGCGGAGGTGCCGGTGAAGTCGATGGTCGCGCGGCGCCCGGCACGGTCGACGCGCACGCGGACGCGGATGACGGCACCGGAGTCCGTCTCGTAGGCGTACTCCCCGTCGTCCAGGGCGTCGATGACCCGGCGGACCGCCTCCTCCGCGTTGTCCTGGACGTGCCGCATGTAGGCCTGTACGACGTCGAGGCCGAACTCCTCGATCATGCGGCGGACTTCGTCGACTCCCTTGCGGTTCGCGGCGATCTGGGCGCGCAGGTCGGCGAGGTTGGTGCGGACGTTGCGGGTGGGGTGGGGCGCCTCGGTGAGCAGGCGGTGGGTCTCCTCCTCGCGGAAGCGGCCGTTCTCGGCGAGCAGCCAGTTGTCGAAGAGGACGCCCTCCTCCTCGATGGTCCTGCTGTGGGCGGGCATGGAGCCGGGGGCGATACCGCCGATCTCGGCGTGGTGGCCGCGGGAGGCGACGTAGAAGAGGATCTTCGGATCACTCTCCGTGTCCGTCGCGGAGTCGGTGTCGAAGACCGGGGTGATCACGGTGACGTCGGGCAGGTGGGTGCCGCCGTGGTACGGGTCGTTGACGGCGTAGGTGTCGCCGGGCCGCATCGACGTGCCGCGGCGGCGGATGACCTCTTTGACACTGGTGCCCATGGAGCCCAGGTGGACGGGGATGTGGGGCGCGTTGGCCACCAGGTTCCCGTCCGGGTCGAACAGGGCGCAGGAGAAGTCCAGACGTTCCTTGATGTTGACGGACTGGGCCGTGGACTCCAGCCGGGCGCCCATCTGTTCGGCGATCGACATGAAGAGGTTGTTGAAGACCTCAAGCAGAACCGGGTCGGCTTTTGTGTCGAGGTCGGAACTCTGCGTAATCGCCGCACGTTCCATGAGCAGATGCCCGTCGTCGGTCGCAGCGGCCCGCCAGCCGTCGTCGACGACGGTCGTGGCGCCGGCCTCGGTGATGACCGCGGGTCCGGTGACGGTCTCGCCGGGCGGAAGGGCCTCCCGGCGGTGGAGGGGTACGTCGCGCCAGGCGCCGCCGGTGTGGAGGCGGACGGTCTCGGGGGCGGCGGGGTGGCCTTCGTACGGGGCGAGGGCGGAGAGATCGGGGGGTGCTGTGATGCCGGTGGCTTCGACGGAGAGGGCTTCGACGACGATCGGGCGGTCGAGGGTGAAGGAATACGTGGCGCGATGACGTTCTTCGAAGGCGTGCCTCATGGTGTCGGGCTCGGTGAGCGCGACGGTGAGGGTGGTGTCCGTGCCGTCGTAGCGCAGTTGGGCGCGGCGGGTGACTTCGACGCGGTCCTCCGGGACGTCCTCGGCGAGGAGTTCGGCGCGCGCGGCGGCCTCCAGGTCGTCGGCCGTCTTGCGGATGCCGGGCATCGAGGCGGCCTCCAGGGGTGCCTCGGCGGACTGTTCGCGCATGGCCGTGGTGTCGGCGAGGCCGATGCCGAGGGCGGAGAGGAGACCGGCCATGGGGGGCACGAGGACGGTGCGGATACCCAGCGAGTCCGCGACGCTGCACGCGTGCTGGCCGCCCGCGCCACCGAAGGTGGTGAGGGCGTAGCGGGTGACGTCATGGCCCTTCTGAACGGAGATCCGCTTCACGGCGTTGGCGATGTTGGCGACGGCGATCTGCAGGTAGCCCTCGGCCACCTGCTCGGGGGTGCGGTCGTCGCCGGTCCGCTCGCGGATCTCTCGCGCGAGGGCGGTGAAGCGTTCGCGGACCAGGTCCGCGTCCAGCGGCTGGTCGCCGTCCGGGCCGAACACCGTCGGGAAGTGGGCGGGCTGGATGCGGCCGAGGATCACGTTGGCGTCGGTGACCGTGAGCGGGCCGCCGGCACGGTAGCAGGCGGGGCCGGGGTCGGCGCCGGCCGAGTCGGGTCCGACGCGGTAGCGGGAGCCGTCGAAGTGGAGCACGGAGCCGCCGCCCGCGGCGACGGTATGGATGTCCAGCATGGGGGCGCGCAGCCGGACGCCGGCGATCCGGGTGGTGAAGACGCGCTCGTACTCGCCGGCGAAGTGCGAGACGTCGGTGGAGGTCCCGCCCATGTCGAAGCCGATGACGCGGTCGAAGCCGGCACGCTGCGACATCCGGGCCATGCCGACGATGCCGCCGGCCGGCCCGGAGAGGATGGCGTCCTTGCCGCGGAACTGCCCCGCTTCGGTGAGCCCGCCGTTGGACTGCATGAACATCAGCCGCACACCGCGGAGTTCGTCGGCGACGTGCCGGACGTAGCGGTGCAGCACGGGCGACAGGTAGGCGTCGACGACGGCGGTGTCCCCGCGCGGGACGAGCTTCATCAAGGGGCTGGTCTCGCTGGACAGCGAGATCTGCGGGAAGCCGGTGCGGGCGGCGAGGTCGCCGATGGCGTGTTCGTGGGCGGGATGGAGGTGGCTGTGGAGGCAGACGACGGCGACCGCGCGGATCCCGTCGTCGTACGCCTGCTGGAGGGGGCCCGCGAGGGCGTCGAGGTCGGGGGCTCGCAGGACGGTGCCGTCGGCGGCGATGCGCTCGTCGGCCTCGATCACGCGTTCGTAGAGCAGCTCGGGCAGTTCGATGCGGCGGGCGAAGATGCTGGGGCGGTTCTGGTAGGCGATGCGCAGGGCGTCGCGGAAGCCGCCGGTGATCACCAGGAGGGTGCGCTCACCCTTGCGTTCCAGCAGGGCGTTGGTGGCGACCGTGGTGCCCATGCGGACGGCGTCGATGGGCTCCGGGGCGTCGTCGAGCAGTTCGCGCACGCCGGCGACGGCCGCGTCCGCGTACCGGGCGGGGTTGTCGGAGAGCAGTTTGTGCGTGAGCAGGCGGCCGTCCGGGCGACGCGCGACGATGTCGGTGAAGGTCCCGCCTCGGTCGACCCAGAACTGCCAGCCTGTCACGTCACTACTCCGCTTCCGCGCCGGTCACAGCGCCCGGAGGCCGTTGATCACGTCGCGCAGAATACTCTCGTCCGGCAGCTCCGCCGGGGGTACCGGACGCGTCACATGGACGAGTTGCGCGTGCACGAGGTCCCCGATGAGGACGCGCACCACCCCGATGGGCAGGTCGAGCTCCGCGGCGAGTTCCGCGAGCGACTGCGGTGCCGTACGGCAGAGCCCGACGATCTCCACGTGCTCCGGGGAGAGCGTCGGGTCCGTCTCCGGATCCCCGGCGTCGGGTTCCGGGACGACCACCGCGATCAGATCGAGGCGGTGCTGGGCCGGACTGGTGGTGCGGCCGCGCGTCATGGCGTACGGACGGACGACCGGGCCGGCCTCGTCGTCGAACCAGTGGCTTCTTCCCTGACCGTCTACGCTCATGTCATTCCACTACCCGCCTGCGGGCAGATCGGTGCGCGGAGCCGCGCCCAGATGCACACCTACCCGCTTGACCAGCAGCGTCATCTCGTAGGCGACCTGCCCGACGTCGGAGTCGGCCTCCGAGAGGACCGCGAGGCAGCTGCCGTCCCCGGCGGCGGTGACGAACAGGAACGCGTCGTCGAGCTCGACCACGGTCTGCCGGACGCTGCCCGCGTCGAAGTGCCGGCCCACGCCCTTGGCGAGGCTGTGGAAGCCGGACGCGACGGCGGCCAGGTGCTCGCTGTCCTCCCTGGTCAGGTCCTTGGACACACCCGTGGGCAGACCGTCGCCGGAGAGCACGACGGCCTTGCGGATGCTGGCGACCCGGTCGACGAGCTCGTCCAGGAGCCAGTTCAGCTCGCCCTTGTTGGTCTCCGTGTGGCCGGTGGCCTTCGGTGCGGTCATCGACCGTCCCCCTTAGTCGTTCCTTGTGCTGTGCCGTTCCGGGCGTCGCCCGCGGCGTTCTCCTCACGGCCACGCTGCCAGCCCCGCTGGAGCGAGGCCATCCGGCTGCGGACCTCGTCGGCGTCGCGGTCGGCGGGCTGGGCCGCGCCTTCCGGGCGCCGTTCGGCTTCCTGCTTCAGCTGCGGGGCCAGGTTGGCCTGCCGTACCCGCCGGGGCAGCGGCCCGGAGGCCGCGTCGCCGGTGGGCGGGACGCCGTCGTCCTGGCCGGCACCGGAAGCGGCCGCCGCGGGCCGGGTCCGTCTGGGCAGCGCCGGGGCCTCGGAGGTCTGGTCCCCGCCGCCGGCCGCGGTGGCCGTGCGCTCGTCGACGCGGTCGGCGAGTCCGGTGCGCCGGGCCGCCTCACCGCGGCGGCGGGCGGGCAGGGGAGCCAGTCCCCCGGTGTCGGGGCGGCGCGGGCCGGCCACGGGCTGCTCCTCCGGTTCGCCCCGGCGGGACCGCTGTTCGGTCACGGGCCTGCCGTGCGAGCTGACCAGTTTCGGCGTCTGCCGCCGGGGCAGCGGTACGGGTCCGCCGGAGCGGTCGCCGGCCGGGGTGTCGTCGGCGCGCGGGGAGGCGGGCTGATGGGGCTCGATCAGCCGGGCGGCCCCCTCGTCCTCGGCGCGGCCACGGGGGCGGCGGGGGCGGAACAGGCCGCCGCGCTCGCTCTCCTCGTCGGTCAGGGCACCCGGGAAGTCGTCGATGGCGTCCAGGTCCACGGGAGCCTCCAGCTCGACCGGGCCGTCCAGCAGGGAGGCCGGCAGGCCGGGCAGCTGCACCGGGGCCTGCGAGCGGGCGGGGGTGAGGCTCGCCGCCGGCTCGGCGTCCTTCGAGGGGCGGTCGAGGCGGAAGCCGATGCCGTTGGTGTCCGGGACGTCGTCGGTCAGCAGCGCGTCGGGGATGAACACGACAGCGGTGGTGCCACCGTAGGGGGACGGCTGCAGGGAGACGCGGACGTTCTGGCGCTGGGCGAGACGGCTGACCACGAACAGGCCGAGCCGGTCCGTGTCCGAGAGTTCGAACTCGGGGGTCTCGGCGAGCCGGAGGTTGGCGTCGAGCAGTGCCTCGGCCGTCATGCCGAGTCCCCGGTCGTGGATCTCCAGGGTGAAGCCGTTGGCCACCCGCTCGCCGAGGACCTGGACGGCCGTGTGCGGCGGCGAGAAGACCGTGGCGTTCTCCAGGAGTTCGGCCACGAGGTGGGTGACGTCGGCGACGGCCGGACCGGTGACCGCGACCCGTGCCAGGCGCCGCACCTCGATGCGCTCGTAGTCCTCTACCTCGGCGACGGCGGCCCGGACGATGTCCATCAGCTGCACCGGGCGGCGCCACTGCCGAGACGGCGCGGCGCCGGAGAGGATCACCAGGCCCTCGGCGTGCCGGCGCATACGGGTGGTGAGATGGTCCAGGCGGAACAGGTCGGCGAGTTCGTCGGTGTCCTCGGTCCTGCGCTCCATGGTGTCGAGCAGGGTGAGCTGCTTGTGCAGGAGGACCTGGCTGCGGCGGGCGAGGTTGACGAAGACCTCGGAGACACCGGCCCGCAGTTCGGCCTGTTTGACGGCGGCCTCGACGGCTGCGCGCTGGAGGGTGTTGAGGGCCTGGCCGACCTCGCCCATCTCGTTCTTGTCGTACTCCAGCCGGGGCACCTCGGTCTCGACGTCGACCTGTTCCCCGGCGGAGAGTCTGCGCATCACGCTGGGCAGCCGCACACCGGACGCCTCGTGCGCCTCCAGGCGCAGCTGCCGCAGGTCACGGATGAGGCTGCGGCCGACGCGCACGGACAGGACGAGGGAGAGCAGGACGGCGACGAGGCCGAGGACGCCTGCGACGGCCGCCTGCACGATCACGCCCATGGCCACGGGCTCCGTGCGGTCCTGGAAGCGGTCGCCGACCTGGTCGTCCAGGGTGCCGAGTTCGTCGAGCACGCTCGCCGCGGTCGAGTCCCAGCTCTGGGCCGTGACACCGCGCGGGGCTCCGGAATCGGTGCCGATGGCGCTCTGTTCTGCCACGCGCAGCGGGGCGGTGGTGGCGTTCTTCCAGAAGCGTTCGTACCGTTCGCGCTCCGAGGCGGGCAGCAGCGGCAGGCTGATGTCGTACAGGAGGGCGCGCTGGGCGACGAGGTCGGAGATGTCGCGGGTCTCGTCGTGGGAGAGCGTGCCGACGACCAGTGCCGAGCCGAGCAGGGCGTCCTCGCGGGACAGCAGTTCGCGGGCGCGGTTCACATTGACCAGGGCCCGGGCCTGCTTGTCCATGTCGACGTCGTCGAGGCCGCCGAGGGCGTCCAGCAGGGTGTAGCAGGGGTCGACGAGCCGGTTGTAGCGATCGAGGGCCTGGGCGCGGTTGACCGTGCGCTGCTCGACGCTGCGGCGCAGGGAGTCGAGGCTGTCGAAGGCGTCCAGAACCGTGGTGAGGCGCTCGTCGTCGTCCGCGTCCATGGCGTCGCGGACGTCGTGGTCCTTGGCGTTCCTGCGGATCTCGGCGACGGCCCGGTCGGTGGCGGTGCGGGTGCGGTGCAGCGCCGTGAGGGCGTCGGCCGCACGCGGGTCGGCGAGGTAGACGAGGGTCTGCCGGCGTTCCTGCTGCAAGCCGCGGACGGTGTCCTCGGTGGGATAGGCGACGTTCTGGACGATGTCGGACACATGGAAGAGCCGGGCGACCTCACGCCCCGTGAGCACCGTGGCGAAGCCCCAGATGGCAGTCAGGGACACCAGCGGCACGAGAAGCAGCGCCACGATCTTCCGGCGGATCGACTTCCCGCGAAAGCGCATGGCCTCCCCCAGCTCGACCCCCGCCGGTCGGGGGTACACATGTCCGTCAGCAAACGTGCGCGAGCCTACTACCGCCCCACAGGTAACTCGAAGACATGTCCGGAGGGTGAACTTCCGCACCGGCGGCGAGACATGGCGAGTTGTCCGGGCATTGCGGGAGATTGCACCCGGGATCTGGGTGCCCGCGACGGGACGGGCCGAAGCTGCACGGACAGTCAGTTGGCTGGAATTTTTCGCAAGTGGGGAATCTTCGCCGGTGGTTGTTCGTCTTTCTCTACGGGAAATGGGGGCGGAATCGGCCACAGGAGTCGCATCCCGCACCCCGGCGGCGTAAAACAGCGCAAGCCGGGCAGCCACTGGGGAGTCGGTGTCCGCGGACACCGGGTGAGCGGTGTGCCGGCGGTGGGGAGTGACACGGTGATGGGCACGGCGGAGCGGCGCGAGGCGTCCGAGGAGAGCGTGGCGGTGCGCTCGGCGGCGCGGCAGGAGCACGAGGCGCCGGATCGCGACATTCCGTCGCGTGGGCGTGCCGGGGAGTCCACCGACGGGCAGGAGCAGGAGTATCACCCGCCGCTGTGGATCGAGGAGCCGGCCCGCCGGCGCCGGATGCCCGACCCGGTGCGTACGGCGGCGGTGCGGGCGGTGCTGATCATCGCGGTGACGCTGATCCAGGCCATGGTGGCGTTCCTCTGCACGCTGGCCGGGTCCTGGCTGGCGTTCCCGATGGTCATCAGCAGCGTGGCCGGCACGGTGGTGGCCACGTGGGCCGTGGTCGACGTGTGGGTGACCCGCCAGGTGTGGAACCAGCGCAACGGCGTGGTCTCCGAGCCGAGCAGCACGGCCCGGTCACTGCGCCGCGAGCGCCGGGCCCGCCGGCGTCAGGAGCGGGCCGCCCTGCGGGAGCAGGAGCGGATACGCCGGCGGGGCGGCTCCGGGCAGCTGTCGCACTCCTGACCTGCGGGCGGCCGGCCCGCAGCCCCGCGCCCCTCAGGGCGTCGTGGCTGCCGGCTTCTTGAACATCCGCGTCGCCGTGATCTCGCTGTGCACCGTCTCTCCGGCCCGGGGCTGCTGGGGCAGTCCGGGCCGGAGGTGTTCCTCCACGCTGATGTACTTCAGGCCCGCCCTCAGGTCGGCGTCGTTGCGCAGCCGGATGACCAGCGGGAACTCGGCGAGCGCGGTCGTGTCGAACAGGCCGGTGGTGTACAGCAGCTGGACGCCCAGCGCGTCCGAGACGGCCCGCTGGAGCTCCAGCAGGTATGTCGCGTTGGCGCGGCCGATGGGGTTGTCCAGGAACAGCGTGCCGGCGTGCCGGTGCTTGTCGCGGCCCCGGTCGTTCGAGCGCAGGGCGGCCATCGTGCAGTACAGGGCGATGGCGGCCGTCAGCAGCTGACCACCCGAGAACACGTCGCCCATCTGCCCGACGGGCACGCGCTCGGCGCGCAGCACGGCGTCGGGCTTGAGGATCTCGACGGCCACGCCCTTCGGCTGCAGCGCCGCCGCGACTCCGCGCAGCAGCAGGGACATGCCGTCCCGGCGCAGGTCGGAGTTCTTCTTGACGGCTGCGCGTGTGGCCTCGTCGATGACCTCGCCGAGCCGCTCGGTGAGCGTGGCCTGGTCGGGCTCCTCGAAGCGGATGCGCAGGAACTCCTGGCCGGACCACTCGCCGAGCCCCTCCGGGAGACGGGAGAGCCGCTGGGCGGAGCGCAGGGTGGCGAGGGCCGACTCGACCAGACCCCTGAGCCGGTCCACGATCGAGTCCCGGTTGCGCTCCAGCTGTGCCAGCTCGTCGGTGAGGACGCGCAGTCGGGGCGCGAACGCGTCCGCCCACCGCTGGGCGTGCTCGGGCAGCGCGGAGGCGGGCAACTCCCGGATCTGCTGCCGCGCCGGGGTCCGGACCTGTTCGTAGCGCGTGGAGTTGGCGTGCCGGACGAGCACGTCACTCGCCTCGCGCACGGCCGACTCGGCGGCGGACAGGTCGGCGGAGCAGCCGCGCAGCGAGCGGCGGGCCTCGGCGGCCGAGTGCCGGGCCTCCTCCAGGCTGCCGGGGTACGGCTCCGGCTCCTCCTGGTCCTCCTCGGGGGTGTGCTCGCGCAGCAGGTCGCGGAGCATCGCGGCGATCTCGTCGAAGCCGCCGGCCGCGTCCTCGGCGGCCCGGTGGGTGTCGAGCAGCTCGGCGTGGGCCTCCCGGGCCTCGGCCAGTGCCTCGGTGCGCGTGGCGAGTTCGGCCGTGGCGGTGCGCAGGAGGGCCTGGGCGTGCTCGGCGTCCCGCGGGACGAGTTCCTCGGCCAGGTCGGTGTGCACCTCGCCGTCCTCGGGGGCGTGCCGTTCCGCCTCACCGCGCAGTCGGCCGAGTTGTTCGCTCGCGGTCGACATCCGGGTCTCCAGGAGCTGCACCAGCTCCTCGGCACGCGCGGCGGCGGCCTGCCGGGACGGGCCGTCGGAGCCGTCGGGCGACTGGAGCAGTTGTTCGGCGCGGGTGCGGACCTTGTTGCTGAGCCGGTCCAGTTCGGCGAGGGAGGAGCTTTCGTCGCTCTCCGCGCGGGCCTGCTCGGCGCGCAGGTCGGCGCCGACGCCGACCTTCTCGTAGACCTGGGAGGCGGCCCGGTAGGCCTCGCGCAGGGCCGGCAGGGACGCCTTCGGGGCGTCCTCGTCCGCCGCCGGTACGTCGTCGGGGGCGCCGGCGATCTCCGAGCGCTCGGCACGCAGGGCGCGCGCGGTGCGGCGGGCGTCGTCGGCGGCGCGCTGGGCGGCGCGGCGGTCCTCGTCGGCGGCGCGGGCGCGGTCCAGGCAGGTCTGGGCGCGGGCCTCCGACTCGGCGGCCTCGTCGGCGAGTTCGCGGAGCTTGACCTGCCAGCCGGCGCGCTCGCGCAGCCGGTAGGCGAGTCCGGCGAGGGCGTCGGCGGCACGGCGGGCCTTCTGCGCGGCCTCCTGCCGCTCGTCACGGACCTGCGTGGCCTCGGCGGCGGCCTCGTCGGTCTCCGCACGCGTGGTGCGCGCCTCGGCCAGCTCGGCCTCGGTCTCCTCCGCGAACGCGCGTGCCTCCCCGGCGGCCTCGGCGAGTTCGGTGAGGCGTCCGGCCGGGCAGCCGGTGCGCCAGGACGCGAGCCGTGCGGCCAGTTCGCGGTCCTTGCCGAGGCGGGCGGCGAGGGCGCGGATCTCCTCGTCCCGCTCGGTGGCCCGCGCGCGCAGCGCCTGCCGCTCCTCGTCGGCCGCGTGCTCGTCGTGCATGGCCGGGTTCGGCGGCACCAGGAAGACGTCGCCCGGGGTGGCGTCGAGCGCCGGGGTCGGGGCGAGCAGGGCGGCGGCCGTGCCGACGGCCACGGCGGAGCGCGGCAGCAGGGCGGCGTCGCTGAGCGCCTCGCGGGCACGCGCGTGCGTGTCCGGGTCGGTGATGATGACGCCGTCGACCAGTTCGGGGCGGGCGGCGAGCACGCGCGCATGGTCGGCGGGGTCGACGGCCTGCGCGAGGTAGCGCCAGCCGGGCAGCGCGGGGATGCCGTGCTCGCCCAGGAACTCCACGGTGGCCAGCACGTCCGGCCCGGGCGGCAGCAGTCCGCCGTCGCCGAGGGCTCCGAGGATGCGGGCGTCGTCGGCCGCGGCGGTGCGCAGTTCGAAGAGGTGCCGTTCGGCGGTCGTCAAGGCGTCGTCGAGAAGCCCGCGCAACTCGTCCGCGAAGCGGTCGAGTTCCTCGGGGCTGAGCGGGCTCTCGGCGAGGGAACGCGAGCCCTCGGACGAGTCGTCCCCGCGTGCGGGCGAGCCGTCGGCCGCTCCCGACCTGGGGCCGGGCACTCCGGCCCGCGCCGCCCCGGGTGCGCCCGGCAGACTCAGCAGCTCCGCGAGCCGTTCCTCGGCGGCGAGGGCCTCGGCGAGGCGCCGCTCGGCCTCGTGGCTCCGCTCGGCCGCCGTCGCCGCGTCCGCCGCGCGGGCCGCGGTCAGCTCCGCACGGGACTCGGCGGTGGCCGCCTCGCGCGCGTGCTCGGTCGCCTTGCGGGCGGCCTCACGAGCCGTGTCCCAGGCGGCCACGGCGGTCTTCTCGGCGTCGCTGGCGGCGAGGGCGGCACGGGCCGGGTCGGCGTCCGGTGCGCTGTCGTCGAGCCAGCCCGCGCGGACGGCCTCGGCCGTCTCCTGCTCGACCTCGGCGAGACGCTGGCGCAGGTGCCCGGCCTCACTGCGGGCGCGCTGCGCCTCGGTGGCGGCCGAGGTGGAGTCCCGGTAGGCGGAGTCGCTGACCTCCTGGAGCGCGGCGGAGCGCTCCTCCTCCTCGTTGGCGAGGGCCTCGGCGCTCTCGGCGGCCGCGTGCAGGGCCCGTACGAGGTCCACGGCGGCCTTGGCGCGGGCGGCGAGCGCGGGCGCCGCGTCCCGCTCGGCCTCCTGGATCGCGGCGGACACGCGCGCGACGCGGTCGGCGGCGGCGCGGTGCCGCAGCACGGCCTCGGCGGCCTGCCAGGCGGAGTGCAGCGTGCGCGCGTCGGCCAGTTCGCGCTTCTGCGCGGCGGCGGACTTCTCGGCGGCGGCGAGCGCCAGGGAGGCGTGCCGGAAGGCGAGTTCGGCGGCGATCAGGGCGCTGCGCTCCCGGGCGCCCTCGGAGTGCGTGACGGAGTAGGCGGCGGCCGTGACGCGCTGCGCGAGGTCGGCGGCCCGCACCCGTTCCTGCAGGGCCCGCGCGGAAAGGCGCCGGGCCAGCGTGCGGGTTCGGCGCTCGGCGCCGGCGTGGATGTCACGCGCACGTGAGCGTGCCTCGGCGGCCTCGACGATCCGCCCGAGCAGGTCCACGGAACCGGCCGTGAAGTCCCGTTCGGCGATCAGCTCGGCGCGTCGGCCCAGCTTGTTGCCGAAGCCGCTGACGAGGTCGGCGAGGCCGTCGGTGTCGCGGGTGTCGGTGACCGCGCGCAGCAGCAGGTCGGTGAAGTCGGAGTCCTTCTTGACCGCGAAGAGTCCGGCCGCCTCGCCCTCGTCGGCGTTCATCTCCCGCTGGTAGCGGAAGAGTTCGGGGTCGAGGCCGAGGTCGCCGAGGTGCTCGATCCAGCGGTCGTGGATCTCCTCCCAGTGCACCTCCAGATGCGGGTAGGCCTTGCCCGCCTCGGTGAGGGCGTCGCGGAAGCCCTTCATGGTGCGGCGGCGGCCCTGGGCGCCCGAGGCGCCCTCGACGGGCGGCCGTACGGCGGTGGACTCGGCGACGGGCAGGTTGTCCAGGCTCAGGCCGGGGCCGGGCCGGAAGGAGTACCAGGCCTCGGCGAACTTCCGCGGATCGTTGGAGACCTGGCGTCCGCGCCACTCGCTGACCTTGCCGACGACCACGCACTCACCGGTCAGCACGTGCTGCCACTCCAGCGCCACGTGCCCGCAGTCGTCGGCGAGCAGGAACTTGCGCAGCACGCCGGAGCTGGCGCCGCCGAGGGTGTTGCGGTGTCCGGGCAGCATCACCGAGAAGATCAGCTTGAGCAGCACGGACTTGCCGCCGCCGTTCTCCAGGAACAGCACGCCGGCGGGCGCGGGGCGGCGCGGCGGTCCGGCCGGCTCCTCCTCAAAGAACTCCGCCTGCATGGGCGCGGGGTCGGGCACGGGCCCGCCCACACCTCGCAGGTCGAGAACGGTGTCGGCGTAGCGCGCACCGGCCGGCCCGATGGAGTAGAGGCGGACCCGGGACAGCTCGTACATGGCGGACTCTCGTCAGTCTTCTGGCAGATCGGGGAGGTAGGTCAGGGGTGCGAAGGCGCGTGGAACGGCAGCCCGGCGCCGGCCACCAGGTCCAGGTCGTCGGTGTCGTCGGCGGGCAGCAGGCTGGCCGTGCCGTCGGTGACCGGGACGACGCCCAGCTCCAGCAGTTCGGCCATCGCGGCGCTGCCCGCCATGTCGCGCACCTGGAGCTGGTAGCGGGCCGTGGTGCGGTAGGTGCCGCCGTGGTCGTCGCCGGTGCGCTGCAGGAACCCCGAGTCGGTGAGGAAGGCCGCCGCCTTGCCGACGATGCCCGTGGTGGAACCGGCGAGCCGGCGGGCGTCCTTGGTGGCGCCGGTCGCGCTGCGTCTGGCCCAGATCCGCCAGGCGGCCTCCAGCCCGGGCGCGTCGGTCGCCGGGTCGGTGTTGTCGCCCTGCTCCTCGGCGCGCTCCTCGAGACGGCGGCACGCCTGCCGTACGAAGGCGTCGACGCCGTTGACGGTCACCCGGCCGATGTAGGAGTCGTCGGCCAGGTCCTCCGGGCGCGGGAACGCCAGTGCGGCCACGGCGAGATGGGCCAGTCCGTGCAGAAACCGGTCCCCCGAGTCGGCGGCGGTGCGACGCGCGTAGTCGCCCATGCGGACGGCGAACACCGAGTCCTCGGCGGCCGTCACGGCCATCCCCGCGCGCGGGGACACCTCCAGTACGACGAGCCCGAGACCGGCGGCGACGGCGTCCGCGAGCCGCGCGAACGCCGGATCGTCACGGTAGCGGCGCAGCAGCTCCGTGTACTCCTGGTCACGCGCCGGCTGCAGCCTGGGCTGCAGCCCGAAGGCGACGAGCCGCGCCGCGTCGGCGGCGTCGGCGGGGGTGACGGCGGTGGTCGCCGGCGCGGCGGGGCTCTCCGCCTCACTCCACTCGACGTGCTCGCTCACGGACACAACTCCTTGTTCTTGAAACTGAGGGAGGGTGCAACTCCCCGAGGGGCGTGGGGTTGCATCCATGTGTGGCTTCGCCGCGGGGCGCGGCCGGCGACAACGGATCCGTGCTCGCCCACCGGCTGGACCATCACGCCGCTTCCGTTCGATCCGCCGCCATCCCCGCCGCATCCAGCAAGGCGGTCCCGACGATCAGATCGGCCCCACCGAAGTCCGGATCGTCCAGCTCGGTCCCGTCGTCCACGGCGAACAACAGCGTCTCCTCGCCCTGGCGATACGCCGTACCCACGGCGGGGCTGGCCGCGTGGACCGCCAACAGGGCCACCAGGTACGCCAGATCGAACCCACCGGAGTCCCTGGCCTCCGCCAGCAGCCCGGACAACCTCCGCGGCGCATCCGCCGGCAGGTCCAGCAACTCCTTGGCCGCTGCCAGCTGTTCCTCGCTGAACCGGCTGTCGTCCGGCGTCGCGATCAGGTCGGGCTCGGGCATCTCCGCGCCCAGGTGCTCCCGCTCCACCGGCGGCGTCAGCAGTATGTCGACGAGGTCGGCGACCCGCACCGACACCGGCGTACGCAACCCCGTGCCGTTGGCGAAGAACGCGTCCGTGACCCGGATCGCCTGCTCCAGGGGCAACGGCAGCACGGGCGCGACCACATGGCCGTACAGGTCCGTCCCGGAGGTCGCGGCGGGTGTGGCGAAGGCCTGCCGGTCCTGTTCGGCGCGGAACAGGGGGCCGGCCTCCAGCAGGCGCGACTGGAGCAGGGTGTGCCGCCGGATGCAGTCCTTGACGATGTCCACCAGCTCGGCGGCGCGCCGCTTGTGCTCGGAGTCCTCGGTCTCGTCGCGGGCCTTGCGGATGTTGGTGAGGATCGCGTTCTCGTGGCGGTACCGGTCGGCCACGTGGTCCAGGGCCTCGGCGATCATGTCGGGCACGGCGCCCAGCCAGTCGACCGCGCGGACGTTGCGCCGGGTGGCCTCCAGGGCGCGGCGCAGGGTCTCCGAGTACTGCACGGTGCGGTAGCGGGCCTGCTCGGCGGCGAGCTGGGCGTCGGCGAGGCGGCCGCGATTGATCAGCACCTCCAGCTTGACCTCGGCGGCGATCTGCGCGCTGGTGACATCGGTGTCCAGGGCGCCGACCAGGACGTTGACCGCCTCGTCCGTCGTGCGGAGGTAGACCGTGCCGCCGGGGCCGGGGACCTCCTCGATCAGCTTGAAGTCGTAGTCACGGCGGACATAGGTGCCGTCCGGCGCGAACGTGCCGTACACCGCGCGGAAGCCGCGGTCCACGCTGCCGACGTTGATCAGGTTCTCCAGGACCCAGCGGGCCACGCGCTCGTGCTCGGCGACGGGGCGGCGCGGGGCCTGGGCGGCGATGCGCGGGGCGAGCCGGGCCACGATCTGCTCGTGGTCGGCGCCCGTGTCGAAGTCCATGTTCAGCGTGACCAGGTCGATGGCGGCCAGGGCCACCTCGGCCATGCCGTACACCGAGTACTCGCCGGCAAGATTGGCCTTGCGTGCGTCGAGGTCGTGCAGCGGCGCGGTGCAGGCGAGCGCGCGCAGCCGACGGGCCAGCCCCTCGTCGGCGGCCGGGCCCGGCGCCGGGCGCGGCCCCGCGCTGAGCTGGGCCGGAACGCTGTCCGTCGATGCAGGCGAAGTCACGGTGCACAGACTAGGTCCTCGGTCTGACAACGACTAAAACGGCGCAGAAACGACGGCCGTCACAGACACTCAAGAGGCGCCGGCCCGGTCCGCCGCTCAGGAGGCGCCGGTGCCGTCCTCGCCGACCCGCCGCAGGTACACCTCGACGACCCGATCCAGCGAGTCCGCGAGATAGGTCTCCAGCAGCCGCTCCGCACCGCGCCGGTCCCCGTCCTGCAGCGCCTGCAGGATCTGGCGGTTGCGGGCGAGGTAGGGCTCGTGCAGCCGGCGCGGGTCGTCCACGACGTGGAAGGCGAGCCGCAGCTCGGCGAAGACGCTGCGCATCAGCTCGTCGGTGCGCTCGCTGCCGGCAAGGGCGACCAGTTCCCGGTGGAAGTGGATGTTGGCCGTACCCAGTGCTTTCCAGTCATTCTCGTGGGTCGCCAGCTGTCCCTCGGTGACGGCGGCGGCCAGGCCGTCGAGCCGGTGGGGCGGCTCCCCGAGGCCCCGGACGACCGCGCACTCGACCAGGGCCCGGGTGCGGTAGATGTCCTCGACGTCCTCCACGGTCAGGACCCGGACGAAGACCCCGCGGTTGAGTTCGTGGACGAGCAGACGCTCGTGGGTGAGCAGCCGGAACGCCTCGCGCAGGGTGTTGCGGGAGACCCCGAGCGCGCCGCCGATGGCGTCCTCGGACAGGCGGGTGCCCGGCGGGAAATAGCCCTCGGCGATCCGGCTCCGGAGGATGTCGGAGACCCGTTCGGCGGTGCTGGTGCGCCCCAGGAGGGCACGGTCGTCGGCCAGTCCCGTCAGCTGCTCTGCCATGCCCGGAATTCAATCGCAGACCCCGGAACGAGACAACGTGGGTATTGAAGGATCGTTGAACGATCCTCTACGGTGCTCCGCACGCAACAGCTTCAGCACGGCACAGCTTCCGCACGGCACTGCTCACTTCCCGCACCCTCCGTCCTCTCTCTGCGAGGTGCCCATGAGCACGACCCCTCCGCCCCGGTCGGCGACCGCGGGCGTACGACCGGAACCGGGTGAACGCGCCGCCGAGGACGGCGCGTTCGGCTGGCTGCACGCCCTCGGCCCGCGCGGCCGACGCGCCTTCGCCGGAGCTTTCGGCGGATACGCCCTGGATTCATACGACTACTTCACACTGCCGCTGAGCATGGTGGCACTCGCCGCGTACTTCGGCCTGGACAGCGGCCAGACCGCCCTGTTCACCACCGTCACGCTGGTGGTCTCCGCGATCGGCGGTGCCGTGGCGGGCGTGATCGCGGACCGCGTGGGCCGCGTCCGGGCCCTGATGATCACTGTGATCACGTACGCGGTCTTCACCGTGGCCTGCGGCTTCGCGCCCGACTACGAGACCCTGCTCGTCTTCCGGGCCCTGCAGGGGCTCGGCTTCGGCGGCGAGTGGGCGGTCGGGGCGATCCTGGTCGCCGAGTACGCGAGCGCGAAGCACCGGGGTCGTACGCTCGGCGCGATCCAGAGTTCCTGGGCGGTCGGCTGGGCGCTGGCCGCGATCGTCTACACGTTGGTGTTCTCCTTCGCCGGCGACGATCTGGCCTGGCGCATCATGTTCTGGACCGGGGCGCTGCCCGCGCTGCTCGTGGTGTGGCTGCGCCGCCGGGTGCACGACGCGCCCGCGGCGACGGCGGCCCGTGAACAGAACCCGCGGCGCGGCTCGTTCGCGGCGATCTTCCGGCCCGGCAGGGACGGCGAGCCCGGTCTGCTGCGCACGACGGTCTTCGCGAGCCTGCTGTCCACCGGTGTGCAGGGCGGCTACTACACACTGGCGACCTGGGTGCCGACGTACCTGAAGACCGAACGGGGCCTGTCCGTCGTCGGCACCGGCGGCTATCTGACCTTCCTGATCTCGGGTGCCTTCCTCGGCTACCTGACCGGCGGCCACCTCACCGACCGGCTCGGCCGGCGCCGCAACATCTGGCTGTTCGCCCTGCTCTCGGCCGTGTGCATCCTGGCGTACGCGAACATCCCGCAGGGCGCCGACACCCTGCTGCTGGTGCTCGGTTTCCCGCTCGGCTTCTGCATGTCGGCGATCTTCAGCGGCTTCGGCTCCTACCTGAGCGAGCTGTACCCGACGGCGGTGCGCGGCACCGGGCAGGGCTTCACGTACAACACGGGCCGCGCGGTGGGCGCGGTGTTCCCGACCCTGGTGGGCTTCCTGGCCGACAGCTGGGGCGTGGGCGGTGCGCTGGTGTTCGGCGCGATCGGCTACGGCCTCGCGGCACTGGCGCTGCTCGGGCTGCCGGAGACGCGCGGGAAGGAGCTGGCATGACGCGGGTGAACCGTATCGAGGACCGGCCCGTGACCCTCGTCGACGAGCACGCGCACGCGTGGAGCGCGAAAACGGCACGGGCCCGCTTCCGGGAGGGCCTTGCGGGCCCCACGGCGGGCGTCGCGGCCGGCAGCACACAGGCGAACCTGATCGCGGTGCCGGCCGACTGGGCCTACGACATGCTGCTGTTCTGCCAGCGCAACCCGAAGCCGTGTCCGGTGCTGGACGTCACGGACGCGGGGTCGACCACCACCGTCCTCGCGGAGGGCGCGGACCTGCGCACCGACCTGCCGCGCTACCGGGTGTGGCAGGACGGCGAGCTGGTCGAGGAGCCGACGGACGTGCGCGCGTACTGGCGGGACGACCTGGTGTCGTTCCTGCTCGGCTGCAGCTTCACCTTCGAGTGGGCGCTGGCCGGGGCGGGCGTCCCGATCCGGCACGTCGAGCAGGGCCGCAACGTGCCGATGTACGTGACCGGCAGGCAGTGCCGCCCGGCGGGCCGGCTGCGCGGCCCGATGGTCGTGTCCATGCGCCCGGTACCGCCGGAGCACCTGCGCGCCGCGATCCGGGAGAGCGGCCTGCTGCCGGCCGTGCACGGCGGCCCGGTGCACTGCGGCGATCCCGCGACCCTGGGCATCGCGGACCTCGGCCGGCCCGACTTCGGCGACCCGGTGGACGCCGCTCCCGACGACATCCCGGTGTTCTGGGCGTGCGGGGTGACCCCGCAGGCGGCCGTGATGGCTTCGCGACCGCCGTTCGCCATCACCCACGCGCCGGGCCGGATGTTCCTGACCGACGCCCGTGACGAGCAGTACCGCGTGGTGGGCGTCGACTGACACCGGCGCGTCGGCCGACGCCGGCGAGCAGCACCCGACACGAGAACCGGAGACACGGAAGACCATGACCGCGATCGATCTGAACGCCGACCTCGGCGAGGGCTTCGGCCGCTGGCGGCTGACCGACGACGAGCAGCTGCTGTCCGTCGTCACCAGCGCCAACGTGGCCTGCGGGTTCCACGCCGGGGACGCGGCCACCATGCGCCGGGTGTGCGAGCTGGCGGCCGAGCGCGGGGTGACGATCGGCGCGCAGGTCTCCTACCGGGACCTCGCCGGGTTCGGGCGGCGCGCGATGGACGTGCCGCCCGCCGAGCTGGCGGCCGAAGTGGCCTACCAGATCGGTGCCCTGGAGGTGTTCGCGCGGGCGGCGGGCGCGCGCGTGGCGTACGTCAAGCCGCACGGGGCGCTCTACAACCGGGTCGTGCACGACGAGGAGCAGGCCGCGGCCGTGGTCGACGGCGTCCTCCTGGCCGACGGTTCGCTGCCGGTGCTGGGGCTGCCCGGCTCGCGGGTCCTCGAGCTGGCCGCGCAGGCGGGCCTGCCGGCCGTCACGGAGGCGTTCGCCGACCGCGCCTACACCGACGAGGGCACGCTGGTGCCGCGTGGCCGGGACGGCGCCGTGGTGACCGATCCGGACGCCGTCGTGGAGCGCTCGGTGAGCCTCGCGCGCTCCGGCGCGGTGGTGGCGCACTCCGGTGCACACATCCAGGTACACGCCCGCTCACTGTGTCTGCACGGTGACACGCCCGGCGCGGTCGAGCTGGCGCGCCGGGTGCGCGAGCGGCTGGTGACGGCGGGCCTGCGGGTGGAGGCCTTCGCATGAGGGCACTTCCCGTCGGTGACGACGCCCTGCTGGTGGAGACCGCCTCGGGCGAGCAGGCGCAGGCCCTGCACGCGGAGTTGCTGCGGCGTCGCGCGGAGGGCTCGCTGGCCGTCCGAGAGATCGTCCCGGCGGCCCGTACGGTCCTGCTCGACGGCCTGGCCGACCCGCTCCGTTGGGCATCCGAACTGACCTCCTCCGGGGTACCTCCGGCTCCCCCGCGCGCGCGGGAGCCGATCGAGCTGCCCGTGCGCTACGACGGCCCGGACCTCGCCGAGGTCGCCGCCCACTGGCGGGTGTCCGAGCACGAGGTGGCCCGGATCCACGCGGGTACCGAATTCACCGTGGCCTTCTGCGGGTTCGCGCCCGGCTTCGGCTACCTCACCGGGCTGCCCGCCCGCTACGACGTCCCCCGCCGGGCCACCCCGCGCACGGCGGTGCCGGCCGGTGCCGTGGCGCTGGCCGGACCGTACACGGGCGTGTACCCGCGTTCCTCGCCGGGCGGCTGGCAGCTGATCGGCACGACGGAGGCGGTGCTGTGGGACCACGCGCGCGTACCGGCCGCGCTGCTCTCACCGGGCGCGCGCGTGCGCTTCGTACCGGTGGGAGAGCCATGACCGGCCGCCCTCGCAACAGCTTCACGCCCTTGGGGGCCGTATGACCGACCGAGCTCTCGTCGTCGTGCGGGCCGGGGCGCTGACCACCGTGCAGGACCGCGGCCGGCCCGGGTACGCGCACCTCGGCGTGCCCCGCTCCGGAGCCCTCGACCCGCAGACGGCGGCCCTCGTCAACCGGCTGGCCGGCAATCCGCCGGAGTCGGCCGTCCTGGAGACCACCCTCAACGGCTGTGCCCTGCGCCCCCGTTCGACGGTGACCGTGGCGGTCGGGGGCGCGCCCTGCCCGGTCACCGTGGGCGGCCGCCCGGCGGCCTGGGGCGCCCCGGTCGTCGTGCCCGCCGATGCGCTGCTGGAGGTGGGCGCGGCCGTGGCCGGTGTGCGCGCCTATGTGGCCGTGTCCGGCGGCATCGCCGTCGAGCCGGTCCTCGGCAGCCGTGCCACCGACCTGCTGTCCGGACTCGGCCCCGCACCGCTCACGGACGGCACGGTGCTGCCGCTGGGCACCCCGGCCGGCCCTCCCGCGCGCGTGGACGCCGTCCCGCAGCCGGGTCCGCAGGCCGAACTCGTGCTCCGGGTGACGCCGGGCCCGCGCGACGACTGGTTCACCGCACGCGCGGTCCGGGATCTGACCACGCGCGTGTACCGGGTGTCCTCGGCGAGCAACCGGATCGGCCTGCGCACCGAGGGGCCCGCCCTGGAGCGGGCCCGGACCGGCGAACTCCCCAGCGAGGGCATGGTGCTCGGCGCGGTCCAGGTTCCGCCGGACGGCCGTCCGGTGGTGTTCCTGGCCGACCACCCGACCACCGGGGGCTACCCGGTGATCGCGGTGGTCCGCGGCGCCGATCTCCCGGCGGCCGCGCAGGCGGTCCCGGGCACCACGGTGCGGTTCGTGGCGGTGCGGCGCCGCTGAGCCTCGGCGTCGGCACCGGCGGCGTCCGGCTGCTCCGTCCTCGTCAGCGCGGCCAGCGCCTCGGACACCGCGGCGGAGGCGTTCAGGTCCAGGCGGGCGCTGGTGCCCCACGCCCGGTGGCGCACTTCGTCGGCGGCCAGCCGCAGCAGCTGCGGCAGCAGATCGTTGCAGCGCCGGATCACCCAGGCGGTGCCGGCGGTGGCGAGCCACAGCAGGCTCGCCGAGCGGGTGGGCGCGGGGAACTCCGGTTCGGATGACGGCGGCGCGCCGGTGGCCCGGCCCGCCACGGTGAGCAGGCCGTGGAAGTGCACGGCGAGCTGCCGGTGCCCGCGCTCGCCCGGGTGCAGCCGGTCCGCGCTCCACAGGGCGCGGTCGGTGAGCCAGGTGCCCTCCGCGGCGTGCAGGTGGACGGCGCCGTAGCGGTCGGACAGCTCGTGGACGACCGCGTTGACCGCCCGCTGCCGGCGGGCCAGCGGGCGGGCGAGGGCGCCCGGGAGGCCCAGCATCGCGCCGGGGTCGGGCAGACAGGCGGTGAGCAGCGTGGCGCCCTGGGCGGTGAAGGCCGCGTACACCTGGTCGAGCCGGTCGGCCACGGCGTGGATGTCGAAGGTGTGGCGCAACGTGTCGTTGACGCCGATGACCACGGACACCACGTCCGGGAGCAGTTCGAGACCGGCCGGGGTCTGCCGTTCGAGCACGTCCCGTGTCTGCGCCCCGCTGACGGCGAGGTTCGTGAACTCCACCTGTCCGGCGTCCTCGGCGAGGCCGCCGGCGAGCAACGCCGCCCAGCCCCGCCAGCCGTCCCCGGCGGGGTCGCCGACGCCCTCGGTGAGCGAGTCCCCGAGGGCCACGAAGCGGACGGATCTCATGCCACGCCCTCCCGGGCACCGGGCCGGGCCGGGGCGTCGGCGCGCTTCAGTACTTCCGCGTCGTGCGCCGCGAGGAACGCCTCCACCGCCGTTCCCCAGCCGAAACACTCCGCACGCGCGCGTGCCGCCTCCCGTCGCTCGGGCTCGGTGCGCGACAGGAGCAGTTCCACGGCGTCCGCGAACGCGTCCGCGCGGTCGGCAGCGGCGGCCCCCGCGGCCCCGATCACCTCGGGCAGCGCCGACGAGGCACTGGCCACCACGGGTGTCCCGCACGCCATGGCCTCCAGTGCGGCCAGCCCGAAGGTCTCGGCGGGTCCGGGCGCCAGGCACACGTCGGCGGACGCCTGGAGCGCGCCGAGCGCGGCCCGGTCGGCGACGTACCCCAGGAACGTCACCGGCAGCCCGCGCTCCCGCGCGCGCTGTTCGAGCCGTGTCCGCAGCGGGCCGTCCCCTGCCACCACGAGCACCGCCCGCCGGCCGCGCCGCAGCAGTGCCTCCAGGGCGTCCAGGGCGGTGCCGGGCCGCTTCTCCACGGACAGCCGGGAGCACATCACGAGCAGCGCCTCGTTCCCGCGCGCGTGCAGGGCGCGCAGCGCGGGGTCCCGCAGGGCGGGGTGGCGTTCCATCAGGTCGACGCCCAGGGGGGCGCGTACGACGTTGCGCGCGCCGATCCGTACGAACTCGCGCTCGGCGAACTCCGTGGTGCACACGATCCGCGAGTAGACGTGCGCGGTGCGGGTGTTGAGGGAGTCGGCCGTCCGGGCGGCGAGCTTCTCGGACAGGCCCCAGGTGCGCAGCACGCCGTCGGCGGTCTCGTGGGAGACCATCACGGCGGGCACGCGCGCGCGGCGCGCCCAGCGGCCGGTCCACCGCAGGGTGGTGCGGTCGGAGACCTCCAGACGGTCCGGGGCCAGGTTCTCCAGGAGGGCGGCCACGCGCCGCTTGTCGGTCAGGACGCGGTAGCCGCCGGTGCCGGGCAGCACCGGTCCGGGCAGGGTGATGACCCGGCCCTGCTCCGTGTCGCGGTCGGTGTGCCGCTCGCCCGGCACGATGAGCACCGGCTCGTGGCCCGCGGCCCGGAAGCCCTTGCCCAGTTCGTGCAGGGCCGTGCGCAGGCCGCCGGAGGCCGGGGTGACGAAGTTGGCCAGCCGGACGATGCGCAGGGGTGAGCCGGTCATACCGTCACCACCGTCTTCTGGCGCGCGGCGAGCACGTCCTCGTAGTGCGCGATCAACCGGTCGCCGACGGCGGCCCAGGTGCGGCCCTCGACCATGGCCCGCCCGGCGGCGCCGTACGTGGCCAGCAGGTTCGGATCGGCGGTCAGGGTGCGTACGGCCTCCGTGACCGCGTTCGCGTCGCGCGGCGGGACGAGCAGTCCGGTGCGGCCGTGGGCGACCAGGTCCAGCGGGCCGCCCGCGGCGGGTGCGACCACCGGAACGCCGCTGGCCATGGCCTCCTGGACGGTCTGGCAGAAGGTCTCGAACGGGCCGGTGTGCACGAACAGGTCCAGCGAGGCGAAGATCCGGGCGAGTTCGTCGCCGGTGCGGCGGCCCAGGAAGACGGCCCCGGGCAGGGCCTCGTCCAGGTGGTCCCGGCTCGGGCCGTCGCCGACGACCACGACCCGGACGCCCTCGAGGCCGCACACACCGGCCAGGAGTTCGACCTGCTTCTCGGGAGCGAGCCGGCCGACGTAGCCGACGATCAGCTCGCCGTTCGGGGCCAGTTCGCGGCGCAGTGCCTCGTCACGGTGCTCTGGCCGGAAACGGACGGTGTCGACACCGCGCGGCCACAGCCGTACCCGCGGTACGCCGTGCGTCTCCAGGTCGTGCAGGGCGGCGCTGGACGGGGCGAGGGTGCGGTCGGCGGCGGAGTGCACGGAACGGATCCGACGCCAGGCGGCCGCCTCGCCGGCGCCCATGTAGGTACGGGCGTATCCGGCCAGGTCGGTCTGGTAGACCGCGACGGCGGGGATGCCGAAGCGGGCGGCGGCGGCCATGCCACGGACGCCGAGGACGAAGGGACTGGCCAGGTGGACCACATCGGGGCGGTGCTCGGCGAGCGCCGCGGCGAGGCGCCGGCTGGGGAGCGCGACGCGGACCTGGGGGTAGCCGGGAAGGGGGAGGGAGGGGACACGGACGACGGGGCACGGAGCCTCGAGGGCGTCGGCCTTGGTGCCAGGTGCGGTGGCCGGCGCGACGACGAGCGGGTGGTGGCCGCGATCCACGAGGTGCCGGGCGGTCTGGAGCGCGCAGTGGGCGACGCCGTTCACATCGGGGGGAAAGGATTCGGTCACTATGACGACACGCATACGGGTGTTGTCGCCGCGCCGGACGTGGCGGCGTCAACGTCGATCTTTCCGAACGGGGAACGTCCCATGAGCGTTGGACTGCACACCCGAGCGGGTCAGCCGGCCGCCATGTCCGCCTGACCCGCGGGTCATCCGGTGTTCACCCGACGGGCGGTCTCCCGCCCGTCCCGTATGCGTGTGACGGTGCTCGGCGAGGGTCACATGGCCTGTGCGTCCGGTCCGAAACGGCTGCGGACCGCTGTCTGTACCTCGTCCTCCTCGGCCGGGTCGGCGGCGAGGCGGCGGAGTCGTTCGACGACCCGGGCGTCGCCGGTCTCGGCGTGCCGGGCGGCGATCTCCCGGGTGGTCTCCTCGCAGTCCCACAGGCACTCGACGGCGAAGCCGGTGGCGAAGGAGGGATCGGTGGCGGCCAGGGCCCGGGCGGCGCGGCCGCGGAGATGGGAGGAGGCCGTCTCCCGGTAGATGTGGCGCAGGACGGGGGCCGCGCAGGCGATGCCGAGGCGTCCGGTGCCGTCCACCAGGGTCCACAGGGTGGGCGCGTCGGGACCCTCACCCCGTACGGCCTCACGCAGGGCGCCGAGGACGAGGTCGCTGTCCTGGGCTCCGCCGCGGCAGGCGAGCACACGTCCGGCGGAGGCGCCGAGGGCGTCGGGGCGCTGGGCCCAGCGCCGCGCGCGGTCCACGGCGGCGATGCTGCGCATCCGTTCGAAGGCGTCGACGGCGGCCTCCACGACGACCGTCGCTCCGTCGGCGACGGCGGCCTCGATCAGGTCGAGGGCCGCGGGATCGTTGCTGTCGGCCAGGTAGCGCAACGCCGTGCAGCGGGCGCCGTCGATGCCGTTCCTCGCGGCCTGGAGGATCTCCGGCCGGTCCTCGGGGCCGGCCACGGCGACCAGACAGCGGGCAGCCGGGACATGCAGTGCGGCGCCGCGCTCGATGCCCTGCTGGGCCCACTCGAAGACGGCTCGCACGCTCCACCCGGGGCGGGGCCCGGTGGGCCGCATCTGGCGCTGCCAGCGGTCGAAGCAGCCGGCCTCCTGGGCGGCACGCACGCGCGTGGCGATCGATTCGCGCGGATCCTCGGCCCACAGCCGCCAGGGCCTCGGCTCGAAGGCGTCGCGCACGGCGGCGGCCAGCTCGGCCTCGCCCTCGGGGTCGGTGGAGAAGCGGGCCAGCACCGGGGCGGCGAGAGCGCGCAGGCCCGCGTCGTCGTCCCTGAGGGCCAGCTCGTCCAGGGCCCAGGCCCAGCTGGACCCGTGGGCGGCGTACCTGCGCAGCAGTTCGAGTGCGTCCCGCCTGCCGTAGGAGGCGAGGTGCCCGAGGACCGCCAGGGCCAGGCCGGTGCGGGACTCGTCGGTGTCGAGGACGTCCTCGGGGTCGAAGAGGTGCGCCTCGATGGCGTCCAGCTCACCGTTCAGGTCGAGGTAGAGCCGGGCGTAGTAGAGGGAGCGGTTCTCCACCTGCCAGTCGTGGCGGGGGTCCCGCAGCACACAGTGGTTCAGGGCCGCGAGCGCCTCGGCTCGCGGGGCGGTGAGCGCGTGCAGCGTGCCGTCGCCACGGCCGCGCTGGAGCAGGCCGAGCAGCGTACCGCTGGGCGCTATGACCGGATCGAACATGGGAAACAGCCTCACATCAAGCGTCGACGCAACCGGGAAACACGCACTACCTGGCCGCGTGACACAACGTCGGAGCGCCCGCCGTCTCTTGCTTGCTGTAGACCATTTCTCTCTGCCTCTCGTTGGTGGCCCATGCGGACCGCATCACGGTCCGCGCGGTGCGGCAACACCTGCCCAGCCATCGCGTCCGTGAATCACGTCGTCATGATGACCCGCGGTGTGTGCTGCCGCGACCGTATTTCCGGCGGCCCCGTACCGCCTCCCCCGTTTTCTGTGTCGTACCTGGTCAGGACGTCCGCATCAGTGTGCGCCGAACAGTTCCAGGAGTTCCGCCTTACCGAACATACGTGCCGTTTCCACGGCCGAGGGAGTACCCGCGGCGGGATCGGCGCCGCCCTCCAGGAGGGCCCTGATCACTTCCGTCTCACCCTTGAAGACAGCTCCCGCGAGCGGGGTCTGGCCTCGGTCGTTGATCCGGTCCACGTCCCCGCCCCGGGCGAGCAGGGCGCGCACCGCGTCGGCGTGACCGTGATAGGCGGCGAGCATCACGAGGGAGTCGCCACGGTCGTTGGTGAGGTTGGCCGGAACGCCCTTGTCGACGTACGCCACCAGCTCCTCGGTCTGCCCCTGCCGGGCCAGATCGAAGATCTTGGTCGCCAGCTCCACGACCTCGGGGTCGGGGGCTTCACTCATCGGCCGGACCGCCTCTCTTACAACCGTTCAGGTGAATCGCAAGGGTACTGGCTCGCGCCTCACATGACCCGAAGTGCCCGAGGTAAAGATCACTGCAGACCCCGCCGGACGCAAGCGCCCTGCTCAACCGGCCCATGGTGGCTCCGCCACCCGGGGGAAATCAACCGAATTTCACCCGGTTGCACCTTTTATCGTATAGATACATCCTGTGATCCTGGAAGTACTCATGGTGACTGTCCCCTCTCGACACCAGGAGACCTCAAATGATCCTCTCCCTGTCAGGCGTGCTCCTGCTCGGCATCATCGTCTTCCTCTTCTTCAGGAAGGACGGACTCAAGGGTTCGCACGCCGCCGTCTCGGCCCTGTTCGGCTTCTACCTGTCGAGCACGGCCATCGCCCCCAGCATCAAGGCCGGCGGCGAGAGCCTGGCGAGCCTCCTCGGCGGCATCAAGTTCTGACGCCCCACCTCCCGCCCGTACGCACCAACAGGAGACAGCAGTGGCCCGGCGCCCTCTCCCCCGCATTCTGAGCAAAGACAGCGCACAGATCGCCCGGACGCAGATCGCCCGGAGTCGGGAGCTGGCCCGGACGGCGGCCGACAGTGCCACCGATGTCCTCCACCCGCTGATCACCATCTCGCGCGGGCTGCGCCGGCTGGCCTCGGCCGGACGGCGCAGGTGGGCCGAGACACCCAAGGACAAGCGTGGGCCGCTGCTGTTCCTGGCGGCCTCCGTGGTCCTGTTCGTGGCGCTGGTGCCGTACGGACCGCTGCTCGCCGCCATCACCCTGATGGCGGCGGCGGCCTGGCAGGGCCGCGACCGCACCCCGCCGGCCCCCGAAGGGCCGGACGAGTCCCAGACCGAGCGGCTCCAGTCCCTGTACGAGGCACTGGTGCCGTACTTCTCCACCACCGAGGACCCGGCGCCGCTGTACGCGCACGGCGGGGAGTGGGAGAAGGCCTTCGACACACACGAGTTCGACGACGGCGGGCGCTTCGGTCATCTCGTGATCCGCTACCCCGCCTACTTCCCGGACGGCGAGCCCGCGGCCCGCGCGCGGATCGAGCAACTGCTCACCGCGAAGGCCGGGCGAGGCCGTGAGTACCACTTCGAGTGGGACGAGGAGGGCAACCGGCTGACGGTGACCGTCCTCGCCCCGCTGCCCACCGACATCGCCGCCCAGCGCTTCGTCACCGCGCCGGGCGAGACCGTGCTCGGGTTCACCGATCCGAGCGAGGTCCAACGGACGCTTCCCCTCTCCTACGGAGAGGAACAGCGCGACGTCCCACCGGTCGTCTGGCGCACCGGCATCCGCTCGACCGAGCCGCACCTGCTGGCCATGGGCCACCCCGGCAGCGGCACCTCGACCCTGCTGCGCTCGATCGCCCTGCAGGCCCTCCAGTACGGCGACGTACTGATCGTCGACGGCGGGGGCACCGGCGAGTACGCCTGTCTGATCGGACGGGACGGTGTGCTGGCCGTGGAATGCGCTCCGGCCGGGGCGCTGGCCAGCCTGGAGTGGGCCGCGCAGGAGACCGAGCGGCGGCTCATCGCCATCAACCGGGCCCGGCAGGCGGGCGACGCGCCGCCCGAGGACACCCGGCGCCCGCTGTGGATCCTGCTGGACCGGCCGAGCGTCTTCACCCACCTCATGGCGGCGGACGGCCGCAAGGATCCGCAGACCTTCCTCCAGATGCCGTTGCGGCACGGCCGCGCGGCGAACGTGACCGTGGCCGTGGCCGAACAGTTCGACAGCGTGGATGCGTTGAGCGAGGGCGTACGGCAGCACACACGCGCGCGTGTCGTACTGGGGCCTGCGACGCCTGAGCAGGTGGAGGCGGTACTGGGGATGCGCGCGCGCACGACGACACCGGCGCAGGTGCCACCGGGGCGGGGGTATGCGCGGCTGGGATCGGGGCCGGTGCACCGGCTCCAGGTGCCGTCGACTCCTGATCCTTACGACGACGCCACCACCGATGCCGACCGGCAGGCGGTGCTGGAGTTGCTGCCGCCGCGTACGACTCCCGTCGAGGCCGTACCGGAGACGGAACCGTTGGCTGCGGAGGCACTGGCCGCCGAGAGTTCGTAGGCGAGCGTCGGCTGCGGCTGGGCGCCGGCAAGGTGCCGCCGCGCCCACCCCCGGCCGCATCGACATCCGGCTCCGCCGCGTGGGCGCGACCCGCCCCACACACCCGATGCCGAACTCGCAGCGACCGTCTCACCTACGCCACGAACGTGCGGGGCGCCTCGCCGCCACCGGTCGCCCCCGTCTCCACCAGCCGCGCCGCCGCCGCAAGGCGCGCAGCCGCCTCCTCCGCCACCGCTCCGCCGACCGTGAACGGGAGGCGGAGGTAACCCTCGAAGGCGCCGTCGACGCCGAAGCGGGGGCCGGAGGGGACACGGACGCCGACCCGCTCCCCCGCTTCGGCGAGCCGCGAGCCCGAGAGGCCGCCGGCACGGACCCACAGGGTCAGGCCACCCTGGGGGATCTCGAACTCCCAGTCGGGCAGTTCGCGGCGCACCGCGGCCACCAGGGCGTCCCGGTTCTCGCGCGCCTGGCTCCGCCGCAGGGCGACGGCCTGCTCCCAGCCGCCCGTGCTGAACAGCCAGTTCACGGCCAGCTGCTCCAGCACGGGGGTGCCGAGGTCGGCGTACGCACGCGCCGCGACCAGGCTGCGGATCACGTCCGGGGCGGCACGCACCCAGCCGATCCGCATGCCGGCCCAGAACGCCTTGCTGGCCGAGCCGACCGTGACGACGGTCGAGCCCGCCGGGTCGAAGCTGCAGACCGGGCGCGGCATCGCACCCTGGCCGAACGACTCGTCGAGCCACAGCTCGGTCATCGTCTCGTCGGCCACGAGAACGGTCCCGGCCGAGCGGGCCGCGTCCACCAGCCGACGCCGCTGGTCCTCGTCGGCGAGCGCGCCCGTCGGGTTGTGGAAGTCGGCCACGACGTACGCGAGCCGGGGCGCGGCCTCGCGCAGGACCTGGCGCCAGCGGTCCATGTCCCAGCCGGTCAGCCCCTCGGCCATGGCGACGGGCACGAGTCGCGCGCCCGCCTCCCGCATCAGCTGGAGGATGTTGGCGTAGGACGGTGACTCGACGGCGATGCGCTCACCGCGGCCCGCGAAGAGATGGCAGATCGCGTCGATGGCGCCCATCGCGCCGGTCGTCACCATGATCTGCTCGGGCATGGTGGGGATCCCGCGCGCGGTGTAGCGCTCGGCGATCATCGCGCGCAGGGCCGGCAGTCCGGCCGGGTAGTCGCCGTGTGTGTGGGCGTAGGGCGGTAGTTCCTCCAGCGCCCCCTGCACGGCACGGGTGAGCCACGGCTCCGGGGCCGGCAGCGAGGCGCAGCCCAGGTCGATCACCGAGCCGAGGGCCTCCGGGGGCAGCGGTTCGAGTCCGCGCGCGGGAAGCGGGTTGCCCGCCGGTACGGCGGTCCAGCTGCCGGCGCCGCGCCGGGACTCCAGGAAGCCCTCGGCCCGCAGGGCCTCGTAGGCCGCCGCGACCGTCGTCCG
Source organism: Streptomyces sp. NPDC101165 (assembly GCF_044768135.1). Lineage (NCBI taxonomy): Bacteria > Bacillati > Actinomycetota > Actinomycetes > Kitasatosporales > Streptomycetaceae > Streptomyces > Streptomyces sp. NPDC101165. The sequence continues at coordinate 442,469 of NZ_JBIWPG010000005.1, read as the reverse complement.
GCTGACGGAGAGGGACAGGGCCAGTTCGCGCTCGGCGGGGAGCCGGGCGGCCACGGGCACGCGGCCTTCCAGCACGAGGAGCCGGATGCCGTCGGCGAGGGCGCGGTAGGCGGGCGGCCGGCGCGTGCCGGGGCCGGCCGGGCGGTCCTGCTGGGAGGTCAGCAGCCGGGCGAGCTGCGCGGCCCCCACCGCTGAGGTCCACTGCGCCATGACGATCAGTCCACCTTCCCCGAATTGGCCATGGATGGGTTTGCATCCCAAGCCACAGAGTGACATGCATCAGGCCACCGCCACCACCCAGGGGGGTATTTCGTGTCCACTCCCAGTCGTCTCGGCCGACGTCTGTTCATGCTGTACGCGGGGCTCGCGCTGTACGGCGCGAGTTCCGCGCTCCTGGTGAAGGCGGGTCTCGGGCTGGAGCCCTGGAACGTCCTGCACCAAGGGCTCGCCGAGCACACCGGACTCAGCATGGGGCTGGTCCTGACGATCGTGGGCGCGGCCGTCCTGCTGCTGTGGATCCCGCTGCGGCAGCGCCCCGGACTCGGCACCGTCTCCAACGTCCTGGTGATCGGTTTCGCCATGGACGCCACCCTGGACGTGCTCCCGGACGTGCACTCCCTGGCGGTCCGGGTGCCCCTTCTCCTCGCGGGCGTCGTGCTCAACGGCATGGCGACCGGCCTCTACATCTCCGCCGACTTCGGGCCGGGCCCGCGCGACGGCCTGATGACCGGGCTGAACCGACGCACGGGCCGCTCGATCCGGCTGATCCGCACCGTCGTGGAGGTCACCGTCGTCGCGACCGGCTTCGCCCTCGACGGCACCGTCGGCATCGGCACCGTCCTGTACGCGCTGTCCATCGGCCCGCTCGCCCAGTTCTTCCTGCGCGTCTTCGCCGCCCCTTCGGCACCGGGGCGAAGCACAGTCGTTGCCACCGGGCAACCCGAAGGGGCGATACTGCGTCCGTGACCACCGCGATACGCCACCCCTATCTCGACCACCCGGGCCCTATCGCCTTCGCTCACCGCGGCGGGGCGGCCGACGGGCTGGAGAACACCGTGGCGCAGTTCCGGCGCGCGGTAGACCTGGGCTACCGGTACATCGAGACCGACGTCCACACGACGGCGGACGGCAAGCTCGTCGCCTTCCACGACAGCACGCTCGACCGGGTAACCGACGGCGCGGGCCGCATCGCCGACCTGCCGTGGCAGGACGTGTCCCACGCGCGCGTGGGAGGACGGGAACCCGTACCGCTGTTCGAAGAGCTGCTGGAGACCTTCCCCGAGGTCCGCTGGAACGTGGACCTCAAGGCGGAGCCGGCGCTGCGGCCCTTCCTGGAGCTGATCGAGCGCACGAACGCCTGGGACCGGGTCTGCGTGGGCTCCTTCTCCGAGGCGCGGGTGCTGCGGGCGCAGCGGCTGGCCGGGCCGCGGCTGGCCACCTCGTTCGGCACGCGCGGGGTGCTCAGTCTGCGGCTGCGCTCCTGGGGGCTGCCGGCTTCGCTGCGCCGTTCCGCGGTCGCCGCGCAGGTTCCGGAGGCCCAGTCGGGCGTCCCGGTGGTCGACGAGCGCTTCGTCCGCGCCGCCTACGCGCTCGGACTCCAGGTGCACGTGTGGACGATCAACGAACCGGAGCGGATGCACCGGCTCCTGGACCTGGGTGTCGATGGCATCATGACCGATCACATCGACACGTTGCGCAAGGTCATGGAGGACCGCGGCGTCTGGGTCTGAGCACCCGGGGCGACCGGGCCGCGCCTTCGCACGGCACTTCTGCGGGGAAGCGAGGGCACGGGTGGGCACCGAGACCGTGCGGACACATGCGGCCGACGAGGCCGCGGGGCTGCGGCGCGAACAGCGCGGCTGGTACTTCTACGACTGGGCGTGCTCGGTCTATTCGACGACCGTTCTGACCGTCTTCCTCGGCCCGTACCTCACCGCGGTGGCCGAGAAGGCGGCCGACGCCGACGGCTATGTGCATCCGCTGGGGATACCGGTCCGGGCGGGCTCCTTCTTCGCCTACTCGGTGTCCCTGTCGGTGATCGTGGCCGTCGTCCTGATGCCCCTGGTGGGCGCGGCGGCGGACCGCACCGGCCGGAAGAAGCCGCTGCTCGGGGCCGCCGCGTACACGGGGGCCGCCGCGACGACGGGCATGTTCTTCCTCGACGGCGACCGCTATCTGCTCGGCGGGGTGCTCCTCATCGTGGCGAACGCGGCGCAGTCCGTCGGGATGATGCTCTACAACTCCTACCTGCCGCAGATCGCCCCGCCCGAGGAGCGCGACGCGATCTCCTCCCGGGGCTGGGCCTTCGGCTACGCGGCGGGCTCCCTGGTCCTCGTGGCCAACCTCGTCCTGTACTCGGCGCACGACTCGTTCGGCCTCTCCGAGACGGCTGCGGTCCGCGTCTGTCTGGCCTCGGCCGGACTGTGGTGGGGCGTCTTCACGCTCGTACCGCTGAGCCGGCTGCGCGACCGGCACGCGCGCGTGGAGCGCGCGACGGCCCCCGGGCTGCGGCAGCTCACTGCGACCGTCCGGGACATGCGCCGGCATCCGCTGACGCTCGGCTTCCTGCTGGCGTACCTCATCTACAACGACGGCATCCAGACGGTGATCTCCCAGGCCTCGGTCTACGGCTCCGAGGAGCTGGGACTCGGGCAGTCGACGCTCATCGGTGCGGTGCTGCTGGTGCAGGTGCTGGCCGTGGCCGGGGCGCTGACGATGGGGCGGCTGGCCCGGACCTACGGGGCGAAGCGGACGATCCTCGGTTCGCTGGTGGCCTGGACGGTCACGCTGGGGGCAGGCTACTTCCTGCCCGCCGGGGCGCCGGTGTGGTTCTTCGTGCTGGCGTCCGGAATCGGACTGGTCCTCGGCGGCAGCCAGGCGCTGTCCCGGTCGCTGTTCTCGCATCTGGTGCCGCCGGGCAAGGAGGCCGAGTACTTCTCCGCGTACGAGATGAGCGACCGCGGGATGAGCTGGCTCGGCCCGCTGCTGTTCGGGGTGACCTACCAGCTGACCGGGAGCTATCGCTCCGCGATCATCTCGCTGGTGGCCTTCTTCGTCATCGGTTTCGTCCTGCTCGCGAGGGTGCCGGTGCGGCAGGCGATCGGCGAGGCGGGAAACCCGGTTCCGGAAAGGATCTAGGAACGATTTAGCGTTCGGCGCGAAAGGGCGGTAGTGTACGCGTTTGGCCTGCCAGGCGTACCGTTACTGCGCGTCAAAGATGCCGAAACGCTGGGTGACATCTGCTAGCAGATGTGACAAACCGGGCGCCTGTGGGTAGAACAAGGGGCGGCTACGACGGCGACGCATGACCCGGAACGGGACTCGGAACGGGAATCTTTACCGCCGACCGGACGTTGACCGGATGACGACGACAGCGACACCTGTCCTGTGGGCGACAAGCCCGGGAGGCACGATTCATGAGTGAGCGAGCTCTTCGCGGTACGCGCCTCGTAGTGACCAGCTACGAGACGGACCGCGGTATCGACCTGGCTCCGCGCCAGGCCGTGGAGTACGCATGTGAGAAGGGGCACCGCTTCGAGATGCCCTTCTCGGTCGAGGCGGAGATCCCGCCGGAGTGGGAGTGCAAGGTCTGTGGGGCCCAGGCACTCCTGGTGGACGGCGACGGCCCTGAGGAGAAGAAGGCCAAGCCCGCGCGTACCCATTGGGACATGCTGATGGAGCGGCGCACCCGTGAGGAGCTCGAAGAGGTCCTCGAGGAGCGTCTGGCGGTTCTGCGTTCGGGGGCGATGAACATCGCCGTTCACCCGCGAGACAGCCGCAAGAGCGCGTAACGCGAGACACACGAGTAACCGCGGGCGCCGTACGTGAAGACGTACGGCGCCCGCGGTTTCGCGCTGCCCGGAGACAGTCGCCTGCTGGAAACAGCTGCGTGTGGTGCTGCCCGCAGACGGCCGCGCGGCCGAGCTCTCGACTCAGCCGCGCAGCCCGGCCCGACTCAGCGGGTCAGGGGTGGCCACTGCTCGCCCGGCTCCCGGCCGGTGTCCTGCCTGATCACCTCGCCCTGCACCACCTTGCCGTCGGGGCGGTGGATGCGGACCTGCTGGAAGGCGTCGCCCAGGGTGCCCGGGGCGGCCTTGCGCAGGCTCCGGTCGAGGGTGCGCTCCGCGAAGCGGCCCACGGCCTTCTGGACGGGCGGGAGCAGCAGGAGCAGGCCGGCCGCGTCGGAGATCAGGCCCGGGATCATCAGCAGCAGGCCGCCGAGCATCATCAGGCCGTTGCCGCCGCCGCGCGTCGGCGACCCGCCACTCTGCAGCGCCTCGTTGAGGTTCTGGAAGGCGCGCCGCCCGGCCCGCTTGATGACCACGGAGCCGGCGACGAAGCCCGCCACCAGGAGCAGGAACACGGTGGGACCGCCCGCCACACCGGCGACCTGCGTCAGCAGCCAGATCTCCAGCACCAGCCACACGGCGATGCCCGGCGGCAGGTACCTGCGCAGCCGGGAACGCCGGGGCCGGGCGGTGGACGGAGAAGTGGGAACGCCAGTCGTCATGCTCCCAGTGTGCCTGGACGCGGCTCAGTGCGAGATAAGCGGGACACGGGCGGGATACGGGGACGATCAGCCGCAGCTGTGGAGCCGCGGACAGGCCCTAGGCCAGCCCTAGGCCTGCTTGCCCTTGCCCGTGAGCTTGCCGACGCGCTCGCCGACGCCCCAGGCGGTGACCCGCCACAGCGCCTCCACGACGATGTTCCGGCTCATCTTGGAGTCGCCGAGTTCCCGCTCCACGAACGTGATGGGCACCTCGACGACGTGGTAGCCGGCCCTGACCGCGCGCCGGGCCAGGTCGACCTGGAAGCAGTACCCCTGCGAGGCGACCTTGTCGAGTCCGAGCCCTTCGAGGGTCTCGCGGCGGAACGCGCGGTAGCCGCCGGTCACATCGCGGATCGGCACGTCGAGCAGGAGGCGCGAGTAGGTGCTGCCACCGCGCGAGAGGAACTCCCTGGACTTGGGCCAGTTCACCACCCGGCCGCCGGGCACCCAGCGCGAGCCGAGCACCAGGTCGGCGCCCTTGAGGGCGGTGAGCAGCCGGGGCAGCTCCTCGGGCTGGTGGGAGCCGTCGGCGTCCATCTCGACCAGCACGCCGTAGCCGTGCTCCAGGCCCCAGCGGAAGCCCGCGAGGTAGGCGGCGCCCAGGCCCTCCTTGCCCTTGCGGTGCAGTACCTGGACGTGCTCGTCCTCGGCGGCCAGCTCGTCGGCCAGCTTGCCCGTGCCGTCGGGGCTGTTGTCGTCCGCCACCAGGACGTGCGCCTCGGGGACGGCCTTGCGCACCCGGCCGACGATGGTCTTGATGTTCTCCGCCTCGTTGTAGGTCGGGATGATCACCAAGGCCGTGCCGAGCGGACCGAACTGCCTCCCCTGGGCCTTGGCCGCGAGGGCCCCGTCGCCGTCGTTCACTGCTGCCCCTTCGTGTCGTACGCAGGCGTCCACCATAGTGGCCGCGGCCTGGGATGACGTTCCCTCTCGTTCGTACGCTGGTGTCGATTCCACAAGAGTGGGGTAAGAACGTACTTTTCGGCACCTGCGTGCCGCGACGGATGGGGGCCCGGCGCCCTTCGGGCCGACCTGGGCCCCGCTGGCTGCGGGACGACCGAAAGCCGTTGTCTACTGAGCACCCGGGCCCCACCCGGGTCACACCTTGCCGACCGGCCGGAACGTTCCCTCGTCGGCGCGGGCGCTGAGCCTGGCTCCCAGTGACGGTGCCCCGGTGCGGCACACCGTCCCTGACCCAGCGGCGCTGCGACGAGTGCGCGAACACTCCCCGGTCGGGCGTCCGGTGGTGGACTCGGCCGAACCTACCGGCCCCCGGCCGTCGACTGTCAACAACCGTCTGACCTGCACCGATGCCCACCCGACCGTGGTGAACCCAGAGGATTCGCAGGTCGGGCGACGCCGCGGCGGGGAACGATCACCACCGCGCCACCCCGGGAGATCACTCGCCCGGCCCTACGAACACGGTCCGCCCGCCCACGACGGTGCGCAGGCAGACCGGCAGGTCACGGCCCGGTGTGAGGTCGGGCAGGCCGGGGGTGCCGGAGCGCGGGTCGGTGGACCAGCGGGCCACGCGGTCGTCGGGGGCCTGGACGATCAGTTCGTCGGTCCGCCAGACGGCGTAGTCGGCGGGCGCGCCGGGCACCAGGACGCCCGCGTCGTCGCGGCCGATGGCCCGCCAGCCGCCGCGCGTGTGCGCGGTGAACGCGGCACGCACGGAGACCCGGTGCTCCGGGGTCCGGTGGAACGCGGCGGCACGGACGGTGCCCCAGGGGTCGAGCGGGGTGACCGGGCTGTCGGAGCCGAACGCGAGCGGCACACCGGCACGCAGCAGGGCGGCGAACGGATTGAGGGTGCGGGCCCGCTCGGCGCCGAGGCGGGCGGCGTACATGCCGTCCTCCCCGCCCCAGAGCGCGTCGAAGGCGGGCTGGACCGAGGCGATCAGGCCCAGCTCGGCGAAGGCGGCGACGGTCTCGGGGGTGAGCATCTCGGCGTGCTCGACACGGTGCCGGGCTGCGCGGACGCGGGCGAGGCCGACCTTCTCGGCGGCTGCGCGCACGCCCTCCACCACGGCGTCGACGGCGACGTCGCCGATGGCGTGGAAGCCCGCCTGGAGCCCGGCCTCGGTGCAGGCGACGACATGGCCGGCGACGGCGTCGGCGTCCAGGTAGGCGGTGCCGGTGTGGGTCGCGTCGGCGTAGGGCTCGTGCACGCAGGCGGTGTGCGAGCCGAGGGCGCCGTCCACGAAGAGGTCGCCTGCGGCGCCGCGGGCGCCCAGTGCGCGCGCCTTGTCGACATCCTGTTCCGCCCAGTAGCCGATGACGCGCGGCCCCGGCACCTCGGCGGCGAGCTTGAGCAGGTCCGTGAAGTCGTCCTCGGAGGAGATCTTCGGGCCGCCGCACTCGTGCACGGAGCCGATCCCGAGGGAGGCGGCGTGGGCGAGGGCGGTGCGCTGGGCCTCGGCGCGCTGGGCGGGGGTGATGGCGGCGAGGGCGGCCTCGCGCGCCGCGTGGTGGTCGTCGGCGGTCAGCGGACCGTCGACCGGGCCGAGACCGGGCACGAGGTCGAGCAGTGCCGAGGTGACGACCGCCGAGTGGACGTCGATGCGGGAGAGGTACAGGGGGCGGCCGCCGGTGGCCGCGTCGAGTTCCGCGCGCGTCGGCGGACGGCCGCCGGGCCAGCGGGCGGCGTCCCAGCCGTGGCCGAGCAGGACCCGGTCGTCGGGGCGGGCCGCGGCGAAGTCGCGGACGAGCGCGAGGGCCGCCTCCAGGGACGGGGCGTCGGACAGGTCCAGGCCGGTCAGGGCGAGGCCCGTGGCGGTGGTGTGCACATGGGCGTCGGTGAACGCCGGGGTGACCAGGGCGCCGTCGAGGTCGACCACCTCGTCCACGCCGTCGGCGAAGGCGTCGGCGGCGCCCTCGGAGCCGACCCAGGCGACCTGGCCGCGCTCCACCACCATCGCGGTGGCGAAGGGGTCGGCGGGGCTGTGGACCTCTCCGCGGCGCAGGAGGACGGTCTTGGGGTCGGCGGACTGCTCGCTCATGCCCCACAGTCTCTCGCGTGCACGGGAGGCCGGGGGCACCGGGGCGGCCGGTTCAGATCTTCGGGGGACGCGCCTCGTAGGGGGTGGACAGCACGACGGTGGTGCGGGTGGAGACGCCGGCCAGGGTGCGGACCCGGGCGAGCAGCTCCTCCAGTTCGTGCGGGGTGGCCACGCGCACCTTGAGGATGTAGTTCTCGTCGCCGGCGACGCTGTGGCAGGCCTCGATCTCGGGGACGCCGGCGAGGCGGTCCGAGATGTCGTCGGGGGCGCTGGGGTCGAAGGGTTTCACCGAGATGAACGCCGTCATGGGCAGCCCGACGGCCTCCGGGTCGACCACCGCGGCGTAGCCGCGGATGACACCACGCTGTTCGAGCCGGCGCACCCGCTGGTGCACCGCCGACGTGGACAGGCCCGTGGCCTTGCCCAGGTCGGTGTAGCTCATCCGCCCGTCCTTGACGAGCAGCTGCACGATCTGACGGTCCAGCTCCTCCATGGCGCCAAAACCTACCGTGCGGTTGATCTCCTCGGATAGCTCAGCAACGCAGGTCACACCCGCTCCGGCGCAAAAAGGACCGCACTGGGCACCTGCGCACGGCATGTGACGAACGCCACAGCACCCGAACGGCCTCCGTGATGTTCTCGTGATTACCGCCTGGAGCGGACGGGAAGTGCTTGGTGTGGTCGAGGCCGCAGTGCCTTCACGGCCCAGCCTTAGGGGGAGAAACCCATGCAGAGTCTCAAGCGCCCTGGTCGTTCCGCGTCCAAGCGGCAGCAGCCGGTGGTCGAGCCCGAGCCGGAGGGTGTCGAACCCGACGCCCTCGAGGCCGATGAGCTCGACGCCTACGACACCTTCGAGATGTACCGGGTGATCTGCCCGGACTGCGCGCAGCCGATCGCGCTCCTGGCGGACGAGGAGATCCTGCCGGAGCACGCGCTGTGCGCCTCGCCGTGGAACCCGTTCGGGCTCACGGTCTGCGCGGGCACGGGCCGTGCGGCGGCCGACGCCCGCCCCGCGGACGAGTCCTTCGAGCCGCAGGAGCAGGACATGGCCCTGCTGCTCACGCTCCCCCAGGGTCTGAACTGGCGGACGCAGCCCTTCTCGCACGTCGGCGGCCCGGGCTCGCGCCCGATGCGCGTACCGGAGATGCGTCGCCAGGCCGCCTGAGTCCCCGCGGACCGGCCCGGCTCAATCCCAGTAGCTGCCCTGCACCATGGCGCGCAGACTGCCGTGGTGCAGGATCAGTGTGTCCGGGTCCGCCGGGACGGCGACCTCTCCGAAGTGCGCCTGGCGGTACGCGACGCGCAGCATGACGATCGCGTGCCGCAGGGCCGCGTAGAGGGTGTAGAACTCCATGTCCCGCGGGGTGTGGCCGGTCAGTCCGGAGTAGCGGGCCTCGATGCGGTCGCGGCGCAGCAAGTCGGGCAGTCCGCGCTGTCCGGAGGCGACCGTGAGGTCGTGGAAGAAGCGGTGCAGGTAGACGGTCCAGCCGAGGTCCACCTCGCGCGGGGCGAGGGCCGCCATCTCCCAGTCGAGGACGGCGACGGGGTCGAAGCCGTCGTAGACGACGTTCCCGATCCGCGCGTCGCCCCAGGTGAGGACGGGTGTGCCGGGCTCGCGCGGCCACAGCTGCTCCAGCCGGTCGAACGCGGCCTCGATCAGGGGTGAGCGGGCGAGCCCGTCGATCACCCAGGAGTAGTAGGCCCGTTGGGCCGTCACATGCCGGCGCAGGGCGTCGCCTTCCTCCGGGACGGCGAGGAACTCGGCTTCATGCAGGGGAACTTGGTCGTGCAGCCGGGCGAGCAGAGCGACCGTGGCGGCCTCCAGGTGGTCGCGCTCCGCGTCGCTCGCCGCGTGCAGCCAACTGCCCTCGTACGTGTACGGCATGACGTCCGGCGGCACCCGTCCGGCGACCCGTTCCATGACGAAGAACGGCGCCCCGAGCGGCTCCGGGTCCTCCTCCAGCCACAGCACCCGGGGCACCGGAACGTCGGTGCGGTCGGCCACGAGCTTCAGGGTGCGGTACTGGCGGGCCATGTCGTACTCCGGGAAGACGGTGTACGCCGCCGGGTCCGCCGCGAGCCGCAACGCGCAGGAACGCAGGGGTGGTCGGGGGTGCTCGAGGTCGAACAGCAGGGTCTCGCTGGACATCCCGTTGGAGGCCGGGACGGTGACGCCGACGGCCTTGGCCCCGGGCAGCCGGGTGCCGAGCCAGGCCGTGAGGCGCCGGGTGAGTTCCTCGGGGTCGCGGGTGCTGGTGCGCGGCCGCGGTGCCGTGGCCATCTCGTCCTCCCTCAGGGTGCGACCGAGTCGAAGCCCGTGAAGCCGCTCGGGTCGTGCCGGCCGAACGAACCGTGCTCGAAGATGCCGTAGCCCGTCTGTCCGTCCATCCGGAAGCGGGCGGAGTGGTCGGTGACGCCGTAGGCGGCGAGGGGGTGCGGCGACGCCATGTCGTAGGTACGACGGTCGACCCATCCCCGGCCCTGCCAGGTTCCGTGCTGCCAGTCGTCCGCCGGCGGATAGCCGGCGCCGACCGCGAGCGGCGAGGAGGCCAGGATCTCCGCCTCCAGCTCCAGCGGTTTGCGCGGGTCGCCGAGGTGGATGACCGCGCGCTCGGGGTGGCGGGTGCCGGAGCGATAGGTGATCTCGGCCTGGGGCCAGCCCAGTTGGCGGTCGCGGTGGCCGGGGCGGAGCAGGGTGGCGTCGTTCAGGGAGCGGTGGCCGTCGGCGTCCTCCTGGACGATGACCATCAGGAAGCGGTCCTCGAAGCGGACCGGGCACCAGATCCAGTGGAAGCCCTCGGTCGGGTGGTCCTCGGCGAGCCGTCCGCCCTCCTCCCCCGGCACCGGCCGTACGCCCCAGCTGCGGTCCCGGGTGCCGGTCCAGCCCTCCGAGGAGACGTCGAACTCCTCGCCGCCCGCCCGGATCACGCCCGTCACCGTGCCCGCCTGGACGAACCTGCGCCCCTCCAGGGTGAGCCGGTCGCCGCGGCGCTGGAGGTGGTGGGGTTCCCACAGGGCCGGGAAGGCCGCGGTCCAGGTGAGGTCGTACGACAGGTCGTCCTCGCAGACCAGGCGCAGCCGTCCCAGCGGCTCCTGGACCTCGATGCGCAGCGGGCCGACGGCGAGCCGCATCCGGTCGTCGCCGAGCGCGTCCGAGGCGCGGACGGCGTGCAGGGTGTCACCGGTGCGAAGGGTCGCGTAGGCGTCGATCACGCCCAGGTTGGGGTAGACGCCGAGGCCGAGGATGAGCAGGGCGCGGCCGGTGTGGTCGAAGACGTGGAAGATGCAGCGGTCGTAGGCGTTCCGGTCCCCGGTCGCCACGTGCTTCATGGACAGCGGCACCTGGTGGACGGGGTACTCGTCGAGCGGTACGGGACGGTCGTCGGCCACGGACACCCCCTGGGAGACAGTTCGCTGACGGTACGTCAGATGCTCGGAGGAGACCAGAGCCGGAACCGGACGCCCGTGAACTCGCGCTCGATTCCGCCCGCCCGTGACCTGGCCGGTGTCCGTCGCGTTCCCCAGGCATGACCGTCACGTACTGGGCGACCGGGCGCCAGCGCCGCATCTTCGTGCCCCGCCCAGCAGAATCGGTTCCGCCGCCCGCGCCGCAGGACCCGCCCATCTACCGTGCCCTGATGCGCACCTGGGAGGACCGGGGCCGCACCCTGCCGGGCCGCCACGACCCGGAGTGGGTCAGGCTGGCGGCCCCGACGGTGCGCAGGGGGCAGTTCAGCGACCCTCCGGCCCTGCCACGTGACGGGCGATGACCATCCGCTGGATCTGGTTGGTGCCCTCGACGATCTGCAGGACCTTCGCCTCGCGCATGTAGCGCTCGGCCGGGAAGTCGGCGGTGTAGCCGTAGCCGCCGAGGATCTGCACGGCGTCAGTGGCGACCTTCATCGCCGTGTCGGTGCAGTGCAGCTTGGCCATGGCCGCCTGCTTGGCGAACGGCCTGCCCGCGTCGCGCAGCCGGGCGGCCGCGAGGTACAGCGCGCGGCCGGCCTCGATCTGGGTCGCCATGTCGGCGATCATGAAGCGCAGGCCCTGGAAGTCGGCGATGGGGCGGCCGAACTGCCGGCGCTCGGTGGCGTAGCCGACCGCCTCGTCCAGTGCGGCCTGGGCCACGCCGATGGCGCAGGCAGCGATGCCGAGCCGCCCGGAGTCGAGCGCGGACAGGGCGATCGAGAAGCCCTGGCCCTCCTCACCGATGCGCCGGTCGTCGGAGACCCGCACGCCGTCGAAGTGGACCTGGGCGGTGGGGCTGCCCTTCATGCCCATCTTCTTCTCGGGCGCCGCGCCGCTCAGCCCCTCGGCGTCCCCCGGCACCAGGAACGCGGTGATCCCGCGCGGGCCGTCGTCGCCGGTGCGGGCCATCACGGTGTAGAAGTCGGCGATCCCGCCGTGCGTGATCCAGGCCTTGGTGCCGGTGATCACCCAGCCGTCGCCGTCCCGGACGGCCTTGGTGCGCAGGGAGGCCGCGTCCGAACCGGAGGACGGCTCGGAGAGGCAGTAGGCGCCGAGCAGGCCGCCGCCGAGCATCGCGGGCAGGTGCTCGACCTGCTGCTGCTTGGTGCCGTAGGCGGCGAGGGCGTAGGAGGCGAGCGTGTGCACGCTGACGCCGAGGCCGACGGTGAGACGGGCCGCGGCCAACTCCTCCAGGACCTGGAGGTAGACCTCGTAGGGCTGCTCGCCGCCGCCGTACTCGGAGTCGTACGGCAGCCCCAGCAGGCCCGAGTTCGAGAGCAGGGTGAAGACCTCGCGCGGGAAGCGTCCGGCGTCCTCCTCCTCGGCCGCCTTCGGCGTGATCTCGCGCTGCGCGATCTCACGGACGAGCGCGAGCAGATCCCTCGCCTCTTCCGTCGGCAGCTGACGCTCCACCGGCTGCGGGTCGCGGTCGGACATCGCGTCGGTCTCCTCCCTGTTCGGGCACATCAGCGGATGCGCCGTGGGTGGGGCGGCTCCGCCTGGTCGTTCCGGTTCGCCGAAGGCGCCCGCTCCCGGGTCTCGGAAGCGGCTGACCAGCGGCTCTGTGCCGTGAGTATGCCCGATCAGCGGCCTCCCGTCACCAGTTAACGACCGCTTACTTCAAGAATCCAATCGGAACTCTCCCCACCTCCGAAATTGGTCCGAACCATTGACGCAGTGGTCTAGTCCTCCTACCGTGCATGACCAACGCTTTACCGCGTTCATGCCAATCGGCGCGCGTTCCCCTCTCCCCCACGAGGAGCCACCCGATGCACACTCCCCACCGCCCCCGCGCAGGGTTCCGGGCGCTGGTCGCCGCCGCCTGTTCCGCCGTCCTGGGAGCCGGGCTGCCGGCCGGGGCGGGCACCGCCACCGCGGCCGCGCCGGCCGCTCCCCAGCTGAAGGCCGGCTCCAAGGTCGTCGGCTACTTCACCGAATGGGGCACGTACGACCGCAAGTACTACGTCAAGAACATCGAGACCTCGGGCTCCGCGGCCAGGCTGACCCACATCAACTACGCGTTCGGCAACGTCACCGGCGGCAAGTGCGCCATGGGCGACTCCTACGCCGCCACCGACCGTGCCTACACCGCCGCCGAGTCCGTGGACGGGGTCGCCGACACCTGGGACCAGCCGCTGCGCGGCAACTTCAACCAGCTGCTGAAGCTGAAGAAGAAGCACCCCGGTCTGAAGGTCCTGTGGTCCTTCGGCGGCTGGACCTGGTCCAGCGGCTTCGGCGAGGCCGCGAAGAACCCGGCCGCCTTCGCCCAGTCCTGCTACGACCTGGTGAAGAACTCCAAGTGGGCGGGCGTCTTCGACGGCATCGACATCGACTGGGAGTACCCGAACGCCTGCGGCAACACCTGCGACACCAGCGGCCGGGAGGCCTTCAAGAACGTCATGGCGGCCCTGCGGTCCAAGTTCGGCTCGGGCAGCCTGGTCACCGCGGCGATCACCGCCGACGCCACCGCCGGCGGCAAGATCGACGCGGCGAACTACGCGGGCGCGGCGCAGTACGTCGACTGGTACAACCCGATGACGTACGACTACTTCGGCGCCTGGGACTCGACCGGCCCGACCGCCCCGCACTCCCCGTTGAACTCCTACTCGGGCATCCCGAAGGCGAACTACTACACCTCGGCGACCGTCGCCAAGCTGAAGGGCCTCGGCGTTCCCGCAGCCAAGCTGCTGCTCGGCATCGGCTTCTACGGGCGCGGCTGGACCGGGGTCACGCAGGCGGCGCCGGGCGGCACGGCGACGGGCCCGGCGGCGGGGACGTACGAGCAGGGCATCGACGACTACAAGGTGCTCAGGACCAAGTGCCCGGCGACCGGCACCGTGGGCGGCACGGCCTACGCCAAGTGCGGCAACAACTGGTGGAGTTACGACACCCCGGCGACCATCGCCACGAAGATGACGTACAAGAACCAGCAGGGCCTCGGCGGCACCTTCTTCTGGGAGCTGAGCGGCGACACCACGAACGGTGAGCTGATCAAGGCGATCGACTAGCCCCGGAGCAGGGGGCCTGGAGCGGAGGACCACGAGCCTCCGCTCCTCGCCGTCAGGCGTCGCGGCGGGCCGGGAGCGGGACCGGGTAGGACGGGTCCAGTTCCGCCACGGCGCGCAGGGATCCGCCGAGCGTCTTCACCAGCAGGTCGCGCATGGTGTCGCGGGAGACTGCGGGGCGGTCTATCCAGTCGAGGGTGGCCCCCTCGACGCTGCACACCCAGGCGAGCAGACCCATGCGGGCGAGCGGGGCGATGTCGCTGCCGCCGTAGGCGCCCTCGGCGATGGTGTCGATGATCGCCTCGCGCACACCGTCCCGGATGGCGTGCACCTCGGTGTCGAAGCCGACCCCGCCGCTGACAATGGTGCGGTAGGCGGCCTGGTGGTGCTCGGCGAAGCGCAGGTAGGTGTCGACGGTGCGGTGGACGCGGTCCACGGCGGGGAGTTCCAGGCCGCTCGCGGCGAAGGTGACCAGGTCGGCGACGGAGTCCCGGATGATCGCCAGGTAGTAGCCGCGCTTGGACTGGAAGTAGTAGTAGATCAGCCCCTTGGCGACATGCGCCTGCCGGGCGATGTCGTCCATGGACAGCGCGTCGTAGGACGTGTCGGCGAACAGCCTCCGCCCGATGGCGATGAGTTCGGCGCGACGCGCCACGGAACGCTCGGTGCCGCGCGCCCGGGGACGGACGGCGGCACGCTGTTGACGCATATTCAATTTCGACCCTGGTCTAGGAGGTCGGTGGGACATCCGAAGTATGTCAGAACATGCCGACCGGGTAAGGCGTCGGGTCAGAGCAGGCCGAGCTGGGTCACGAGCATCGCGACCACCGCGACAAGCACCCAGCCCATGACGTGCTCGAGGATCTTCGGGCCGTCTTCCTGGGGGCCGCCGGTGCGGACGCGGGTGGCGGTGGCCTGCTGTGCGGTCATGGTTTCTCGCAGAGGTCGGACGTACGGAGTGGAATCCCCCCACCCATTTGTCCACCTTGCCACCCGCGACGGCGTTTGCGGCGGAGACCTTGCTCACACGGGCCGGGTCAGCACACCCCCACCGCCTTGAGCGCCTTGCGCTGGCGCGGATTCGGGTGGGCCGGGAAGTAGAGGTAGCAGACCCCTCCGGTGCCGGAGACGACCTTGCCGGAGGCGTTGTACCGCTTGGTCCTCAGCCAGATGTTCTCGAACTCGCGCCGCAGGTAGACCCGCCGTACCGCCGCGTCGTCGGCCGAGGCCGGGTCGCCCGCGATCACGTCGCCGTCCGCGGTGAAGCCGATCACGGTCATCAGGTGACCCGAGGTGCCGTACCCGGCGCCGGTCAGCTCGGTCTTCAGGAAGGACTGGGACGTTATGGCCGGGATGCCGGCCTCGATCAGCGTCTCCAGGTCGGTGAGCGAGGCGAGCCGGGTGACCACGCCCTGGAGGTCCTTGAACGTGGCCGCGTAGGCGGCGTTGAAGGGCCAGTTGCCGCAGCCCTGGTACTGGTAGTCGTAGGTGAAGCGGGCCGCGTGGTCCACCTGCGGGTCGGCGTAGGACGGGTCGACCCAGGACAGCTGCTCGGAGGTGAGCCGGCCGCCCCAGTACTCGACGATCATCTGCGAGGAGGTGGGACTGCACCAGGCCTCGCCGCCGTTGTCGTACTCCGGGTACTGGCCCTTGTGGATCTCCTGCGAGTAGCGCGGGACGCCCAGTTCCCCGGCGAGCCCGGGCGTGGAGGCCGGCACGGTGAAGCGGTCGGGGATGTCGGATCCCATCGCACCGAGCCGCCAGACGGTCGGGGTGAGCCGGGTGTCCGGCCTGCGGTAGAGGGTCAGGCGCAGCCGGTACGAGGCCAGCCGCAGGCCGGTGCTCGCGTCGTCGACGGCGAAAGTGTCGGTCCAGATCGCGCTCTTGCCGTCCTTCTGGCCGTCCACCGAGGTCCGCTTGATGTCCCGGTCCCCGGACGCCCAGCGGCCCATCACGTACCAGGGTGTGTCGGTGCCGTCGGAGTACGTGCCCCGCAGCTCGACCTGGAGCCAGGTGCCGTCGGGGGTGTGCGCGTTCCAGGAGGCGATGACCTCCGTCGCGGGCACGGCGAGCCGGTGGACCGGGGAGGTCCAGGTCGCGTACTCCCAGGCCGCGGTGGTGCCGGTGTGCGGGTCGGTGTAGTCGGTGCGGCCTGCGGCGGTGGCGATCTCGGCGCCGGGGCGAAGGCCGGAGACGGCCCGGACGCCCTCGGAGGTGCCGCTGCGCCAGTCGCGGTACGTGGTCCAGGCGTGGTGGTCGATGGGACGGGCCGGCCCCTGCGCGGGGTCGTCCGCGTCGGCAGCGGTCGCCTTCGCGGTGGCGGCGGCCGCGGGTACGGCCCCGGAGGTGACCGCGGCGACCAAGGCGGCGGTGAGGACGGTGCGGCGGGACGGTCGCTGGGCTCTGCTCATGGGCTCGGTCAACCCCCAAGTATCCGAGTCGTTCCTGGTCCGGTGTGGTTGTGCGCCAACTATGGAGGAGACGGCATGCCCCTGCCAGCACTTACGCGCACGGCGCGCCACCAATATTGGTCTGGGCCACTGGAGCGGCTCGCGGGGAGGTGCACGACGGCCCCGGCGCGGACGGAGTGCAGTGCGCCGGGGCCATGGTCGGTGCGGGTCAGACGAGGTCCATCGCGGCGACCTCGTCGGGACCGCCGTAGCTGACCGGACCCTGGAAGCGGCGGCGTGCGGTGGCGAACCACCACACCGTGGCCACGACCAGGACGGCGGCCAGCGCGATGGGCGCGTAGTTGAAGGAGTCGACGGTGATCGGCGAGGCCTGCGGCAGCATGAACAGGACGCTGCTGAGCCCGATCCAGATCACCGCGAGCCAGCCGATCGGCCTGCCCCAGCGGCCCAGGTGCCAGGGGCCGGGCTGGAACTCGTCACCGAGCCGCAGCCGCAGGAAGATCGGCACGGCGTAGGCGAGGAAGAGCCCCACCACGTTGACGCTGACGATCGCGGTGAACGCCGTGTGCGACCACCAGCCCGGGACCACCAGGGCGAGCGAGCAGGCCACCGCGAGCCACACGGCCTTCACGGGCGTACGGGTGCGCGGAGAGACCGAGTGCCACAGGCGCGAGCCGGGCATGGCACCGTCCCGGGAGAAGGCGAAGATCTGGCGGGTGTTGCTGGTGAGGTTGGCGAGGCCGCAGAAGAGCATCGCGCCGATGACGATGAGGAGCATCACCTTGGCGGTGCCCAGGCCGAGGCCGTCGATGAGAATCTGGACGGGCGGCGCGGAGGAGCCCGCCACCTTGCCGTAGTCGCTAATGCTGTAGACCAGTGCCAGCATCAGGATCAGCCCGGTGATCGCCGAATAGCCGATGGAGCGGGTGATGCCCCGCGGTGCGTTCACCGTCGCGCGGACCGTTTCCTCGGACATGTGGAAGCTGCCGTCGAACCCGGTGAAGGTCCAGCTGGTGACCAGCAGCCCGAGCATCCCGCCGTAAAGCCCGCTCGTGAAGCCGGTGTTGTTCTCGAAATGCGTCACGAAGGACGCCGGCTGATGATGGTCGGGCATCACGATGAGTGTACTGACGATCACCACGAGTCCGATCAGCAGCCACCATACGGAAATCCGGTTCAGCACGGCGACGAGCTGGACGGTGTACGTGTTGGCGAGGCCCTGCAGCACGATGATCACGGCCGTGATCAGGACCGTCTGGTGCGCGGTGGGCCGGTACGAGGTCCACTGCAGGGCGATGAAGGCCTGGATGAAGGTGGCCGCGGCATAGCCGGTGGCGGCGGTGCCGCCGATCTGGCCCACGAAGTTCAGCCAGCCGGTGAACCAGGACCAGGCGCCCTTGTGCCGCTTGGCGAGTTTGCCCGCCGAGAAATACAGCGCACCGCTCGTCGGATAGGCGGAGGCGACCTCCGCCATTGCGGCGCCGATGAACAGCACCATGACGGACACGCCGATCCAGCCGAACACGAGAATGCGGGGGCCGCCCGCGTTCATGCCGTATCCGAAGGACGAGAAAATACCCGAGAGGATATTGATGATGGTGAAGGAGATCGCGAAATTGTCGAACGCCTGGAAACGCCGGGTGAGTTTCCGGGGATATCCCATCGCATGCAGGGTCGCGTCGTCGTCGATGACGACCGGGTCCTCTCCCCCACGAGCCTTCGCCCGTGGAGTCGATATCCGTTCGGACACAGATCTGCCTTTCTCTCGGTGGGGGGACAGAGCACGTGCGGGATCAGGCGGCTCCCGGGACGGGCAGACCACAGGCACGCCGGGCCCGGGAGAGCTGTTCGGCGGGGTCACCGAAGGTACTCCAGGGCATGCGCGAGGCGTACGGCCCCATCGCCGTGAAGACCGCCCGGGCCTCGAACTCGCGCTGGGCCATGACCAGCGCGTGCGCGAGGTAGGCCAGGTCGAGCACCGGGGTGAAGCGGTAACCGGCCGCCGCGGGCAGCCAGTTCTGGTAGATCGCCAGCGCGGTGGAGCGCCACTGGGGCTGTTCCCAGACACGGTCGGCGAGCAGCTGGGTGGGGTTGTAGCTCTCCACCAGGGCGACCAGCGGCAGCAGCCGGAGGGCGGAGTCGGCGGGCGCCCGCTGGCTGAGGAAGGCGGCGACGTCCCACGCCGCGTTGACCGAGCCGCCGTGGCGGGTGAAGAAGCACGACAGGAAGCGGTGGTGGCCCTCGCGGTGCCACGGGTCCAGGGACAGGATGTGCGCGAACAGCCGCCAGGGTCCGGGCGGGGCGGTGAGCAGGCCCTGCGGTGCGGGGTCGCGCAGCCGGTGCAGCCGGGCCATGGCCAGCTTGGCGACCCAGGGGGTGGGGTCGTCGGGGGCCATGGCGCCCGCCCGGTCGCAGGCGGTCAGCGCGATCCGCTCCAGCGCCTCGGCCCGCTCGTCGCGTGCGTCGGCGGCCCGGGTCGCGCGCTGCACCGCGACCCGGGCCCACATCAGCGCGGCTTCGGGGGTCGGTTCCTCGGCGAGCCAGCGTTCCACCAGGTCGGTACCGGCCGCCTCGGAGGCCAGCACCAGCGAGCGGTGGGCGCGCAGGGCGAAGTCGGAACGCGTCTCGGCGAGGGCCTCGGACGCGTATCGATATCGGCCGGCGCGCACATCGACGCATACGCTCGCCAGGACACGGTCGTCGGCCGCCGGATGCCATACATAGTGCCCTTCGAATAACTCCGCGACCATGTCCCCCTGTCCGTCCCCGTTCGGCGCATCGCAGTTGCGCACCAGGCACCTTACTCAGCATTCGGTGCACCGGGAACGCCGGGTTTCACATACCGGTCAACGGTCCGAGAATGTTAATCCTTTCGATTGACCGGCGGTCAGCCAGTGGTTCAAGGAGTGACTTTTTCGGCCACCCGATTGGTCCAGTCACTATGGGCCGCTACTAGACTGTTTCCGGAAAACACCCCCACACCGCACCACACCTCGGGAATCGCCATTCACGACCTCGCCGCCCGGCTGCGCGGGCTTCCCCCCTCCGTGGGGCCGGTCCGGCTGATCGCCGTCGACGGGCACGCAGGCTCCGGAAAGTCCACCTTCGCCGGGCGGTTGGCCGCCGCGCTCGGCGGGGCGCCCGTGCTGCACCTGGACGACATCGCCAGCCATGAGCAGCTCTTCGACTGGACCGACCGGCTGCTGACCCAGGTGATCGAGCCCCTCTCCCGTGGCGAGAGCGCGCAGTACACCCCTTACGACTGGCGGGCCCGCGCGTTCGGCCCGCCACTCCCGCTGCCGCCCGCTCCCGTCGTCGTGATCGAGGGGGTCGGCGCCGGCCGGCGGGCGCTGCGACCGTATCTGGCCGAGCTGCTGTGGATGGAGCTGCCTCGCGAGGAGTCCTGGGCACGGGGCCGGCTGCGGGACGGAGAGGAGCAGCGGGAGTTCTGGGCCGGGTGGGTCCAGGCGGAGCACGCGCACTTCGCCGGCGACCCCTCGCGCCCCCATGCCGACCTCCTGGTGCGCCAGACGCCGCAGGGGTACGCGGTACGGCCGGGGCCCGCGAGGGCCGCAGAACCGGACCGTATGGTCACCCAGGGTGATGGATCGTCCGCGGTGTGGTGAACTTGTGAAGACCCTTGCGGGGGAACTTCTTTGACTGCATCAGGGGCGCTTGACCCGGGGACCGTACAGGTCTTACGTTCTCAATGTGCGGCCATTCGGAGCCGCCCACATACGCGAAGCCCCCGGTTGTTCCCCCGTGATCGGGGGCTTCGTTCTGCCCGCGGCCCGGATCCAGGGCGCCTCGCGCACCGATCCGCTCACCCTCGGTCACCGTTCCGTGTGCGCCCCGTCTGCTCCCACCTCGTCAAACGGCCTGTGCGGCACCCTTCGGTGCGCGGTCGTCCCACGGGTACGATGCCCTCGGTGCGACCTTCGAGCGGCTGCCTCGCGCACCTGCAACTCCGGTCCGCGGCACGGCGGTTCGACCGCGGCGGCCGTCGGGCGACTGCCCGGCGGTGAACCAACGGGGGCACGGTCTGTGGGGGACGTGATGGACTTCGGCACGCAGGGCCCCGAGCCCCCGGCCGACCTCGCCTGGCTGCGAGGTGTGGACGCCTACACGATGGGTGCCTATCCGCAGGCGGAGGAGGAGTTCCGCGCCGCGGCGCGGATGGACCCGGGGATGGCGGACGCCTGGCTCGGGCTGCACGCGCTGCGGGTCGACACGACGACAGCGCTGCTCAGAATGTTCCGGCACCGGGACCGCTTCGGGGAGCAGCGCGCCCGGCACCGCCGGACCCTCAACTCCTGGTACTGGCTGGGCTGGTGGGTGCAGCCGGTGCTGGAGAGCCCCCGCGATCTGCTGCTGGCGCACGCCTCGCACTGGCTGGACGGGCGGCACGTCCCGGAGCTGGACCGGGCACTGGCCGGGCTGCCCCCGGTGGACACCGACCCGCAGGTCCGCTTCCTGCACGCGTGCCGCGCCTATCTCGTCAAGGACTGGGACCAACTGGTCCGGCACACCGATCCGCTGCTCGACGATCCCCTGCTCGGCATCGAGGCGGGCCTGTTCGGCGGCATGGCGCGGGTCCGGCTGGAGATGTACGGCCAGGCCGAACCGCTTCTCTCGGCGGCCCTGATGCGCTGCCGCAGCGAGCAGCCGCAGCGCAAGGAGCTGCGGTACTGGCTGGCGCGGGCGCACGAGGGGACCGGGCGCAGTGCCGCGGCCATGCCGTTGTACCGCGCGGTGCACCGGGTCGACCCGGCCTTCATGGACACCTCGGCCCGGCTCGCCGCGATCGCCGAGGGCGACGGGTACGACGATCCGGCCGACCTCGCGGCGATCACCCTGACCGGTGCCGGTGCCGACGCGATGGACGGCCCGGACACGCTCGACCCGCTCTTCGGCACCGAGGGGCGCGACCTCAGGTTCCCGGACCCGGACCTGCCGGCCGGACCGGTGCCGTCGGTCCCCGATCCGGCGGTGCGGGTGAAGAGCGGAATGCCGTCCTCGTCCCTGCCGGCAGGACCGACCGACGCCGCATTACTCGAGGAGGCGCTCGCCGAGCTGGAGCGCATGGTGGGTCTCGAACCGGTCAAGCGCCAGGTCAAGGCGTTGTCCGCGCAGTTGAACATGGCGCGGCTGCGGGCCGGGCAGGGGCTGCCCGTGCAGCCGCCGAAACGGCACTTCGTGTTCTCGGGTCCCTCGGGGACCGGCAAGACCACGGTCGCCCGGATCCTCGGCCGGGTGTTCTACGCGCTCGGTCTGCTCGGCGGCGACCACCTCGTGGAGGCGCAGCGGGCCGATCTCGTCGGGGAGTATCTCGGGCAGACGGCCGTGAAGGCCAACGAGCTGATCGACTCCGCGATCGGCGGGGTGCTCTTCGTGGACGAGGCGTACTCGCTGTCCAACACCGGGTACGGCAAGGGGGACGCGTACGGGGACGAGGCGCTGCAGGTGCTGCTGAAGCGGGCCGAGGACAACCGGGACCACCTGGTGGTGATCCTCGCCGGCTATCCCGAGGGCATGGACCGGCTGCTCGCCGCGAACCCCGGCCTCTCCTCCCGTTTCACCACCCGGGTGGACTTCCCCTCCTACCGGCCGCTGGAGCTCACCGAGATCGGCAAGGTGCTCGCGGCGGAGAACGGGGATCTGTGGGACGAGGAGGCGCTGGAGGAGCTGCGGTCCATCGCCGGGCACGTGGTCGATCAGGGGTGGATCGACGAGCTGGGGAACGGCCGGTTTCTGCGGACGCTGTACGAGAAGAGCTGCGCGTACCGGGATCTGCGGTTGTCGACGTATCCGGGGGCGCTGTCCCGGGAGGACCTGGCGACGCTGCGACTGCCGGATCTGATGCAGGCGTACGGAGAGGTCCTGTCGGGACGGGGACCGCACGATCCGTCGGCCATGTAGTACCGCTGCGCCTACGCAGCCGACGGCACCGCAACTCCCCAGGGGCGCGGGGCTGTGTCGATCTGCGGCTCCGCCGCGTGGGCGCGACCAGCCCCCGCGCGCCCACGGACGGAGACGGCGTCAGGTAGCCAGTGCTTCCTCCGGTTCGCCGCTGGTCCTCGGCTCGGAGAGCTTCGGTTCCGGGCTCTCGCGGTGGGCGGGGTCGCGGACCTCGCCCACCAGGAGTTCCAGGGCGTCCTCCAGGGCCACCAGGCCCAGGACCCTGCCGGAGGCGTCCGCCACCTGGGCCAGGTGGGTGGCCGCCCGGCGCATGACCGTCAGGGCGTCGTCCAGAGGGAGTTCCGCGCGCAGGGTGGCCATGGGGCGCCACAGGTGCTGGGGGACGGCCCGGCCGGAGTCCTCCAGGTCCAGGACGTCCTTGACGTGGATGTAGCCCATGAAGGCACCCGTCCCGACCGCCACCGGGAAGCGGGAGTAGCCCGTGCGGGCCGTCAGGTCGACGATCTCCCCCGGCGTGACCGACGGAGTCACCGTCACCAGGGACTCACGCCGCAGCAGGACGTCCGTCACCGGGCGGGAGCCCAGTTCCAGGGCGTCCTCCAGCCGCTCCCGCTCCTCGGGGCCGAGGAGGCCCGCCTGGCCGGAGTCCTCCAGCAGGCGGTTCAGCTGCTCGCTGGTGACGACGGCCTCGACCTCGTCCTTGGGCTCGACGCGGAAGAGCCGCAGGATGGCCTGGGCGCAGGCGCCGAGGGCCACCGTGATCGGCCGGCACACGCGGGCGAAGGCGACCAGACCGGGGCTCAGCCACAGCGCGGCCTTCTCGGGGGCCGCCATCGCGAGGTTCTTCGGCACCATCTCGCCGATCACGAGGTGGAAGAAGACCACGGCCGCGAGGGCGATCACATAGCCCAGCGGGTGGATCATGCCGTGCGGCAGGTGGATCGCCTCGAACAGCGGCTCCAGCAGATGCGCCACGGTCGGCTCGGCCACCGCGCCGAGTGTCAGGGAACAGACGGTGATGCCGAACTGTGCGGCCGCCATCATCTGCGGCAGCCGCTCCAGGCCGTACAGCACCTGCCGGGCCCGGGCCGTGCCGAGCGGTTCGATCTGGCTGCGGCGCACGGAGACGAGCGCGAACTCGGCGCCGACGAAGAAGCCGTTGGCGAGCACCAGCAGCGCGGCGAAGACCAGTTGGAGGACGCTCATCGGACGGCCTCCATGACGTTCGTCGCCGGGACCGTCCGGACCAGGCGGACCCGTTCGGCGCGGTAGTGGCCGACCTGGCGGACGGACAGCCGCCAGCCGGGCAGTTCGGCCCGGTCGCCGGGGGCCGGGATCCGGCCGAGCAGGTCGGCGACCAGGCCGGCGACGGTCTCGTACGGTCCCTCGGGTACGTCGAGGCCTATGCGCTGCAGGATGTCGACACGGCAGCTGCCGTCGACGTCCCAGGCGGGCCTGCCGTCCTCCGGCGGGGCGGGGGCCAGCTCGGGCATGTCCTTGGCGTCGTGCTCGTCACGGACCTCGCCGACGAGTTCCTCGACGATGTCCTCCAGGGTGACCACACCCGCCGTGCCGCCGTACTCGTCCACCACGACCGCGATGGGCTGCTCGCTGCGCAGCCGGGCCAGGAGGGGCTGGACCGGCAGTGTCTCGGGGACGAGGAGCGCCTTGCGGGCGATCCGGCCGACCGGCATGCGCAGCCGGTCGTGCACGGGCACCGCCAGCGCGTCCTTGAGGTGGGCCATGCCGACGATCTCGTCGATCTTCTCGCGGTAGACCGGGAAGCGGGACAGACCGGTGGCGCGGGTCAGGTTGACGACGTCCTCGGCGGTGGCCGTGTCCTGGAGGGCGCTGACCTTCACGCGCGGGGTCATGACGTGCTGCGCGGTCAGGTCGCCCAGGGACAGGGTGCGCACGAACAGGTCGGCCGTGTCCTGTTCCAGGGCGCCGGCCTGGGCCGAGTGCCGGGCCAGGGACACCAGTTCGCCCGGGGTGCGGGCGGAGGCCAGTTCCTCGGTGGGTTCGACGCCGAGGGCGCGCACCAGCCGGTTGGCGACCGTGTTGAGCACAGCGATCACCGGGCGGAACAGGCGGGAGAAGTGGTGCTGGGGGCCCGCGACGAAGCGCGCGACCTGCAGCGGCCGGGACACCGCCCAGTTCTTGGGCACGAGTTCACCGATCACCATCTGGACCGCGGAGGCCAGCAGCATGCCGACGACCACCGCGACACCGGAGACGGCGCCCTCGGGGATGCCGATCGCCGTGAACGGGCCGCGCAGCAGCTGGGCCAGGGCCGGTTCGGCGAGCATACCGACGACGAGGGAGGTGATGGTGATGCCGAGCTGGGTGCCGGAGAGCTGGAAGGACAGTTCCTTCAGCGACTCCACGACCGTACGGGCGCGCTTGTCGCCCTCGGCGGCGGCCTTCTCGGCGTCCGGGCGTTCGACCGTGACCAGGCCGAACTCGGCCGCCACGAAGAAGCCGTTGGCGAGAATCAGCAGGAACGCCGCTCCGAGGAGCAGCAGGGGGATGGTCATGATGCCGCCGCCTCGATATGTCGGGAGGGGGCGGCGCAGGTACTACAGGACGATCCGTCCATCGCTGGAGGGAGTCACTCCTCGGGTAGCAGGGGGCCTCTGAAGACCAGGGGGGCAACATCAGTGGCGGAGGCGCAACGAAAACGCCTCCGCCAACAGATTAATCAAGACATGGCCCTCTACGGCAGATCCCGCATCGAGTGGGCCTCGGCCAGCGCCCGGAGCGTCTTCGCGTCGGCGATGGCGTGCTCCTTGGCGATGCCCGGCTGGATGCCGAGCGCGGGCAGGCTGGTGCCGTCGCTGAGGTTGAGGAACACCCAGGGGTCGCCCGGACGGAGGTTCACCTGGAGGATCTCCGCCCAGGCCAGGTGCCGCTTGCTGGCGATGTTGACGACGGTGACGCCGGTCTCGTCGGCGACGACCTTCACCCGGGCGAGCTGGGCCAGCGCCCAGAAGATCAGGGCCCCGGTGATGACGAAGCTGAGCCGCTCCCCCGGGCCGAGCTGCTCCAGCAGCATCGCGATCCCGGAGATCACCAGGAAGATCGCGACTCCGGCGGTGAGCAGGATCGCCCGGGTGCGGCCCGGCCGGAAGGTGACGGGGAGGGTGGGCAGGGGGGTCTGGTCGGACATCTCGGTGCGTATTCTCAGAGGCGGCAGGCGTGGATGGCCGTGGTCAGGATGGCCCGGGCACCGATCTCGTACAGGTCGTCCATGATCCGCTGCGCCTCCTTGGCGGGGACCATGGCGCGGACGGCGACCCAGCCCTCGTTGTGCAGCGGGGAGACGGTCGGCGACTCCAGGCCGGGCGTCAGGGCGACGGCCTTCTCGAGCTGCTCGACGCGGCAGTCGTAGTCCATCATCACGTAGGTCCGGGCGACCAGGACGCCCTGGAGGCGGCGCAGGAACTGCTGGACCTTGGACTCGGCGGCCTCGTCGCCGTCGGCGCCGGTGCGGCGGATGACGACGGCCTCGGACTTCATGATCGGCTCGCCGAAGACCTCCAGGCCCGCGTTGCGCAGCGAGGTGCCGGTCTCGACGACGTCGGCGATGACCTCGGCGACGCCCAGCTCGATCGCGGTCTCGACGGCGCCGTCGAGGTGGACGACGGAGGCCTCGATGCCGCTGTCGGCGAGGTGCTTGGCGACGATCCCCTCGTAGGAGGTGGCGACCGTCTTGCCCTTCAGGTCCTCGATGCCGTTCGCGGTGCCGGGCTTGGCGGCGAAGCGGAAGGTGGAGCGGGCGAAGCCGAGCGGCAGGATCTCCTCGGCGTCGGCGGCCGAGTCGACGAGCAGGTCGCGGCCGGTGATGCCGATGTCGAGGCGGCCGGAGGAGACGTAGATCGCGATGTCGCGGGGGCGGAGGTAGAAGAACTCGACCTCGTTCTCCGGGTCCACGATCCGCAGCTCCTTGGACTCCCGGCGCTGCTGGTAGCCGGCCTCATGCAGCATCTCCGCCGCAGGGCCGGACAGTGAACCCTTGTTGGGGACGGCGATGCGCAGCATGAGGTCGGCTTCCTTTGCGTGAAGGGGAGTGTGCTGGGGACTCTTCAGGGCGTGCGTTTACAGGTGGGCGTAGACGTCGTCGAGGGAGATCCCGCGGGCGACCATCATCACCTGGACGTGGTACAGCAGCTGCGAGATCTCCTCGGCGGCCGCCTCCTTGCCCTCGTACTCGGCGGCCATCCAGACCTCGGCGGCCTCCTCGACGACCTTCTTGCCGATGGCATGGACGCCCTTGCCGACCAGCTCGGCGGTGCGGGAGGAGGCGGGATCGCCGTGGGCGGCCTTGTGCTGGAGCTCGGTGAAGAGCTCCTCGAACGTCTTCTTGGACATGGTGAGCCCCACCCTACGCGGTTCGGGGGACTCCCTAGTGCCAGGGTTCAGATACTGAGCGGAGCGTGGCCGCCGTCGCCACCGCGGCCGTCACGGCCTCGTGCCCCTTGTCCTCGTTGGAGCCCTCGATGCCGGCCCGGTCCAGGGCCTGCTCCTCGGTGTCACAGGTGAGCACGCCGAAGCCGACGGGGACGCCGGTCTCGACGGCGACCTGGGTGAGGCCCTGGGTGACGCCCTGGCACACGTAGTCGAAGTGGGGGGTGCCGCCGCGGATGACGACACCGAGGGCGACCACCGCGTCGTAGCCGCGGCCCGCGAGGACCTTGGCGGCGACCGGCAGCTCGAACGTGCCGGGGACCCGGATCAGGGTCGGCTCGTCGATGCCCAGCTCGTGCAGGGCACGCAGGGCGCCGTCCACCAGACCGTCCATCACCTTCTCGTGCCACTGCGCCGCGATGACGGCGACCCTGAGGTCGCTCGCGTTGCGTACGGACAGTTCCGGTGCACCCTTGCCGCTCACGTCTCTCCTTAGTGCTTTCGCTTACTGGTTGGCGCAGGTGGCCGCGGTCGCGGCCACAGGGGCTGTCGCGGACGCGGCCGCAGGGGCTGCCACGGCCGGCGTGTCCAGCCAGGGCAGGTCGTGCCCCATCCGGTCCCGCTTGGTGCGCAGGTACCGGAGGTTGTGCTCGCCCGCCTGGACGGGCATCGGCTCGCGGCCGGTGACCTTCAGGCCGTGGCGCAGCAGCGCGTCGGTCTTGTCGGGGTTGTTGGTCATCAGGCGGACGCTGCGGACTCCGAGGTCGGCGAGGATCTGCGCGCCGGCGCCGTAGTCGCGGGCGTCGGCGGGCAGGCCGAGTTCGAGGTTGGCGTCCAGGGTGTCGTGGCCCTGCTCCTGAAGCTCGTAGGCGCGCAGCTTGGACAGCAGGCCGATGCCGCGTCCCTCGTGTCCGCGCAGGTAGACGACGACTCCGCGGCCCTCCTCCTGGATGCGGTCCAGGGCGGTGTCCAGCTGGGGGCCGCAGTCGCAGCGCAGGGAGCCGAAGACGTCGCCGGTGAGGCATTCGGAGTGGACGCGGACCAGGACGTCCTCGCCCTCGCCGATCTCGCCGTGCACGAGGGCGACGTGCTCGACGCCGTCGAGGGTGGACCGGTAGCCGTAGGCGGTGAAGGTGCCGTGCGCGGTGGGCAGGCGGGTCTCGGCCTCGCGGCGGACGGTGGGCTCGCTGTTTCGGCGGTAGGCGATCAGGTCCTCGATGGAGATGATCGTCAGGCCGTGCTTGCGGGCGAACGGGATCAGCTCGGGCAGCCGCAGCATCCGGCCGTCCTCACCGGCGATCTCCACGATGGCGCCCGCCGGGCGCAGCCCCGCGAGCCTGGCGAGGTCGACCGCGGCCTCGGTGTGGCCGTTGCGGACCAGGACGCCGCCCTCCCGGGCGCGCAGCGGGAAGATGTGGCCGGGGCGGACGAAGTCGGTGGGCTCGGCGACGCCGTCGGCCAGCAGCTGGAGCGTGGTGGCGCGGTCGGCGGCCGAGATGCCGGTGGTGACTCCGTGCGCGGCGGAGGCGTCGACGGAGACGGTGAACGCCGTCTTCATCGACTCGGTGTTGTCCGCGACCATCTGCGGCAGCTGCAGCCGGTCGAGTTCGTCGCCCTCCATGGGCGCGCAGATCAGACCCCGGCACTCGCTCATCATGAAGGCGACGATCTCGGGGGTCACCTTCTCGGCGGCGACGACGAGGTCGCCCTCGTTCTCGCGGTCCTCGTCGTCGACGACCACGATCGGGCGGCCGGCGGCGATGTCGGCGATGGCCTGCTCGACCGGGTCGAGCGTGAAGTCCTCGATGTCGTCGGGGCTGTAGAGGACGGGTGCCGTAGTCATGCCGGTGCTCCTTCCAGGACCGGCTGCGCGGTCCGGCGGGAGCGCAGCCACCAGTCGCGCATGCCCCACAGGACGAGCGCGCCGTAGATGACGTAGACGAAACCGGAGAAGGCGTAGCCGTTGGCGAAGTTGAGGGGCACGCCGACGAGGTCGACGAGCAGCCAGGCGAACCAGAACTCGACCATGCCCTTGGCCTGGGCGTACATGGCGACGATGGTGCCGACGAAGATGTAGGCGTCCGGCCAGGGGTCCCAGGACAGCTTCGGGTAGGCCGTGAACAGCAGGGCCACCGCGACGGTGCCCGCGGCGGCAGCGGCGAGCATCGCCGCGCGCTCGCGCCAGGTGGCGAACCGGGGGGCGATGTGCCCGTCCTCGGCCGTGCCCCTGCTGCGCTGCCACTGCCACCAGCCGTACAGGGCGACGGCCATGACGACGGCCTGCTTGCCGGCGCTGCCGGTCAAATGGCCGTAGAAGGCGGCGAAGAGGACGAGGCCGGACAGGAACTGCACCGGCCAGGTCCACAGGGAGCGGCGCCAGCCGAGGGCGAGGGTGATGAGGCCCAGGATGTTGCCGACCATGTCGGACCAGATGATGTGCTGGCCGAACATGGTGAGCGCCTCGGAGTTCAGCCAGCTCACCGGCCGGCCCCCTGACCGGCCGCGAGCAGCCGCTCCACGTACTTGGCGATGACGTCCACCTCGAGGTTGACCGGGTCGCCGGGCTGCTTGTGGCCGAGCGTGGTCAGGTCGAGGGTGGTCGGGATGAGGCTGACGGTGAAGTAGTCCGGGCCCGCCTCGACGACGGTGAGGCTGATGCCGTCGACGGTGATGGAGCCCTTCTCGACGACGTAGCGGGCGAGGTCCGCGGGCAGCGAGATCCTGACGATCTCCCAGTTCTCGGAGGGCGTGCGGGCCAGCACCTGACCGGTGCCGTCCACGTGGCCCTGCACGATGTGCCCGCCGAGGCGCGCACCCACGGCGGTGGGGCGTTCGAGGTTGACCCGGGAGCCGACGGTGAGCACGCCCAGGCTGGAACGCTTCAGGGTCTCGGCCATCACGTCGGCCGTGAACTCGTCACCCTCGTGCTCCACGACGGTGAGACAGACGCCGTTCACGGCGATGGAGTCGCCGTGCTGCGCGCCCTCGGTCACGACTGGGCCGCGGAGCCGGAAACGGGAGGCGTCGCCGAGATTCTCGACGGCGGTGATCTCACCCAGCTCTTCGACGATTCCGGTGAACACTTCCCGGGTCCTCCTGCCTCGTTAGGGCACGGACTCCGGGGCCTGTCGATGACGACAGAATGTACGGGTGAGCAACTCCGTGGGCTCAGCCGACGCCGAAAAGGGACCCGTCCGCACACGGACGAGCCCAGATACGGCGGCGCGCACACGAACATGCCCGCCCGCCGCGCACTGCCTCCCATCCGGACTTTAACCGTCGGTCCAGGAATTTCACCTGGTCAACCGGCCGCTGGAAGCGACCGGGTCGCGGACTGTAACCGCCGGTTCGGACTTTCACCGACCCCGGAGTGCGCTGCTTCTGGTACACGGCCAGTGTGCCACGCCGGGTCGCCTTCCAGGCAGGCGGAGGGTGTGGGCTCCCTCACAGCACGTGTCGCTGGACTTGCGCACTGGAACCGGCCTGGTCAACTGCCCTACGGAGAGCGAGGGTTGACCTTGGTCCGGACCCATTGACCGTACTGGTCTAGTCCTTTTAGGGTGCGGGCGGGCCCGGTGGCGGTGACGACGGCCCTTGCCCGCCGCCGGGTCGTCATGCCTCTGACAGGGTGGGCCCATGACGACGCCACCCCTGCTCGCCGACGAGTTCGAGTCCCACCGCCCCCGGCTGTTCGGCCTGGCCTACCGCCTGCTCGGCTCCGCGCAGGAGGCGGAGGACGCGGTGCAGGACGCGTATCTGCGGCTCAGCGGCGCCGACCGCGCGGTCATCGAGCATCTCGGGGCGTGGCTCGCCAGGACCGTCACCAACCTGTGCCTGAACCGGCTGACCTCGGCCCGGGCGCGCCGCGAGGAGTACGTCGGGGAGTGGTTGCCGGAGCCGGTGGTCACCTCCGACGGGACGCTCGGGCCGCTGGAGTCGACGGAGGCGCGCGAGCAGGTCTCGATGGCGATGCTGGTGCTGCTGGAGCGGCTGACGCCCACCGAGCGCGCGGTGTACGTGCTGCGCGAGGCGTTCGGGTACGGCCACCGGGAGATCGCGGGCGTCCTGGACCTGAGCGAGGCCAACTGCCGTCAGGTGTACCGGCGGGCGGTGGGTCGGGTGGCTGCGACGGAGTCCCGGTTCGACCCCGCTCCCGAGCGGCGGGAGGAGCTGGTCACGTCGTTCCTCACGGCGGCCCGGGAGGGTGACCTCACCGGCCTGGAGAAGCTGCTCGCGGCGGACGTGACCTGGTGGAGCGACGGCGGCGGCAAGGTCACGGCGGCCCTGCGGCCGATCGTGGGCCGGGAGAAGGTCGCCCGCTTCGCGGCGGGCGCCTCGCAGCGCTTCGCCGTAGGCCTGGAGTACACGGTGGTCGAGGTCAACGGCGCGATCGGAGTGGCCTCGTGGGTGGGCGACACGCTCGTCGGGATCGTCGAGTTCGAGCTGGTGGACGGGCTGGTCGTGGGCGTGTGGGCCGTGATGAACCCGGACAAGCTGGAGTATGTGCGGCGGCAGCTGACCCGCCCGTGACCGGGGCTCGCCGGGGCTTGTCACATTTCCCGGGGCTGCGCGGTCTCAGCTGACGAAGGGCGCTCCGGCCGGGGCGTCCCGGAGTCCGGAGGGACGGAAACAGCATGACCACGATCCTGGTGACCGGCGGAACCGGCACGCTCGGACGGCTCGTCACCGAGCGGCTGCGGGCGGAGGGGCACGAGCTGCGGGTGCTCAGCCGGCACAGCCGGCCCTACGCCGTCGACCTGCGCGAGGGCGGGCCCGGCCTGGACGCGGCCCTGGACGGCGTGGAGACGGTCGTGCACTGCGCGAGCTCTCCGCGCGGCGGCGACGAACAGGCGGCCGACCACCTGATCGCGGCGGCGCGGCGGGCCGGGGTGGGCCACCTGGTGTACATCTCCATCGTCGGCGTCGACCGGGTGCCGTTCGGCTACTACCGGTCCAAGCTCGCGGTGGAGCGGCGGATCGAGGAGTCGGGGCTCGGCTGGACCGTGCTGCGGGCGACGCAGTTCCACGACCTGGTGGTGACGGTTGTCCAGGGACTGGCCAAGTCGCCCGTCGTGCTGGTGCCGTCCGGGGTGTCGGACCAGCCGGTGGAGGTGGCCGAAGTGGCCGACCGCCTGGCCGAGTTGGCGCTCGCGGCACCGGCGGGGCGGGTGCCGGACATGGGTGGGCCCGAAGTGCGGACGCTCGACTCGCTGGCCCGCGCCTGCCTCCGGGCGACGGGACGGCGCCGGCCCGTGCTCGGCATGCCGCTGTTCGGGAAGACGTACCGCGCCTTCCGCGCGGGCGGCCATCTGGCACCGGAGCAGGCGGTGGGCAAGGGGACGTTCGAGGAGTACCTGGCCCGCCGCTTCGGACAGTGACGCCCCGGCACGAGCGACGCTCCGCCGACGCCCTGGACGACAGGCTCCAGGGCCTGCCTGACCATTCCCGTCGTCCGCCCGGAGGACGGCCCGCGCGGCGGCGATGGGGGTGCCCCCGCACGAGCGAAGTCGAGAGTGGGGGAGGAGTCACGCGGGCGGTTCGGCAACGCGGCATGGGGGTCCCCCCGCGCGCTAATCCGAGCGTGGGGGGGCATGCCAGACGCCACGGGGCAGGCGGGAACGTCAGACAGGCCTAGCGCTCCGCCGGTGCGAACAGTTCGTCCTGGGCCCGGTCCCGGGCCGTCAGCAGGGTTCCGCGCAGGACCGCGGCGCCGCCCAGGCTGCTGGCCCGTACCTCGGTGGCCAGCGGTGACATACGGCGGAGCCGCTCCTCCACGCGTGCGGCGAGCACCGCTCCCCCGGCCTGCCCGACCTCTCCGCCCAGGACCACGCAGCCCGGGTCGAGGATGGAGGCGACGGAGGCGGCCCCGATGGCGACCCGGTGGGCGAGGGCGTCGAGGAAGCGATCGGCGGGGCCGGAACCCCCGCCGGGCGGGCCGGTCGCCTCCGCGACCGCCTCGCCCACCACCACCGCGACGCCGGGCCCGTCCATCGGCTCCGCCCTCGGCAGGCCGTACTCCCGGGCCAGTGCGCCGACCGCCGCCGCCCCGGCCAGCGAGTGGTAGCCGCCGTCGCAGTCCGTCGCCGACGGCAGTGCGGTCGTTCCCGGGACCGGCAGGAAGCCGATCTCGCCCGTGCCGCCGGAGGCACCGCGACGGAGTGTCCCGTCCAGGACGACCGCGGCGCCGACGCCATGGCCCAGCCAGAGCAGGACGAAGGTGTCCCGGTCGTGGGCGGCGCCCTCCCGTTGCTCGGCCAGGGCGGCCAGGTTGGTCTCGTTCTCCACGGTGACCCGGGCCTCGGGCAGCCGTTCCTGCAGGGCCGCGGCCAGGCGCCGGTGCCAGGCGGGCAGGCCGCCGGAGTCACGCAGGTCGCCGGTGGCGGGGTCGACCAGGCCGGGCGCGCCGATGCCGACGGTGTGCAGCCGGTCGGCGCCGGCCTCCTTGGCGGTGCGCTCCACCGCCGCCACCACCTGCTCCACGGCGGGCCCGGTCCCGGTGTCCCCGCCGATCGGCACGGCCGCCTCGGCCAGCACCCGCCCGACGAGGTCGGAGACCAGCACGAAGACACCCCCGGTGCGGACGTCGAGCGCGGCCAGGTGGGCACGGTCGGCGACGATGCCGTAGAGCCGGGCGTTGGGACCCCGGCGCTGCTCGCCGGACTCGCCGACCACCGTGATCAGACCGGAGGCGGTGAGCCGTTCGACGAGGTCGGCGACCGTCGGCCGGGACAGTCCGGTCAGCTGCTTCAACTGCCCTGCCGTCAGCGGGCCTTCCTGCTGCAACAGGCGCAGGGCGAGCCGGTCGTTGATGGCCCGGGCGGTGCTGGGTGATGCGGGCATGACCGGAATCCTCCCAGACGCGGGCGGCCGTACTGCTCACTATCTATCAGGCAGGGTCCCTGATAGTTTACGCCGACGTCGCGAGGAAGCGGTGGGGAACTCCCGGGGAGGGGCTGGAACATGGGTGACGTGGGGTACTCGCGAGACGAGGTCAGGCGCGCCCGGTATGCCGTGGCCGCCGTGTTCGCCGTGCACGGTGCCGTGACCGGTTCCTTCGCGACCCGCGTGCCGTGGATCCAGGACCACGCCTCACTGAGCGCGGGACAGCTCGGGTTCGCACTCGCGTTCACGGCGTTCGGTGCCTCGTGCGCGATGCCGCTCGCGGGCCGGATCAGCCACCGTTTCGGCAGCCGTACGGCGCTGCGCGGGCTGATGGCGCTGTGGACGCTGTCGCTGGTCCTGCCGTCCTTCGCGCCGAACCTGTACACGCTGTGCCTGGCGATGTTCACCTACGGGGCCACCGCGGGCATGGCCGACGTGGCGATGAACGCGCTGGGTGTCGAGGTGGAACGGCTGCTCGGGAAGTCGATCATGTCCGGACTGCACGGCATGTGGAGCGCGGGCGCGCTCATCGGCTCGGCCGCCGGTACGCTCGCCGCCCACCTGGGCTCGGACGCGCGCCTGCATTTCGCGCCGGCCGCCGTCGTCCTCACGCTGCTCGGCCTGCTGGCCTGCGGCTGGGTGCTCGACCTGCAGCCCGCCGAGGACGAGGAGCCGCCGCCGCGGTTCGCCCTGCCACCCCGCTCGGCCCTACTGATCGGCGCGGTCGGCTTCTGCGCGGTGTTCGCGGAGGGGGCGAGCCTGGACTGGTCGGCGGTGTTCCTGCGGGACCGGCTGGACACCTCGGCCGGTCTGGCGGCGGCGTCGACGACCGGGTTCATGCTCACCATGGCGGTGGCCCGGATCGCCGGGGACGCGGTGGTGAACCGCTTCGGAGCGGTCCGCACCGTCCGGGCCGGCGGGGTCCTGGCCGGTCTCGGCGGCCTGCTGGTCGTCGTCGCGGGGCATCCCGCGGTGGCGATGGCCGGGTTCGCACTGATGGGGCTCGGGATCGCGGTGGTCGTGCCGCTGTGCTTCGCGGCGGCCGGTCACGCCGGTCCCAACCCCAGCCAGGCGATAGCGGGCGTGGCGACCATCACCTACACCTCGGGGCTGATCGCGCCGAGCCTGATCGGCGGGGTGGCGCAGGCGACCAGCCTGGTGGTCTCGTTCGGCGTGGTGACCGTGCTGGCCTGCGGGCTCGCCGTGTTCGCGGGGGTGCTGCGCACCGCCGGGCGCGGCGGCCGGACGCAGGTCAGTCCGCGGGCCGCAGCAGTTCCCGACCCACGGCCCTGAAGGAGTCGCTCCACGGCGCGGGGCGCAGGGTCGTCGCGTCCAGCCGGACCAGGACCCGGGCGCCCTGCGCGTAGGTCTGCGCGCCGTCGGCCGAGCAGAAGCGGAAGCCGTAGGTCAGGCCGGTGGTGCCGAGCCGTTCCAGCCAGAGGTGGACGGCGTAGCTGCCGGGCCGGGTCACGGGTGCCTCGTAGCTGATCCGCAGTTCCCGGACGGCGTTGCAGGCGTCACCGGCGGCCACCCAGTCGCCGTCGAACCGGATGCCGTACTCGTTCCACAGCTCGGCCCAGGCGCGCTCCACCATCAGCGGATAGCGGGCGTTGTGGAGCAGCCCGAGCGCGTCCAGGTCGTCGAAGTGGACGGTGACGGGGATCAGCCGGCCATGTGCGACGGCGGGGGCGATCGGGGCTTCGGCGGTCACGGGAGGGGCTCCTGAACGTGCGGTACGGGGCGGTGGGGTCACCCCATACTAAGCGACCGCTCAGGAGCCCTGGCCGTGAAGGGGGCTGGTCAGACCTGGCCTGACCCGGTCAGCCCGAGTCAGCCCGCGATCGAGTCCAGCTGCTCTGCGGCGGGGCGCAGCGCCCACAGGTCACCGCCGGGAGGCGCCTGGAGGTCGGGCACGGCCGCCTTCGCCGCCGCGTCACCGGCGTCCGCCGCCGCGTGGACGACGTCGCTCGCCGCGTAGCGGTAGAACTCCAGCTCGGGGTGCGGCCAGGCGGTGGCACCGGTCGCGGCCGGCAGCAGATAGTCCACCGCCTTGAACAGGCTCTGCCCGTCCGGCCCCCGGTAGGCCCAGAGGTTCACGCCCACGTGCCGGCCGATGGCGGCGAGGCGGGTGTAGGCGACGAGGTCGAAGGTCGAGTAGTGCCAGCTGCGGGTGCGGGCGAGTTCCTGCGGCTGGCTGCCGTCGGCGGCGATCTGCGGGTCGATCCGCTTTGCGCGCGCGTCCAGCACGGTCCGCCGGGCCAGGTCCGTGTCGCCGGTGGCGTAGGCGAGGGCGGCGAGCTGCATGTCGTAGAAGGTGCCGTGGTTGTTGGCGGCCGCTCCCTCCTGCCTGCCGAAGTCGCTGTTCTTCAGCCAGCCGAGGAAGTCGGTGTTCCACTTGCCCATCGCGGTGCGGTCCTGGGCGCTCCAGCCGGGGGCACCGGTGGCGAGGATCGCCTGGGCGTCCAGCACGCTCGTGTACGACTGCGAGAAGTCGATGATGCCGATGGCCCGGCCGTCGTACTTGCAGGGGATGAACTGGGCGTGGTTCAGATTGGGGTTCATCCGGGTGGCCGGGGCGAGGAACCAGGTGCGCAGGATCTGCCCGGCCTTCGCGGCGTAGCTCCGTTTGCCGGTGTAGTACCAGGCCAGCGAGAGGTCGTAGGCGGAGTCGAAGACCTTCTCCACGTCCTGCCGGTCGGTGCCGCTGTCCACCTCGGGATTGCGCCGGCCATCACGCTGGACGTACGGACAGCCCCAGGGGTTGTCGGCGGTGGGGGTCGTGGTGGGCCACCAGTAGGGGGCCTGGCTCAGGTAGTCGTGGACGTCGCCGCCGGGGGCGGGCTTCGGCTTGTCGACGACCGTCCAGGGACCCTGGTCGAGCCAGGCGTCCGCGCGGGCGGTCAGGCCCTCGAGCGCGCGCCGGAGCCGGGGATCGTGCTCCAGACGGGACCGGGTCTGCTGGAGGCGGGTGCCGTCCAGGGCGGCCGTCCGGGGGGCCTTGGGTGCCGCGTGGGCGGAGGGCACGAGCACGGCCGCGAAGGTCACCACGGCGGCCAGCAGTACGGTCGCACGGGATCTTCCACTCATCGAGCACTCCGATCATCATGCATCAGGTTGATCAGGTATGTGAACGCAGTTCATGAGTAGGACCGTGTGAGCGTAGAGCGGCCAGGTAACCGTGACAATGGTCCGGACCGTCTTCACGTACAGAGAAAGCGAAACCCCACCATGGACCTCGGCGTGCGCTGGAAACTGCACGGCGACGGGCGCACGCCCGCACCCGGAGCGGTGGTACGCCCCGACGAACGGCTCTCCTGGCCGCGCACGGTGGGCCTCGGCGCCCAGCACGTCGTGGCGATGTTCGGGGCGTCGTTCGTGGCACCCGTCCTCATGGGCCTCGACCCGAACCTGGCGATCATGATGTCGGGCGTGGCGACCGTGATCTTCCTGCTCGCCACCCGCGGCCGGGTGCCGAGCTATCTGGGCTGCTCCCTGTCGTTCGTGGGCGTGGCCGCCGTCATCCGCGCGCAGGGCGGTACGAGCGCCACGGTGACCGGCGCGGTCTTCGTGGTCGGCGCCGCGCTGTTCCTCGTGGGTCTCGCGGTGCAGCGCTTCGGGGCGCACATCATCCACGCGGTCATGCCGCCGATCGTCACCGGCGCGGTGGTCATGCTGATCGGCTTCAACCTGGCCCCGGTGACCGCCTCCACGTACTGGCCGCAGGACCAGTGGACGGCGCTGCTGGTGATGTTCTTCACCGGTCTGGCGGTCGTCTGTCTGCGTGGTTTCTGGTCCCGTGTCGCGATCTTCCTGGGCCTGGTCTTCGGGTACGGCATCTCCTGGGCCTCCGACCTGATCTTCGGGAAGATCCACTCGGTGGACGCGAGCGGCAAGGTCACCGACCACTGGCGGCTCGACCTCTCAGGCGTCTCCAAGGCCGACTGGATCGGACTGCCCACCTTCCACGGGCCGTCCTTCCAGTGGTCGGCGGTCCTGGTCGCGCTGCCCGTCGTCATCGCGCTGGTCGCGGAGAACGCCGGGCACGTCAAGGCGGTCGGCGAGATGACCGGCACCCGCCTGGACGACCAGCTCGGTACGGCCATCTCGGCCGACGGCGTCGGCTCCATGCTGTCCACCGCGGTGGGCGGTCCGCCCAACACCACGTACTCCGAGAACATCGGCGTCATGGCCGCGACCCGCGTCTACTCGACGGCCGCCTACTGGGCCGCCGCCGGCTTCGCGCTGCTCTTCGGCGTCTGCCCGAAGTTCGGGGCGGTCGTGGCCGCGATCCCGGGCGGTGTCCTCGGCGGCATCACCGTCATCTTGTACGGCATGATCGGCCTGCTCGGCGCGCAGATCTGGATCAGCGCCAAGGTGGACCTGCGCAATCCGCTGAACCTGGTCCCGGCGGCCGCGGGCATCATCATCGGCGTCGGCAACGTCTCCATGAAGTTCGGCGAGAACTTCACGCTGAGCGGGATCGCGCTGGGCACGCTGGTCGTCATCACCGGCTACCACGTCCTGGGCGCCTTCGCGCCCGCCCACCTCAAGCCGCAGGAGCCGCTGCTGGACGAGGGCACGTCCACGTACGACGAGGGGGACGAGGACGGTCAGCGCGCCAAGTCGTAGGCGTACGACGGCGTGAACGTCCCGGCCGCGCCCCGGCAGCCGTCGGACTCCCCCGGCAGCTTCACCCACAGGTAGGCGTCGATGCGGTCCTCGCCCGTGGTCAGGGTCGGTGCCCGGCCGATCCTGCGGCCGGCCGGGTCGCACCACTGGCCGTCGGGCGGCGCCCCGTTGCCGTTGCGGCTGGTGTCGACGACCGCGCCGAGGCTCGCCGGTCCGCCGAGGGCGTCGAGGACCTGCCGGTCGTAGGCGATCTCGTCGGCTGTGGTGCGGAAGTTGGAGACGTTGCTGAAGACGCCGTCGGAGGCGTCGGCTCCCGCCTGTTTCAGGAGGGCGGCCTGCTCGGCGGGCGGGTTCCAGCCGGAGTGGCCCGCGTCGTAGTAGACCCGCGCGCGCGGGTTCGCGGCCTTCAGGGCCCGGCCCGCGCGGGCCAGCGAGGCGAAGCGGGCGGCCCGGTCCGCGGCCGAGAGACAGTCGGACTGGGCGATCGAGTCCGGTTCCAGGATCACGATCACCTCGGCGGAGCCCAGCCCCCGGGCGAAGGCGTCGATCCAGGCGTCGTAGGCCGCGAGGTCCGGCGCCCCGCCCCGGGAGGCGCCGCCGCAGTCGCGGTCGGGGATCGCGTACGGCACGAGCACCGGAACCCGGCCCTGGGCCGCCGCGCCCGCGGTGACCGCGCGGACCCGGACGGCGATGGTGTCCGGGCTGTACTCGGCGAACCAGACCGCGGCCGGCCGGTCGGCGATCCGGGACGCGATGAGCGCGGTGCGCGGGTCGTCGGGGTGGGCGCGGACCCAGTCCAGCACCTGGGAGTCGGGGTGGCGGTAGAGACGGGGGGTCACGGGGTCGGTCCGCTGCTTTCTCTCGGTGCGGGTCGGGGTGAGGCCGGTGGCCGGCGGCTCCTTCGACGGGGCCGTGGGAGTCCGTGTGGTCCTCGACGGGGAGGGCGACGGCGCAGGGAGGGCGGGCCGGGGCACGGGGCTCGGCACGTGGGTCACCTCGGGCCGAGCCCGGTCGGAGCCCCGGCCGTGGTCCAGCGCCGAGACCATCCCGGTCACGGTGCCCACCAGGGTCACCACCGAGGCCACCATGACCATCACCGCCCGCCTGCGGGCCCGCCTGCGTCGCGCCCGACGCACGGCCAACCGCCGAGTACGTAACCCTGACACGCTCCCCCTTCCCCTCCCGACGCGCACTGCCACTCCCGCCCTGCCGGCGCGGAGTCGCTCCCGCTCTTCCTGGGCGATGCCGCCGCCCGCCCCTCCCGGGCGTTACCCGTCCGGCCCTGCCCGCGCGGTACCGCCCTCCGCACCTCCCGGACGATGCCGGTCCCTCACCTCTCGCCAGGTGCCGCTCCCGATCCTTTCGGGCGGTGGCGCCCCGCTCCTCCCGGCGATGCCGCTCCCGCCACAACCCCGCGCGACGTCGCCCTCGCCCCTCACAGGCGAAGCCGGTGCCGCCCCTCCCGGGCAGTGCCGCTCCCGTACCTCCAGCGCGGAGTCGCCCCTACTCTTCCGGCCCGGTTTTGCCCCTGCCCCTCCCGCTCGGTGCCGCGCGCGAGCGCACCCTCCCTTTCCTCCGGGCAATGTCGCCCCTACCTCTCCCGGCAAGGCCGTTGCCGCCACTACCCCGCTCGAAGTTGCCCCCGCTTCTCCGCGCGCGGAGTCGCCTCGCCCTCCCGAGCGAAGCCGCTTCTGCCTCAACCCGGCAGTGCCGCTCCCGTCCCTCCAGCACGATGTCGCCCCGCCCCTCCCGCACGGCGCTGCCCTCACCGCCGGCTGCGCCGCCTCGGCCACAGCGCGCGAGCGCACCCGCCCTTCCCCCACGGGCGATGTCGCCCCTGCCCCCGCCCCCCACCGGAAGACACCCCCGCGCCTCCCGAGCCACGCCGCCCCCACCGCTCCTGCGCGAAACTGCCCCCCGCTCTCCCCGAGCGATGCCTCTCCCCCTCCCCCGCC
This sequence comes from Streptomyces sp. NPDC101165, assembly GCF_044768135.1. Taxonomy (NCBI): domain Bacteria; kingdom Bacillati; phylum Actinomycetota; class Actinomycetes; order Kitasatosporales; family Streptomycetaceae; genus Streptomyces; species Streptomyces sp. NPDC101165. The sequence continues at coordinate 402,243 of NZ_JBIWPG010000005.1, read as the reverse complement.
CCGCATTCCCCCGTTCCGGCGAAGCGGCGGGGTGGTCGGTGCGTGGGGTGGGGCGGGGCTGGGACCCTTCCCCCATGGCGCAGTCGGAACACCTCAGCACGCCTGTCGACTCCGTGATCGAGCGTATGCGTGTTCTTGATGCGGAGTTACCCGAGCGGGACGGGATCGGCGTGTTCAACCGCGTCTACCTCGCCGTCACCGAGGAGGTCGACCGGCGCCTGGACGCCGGGGAGTTCGCGGACCGGCGGGCGGCGTCCGCGCTGGACGTGCGGTTCGCCGAGCGGTATCTGGCGGCGGTCGACGCGGTGGAGCGGGACCGCCGTCCACCCGCCTGCTGGCGGCCCCTGTTCCAGTTCCGCCGCCATCCCGGCGTACGGCCGCTGCAGTTCGCGCTCGCGGGCATCAACGCGCACATCGGGCACGACCTGGCGCTCGCCGTGGTGGACACCTGTCGTACGCTCCGCTGCGAACCGGCCGATCTGGAGGACGAGTTCGAGCGCGTGGGCGACCTCCTCGTCTCGCTGGAGGAGCGCATCCGTGAGGATCTGATGCCGGGTCCCGACCTGCTGCAGATCGCCGACCCGATCACCCATCTGCTGGGCTCCTGGAGCCTGGACCGGGCGCGGGACGCGACCTGGACGGCGGCCCGGACCCTGTGGGCACTGCGCCGCTGCGAGGACGTCGTCGAGGAGTTCACCGAGCGCCTCGACGCGGCGGTCGGCTTCGCGGGCCGCATGCTGCTCACCCCGCTGTGCGACTGACCTGGCCGGATCCGGCCGGTGGGCGAGCCTCCTGCGGAACTGCCCTGTCATCGCCGTACGTTGACGGTTCAACACCCAGCGCAGAGGAGCAGCGGTATGGCGACCCGGCTCGGCCTGAGTCTTCCCCAGATGCGGCAGTACTCCCTCGGCAAGGACGTGCCCGACGTGGCGCGCGCCGCCGAGGAGATCGGTTACGACAGCCTGTGGGTCTTCGAGCGAGCCCTCTTCCCGGAGCCCGCCGCCCAGGGCCTCTACGGCATCGAGGGCCTGCCCTGGCCCGACCAGTACCGGAACGTGGCGGACCCGCTGGTCACCCTCACCCTGGCGGCCGCGGCCACCGAGCGGGCCCGGCTCGGCTCCAGCGTGCTGGTCGCTCCGCTGCACATCCCGTTCCAGCTCGCCAAGGCCCTCGCCTCGCTGGACGCGGCGAGCGGCGGCCGGGTGATCGCCGGCTTCGGCACCGGCTGGTCGCTGGACGAGTACGCTGCCGCGGGCGTCCGGCCGATCGCGGAGCGCGGCAAGGTGCTCGACGAGATCATCGAGGTGTGCCGGGCGGTGTGGGGCCCGGACCCGGTCCGCTACGACGGCCGCATCACCAAGATCGAGTCCGCCGTGGTCGGGCCCAAGCCCGCGCGGCCGATCCCCATCCTCCTGGCTGCGAGCAACAAGAAGGCGCTGACCCGGCTCGTCGACCATGCCGACGGCTGGCTGCCGGTGGGCATGGGCGCGGAGCAGATCGCCGCGCAGTGGCAGCAGTTGCAGGACCTGGCGGCCGAGCGCGGCCGGAAGGAACCGATCCAGACGGTGCTGAGGGTGAACTGCGTCCGGCTGCCCAAGGCGTACGAGGGCGCGGACCGCCGCCCCTTCCAGGGCGACGTCGATCAGATCGTCGAGGACCTGGCGGCGCACGCGCAGATCGGTCTGGAGGAGATCCTCGTCGACCTCCAGGGCACCGCGCGGGACGCCCAGGAGCTCAAGGACGTCGCCGCCGAGGTGTTTGAAAAGGCGCGGGCGGCCGGAGTCTGAGTCCGGCCGTCCGCGCCTTGGTCCGATTCCCGGTCAGTCCTCGGGAAGCTCAACCGGGGCGATCTCGTCGTAGACGTCACCCGGGCCCGGGTTGGCGGCGTCGGTCTCGCCGCCGAAGTGGTGCATGACGCCCCAGACCGCGTTCAGCGCGGTCTGGATCGCACCCTCCGCCCAGCCGGCCGTCCAGGAGATGTCGTCGCCGGCGAGGAAGATGCCCCGCTTCTCCTCGGGCAGCCGGTCCTGCATGAAGTGCGTGAACAGGCGCCGCTGGTAGCGGTAGTGGCCGGGCAGGTTGGCCTTGAACGCGCCCATGAAGTAGGGCTCGTTCTCCCAGGAGACGGTCACCGGGTTGCCGATGATGTGCTTCCGGATGTCGACCTTCGGGTAGATCTCGCCGAGCGACTTCAGCATGACCTCCATCCGCTCGTTCGCGGACAGCGGCAGCCACTTCAGGCTGTCGTCGCACCAGGTGTAGGACAGGCAGATCACGGCGGGCTTGTCCGGGCCGTCGTCCAGCAGGTAGGTGCCGCGGGTCATGCGGTCGGTGAGCGTCATCGACATGACGTCCCGGCCGGTCTCCTCGTCCTTGTCCAGCCAGAACGGCCGGTCGACCGGCACGAACAGCTTCGAGGACTCCATGTAGTGGGTGCGCTCGATCGCGGTCCAGTGGTCGATCGGGAAGAGCGAGTCGTCACAGGCGATCTTGGACAGCAGCATCCAGGACTGGGCGGTGAAGATGGCCGCCTTGTACGTGCGGATGTCGCCGCCCGCGTCCGTCACCGTGATCTGGTTGCCCGCGGTGCGGTGCAGCCGGGTCACGGCCGGCTTCGGCTCGCCGTCCACGTGCAGGGACTTCAGCGAGGTGCCGTACGGCCAGTGGACGATCTTCTCGGGCTCGCGCTCCCACAGGCGCAGCGGCAGCTGCTGGGAGCCGCCGACGATGCCGCGGTGGTGGTCGTCGGCCTCGGTGTAGACGACCCGCAGGATCTCCAGGATGGAGTTCGGGAAGTCGGTGTCCCAGCCGCCGGTGCCGAAGCCGACCTGGCCGAAGATCTCGCGGTGCCGGAAGGACTTGAAGGCCTCGGAGTCGCAGAGGAAGCCGTAGAAGGTCTGGTTGTCGAGCTTCTCGACCAGCTTCGCCCAGATCTCGCGGATGCGCGGGACGTCGCGCTCGCGCATGGCGCGGTTCATGTCGGAGAAGTCGGCGCCCTCGTCGAGGCACTTGTTCCAGGCCTCGGCGACGTCGCGGTAGACCTGGGGCAGGTCGTCGACGGTCTCGGCGTAGTGCGACTCGCCCTTGAGGTCCACGACGGTGGACGGGGTGGCCTCGGCCAGCGGGTTCGGGAAGGGCGTGGTCTCCAGACCCACCATGTCGATGTAGTGCTGGAGGGCGGTGGAGGACGGCGGGAAGCGCATCGCGCCCATCTCGGCGGTCAGCGAGTCGTCGCAGCCCTCGAAGCCGACGGTGCGCAGCCGGCCGCCGATCTGGTCGGCCTCGTAGACGACGGGCTTGAGGCCCATCTTCATCAGCTCGTAGGCGGCCACGATGCCGGACAGACCGCCACCGATGACGGCGACCTCGGTGCCGTGCTCGGTCGCCGGGATCTGGCCGAGCCCCGCCGGGTGGGCGAGGAAGTCGTCGTAGGCGTAGGGGAAGTCCGGGCCGAACATGGTGATCGGCGGCTGCTGCTCGTCGGCGTGCTCGACGGCGTTGGGCACCGTGGACGTCATGGGGTACGGACTCCTTGCGCGGGGGTGAGGCGGGGAGGGCTCGGGGGGGATACGGAGGGGGAGGGTTCGGGCGGTCAGACCAGGGACCCGTACAGGCCGGGGCGGCGGTCCTGCAGATACGGGTTGGCCTCGCGGGAGGCGGCCAGGAAGCCGGGGTCGGCGTCGGCGAACACCAGCTCCTCGCCGCGGCCGGCGCGGGTGCGGGCGATGCCGTCGGGGCCGGCGAGGACGGACAGTCCGACGAACTCGAACTCGCCCTCGGGGCCGACCCGGTTGACGTACGCGACGTACATCTGGTTCTCCCAGGCCCGCACCGGCACGAGGGACTCGGCGACGAACTGGAAGGGGTGCATCTGCGCGGTCGGCACGATCAGCAGGTCGGTGCCGGCCAGCGCGTGGGCGCGGACGTTCTCCGGGAACTCGACGTCGTAGCAGATCATCATGCCGACGGTCAGGCCGTTCAGCTCGGCCTGGACGACCGGCTGCTCGCCCGGCGTGAAGTGGTCGCGCTCGAAGCAGCCGAAGAGGTGGGTCTTGCGGTAGTTCGCGAGCCGGGTGCCCTCGGCGGAGATCAGCTGGGCGGAGTTGTAGACGGTCTCGCCGTCGCGCTCCGGGTAGCCGTAGGCGACGGCCAGGCCGTGCCGGGTGGCGATCTCGGCGATCGCGTCGGCGGAGTCGCCGTCGGCGGGCTCGGCGAGGCGGCCGATGGCGTCGCCGATCGCGTAGCCGGTCAGGAACATCTCCGGAGCGGCCAGCAGCGCGGCACCAGCGGCGGCGGCGCGGCCCGCGGCCTCGTCGAGGACCTTGAGGTTCTCGGCGATCGAGCCGGGGCGGCCGGAGCTCTGGAGCAGTGCCGTGCGCATGCGGGTTCCTCACCGGAAAGGGGGGTTTTGGGGCCACAAAAAAGGTACGGTCGGCGCGCTCGGCCGGACAAGCGGGAGCCGTTGCGCGCCGGTGCGCGGTTCGTTGCGTGCCAGGGGGGTCGGGCGGCGATTCGTTGCGCGCCCCGAGGCGGGGTTCCCCTCCACCTGGAGGCGCAGGTCACGGCGGGGCTTCCCCGCCGGACGGGGGAGGCGGGATGCCGCCTGCGGAGCGATGTGCCGACGGGCCGTCGCCGGGAGAGTGGTGAGCGTTCAGTTCACACGCTTGACCTGCGGAAAGGACCGTCATGCAGCGTCGTACGAGGATCGCCGCCATCGCCTGTGCCGCCGCCCTGCTGATCACCGCCGGGACGGCGGGCGCGGCGGTGGCCTCCGGAGCCGGGGTGCATCATCCCCAGCGTGAGGCCGCCGCGCTCACCGGCACGGCCAAGCTGTACCGGTCGGCCGGGGATGACATCACCTTCTCCTTCGACGCGCATCTGGCGGCGAAGGACAACATGAATCCGCGGAAGGCCACCGGAACGTTCGAGTTCAGCCACTACCTGCACGGGGACGGCGCCTGGGCCAAGGCGAAGGTGGACTGCCTGGTCACCGGCGGGAAGGTCGCCGTCGTGTCCGGCGTGATCACGGCCTCGGACCTGCCGGGGGCCAAGGGCAGGCGGGTCGGTGTCACGGTCCACGACCTCGGCCGGCACGACCGGCTGGGCTACAGCTGGGCCGGGGTCGGCAGCCCGACGGACACCAAGGACCTGCCGCCGTGCGTGTCGTCGGCCCCCTTCGAGAAGGTGAAGCAGGGCACGGGCGACTTCGAGGTCGTCCCGTGGAACCCGGCGCTGTGAGGGTCACCCGACGCCGATGACCACCTTTCCGAGCGGGCTCGCCGACTCGTAGTACCGGTAGGCCTCCGCGGCCTCCTCGAAGGGGAACACCCGGTCGACCACCGGTCGCAGCCGGTGCGCGGCGATGGCGTCGTTCATGGCGGTGAACTGGGCGCGGCTGCCCACGGCCACCGCCCGGACGGTGGCGGCGGCGCCGAACAGCAGCCGGGGGTCGATCGGGGACCAGTCGCCGGAGACGGACCCGACGAGGGCGACATGCCCGTCGACGGCGACCGATCTCAGCGACTGGTCCAGCGTCCCGGCGGTGTCGACGACACGGTCGACACCCCGCCCGCCGGTCAGCTCCCGGACCGCGCCGTGCCAGTCCGGGACGTCGCGGTGGTTGACGACCTCGTCGGCCCCCAGGTCGCGCAGGCGCTCCTCCTTGGCCGGGCTGCCGGTCGTGGCGATCACCCGCGCGCCCAGGAGTGTCGCGAACTGCACCGTGAACAGCGACACCCCGCCGGAGCCGGTGGTCAGCACGGTCTGTCCACCGCGCACTCCACGGCCGTCGCCGGTCAGCGCGTTCCACGCCGTGACGGCGGCGCAGGGCAGCGTCGCCGCCTCGGTATGGGTGAGATGGTCGGGGACGTGGACGAGGGCGTCCTCGGGGAGGATCGCCAGCTCGGTCAGCATGCCGTCGAGGGTGCCGCCGAGCTGCGGCAGGCGGTCCGGTTCCAGCGGGCCGTCCAGCCAGTGCGGGAACACGGTGGAGGCGACGCGGTCGCCCGGGCGCACCCGGTGGACGTCCGGCCCGACGGCGACGACCTCACCGGCCCCGTCCGAGACCGGCACGACGTCCGGCTTCACGGGCAGCACATACGTCCCGCGCAGCACCAGCAGCTCGCGGAAGCTGAGCGAGACGGCGCGGACGGCGACCGCGACCTCGCCGGGTCCGGGGGTGCGTGGCTCGTGCGTGCGCAGCGAGAGGGCGTCCAGGCCGCCCCCGGGGCCGAGGTGATAGCTGCGTACGGTGGAAGGGATCATCGCCGGTCACCCCTCGATGAACTGGTAGTCGCCGACGATCCGGCCGTCGGGGCCGAGCACGAGGATCTCCAGGCCCACGCCCGCGGCCTCGCCGCCGTCCCCGGGCGTCATCTCCCAGTGGAACTTGACGACGTCGTGGAGCCGGTCGGCGTCGTCGCGCGAGCGGAAGACGAAGGTGCCGGGGGCGACGAACTCCTCGTGGGCGCGCGTCACCCGGATCTCCAGCGCGTCGTGCCCTTGTGCCTGCAGGACGAGCCGGTCGAAGCCCAGCCCCTCGGCGGCCTCGGCCAGCTCCTTGGGCGGCTGCAGCACATGGACCGCGTCGTCGGACCACAGCTCACGGATCGCGGTGCGGCGCCGCTCCGCGTCGGGTTCGTTCCAGACGGCGACGTACTTCTCGGTGAGGCGGCGGATGTCGGTGTCGGACATGGTCGTTTCCCCTCGGTTGCGCAGGGCCGGTGTACGGCCACGACCCTGCTGCGCCGTGCGTACCGGCGGCAATTCCCCGCGGGGTATCGCCCGGCCGCGGCCGGGCGCGCTACACAGGAGGCATGATCGGTGAAACGACCAGAGGGCCCCTCCCCGGCGCGTTGCGCGAGTGGCGCACCCGGCGGCGGGTCAGCCAGCTGGAGCTGGCCACCCGGGCCGGAACCACGCAGCGGCACGTCAGCTTCATCGAGAGCGGCCGGTCGGCTCCGGGCCGGTCGATGATCATCCGGCTGGCCGAGTCCCTGGAGGTGCCGATCCGCGAGCGCAACGAATTGCTGCTCGCGGCCGGTTTCGCACCGGCGTACCCGCGGAGCAGCCTGGACGATCCGCGGCTCGAACCGATCCGTACGGCGCTCGAAAGGATCCTGGACGGCCATCTGCCGTACCCGGCGGTGGTCGTCGACCGGCACGGTGACCTCGTGTCGGCCAACGCGGCCTTCCACGCGTTCATCACCGGAGTGGCCCCGCACCTGCTCGTCCCGCCGGTGAGCGTTCCCCGGGTGCTGCTGCATCCGCAGGGCCTGGCGCCCCGCATCGTCAACCTGGAGCAGTGGGCGTGGCACATCATCGACGCGGTCCGGGCCGAGAGCGTGCGCAACCCGGACGAACGGCTGCGGCGGCTGGCGGCCGAGCTCGCCGAGCTGGCACCGGCGCGGCCCCGCGAGTCGCCCGACCACCTGGGCTTCGCCGTACCCCTGCGGCTGCGGGCGCCCGGTCCGGACGACGACCGCGAGCTGACACTGATCACCACACTCACGCACTTCGGCACGGCCACCGACGTCACGGTGGCGGAGCTGCGCCTGGAGGCCTTCCTGCCGGCGGACCGGGAGACCGCCGGGATGCTGACCGACCTCGTCGGCGCCGCGGCTACAGCTCCTTCAGCCGCGCCATGATCTCCCGCAGCAGCCCCGGATCGGCGGCCGGACCGCTGACCGGCAGGCGGCGCGGCTCGTCGATGCGGATCAGACCGGCCTCGGCCAGGTCGCCGAGCAGGACCCGTACGACGGTCAGGGGCAGGTCGGCGTCCGCGGCCAGCTCGGCCACGGGGCGGGCGCCGCGGCGGATCAGGTCGAGCAGCGCGGTGCGGGCGTGGTCGAGTTGCGCGTGCGTCGCTCCGTCCGGCTCCAGGGCGGTGACCGGGGACATCAGGTCGATGGTGTGCCGGTCCGAGGGCCGGGTGCGGCCCCGGGTCACGGTGTAGGGACGGATCATCGACCCGGTCTCGTCCTCGTACCAGTGCTCGTCGCTCACCGCGGGATCAGGGGGCCGAGCGGGTGGCGGCGTCCAGATGGCGGCCGAGGCGGCGGACCAGCAGGGCCATCTCGTGGGCGAGCTGTCCGACGTCGGTCCGCGCCTCGCTCAGCACGGCGAGGCGGCTGCCGTGCCCGGCCGGGGTGATGAAGAGGTAGGCGTCCTCCAGCATGACCATGGTCTGCCGCACCTCCCCCGCCTCGAACCGCTCCCCCGCCGAGCGGGCGAGGCCGTGGAAGCCGGAGCAGACGGCGGCCAGGTGCTCGATGTCCCGCCGGCGCATGCCCTCCGAGCAGCTGAGCGGCAGGCCGTCGGCGGTCAGCAGCACCGCCTGGCGGACATGGTCGGTCCGGGCCACGAGGTCGTCGAGCAGCCAGCCCAGATCCGTGCCGGGCGCTCCGGCGGGCGGGACCGGGTTCTCGGGGGTCTCGTCGTCACCGTGCATCGTCGGTGTCCGTCCCTTCGTCGGCGTCGGTGGTCGCGTCGTCTGTGTGTGTGGTGGCCGGCAGGCCCTTGCGGCCTCGGTCGAGGCCCCGCTGGAAGGCTCCGAAGATCGCCCTCATCTCGTCGGCGTCGACCTCGCGCTCGGGTTCCGTGCCACGGGGCGGCGGATCGTCGCGCAGCTCGCGGACGAGGGAGGCCTGGCGGGTGCGGGTGGGCAGGGCGGGGGCGGGCTCCGGGCGGGGGGCCGCCTCCGGGCCGGGGGCGTCCGGCCTGCGGGGCTCCTGCGGTGAGGGCCCGGGCGCGAGGGCGGCCCGGGACGTGGACCGCTTCCTGGTGGGCAGCTCCAGCACCGGCGCGGTCCGCTCGACCGGCCTCGGCAGCTCGGCCGGGGCCGGCGGGTGCGCCACCGGGTCCCGTCCCTCGGCCCCGGCAGAGGGTGTGCCCGCCGGCTCCACCGCCGCCAGCACCCCCTCCGGGAGCAGCACCACCGCGGTCGTGCCGCCGTACGGCGAGTCCCGCAGGTTCACCTCGATGCCGTGCCGGGCGGCGAGGCGGCCGACGACGTACAGGCCGAGCCGGTCGTGCCGGGTGGGGTCGAAGGCCTCGGGGTCGGTGAGGGTGCGGTGGGCCTCCGCGCGCTGCTCGGCGTCGAGGCCGAGACCGCGGTCGTCGATCTCCAGCACGAAGCCGCTGCCGACCCGTCCGGGGCGCAGGGTGACCTGGGTGTGCGGCGGCGAGAACGCCGTGGCGTTCTCCAGGAGTTCGGCGACGAGATGGACGACGTCGGCGACCGCGTCCGCCGCGACGCCGACCTCGGGCATCGGCGGCACCACCACGCGCGCGTAGTCCTCGATCTCGCTCACCGCCGAGGCGACGACGTCCGCGACCGGCACGGGCCTGCGCCAGCGGCGGCCGGGCGCCGAGCCGGAGAGGATGATCAGGCTCTCCGCGTGGCGGCGCATCCGGGTCGTCAGGTGGTCGATGCGGAACAACTGGCGCAGGATGTCCGGGTCTTCGGTGCGCCGCTCCAGCGTGTCGACGAGCTTCAGCTGCCGGTGCACCAGCGCCTGGTTGCGGCGCGCGATGTTGAGCAGCACCGCGAACAGGCCCCGGCGCAGGGTGGCCTGCCTGACGGCGGCCTCCACGGCGGCGAGCCGCGCGGTGTTGAAGGACCGGCCGACCTGGCCGATCTCGTCGTCCCTGATCTCGTCGGCGGCGAGCGGCGGCGCCTCGGCGAGCGCGTCCACGTCCTCGCCGGCGCTCAGCCTGCGCATCACGTCCGGAAGCTTGCGGGTGCTCAGCACGTCGGCCGCGTCCCGCAGGGTCTCCAGGCGCCGTGAGATGCGCCGCGCACCGCGCACCGCGAACCACAGGGACAGTGCGACGGCGGCCAGCCCGACCGCGCCGACGACGGCTGCCTTGGTCAGCTCGTGGTAGGCGAAGTCCCGGCCGCGCGCCGCGGAGTTCTCGGCGGAGCGGGTGCACAGCTGCATGTAGCGCTTGACGGCCCGGTCGGAGGTGGTCCGCCAGGTGTCCGCCGCGACGGCCCGCCCGGCTCCCGCGGCTCCGGACCGCAGCAGCGCGTCCTCGCCCTGCGTCAGCGAGCGGTGGAGGTCACCGCGCTGGAACTCCTCGAACAGGCCGCGCGAGTCGGCGGGCAGGTCCGGGACGTACGTCCGCTCGAAGACGCGCCTGTCCTCGATGGTGGCGGTCAGGGTGTCGTACTGCCGGTCGGTCAGGGTCCCGGCCGCCCGTGCCCCGGCGACCAGGGCGTCCTCCCGGGACACGAACTCCCGTACCCGCACCAGCTCGATGACGACCTGCGCCTCCCGGGCGAGCTGTCCGGCCTGGAGCGCGGTGAGCGTGGACTGCACGTCGAAGCCGGGCTCGACGAGCGTGCTGTACTCGTCGACCGCCCGGTCCCAGGTGATGTTCCTGGACAGCACGCGTTCGCGCAGCGCCTCCAGCTTGCCGGTGGCGGCGACCACGGTGTCCAGGGCCTGCCGCTGCCGGTCCGTGAGCCGCCCGCGGTCGCCGTCCCGGACCGCGTGCCGCATGGCGTCGACGGCCCGGTCGGTACGGCGCTGCTGGCCGAGCAGGTCCCCCGCCGTCGCCGTGTCCAGGCGGGCACCCAGGTAGGCGGCGGACATCCGGCGTTCGATCTGGATCTGCCCGATCGCGGTGTCCACGGGGGTGCCGAAGTCCTCGTACACCCCCTGGAGCCGGATCAGCGCACGCAGTTCGGCGGTGACGGACACCATGGCGAAGCTCCACAGGGCCATCAGCGCGACGGCCGGGGCGAGAGCGAGCGCCACGATCCGCGCACGGACGGTGGTGGGACGGCCGACGGGCCAGCGCATGGGATACCTGCCGGTGTTACCAGTCAGTAAGAGCGGGCACAACCTACGGGATCGTCACCTGGTCCGCAATGGTGACCTGCGGTAACCACGGGTCACTTCCATGGCAGTGCGAAGGTGGCCACGACGGCCGCGTGGTCCGAGGGCCAGTCGTTGCCCGCGACGTCGGGCCACGGGTGCGGGGTGCCGACGACGAGGGTCCGCGCGTCCCGCGCGGTCAGGCCGCGGTGCAGGACGTAGTCGATCCGGTCCTGCGGCTCCGGACGCCCGCTGCCGTCCTCGTGCACCGGGTGGATCGGCGACCAGGTGTGCCCCGGCTCGGCCACCGGGTCGGGGTGGACCTCACGGTAGGAGTCCGCGAACCCCGCGTCCGCCGCCGCCCGCGTCACCGGCCAGGCCACGTCCGGCCGGTCCAGGTGCGAGGGGCAGTTGAAGTCGCCGACGAGGACCACCGGGACGCCGTCCGAGGACGACTCGGCGATCCGGTGCAGCGCATCCCGCATCTGTGCGAGCCGCACGTCCTCGTGGGCGATCAGCTCGGGTGCGCCGAGCCCGTCGAAGACGGCCTCGTAGGGCCCGTACGGCGTGTAGTGCAGGTGGGCCGTCCACACGTCGACCTCGCGGCCGGGAGCGACCCGGATCCGGACGCCGGCGGCGCCGTAGAAGCCGACCTCGGGGTCGCCGAAGCGGGCGGTGATCGGGTGCCGGCTGATGACGCCGAGGTTCTCGCCGGCCCGGTGGTGGTGCCAGCCGAGGGCCTCGGCCAGTTCCTGGGCGGCCGTACCGGCGGTCTCCTGGAGCCCGACGACGTCGGCACCGCTCTCCAGGACGGCCTTGACCTGCTTGGCGCGGTGGTCGTCGACCTCGCTGCCGCCGAGCCACAGGTTCCAGCTCATGACGCGGAGTTCGGGCGCGATCATCCGGCGCAGCTCCTCCGGCGTGACGCCGACGAGGCTGTCGCGCACGGTCCGCCCGGGTGCCGCGCCGATCGGCGCGAGGGACGGCACGGCGAGTACGGCGCACCCGGCGGCCTCGGCGGAGGCCACACCGGTCTCGGTGTCCTCGACGGCCACGCAGGCGGCCGGGTCGACGCCGAGCGCCCGGCAGGCGGCGAGGTAGGGGTCGGGGGCCGGCTTGGTGCGGGCGGTGTCGTCGGCGGTGACGGAGACCGCGAACCGTCCGGCGCCGAGGGCGTCGAGCACGACGTCGGCGACCGCGCGCGGGGACGCGGTGACCAGGGCGGTCGGGACATCGGCGGCGGCCAGCGCGTCCAGCAGGTCCAGGGCGCCGGGGCGGGGCACGATCCCGGTGCGGACGCGGTCGGCGAACTCGCGGTGCAGCTCGGCCGCTAGGTCGGCCTCGGCCCCTCCGGTGGCGGCGGCGAGCCAGGCGGCGGTGTGCTCGACGGGTCGGCCGAGCACCTCCGGCTGGTCGGCCTCGCTCAGCGGGCGTCCGGCGACCTGCTCGACCGCCTCCCACCACAGGCGCTCGGTGTCGACGAGCGTGCCGTCCATGTCGAAGAGGACGGCCTGCAGCGGGAGTACGGGGTTGTGGGGGGTCACGTTGTTGTCGTTCCTCACTTCTGGATACGTTCGGCCACCAGCACCGGGCGCTCGGGCAGCGACACGCCGACGGCGGCTCCGGCACCGAGCTCTGCGGCCTCGTGGGCGGGCAGGTCGGCCTTGGCCTCGGTGCCGTCGGCGAGCCGTACGGTGACCCGGACGACGGCGCCCAGGAAGGCGGTGGCGACGACTCGGGCGCTGCCCTGCTCGTCGGCCCGCACCTGGACGGACTCCGGCCGCACCAGCACGTCGACCGCGCCGTTCGGCACCTCGCCGTCGGCCGGCAGGCGCAGGCCGAGCACCTCGACCGTGCCGTCCTTCAGCTCGCCCGGGATCCGGCTCATCGTGCCGACGAACTCGGCGACGAAGGCGGTGGCGGGGCGGCCGTACAACTCGGCCGGTTCGGCGCACTGTTCGAGCCGTCCGGCGCGCATGACGGCGACCCGGTCGGCGACCGAGAGGGCCTCCTCCTGGTCGTGGGTGACGAAGAGGGTGGTGATGCCGAGCTCCTGCTGGAGCCGGCGGATCTCCTCGCGCAGGGTCAGGCGCACCTTGGCGTCCAGCGCGGACAGCGGCTCGTCGAGCAGCAGGACGCGCGGGCGCAGGGCGAGGGCGCGGGCGAGCGCGATGCGCTGCTGCTGGCCCCCGGAGAGCTGGTGCGGGAACCGCTCCCCCTTGTCGCCGAGCCCGACCAGCTCCAGCAACTCGGCGGCGCGGGAGCGCCGTTCGGCCGTCCGGACCTTGCGCATGCGCAGCCCGAAGGCGACGTTGTCGACGGCGTTCAGATGCGGGAAGAGGCTGTACGACTGGAAGACCATCCCGGCGTCGCGGCGGTGGGCCGGGACGTGGGTGACGTCCTCGCCGTCCACCAGCACGGCACCGGAGTCGGGGTGTTCGAACCCGGCGAGCATGCGCAGCGCGGTGGTCTTGCCGCAGCCGGAGGGGCCGAGCAGGGCCAGGAACTCCCCCGGGCGGACGGTCAGGTCGAGTCCGTCGAGGGCGACGGTGGTCCCGAACTCCCTCCGCAGCCCCCGGAATTCGACGGTGGCGGCCTTCTCGGCGGTCGCCTTCTCAAGCGTGGTGACGGTCATGGTTCATCCCCGGGAGGAAGCAGTTCGGGTGCGTCCGCCGGCACCGGCGAGCACGAGGAGCAGGGCCCAGGTGAGGAGCAGGCTGAGCACGGACACGGCGACGGACATCTGGGCCTGGGAGCCGCCGACGTTGTAGATCCACACGGCGAAGGGCTGGAAGCCCAGCAGCCGGGCGACGGTGAACTCGCCGAGGACCAGGGCCAGCGTGAGGAACGACGCGTTCAGCAGCGCCCCGCGCAGGTTCGGCAGTACGGCCCGGACGAGGGCCTGCGGCCAGGACGCGCCGCAACTGCGCGCGGCCTCGACGAGGGTGCGCACGTCCATGGCGCGCAGGCCCGCGTCCAGGGCGCGGTAGACGAACGGCAGGGCCATCACGACGTAGGCGAGGACGAGCACGACCGGGAAGGTCGGGTTCTGGATCGCCACGAACGTCTGGAACAGCGGGGTCCGGGACAGGTGGTCCGGACCCCACTTCAGCACGGTGACGATCCCCGCGACGAACGCGATCGGCGGCACCACCAGCGGCAGCGAGCACACGACCTCCACCACCGGCCGCAGCCTGGGCGCGCCGAGCCGCAGCGCGACCACGGCGGGCACCATCAGCAGCAGGACGACCACGATGGTGGCCACGGCCATCTCCAGCGAGAGCAGCAGGCTGGAGGTGAAGCCGTCGGCGGACAGGATCTGCGTGTACGCGTCGAAGGTGACGCCGTGGCCGGGCACGTCGACCGTGAAGATCACGGACGCGGCGAGCGGCACCAGGAAGTACAGCGCGGCCAGGCCGAGGACGGCCCAGCGCCAGGGGGTCAGGCGTCGAGCCATCGGGCGCTCCGTCGTTGCAGGGGCAGGTACACGGCCATGACCAGGCCCGCCACCAGCACCATGTCGAGGCTGAGGGCGAGGGCGACGTTCTCCTGGCCGACCAGCACGTTGCCGGAGAGGGCGTCGGCGATCTGCAGCGTGACCAGCGGCACCGCGCTGCCCACCATCGCGGCGGCGGTGGCGTAGGCGGCGAAGGCGCTGCCGAACAGCAGCACGAGACCACCCAGCAGCGAGGGCGCGAGCACGGGCAGGGCCACGTGCCGCCAGTACTGCACCCCGGTGGCGCCGTTGTTGAGCGCGGCCTCCCGCCACTGGACGCGCAGCCCGTCCAGGGCCGGGGTGATGGTGAGCACCATCAGCGGGATCAGGAAGTACAGGTAGACGAGGACCAGGCCCCAGAAGCTGTAGAGGTCCCAGCCCTTGTCCGTGAGGCCCAGGTGCACGGTCAGCACGCCGGCGTTGCCGAGGGTGGCGACGAAGGCGAAGGCCAGCGGGACGCCGCCGAAGTTGGCGAGCACACCGGAGGCGGTCAGCACGGCCTCGCGCAGCGCGCGGGAGCGGGAACTGACCACGGCCTGCGCGAGCGGCAGCCCGAGCAGGGCACCGAGCGCGGCGGAGATCGCCGACAGCTTCACGCTGCCCACCAGTGCGGTGAGGTACGGGCCCTGCAGTGAGGTCGAGAGGTTCTCGGCCGTGTAGGAGGCGGCGCCGGTCGTCTGGTCCTTGACCGTGAAGGCGCCGTCCAGGATGGCCAGGGCGGGCAGCCCGAAGGCGATCGCCGTGAACGCCAGCAGCGGCACCACGGCCAGCCAGCCGGGGGCGCGGCGCCGCCGCTTCGCCGAAGCGACGGGCGCCACGTCCGTACGGGGGAGAGCGGTCGTCATCCGGAGACGGCCTTACCCCAGCCCTGCGCGATGACCGTCTTCGCCTTGCCCTGCTGGTCCTCGGTCGGGAAGGAGGGTGTGCCGGTGACCTTCGGGAGCTTGGCGGCGGCGGTCTTGTCGAGGGTGCCGGCCTTCTCCATCGAGGTCATCAGCGCCGGGCGGGCGTAGCCCTTGAGCCACAGGTTCTGGCCCTCGGCGCTGTACAGGTACTCCTGCCACAGGCGGGCGGCGGCCGGGTGCGGGGCGTCCTTGCTGATGGCCTGGGAGTAGTACTGGGCGTACTGGCCGTCGCCCGGGATGGCGACCTTCCAGTCGACGCCCTTGGACTTGAACTCGTCGGCGTAGCCGGCGTTCAGGTAGTCCCAGTCGATGCTGATGGGCGTCTCGCCCTTCTCGACCGTGGCCGGGGTGGACTCGACCGGCGTGTAGTTGCCGTTCTTCTTCAGCTTGGCGAAGAAGTCGAGGCCGGGCTGGATGCTGTCGAACGAGCCACCGCTGGCGAGGGCTGCCGCATAGACACCGCCGAAGGCCGAGCCGGACTTGGTCGGGTTGCCGTTGAGCGCGACCTGGCCCTTGTACTGCGGCTTGAGGAGGTCCTTGAAGGTGGTCGGGCAGGCCTTCACGCGCTTGGCGTCGCAGCCGATGGAGATGTAGCCGCCGTAGTCGTTGAACCAGCGGGCCTGCGGGTCCTTCTGGCCCTGGGGGATCTCGTCGTAGGAGGCCACCTTGTAGGGCGCGAGCAGGCCCTGCTGGGCGGCGCTGAGGGCGAAGGAGGAGCCGAGGTCGAGGACGTCCGGAGCGCGGTCCTGGCCCTTCCGCGAGGTCACGGCGTTGATCTCGTCCTGGCTGGAGCCGTCGGGGCTCTCGTCCTCGATCTTGATGCCGTACTTCTTCTGGAAGCCGTCGATGATGGCGCCGTAGTTCGCCCAGTCGCGGGGCACCGCGATGATGTGCAGCGTGCCCTCCTTCTTGGCCGCCTTGACGAGGGCGTCGAGGCCGCCGAAGTCGGCCGCGGAGGTGGCGGTGGCGGCGTTCTTGCCGTCCTTGGTCTTGGTGGACGCGTTGTCGGGGGCGGCGCCACAGGCGCTCAGCGCGAGCGCGGCGACGACGGCGAGGGAGCCGCCGAGGACGGCGTTTCTCGGCAGGGACACGGTCACGGTCTCTCCAGGGGTGCGCACGAGGGTTGGGCGGTGCGTTGGGGAACTGCGGAGAACTTGTATGAACAAGTTGCGTCACAGTACGCCCGCCGCAGGTGTCCTGTCTGTAAACCGTGACGAAACTTTGAGCCCTTGTTGTGTGCACAATCCAGACCGCTACAGATCACGCTCAGGTCTCGATTAGGCTGGTCACGCTGTGCACAGCGACCTGAGCAGAGGGGAAGCATGACGGCGCGACACGAGGAGATCGCCGACGAGCTGCGGCGCGCGATCGACCGCGAGGAGTACACGGTCGGCAGCCGGCTGCCCTCGGAGGCGGAACTCGCGACGCACTACGGCGTTTCACGCGGCACGGTCCGGCAGGCCGTCGCCGCTCTCACCGCCGAGGGCCTGATCGGCTCCCGCCAGGGCGCCCGGCGCGTGGTCCTCGCCAGCCGGCGCAGCCAGAGCTTCGAGGAACTGCGCAGCTTCGCCCAGTGGGCGCGGGCGATGGGCCGCGAGGCCACCGGACACGTGGTGGCACAGGAGTACCGCCCGGCCACGCAGGAGGACGCGGTACGGCTCCAACTGCCCGCCGGGACGCAGGTGTTGCACGTGCTGCGGGTCCGCGGCCTGGACGGCGAGCCGGTGTTGCTGGAGCGGACGGTGTACGCCGACTGGATCGCACCGGCGGTCGAGCCGATCGAGCCCGAGTGCCCCTCCGTCACCCAACGGCTCTACGACGACACGGGCCTGGTCTTCGCCTACGGCGAGCACGTCATCGACGCGGTCGCCTGCGGCGCGCAAGACGCCGAGTTGCTGGGGGTTCGCCGCACGAGTCCGCTGCTGCGGGTGCGGCGGGTCACCACGACCCGCGAAGGGCGTCCGGTGGAGTGGTCGGACGACCGGTATCGGCCGGACGCGGTGAGCTTCAGCGTGCGCAACTCGATAGGCAACAACGCGCTGGCGCGGAAGACCCCGGAATAGAGCTCGGGGCGCTTTGCCGTGCGCCGGGTGCGGGTCAGTTGTGGTTGGGGGGGGGGGGGGGCCGCCCCCCCCCCCCCCGGGGGGGGGGGGCGGGGGCGCCCCCCCCGCCACCCCCCGGACCCCCCGCCCCCGCCGCCCCCCCCGCCCCCACCCCCCCCC